>CAVOPD010000018.1:0-287500 GCA_963697745.1 uncultured Acidobacteriota bacterium | reverse complement strand
CCTCGGTCGCATCGTAGACAAGCTCGCGCCACGTCAGTTCGTCGAAGAGATTCGCCATGGATTTGCGATTTACTATATCAACGGATGGCCATGACCCGCCGCGCCCTGCTGCAGACCATGATCACCGCCGGTGTCGGCGTGGTCGGGGGCGGCGGCGCGTACGGCTATCTCTACGAGCGGCACGCGCTGACCTTGACCGAGCGCGATGTGCCGGTCAACGGGCTGCCTCCGCCGCTCTCGGGCCTTCGCGTCGGGCTGCTGACCGACGTGCATCGCAGCCGATGGGTGTCGCACGAGGACGTCGCCGCGGCGGTCGACACGCTCATGCGTGCACGACCCGACCTGATCGTCCTCGGTGGCGATTACGTGACGTGGGGCGATCGCGGTTACGTCAGCGCGGCTGCGGAGTCGATGAGTGGCCTCTCGGCACCGCACGGGGTCTTCGCCATTCTCGGCAACCACGACGATGACCACGATATGCCGGCTGCGCTCAGCGCGAAGGGAATCGTCGTGCTGCGCGATGCGCGGACGCGCCTGACGATCCGCAACGAGTCGCTCGAGCTGGCCGGGATTCGATTCTGGACGAGGCGAGCGATCGACATCGCCGCCATCACACGGGGCGCCAGCGGCACCGTAATTCTGCTGGCCCACGACCCGCGGCGCCTCACCGAAGCGGCCGGCCTCGGTTTGCCGCTGGTCTTGTCGGGCCACACACACGGTGGCCAGGTCGTGTTGCCGGTGCTCGGCGCTGTCGCGGCACAGAAATTCTCGGTCGTGTCCGGCTTCGCTCGTCAGGATCGAACAGGACTCTTCGTCAGCCGCGGTGTGGGCACTGTCTACGTGCCCGTGCGGATCAACTGCCCGCCAGAAGTTGCGGTGCTCACGCTTCGGCCGCACGACGCGGCGTTCTCGCCAGCGGATTGAAGCGCTCGTCACACGATCGTGGCTGCCGACGTGCGGCCGGTGGCGCGAGGCGAACCTGACGTTCGCGGGTGCAGCACCTACACAGCGGACGCAGCCGCCGCGCCAGCTACGAAACGACGACCCTCGATGTGCCAGTGTCCACCGAGCACCGCTGCCACTGCCTGCGGATAGAGGCGATGTTCTTCGACGAGAATGCGCGCCGACAGGCTCTCGACGGTGTCAGTGGGCAGGACAGGAACAGCGGCTTGCAGAACGATCGGACCACCATCCAGTTCGCCGGTCACCAGGTGCACGGTTGCGCCGCTGACCCGCACACCGTGGTCGAGCGCCTGCTTCTGGGCTTCGAGACCTGGAAACGCCGGCAGCAGCGAGGGATGGATGTTGAGGATCCGATTCGGGAACGCGTCGAGCAGTGGCGCACCGATCAGGCGCATGAATCCTGCGAGGCAGACGAGATCGACGTCACGCGCGCGAAGCACGTCGGCAACAGCAGCATCGTACGCGTCACGGCTGTCAAAGTCTCGTTGCCGCAGGCACAGCGCGTCGAGCCCCGCCTCGCGCGCGCGCAGGAGTCCCGCCGCTTCCGGCCGGTTCGAGACCACAACCGCAATGGTCGCGTCCAGTTCGCCTCGGTGAATGGCGTCAACAATCGACTGCAGATTCGAACCGCGGCCCGAGATGAGGACGCCGAGTCGACGGCTCATGAGACGTAGCGCACCGCGGTGTCGCCGTCGATAACCTGCCCGATGACGAGCGCTCCGGTTTCACCTGCACCGCGAAGCAGGTCGAGCACGCCATCGCGGTCGCTCCATTCGCAGGCGATGATCAGACCGATACCCATGTTGAATGCGCGGAACATCTCGTCTGGCACAATGTGTCCCCGGTCGGCGATGAACGAGAACAGTGGGGGCACCGACCAGGCGCGCCGGTCAACCGTTGCCGCGCAGCCATCAGGCAGGATGCGTGGCAGATTCTCAGTGATACCGCCGCCAGTGATGTGCGCCATGCCTTTGACCACGTCGGCATCCAGCAACGGACCCACGGCAGGCAGGTACGAACGGTGGGTGGCGAGCAGGACATCGCCGACCGTTCCGCCCAGTTCCGCCACATACTCGTCGGCACGCAGTTCGCTCGCCTCGAAGAAAACCCGGCGCGCCAGGGAATAGCCGTTCGTGTGCAGCCCGGAGGACCGCAACCCAATCAGCGCGTCGCCCGGTCGGATGCTCCTGCCGTCGATCAGCTTCGACCGTTCCACCGCCCCAACGATGAACCCGGCCATGTCATATTCGCCGTCGGCATAGAAGCCCGGCATCTCGGCCGTCTCGCCGCCGATCAGGGCGCAGCCGTTCTCGCGGCACGCCCGCGCCACCCCGCTCACGACCTGCTCAGCGACATCGGGCGACAGCCGTCCCGTGGCGAGGTAGTCCAGGAAGAAGAGAGGACGCGCTCCCTGCACCAGAATGTCGTTCACACAATGGTTCACGAGGTCCGCGCCGATCGTGTTGTGCCGCCCGGTCATGAACGCGACCTTGAGCTTGGTGCCGACGCCGTCGGCGCTCGACACCAGCACCGGCTCCGTAAAACCAGCAGCATTCAGGCTGAAGAGCCCGCCAAACGAGCCGATCTCTGACAGCACTCCCGGAGTGAACGTCCCGCGCGCCAGCGACTTGATCCGCCTGACTGTTTCATTGCCGGCATCGATGTCGACGCCCGACTGTCGATAGTCCATCAGAAATCCAACTTCCCGATGAGGGTCTGCATCAGCTTCCTTTCTGGCGAGCCCTCCGGCGAATCCCAGTAGATCCGACGCACCAGCGCGAAAAAGCGCTCCTTGTCGAGATCTTCCTCGAGCATGTCGAATCCCTCCGCAACGAGACCGATCGCGTCTCCCTGCGCGGGCGCGGTTTTCAGCACTGACAACATGAGCGGCGTATTACGCAGCGCGACAGTGCCCAGCGCCAGCGCGACCGGCGCTCGGGTCGGGTCGCGGGATGGGATGCCGATGTCGAGCAGCGCGGTCACCGAGGTCTCTCGCCCACCCACCCCCAACGCGGCAAGGCCGGAGGCGGCGCCTCGGAGCAGTTCCTGGAAGCCGATGTTCTGGTCCGCGAATTTCAGTGTCTCGATCAGATAGTTCTCGTGCGATCCGCAGTTGACGCCGAGCAGGCAGATGGCGCCAGCCACAAAGGGCTGCGCTGTCTTCGGTGCCGACCGCTGCAGTCCAGCGAGCGTATCCAACGCCCGCTTGTCACCGATCTTGCCAAGCGCCAACGCGGCATCGTCGAGCAGCGGGCCATCCAGCTTGGCGATCGCATTCAGGGCGTCGAACGCGTAGGTCGCCTTGTAGTCGCCGAGCGCCTCGATGACGACGCTGCGGAAGAAATCCTCGCCTCTGCCGGACTCGCGCACCAGCACCTGCTGCACCCGCCGATCGCTGCCGTGAGCCGCCAGCGCGCGGATCAGCGCCGGGCGCACGAACTCAGCCTGCTCCTTGTCCAGTGCCGCCAGTAACTCCGGCAGCACTTCGGGATTCGGATTGTGTTCGAAGAAGCTGTAGGCGACCGTGCGCAGCCGGTCATTCGGACTGGCCAGCGACTCGCGCATGGCGTCTCGCGTGCGCGGATCGTTGAACCCGGTCAGGAGGACCAGCGCGCGGTAGCGGACATATCCGTCGGCGTGCTGGGAGACGGCCGTCAACAGCGCCGGCACCGCCTGGGCAGCGGCCGTTCGCCGAACGAGCCGCGACGCACCGGTCCGCGTGTCGTAGTCGAGCGAGCCGAGCTTGTCGATGGCGCCCTGCAATTGAGCCGCGGCAACCGTCTGCGGCGCCGCCGGTTCCTGCGCGGACACTCGACCGCTGAACGCCAGAAGGCTCAGTGTCAGCCCGAACAGCGCGATCGTGAGCGGCACGCGGGACATGTCAGTTTGTCACCGCTTCCTTGTCCAGCTTGAGCGCGAGTTGCAGGTAGCTGCGCTCATCGCGGGGAAAGGCGACCGGGTAGACGCCCGTGTAGCAGGAACTGCAGTAGTTGCCGCTGCCTTCCCCAACAGCCCGCATCAGGCCGTCCATGCTCAAGTACGCCACGCTGTCGCAGTCCAGATACGTGCGAATCTCGTCCAGCGTGTGCGTGGCTGCCATCAGCTCCGACCGGCGCGGCGTGTCTACACCATAGAAGCACGGCGAAATCGTCGGCGGGCAGCTGATACGGACGTGCACTTCCCTGGCACCGGCCGCGCGGACCATCCGTACGATCTTGCGGCTGGTGGTACCTCTTACCAGCGAGTCGTCGACGAGGATGACGCGCCTGCCTTCCAGGATGCTGCGCACGGGGTTGAGCTTCACCTTCACACCGAAGTGACGGATAGCGGACTGCGGCTGGATGAAGGTTCGGCCCACATAGTGGTTCCTGATGAGGCCCATGCGCAGGGGAATGTTCGCCTCGTCGGCGTAGCCCATCGCGGCACACACACCCGAGTCCGGGATCGGCACGACCACGTCGGCGTCGATGCGCTGTTCACGGGCCAGCACGCGACCGAGATTGGTTCGCACTTCGTTCACGCTCTTGCCAAACACGTAGCTGTCTGGCCGCGAGAAGTACACGTGCTCGAAAACGCAGTGCGCCAGCGGCGCCTCGCCAAACGGCCTGACGGACTTCACGCCGCCAGCGCTGATCACCAGCAGTTCGCCAGGCTCGACGTCTCGCACATACGTCGCGCCGATCAGATCCATCGCGCAGGTCTCGGAGCACACCACATATGCATCGCCCAGACGCCCGAGCGCCAGCGGGCGGAACCCGTGCGGATCGCGAACCGCAATCATGCGATCGGCGGTCAGCATCAGGAACGAGAATGCCCCCTGCAACTGGGTGACCGATTCGATGACGGCGTCCTCGGCGGTGCGCGCCTTCGACCTGGCGTACAGATGAAGAACGACTTCCGTGTCGCTGCCCGACTGGAAGATCGACCCCTGGCTGACGAGTTCGTTGCGCAGGTCGTCCGCGTTCGTCAGGTTGCCGTTGTGGCAGATGCTGAACTGCCCGTGCGCGCAGTCGATGAGAAACGGCTGCGCGTTGGCCAGGCGGCTTTCACCCGCCGTCGAATAGCGAACATGCCCGATGGCCGCATGTCCTGGCAGCTGGGACAGCGTCTGTCCGTTGAAGCAGTCGGCAACGTAGCCCATCGCTTTCGAGACGCGAACCAGCTTGCCGTCCGATGCCGCGATGCCGGCGCTCTCCTGTCCGCGATGCTGCAATGCATACAGACCGAGATAGGTCATGTTCGCGGACTCGTGGTGCCCGAAGATGCCGAAGACGCCGCACTCATCCTTGAACTTGTCCAACATGTCAGGCCACTTTTCTGACGAAGACGCGACCGATAGCGTCCGACCAGACCTGCTCGGCCTGCTCGATCGCCACATCCACTTCGACAACGCCAGCCACTGCGATACGCAGCCGGTTTCCGCCTGTCTCGCCGATGACGCGCGCCGGCACGCCAGCCGCAGCTGCCTGCTGCAGCACCTCCGTCACGCTGTCCGGCGACGCTGACACGACCACGCGCGAGGCAGACTCACCGAAGAGCGCGGCGGCCACGTTCACACGCGCGTCGGCTGATACGGAGAGACCTTCGATGGACACCTCGGCGCCGATGCCTCCACTTCCGAACATGCACTCGGCGAGAGTGACGGCAAGGCCCCCATCGGAACAGTCGTGGGCTGAGTGCACCAGCCGCTGCTCGGCCAGTGTTACCAGCAGATCCTGAAGCGCTCGCTCCGCTTCGAGGTCGAGCGACGGAGGGACGCCGCGGACGAGATCGTGCACGGTCTTCAGATACTCACTACCGCCCAGTTCGCCCCGCCCCTCGCCGAGCAGGACGACAAGGTCGCCCGAGTGCTTGAACCGGCGCGTCATGACACGATCGACATGCTCGAGCAGCCCGACGATGCCGATGGTGGGCGTCGGATAGATCGCCTTCCCGTCGGTCTCGTTGTACAGCGACACGTTACCGCCGGTGATCGGCACGTCCAGCGCGCGGCACGCCTCACCGAGACCCTCGACGGCCTGTGCGAACTGCCACATGATTCCGGGCTTCTCGGGGTTGCCGAAATTCAGGCAATTCGTCGTCGCCAGCGGCTTCGCCCCGGAGCAGGCCACGTTGCGCGACGCTTCAGCGACCGCCAGCATCGCCCCACGCTTCGGGTCGAGGTAGCCGAACCGGCCGTTGCAGTCCACCGACATCGCCAGCGCGCGGTCGGTACCCTTGATGCGGACCACCCCGGCGCCAACGCCCGGCAGGTTCACGGTGTTGGTCTGCACCATGTGGTCGTACTGGCGGTAGATCCAGCTCTTTGCTCGCGATGTTCGGCACACCGAGCAGGCGCAGCAGCGTGTCGGTCCCCGACGCGGTATCCGACAGCGCGTCGAGGTCGAGCGTGCGGACCTCGTCGAGGTAGTCCGGCCTCTCCATCGGGCGACGATAGACCGGCGCCTCGTCCGTCAGAGCGCGATTCGGAATTTCGGCGACGACCTCTCCGCGGTTCTTCACCCGCAGCATCCCATCGTCGGTGACATCGCCGATGTGCACGGCGTGAAGATCCCATTTCTCGAACACACGTTCGACTTCGGCCTCGCGGCCCCGCTTGACGACGAGCAGCATGCGCTCCTGCGATTCCGACAGCATGATCTCGTACGGCGTCATGCCGGTTTCCCGCTGCGGCACCAGCGATACGTCAATTTCGACGCCGGCACCGCCACGCGATCCCATCTCTGTCGTGGAGCAGGTGAGTCCCGCTGCGCCCATGTCCTGGATGCCGACCAGCGCATCGGTCTTCATCACCTCGAGACAGGCTTCCAGCAGCAGCTTCTCCATGAACGGGTCGCCGACCTGGACGGCCGGGCGCTTCTCGGCGGATTCGGTCGTCGAACTCGGCGGAGGCCATGGTCGCCCCGTGGATGCCGTCGCGGCCGGTCTTCGCGCCGACGTAATACACGGGATTGCCGACACCCGAGGCCACGCCCTTGATGATGTCGGTCGCCTTCGCGATGCCGAGACAGAACACGTTCACCAGGCAGTTGCCCGCGTAGCTCGGCTCGAAGTAGATCTCGCCGCCAATCGTCGGGATGCCGATGCTGTTCCCGTAGCCGGCGATGCCGGCCACGACACCTTCGAGCAGGCGCTTCGTGCCTGGCGCCTCGAGGGCTCCGAAGCGCAGTGAGTTCATCAAGGCAATCGGCCGCGCGCCCATGGTGAAGATGTCGCGGATGATGCCGCCGACGCCAGTTGCGGCGCCCTGGTAGGGTTCGATGAACGAGGGGTGGTTGTGCGACTCGATCTTGAAGACGGCGGCGAGCCCGTCGCCAATGTCAATGGCGCCGGCGTTCTCTCCGGGGCCCTGGAGCACCTGCGGCCCCTCGGTCGGCAGCGTGCGCAGGTGCACCCGCGAACTCTTGTAGCTGCAGTGTTCCGACCACATCACCGAAAAAATGCCGAGTTCGGTGAGGTTGGGTTCGCGTCCCAAGAAAGAGACGATGCGCTCGTATTCGTCCGGCTTGATGCCGTGACGTTCCAGAACCTGGGGATCGATCGTCATCATGCGGGTGCGAACGCTTTCACGATGGATTCGAGAATGACGAGGCCGTCGGTACCGCCAAGCGCCGGCTCGCACGCGCGCTCCGGATGCGGCATCATCCCGACTACGTTGCGGCGCTCGTTGCAGATGCCGGCGATCGCGTGAACCGAGCCGTTCGGATTCGCCGCATCGGTCACCTGACCGTCCGGCGTGCTGTAGCGGAGGATCACCTGTCGATTGGCTTCGAGCCTCTCCAGCACGTCAGGGGGCGCGTAGTAGTTGCCTTCGCCGTGGCCGATGGGGATGTTCAGCACCTGGCCGACCGTTGCGCCACAGGTGAACGGCGTATCGGTCTGCTCGACGCGGATGTTCACGAACTCGCAGCGATACTTCAGGCCCTTGTTCCGCAGCATCGCGCCCGGCAGCAAACCCGACTCGAGCAGGACCTGGAAGCCGTTGCAGATGCCGATCACCGGACCTCCGCGATCCGCGAACGCCTGCACTTCACGCATCACGGGCGAGAAGCGGGCCATCGCACCAGTGCGCAGGTAGTCGCCGTGAGCGAAGCCTCCGGGAAGGATCACGACGTCAGCGCCTTTGAGATCCGTGTCCTTGTGCCAGATGAGTTCCGCCGACTGACCAAGGACTGCGGTCGCCGCGTGGTACGCGTCGTGGTCGCAGTTCGATCCGGGAAAAACGATCACGGCGAATTTCATAGTTACGTCACCAACCGGTGCGTCGGGTCTTCGGAATTCCATCACCAACGTAGCGTCGGTCTTCAGATCCGACGGACGAGGGCGGGTTTGAGAGACCGCCCCTACGCTTCGACCTCGACCCGGTAGCTTTCAATCACCGGATTTGCCAGCAGTTTGTCCGCCACTTCAGACGCGAGCGCCTTCGCCTGCGCCGCGTCGGCAGCCGTCAGGTCCAGTTCGAAGTACTTGCCCTGGCGCACGTCTTCCACTCCCCCGTAGCCCAGCGAGTGCAGCGCATCGGCAATGGTCTGCCCCTGGGGATCGAACACCGATTTCTTCAACGTGACGAATACTCGCGCGCGCATGCGGCTACACCTTCACCTGAACGGCGCCGGCGGGCGGCGCGCCCCCGGTGTTCGCCATCTGGCCGAACACGCGGTCGAAAACATGGTCGACGTGCCTGAACTGTTCGTGAAGATCGAACGCGAGTTCGATCTCCGCTGGCTGGAGCACTGAAGTGATGTCCGGGTCAGCGAGCAGCAGTTGCTTGAAATCCTTCTGCTCGTTGAAGGACCGCATCGCGTTCCGCTGCACCCACTCGTAGGCCTGCTCGCGGGAGACGCCCTTCTTCGCAAGCTCCAGCAGCACCGTCCCCGAGAACACCACGCCGCGCGACCGTTCCAGGTTCTCGCGCATCCGCTCGGGATACACGACCATGCCCCGAACGATGCGCGTCATGCGCCGCAGCATGTGATCGACTGCAATGAAGCTATCCGGCAGAATGACGCGCTCGACGGACGAATGCGAGATGTCGCGTTCGTGCCAGAGCGCGATGTTCTCGAAGGCGGCGTGGCAGTTGCCGCGGATGAGGCGCGCCATGCCGACGATCTGCTCGCATCCGATCGGATTCCGTTTGTGCGGCATCGCCGACGAGCCTTTCTGGCCCTTCGCAAACGGTTCCTCGATTTCGCCGATCTCCGTCTTCTGGAGTCCGCGAATCTCGAGCGCGAACTTCTCGAGCGACGCGGCGGTAATCGCCAGCGCGGACATCAGCTCGGCATGTCTGTCGCGCTGGATGACCTGCGATGCCACTGGCGCCGGCTCGCAGGCCGAGCCGCCCGCACACGTCAGCCTCGATCGACGGCGGCAGATGCGCGAATGTCCCAACCGCTCCAGACAGTTTCCCCACCGAGATCGTGGCTCGCGCGCGGCGCACGCGCTCGATGTCGCGCGCGACTTCCGCGTACCACAGTGCCAGCTTGAGTCCGAGCGTCATCGGCTCGGCGTGCACTCCGTGCGTCCGTCCGATCATCGGCGTCATCCGATGCTCGACCGCGCGATCGCGAATGGCTTCTCCGAGCGCGTCCAGGTTTCGCAGGATCAGGTCGCAGGCCTCCCGCATCTGGAGCGCCTGAGCCGTATCGACGACGTCGGAGGACGTCATCCCGAAATGCATCCAGCGCGCGGAGGGTCCGACCTTCTCGGCGACGGCGGTCGTGAAGGCGATCACGTCGTGCTGGGTGATCTGTTCGATCTCCTCGATGCGGCTGATGTCGAAGGCGCCGCGCTCGCGGATGTCGCGTGCGGCCTCAGGAGGAACGATGCCGGCGGCAGCCATGGCTTCGGCGGCCGCGGTCTCCACCAGCAACCAGGTCTCGTACCGACGCTGGTCGCTCCAGATCCGGCCCATTTCAGGATGTGTGTAGCGCTGGATCACCAGAAGTTCCTACCACCAAGGAGACACCCCGGACACCGAGGGACAAACCAGCACGCATCCTGCGGAACCCGCGACGGGCTCCGCCCGGTCTGATCCTCCTGAGCTCTCGAGATCGTGTGTGATGAATAGGAACCTATTGTAAATCGAGTCGCTCGCGGGGAATCTGCAAACCGTTCACATTCCCCAGCACGGTGGCTGAAAGGCCGTCATCGCTGAACAGTTCGGTGGCGACGCGCTGGACATCCTCGGGCGTGACCTGCTCGACACCCTGCAGCGTTTCGTCGAGCCCAACCTGGCGATCGAAGTAGATCTCCTGCCGGGCCACGTGCGACATCCGGCTCGCCGTGTTCTCGAGACTGAGCATGAGGCTGCCCTTCAGATGATCCTTCGCGCGACGAAGTTCTGCGGCGGGCACTGGAGACTGCTTCACCGTCCGCAGTTCCTCGACCACCAGATCCACCACTTCACTGACCGCCTCGTTGGCGCAGCCGGCGTAAATGGTGAAGGAGCCTGCGTCACGATAGGCGCTCAGGCCCGAGAAGACGGCGTAGGCGAGGCCGCGTTTCTCGCGCACGTTCTGAAACAACCGGGAGCTCATCGAACCGCCGAGCAGCGTGTTGAGCACGTAACTGGCGTAGCGATCCTCGTGATCCTGGCGATAGCTGCTGGTCCCGAGGCACACGTGGCTCTGCTCGAGTTCCTTGTTCCTGATCAGGATCTTCGGAATGACGCGGGGCGGTTCCTCACAGGCGATCGTGCCGGTGGATGTCAGGTGGCCGAATCGTTCCTCGACCAGCGCCCGGACCTGCTCGTGCTCGAGATTTCCGACCGCCGACACGATCAGGTTCTGGGGCGTGTAAGCGTCCCGGAAGTAGCTGCGCAGCGAATCGGTGTTGAAGGATTCAACGGTCTCACGAGTGCCGAGGATCGGGCGGCCGAGTGGATGGTCCTCCCAGAATCCCTGCGTGAAGATTTCGTGAACGAGATCGTCGGGGGTGTCCTCGACCATCTTGATCTCTTCGATCACGACCTTCTTCTCCCGCTCGATGTCCTCGGGGCTGAAGGCCGGGTTCAGGACGATGTCCGACAGCACGTCGAGAGCGAGCGGCAGATGCTCGTCGAGCACCTTGATGTAGTAGCCGGCGTATTCCTTTGCCGTGAACGCGTCGAGTTGTCCGCCGATGGAGTCGATGGCCTGGGCAATGTCCTCGGCCGATCGGGTGTCGGTCCCTTTGAACAGCATGTGCTCCACGAAATGGGCGATGCCACTGCGCTCAGCGCTCTCGTGCCTGGAACCTCGCGTCAGCCACACACCGATGCTGACGGAGCGCACCTGCGTCATCTGCTCGGTGAGAATGCGAAGGCCGTTATCGAGGGTGGCGCGGACAATCGGTGAATTCGACAAGGTGATTGGCTCGCCTCAGAACAGGGTTTAGCGGCGCCCAGCGTGCGCATTCACATGCGCCGCAAAGCGTTGACACGAAAGGAATTACACGCCTTGAATCGCAATATAACACGCACCCAGCCGTTCGGGCAAGCACGGGCGCGCCCTCCAATAGCCCCGCTGGACACCCGCGGTAAGATCGAGGTGTTCTCGGAAGTGATTCAGATCGTGGGAGATACCGTGTCCGCCCCGTGCAAACCTGGCTGAACTGGACCTCGCTGAGCTCGAAGCGGCTTTCGCCGCCCGGGGAGAGGAACGCTTCCGTGCCGGCCAGGTTTTCGCGTGGCTGTACCGGCGCGGAGTGACCGAGGTCGACTCGATGACCGATCTCCCGAAGGACCTTCGGGCGGCACTCGCACGCGACTTCACGATCGTCACCCCGCAGGTCGAGTCTCGCGAGCGCTCGAATGACGGAACCGAGAAGTTCCTGCTGCGGCTCGCCGACGGTCGCCACATAGAGGCAGTGTTCATTCCCGACACGCCAGCCATGACCTTCTGCATCTCGACGCAGGTGGGGTGCGCGATGGCCTGCGCGTTCTGCCTGACCGGCAAGATGGGCCTGGTGCGGAATCTGACCGCGGGAGAGATTGCTGGACAGGTACGTGTGCTGGCCGGGGCGCTGGACCTGCGTGACAAGGCCTTCAATATCGTCCTGATGGGGATGGGCGAACCGCTGCACAACTACGACGCGGTGATGAAGGCGATGCGCATTCTCTGCGACCCGCGCGGTTTCGCGCTGCCGCCGCGGCGGGTGACCCTGTCGACCGTCGGTCTGCTGCCGGCCCTGGAGAAGTTGGGCCGCGAGCCACTGATGCCGAATCTGGCGATCTCGCTGCACGCGCCGACCGACGCGCAGCGCGGTGAACTCGTGCCGATCAACCGTAAATACGGCGTCGCGGACATCATCGAGGCGTGCAAGCGCTTTCCGGTCCGCAAGCGGAGCCGCATCACGTTCGAGTACGTGATGCTGGCGGGCGTGAACGATTCGCCCGATGACGCGCGCAGGCTCGCGCGACTGCTCGCGGGCGTCAAAGCGAAGGTCAATCTGATTCCGCTCAATGCGGCGGCGGGGATTCCATTCGACCGTCCCTCGGACGCCATCGTCGACCAGTTCGCCCGGATTCTGGCCGAACGCGACGTGACAGTCTCGGTCCGCAAGAGCCGGGGACGTGACATCCGCGCCGCGTGCGGTCAGCTGATTGTGGAAGGTCAGCAGCGATCGCCGGGTCAGGCGCTCGCGACGCTGGCGTTCCACTGAACCCAGCGTTCGACTGACACTGGCTCCATCGAAACATCGGTGTGGTGTAGCCGCGAATCTTCAGGTTCGCCACACGAGGCCGATCTGAAAGATCGGTCTACTCAGCTCAGCACCTCGCCAGCCAGAGTCGGCTTCGTCCCAATCAATCGCACATTGATCCACGCATTGCGACTGAGACCGGGAGGGATCCGCATCTTCAGGTAATTCCCCGTGACCGCCAGCGTGCCGTCCTCGAGCGTCAGCGCTCGATGCACGGTCCCGACCTGCGAATCGAGGAACGTCCGAGCGAGGGTCGCGCCGATCCGGCGCACGCGTGCACCGCGCTCCTTGATGACGACTCCGGGAGCACGCGCGCCGAGTTTCGACGCCGCAGTGCCCGGCCGATCCGAATACGGGAAGACGTGCAGGTGCGTCAGCGGCGAGCGCTCCAGATACGCGGCGAGTTGCTCGAAGTCCTCGTCCGACTCCCCTGGAAAGCCGACGATGATGTCGGATCCGATTGAGGCGTGCGGAATCTCGCGGCGAATCGCGTCCACGAGCCCTGCGTAGTACTCGAGGTTGTACGGCCGCCGCATCGCGCGCAGCATCCGGTCGCTGGCGTGCTGCAGGGGGAGATGGAAGTGCGGTGCGATGCATCTCGAGTCGCGCGCCAGCGCTACGACGTCCGGCGTGCAGTCCATCGGCTCGAGCGAGCTGATGCGGAACAGGATCTCGGGACCATCGTCCTGCGCCCACTGGCCGTAGGTTGAATGCAGCGTGTTCAGCAGTTCCGACAGGCCTGCCGGGTGGCCCAGATCGCGGCCATACGACCCGAGGTGAACTCCCGTGAGCGCGATCTCCTTGAACCCTGCCGCACTCACCCGCGCCACTTCCGCGACGACATCCTCCATCGGCAGGCTGCGCGGCGCGCCGCGCGTTTCCGGGATGATGCAGTAGGTGCACGGTTCGGCGCAGCCCGTCTGCACGCGCAGCGTGAACGCGGTCCGTCCCGCCACGCCCGGTTCGATGGAGGCGCCGCAACTTCCGTCGCCATCGCCGAATCGCTCGGCGGTCGATTGAACCGCCGACGCGGGATTCGCGTGAATCGCCGTTGGCGCCGCCACAGACTCAGGGCGCAGCAGGAAGGAGAGTAGCCGCGGCTTGTCGTCATTGCAGACGACACGCTCGACGTTCGGGAGCTCACTGACCTCGTCGTGCGCACGCGTCGCGTAGCAGCCGGTCACGACGATACGGGCGCCGGGGTTGGTCCGGGCGATTCGGCGGATTGTCTGCCGCGCACCCTGATCGGCGCTCGCGGTCACCGAACAGGTGTTCACGACCACGACGTCTGCCGCTTCGGCCGGCGCGGCGACACTTCCCGAGGCGAGCAACTCCTCTTCGAACCCGAGCGAGTCCGCCTGATTGACGCGGCAACCGAACGTGATGACCGCGTGCTTCATGACAAATGCTCTACCACGGAAGTGCTCTAGCACGGAGTTCACGGAGGCAGTCACGTCTCACGCACGGTGGACACGGCATAAAAAGGGAAGACAGCGTCCTCCCGTGTTCTCCGTGTCCTCTGTGTTAGAGCTTTTGGGTCAGCGCCTGGCGTCCGATGTCCGTGCGGTACTGCATCCCATCGAACGAAATTGCGCGAACACCGGCATAGGCGCGCTCGATTGCGTCAGCCAATTCCTCACCCTGGGCCACGATGGTGAGGACACGTCCACCGGCCGTCACCAACTGGCCGTTGTTGAGCGCCGTTCCGGCATGAAGCACCGCTGCGCCCGTGCGCTCCGCTTCGGCGAGGCCGGCAATGGGCTGTCCCGCCTCCGACGACTCCGGGTACCCTCGCGAGGCCATCACCACACCTACGAATGTGGCATCCGACAACGCGCACTGCTCGCGGTCGAGCGCGCCTCGGGCAGCCGCCGCCAGCAGCGGGGCCAGCGGCTCGGCGACTCTGGGCAGAATGACCTGGGCCTCGGGATCTCCGAGCCTGACGTTGAACTCGATAACCCGGGGACCGTCGGCGGTCAGCATCAGGCCCACGTACAGAAAGCCCTGGAACGGGGTCCCTTCGGCCGCCATCCCCGCGATCACCGGATCGACGATCTCGCGCATCACTCGCGCGTGCAGCGCAGCGTCGACCAGCGGGCTTGGGGCGAACGCGCCCATGCCGCCGGTATTCGGCCCGCGATCCCCGTCGAAGATCCGCTTGTGATCCTGGGCTGTGCCGATGGGCACCGCCCGTACTCCGTCGCTCAGGACGAAGAAGGAGACTTCCGGTCCGCTGAGGCACTCCTCGATGACGAGACGCTCGCCCGCCGCACCAAAACGTCGTCCCGTCATCGCGGCGGTGATGGCGTCCTCCGCCTCCGCCAGATTCTGCGCGATCACGACACCCTTGCCTGCGGCGAGACCATCGGCTTTGAGCACGACCGGGAATCCGAACGATTCCGAGCGGACCACCTGCAATGCGTCCGCGACAGAGTCAGAGGTGTGAAACCGTGCGGTGGGGACCCGGTGCCTGGCCATGAAGGCCTTTGCGAACGCCTTGCTCGTCTCGAGGCGCGCCGCCGCTGCGGTCGGACCGAGCAGCAGCCGCTCCTCGGCGGCAAACCGGTCGGCGACGCCGATGCTCAATGGCAATTCCGGGCCGACAACCGTCAGATCGACCTGCTCGCGAGCCGCCACTTCGGCGATCGCCGCGGGATCGGTGAGGTCGACGGGAACGACCGGCGATATCCGCGCGATCCCCGGATTTCCCGGCGCACACACCACTGACACACCAGGGTCGGCAGCGAGGCGGGCGACAAGCGCATGCTCGCGTCCACCGGCGCCGAGAACAAGAACTCTCATTTTCTCAGTGATTTGAACGGATGAGCTGAGACCGGCCGACGGGCCGCGTCGATCGGCGTATTTCGTTGACGTGCTCAGGGTTTCACCCTAGAATCCGCCGTTGCCGTGATAGCCTAGCATATTTGGTCGTAGCGGCTTCAACGAGTGCCGTGATTTCGAGCCACCCGAAAGGGGTGTGATTTTCGTGGCTGAAGTGAAAATTCAGGAGGGCGAATCTATCGAGAGCGCTCTCCGGCGCTTCAAGCGGAAGGTGCAGCAGGAAGACATCATCAAGGATATCAAGAAGCACTCCTTCTACCTGAAGCCGGGTGACAAGCGTCGCGCCAAACAGGCGCTGGCCCGTAAGCGCAATCGGAAGAAACTCCGCCGAGAATCGGAGTAAGTCGACCCGAGCGAGGTGGGACCGATGGAGTTCCAGGACAGGATCCTCACGTGCGTGGATTGCGGCGCGGAATTCGTCTGGACGGCCGGAGAACAGCAGTTCTTCTCCGACAAGAATTTCAAGAACGAACCCAAGCGCTGTAAGTCGTGCAAGGCAAAGAAGGCCAGCCGCCCGGCCGGCGCGTTCGTCGCGCGGGAGCGGGTGGAAACGGTGACCAACTGCTCGGCGTGTGGCAAGGAAACAACGGTGCCATTCCGTCCGACACAAGGTCGCCCGGTCTTCTGCAAGGAATGCTTCCAGTCCCGCAAGTTTGCCGGGGCGGGCAGCGCCTGAGCCCATCGGTTCCTCCTCGCTGACCTCTCTGCTCGTGCCCCTGTGTGCCAGCCCCGGGCTGTGGCGCACAGGGTGTGCTAAGCTCACGAGCGCGCACATTTCTGGAGCGTTTTCATGCAGATCGACGAACGAACCGTTGGAGATGTTCTGATCCTCGACGTGAAGGGACGCATCACCCTTGGCGAAGGGGACGAACTCCTCAAGGACAAGGTGAACAGCCTGCTCAACCAGGGACAGAAGAAGATTGTCCTGAACCTGGCCGAAGTGCCGTATATCGACAGCGCGGGTCTCGGCGAGATTGTGCGCACCTATACCACCGTGAGCCGTCAGGGCGGCAACCTCAAGCTGCTGAACCTGACCAAGCGCATCACGGACCTGCTCTCGATCACCAAGCTGCTGACGGTGTTCGAGACGCACGATTCCGAGAGCGACGCGGTCCAGAGTTTCTCGGCATCGGCGAAGGTCTAGTTCGCCTTCCGCGCTAGATGGCGCGCAGCACACTTCCACCTATGACGGTCACCGATGCTCCGGCCCACGCAAGGCCCGGAGCGTCGGCTCGCCGTTCGTCAGCGCTCAGCCTGCTCCTTTCCCTTCGGCCGGGTCAGTGGACCAAGAACCTGCTGGTCTTCGCGCCATTGATCTTTGCCGTCAAGCTCTTCGAACCGTCCGCCGTGCTCCGTGCGGCGGCCGGCTTCGCCGTGTTCTGCGCCCTGTCAAGCGTCGTCTATCTGATCAACGACCTGCTGGATCGCGACGCGGACCGGCAGCATCCGCTCAAACGGATGCGCCCGATTGCCGCTGGCGACCTTTCGATTGAACTCGCGGTCGCCGCCGCGGGCGGCATCGGCGCGGTGGCGCTCGTCAGCGCATTTCTGCTTGGCTGGCGCTTTGGCGCCGTGGCTGCCTTCTACCTGGTTCTTCAGACGCTCTACTCGGCGTCGCTGAAGCACATCGTCATCATCGACGCATTGACGCTCGCGAGCGGATTCGTCCTGCGCGCGATCGCCGGGGCGGTCGTCATCGACGTCGTCGTGAGCCACTGGCTGTTCGTCTGTACCATTCTGCTCGCGCTGTTCATCGCGCTGGCCAAGCGGCGGCACGAGTTGGTGCTGCTCGCCGACGGGGCCGCGAATCATCGCCCGATTCTCGACGAGTACTCCGCGTATCTTCTGGATCAGATGATTGCTGTGGTCACGGCATCAACGCTGATCTCCTACATCTTCTATACGATTAGCCCGGAGACCGAGCAGAAGTTCGGCACGTCCTGGCTGGGCCTCACGATTCCGTTCCCGCTCTATGGAATCTTCCGATACCTGTACCTCGTGCACCGGCGCGAGGGCGGCGGAAGCCCGGCCGACCTGCTGCTGAACGACCGTCCCCTGCTTGCCTGCGTGACCTTGTGGGTCGTCGCGGTGGTGCTGATCGTCTACCGCCCGTTTGTACCCTGAACATGCCTGATATCAACGTGCGCTCCGATACGGTCAACGTCGAGCAGATCATGGAGCAGATCCGCGGCCGGATCCGCGAGAAGCGGGGCGTCGACTTCACCGAAGCGCAGGTTCGCGAACTCGCAACCGCCCGGCTCGATCAATTGCTGGACCCGCGCGGTGTCCGGTCCGAACTCCTCGAGCAGTTCCGGCGCGCCCAGGCGGCCGCCGCCATACACGAATACCCGAACTTTACGTTCGAGGCCGACACACTCTACGACTCGACCCGCGGTCCGCTCCGTTGGATCCGCCGGATGCTCCAGCCGCTCCTGAAGCTGTTCTTCAATCCGAACCCGCTGATCAAGGCATTGAACATCCAGTCGAAGCTGAATGTGACAATCGCGGAGCGTGAGGCAAAGCGCGACACGGCCAGGCTCGCCTTCGATCAGCTGCAGTACGACGCGATGCGAAGCCTCGTGATGGAGACCACCCGCCTTGGGTTCGAGGTGAAGCATCTGACGATGCGTGTCGAGTCTCTCGGAGCGCGGGTCGAGTTCAACGAGCGTCGGACACGTGCGGTCGAAAGCACCGTCGTGTACGGCCCGCCCGACGAGATCGCTCCGCGGCTGGAAGCCCCACGCGCGCCGCGCCGCGACGAGGGACGGCGTGACGACGGCCGTCGCGACGACGCTCGCCAGAACGAAGGACGGCGCGACGACGCGCGCCGGGAGGACGGACGGCGTGACGAAGGACGCCGCGACAACGAACGCCGCGAAGAGCCGCGGCGGGACGAACCCCGACGCGACGACTCTCGCCGCGAAGACACCAGACGAGAGGCCAGGCGTTCGGAACAGGGTCCGCGACCACAGCCCCCCGCTCCTCCGCCGGCACCGCCGCCACAGCGGTCGGAGATCGTGATCGTCGCTGACGATGCCGTTGCCGACCCGTCATCAGGTGTCGAGCCAGGCCAGCCGGTGACAGCCGGCGAGGGAGCCGCGCAGAAAACCAGGCGTCGACGACGGCGACGCGGGCGCCGTGGCAGCGGGTCGGCTCCGTCCGGTAGCGCTGGGGATCCCGGCGCTGGCGGGGATACCGGTAGCGGTGTGGACCTCCTCGATGGCGTGGATCATGGCGGTGCCGATTCGGCCGCTGACGTCGACGGGGCCGGCCGTGATGATTCCGACACTGAACGTGCAGCCACTCCGCAGGCACACGATCACGAGTCGGAGGCGAACACCGACAGCAGGACGGCGCGGCCCGAGCCTTTCGAGCACACGTTCGGTGCGCAAGCGCACCCGGCGGAAACCGCCACGAGCGATCCCACGCATACCGGCACCACGCCGAATCCGGGCCGCAGAGATGCCACGCCCGCCGAGCCGACAGCAGCGAATCCGTCGGCCACACCAGAGCAGTGAAGCTCGCGATCGTCGTCCAGCGTTACGGACCGACCATCAGCGGCGGAGCGGAACTGCACGCGCGTTACGTCGCCGAGCACCTCGCCCGTCACGCAGAGGTGGAAGTGTGGACCACCTGCGCCGCCGATTACGTTACGTGGCGTAACGAGCTGCCGTCAGGTGACGACCGCGTCAACAACGTCCTGGTGCGGCGCTTTGCGGTGAAGCACGAACGGGATCCGCTGATTTTCGGCCGCCTCTCGCAGCGCGTGTTCGATGAGCAGCACTCGGTCAGCGATGAACTCGCGTGGCTCGATGCTGAAGGCCCGACGAGTCCGGCCTTGATCTCGCACATCCAACGGCACGCGGCGGAATTCGATTTCTGCCTGTTCTTCAGCTACCGGTACTACCACGCGTTTCACGGCGCTCGCGCCGCCGGGGCGAAGGCCGTTCTGGTGCCGACGGCGGAACGCGACGGGGCCGCAGGGCTGTCGATCTTCGCTCCTGTGTTCCGCAGTGTCCGTGCGCTGATGTACAACTCGCCGGAAGAACGTGCGCTGATCCAGGGCGTCGCCGGCAACAGCCATGTTCCCTCCGTCGTCGTCGGAGTCGGTTCGGAAGTGCCTGCGAACCCGCAACCGGACCGCTTCAGGAAGAAGTACGACATCCGCGGTCCGTTCGCCGTGTACGTCGGCAGGATTGACGGGAACAAAGGGTGCCGTGAGCTGTTCAATCACTTCGGCGCGTATCTGAAGGCCGGCGGCGCACTGACCCTTGTGCTGATTGGCAATTCGATTCTGGATATTCCCGTTCATCCTCACATCCGCCATCTCGGGTTCCTCGATGACAGCGACAAGTTCGACGCGATCGCCGCATCCGAACTGCTGATCATGCCGTCGTTCTTCGAGAGCCTCTCGATGGTGGCGCTCGAAGCCTGGGCGCTCGGCAGGCCCGTGCTGGCCAATGCGAAATGCGACGTCCTGAAGGGACAGTGTGTTCGCAGCAACGCGGGACTCTATTACGACAGCGAACCGGAGTTCGTCGAGGCGCTCCGCGCAATCGAACTGAACCGATGGATCGCGTCCAGCCTCGGGAAAAACGGGAGACAGTACTACCGGGACAATTACGACTGGCCGGTGATCGAGCGCAAGTACCTGGACATGCTCCGGAGCTTGTCCGCGGCGACCGCGCCGTCGGCATTCGAAGCGCTGCCCGGGTGGCTGCAGCGGCGCAGGCCCACGTGTCCGCCAGCCGCGCAGGTGGTCGCTGCGATTCCGGCCGGGCCGTCAGTGGCACCTGAAATGTCCGTTCCTCGCCCTGAAGGTCCGATGTCACCGCCGTTACCCCGGCGACCTCAGCCACCCGAGCGACCGCAGCCGCCAGAGCGTCCGCGATCGCAGGAGCGCTCTCAACCGGAGAACCGTATTCAGCCGCCGGAGCGTGCGCAGCCACCGGCGCGCGCGCAAGTAACGGAGCGTAGCCGTCAGGGATCCGTGCGCTCGGGCGAACCCACGGGAAATCGCCGCGTCCAGGGGCGTGGTCGGCGGTCTTCAGGGCCTCGCTCGGGTGCCCGTCGATGAACGTTCTCCGGCCTGCCGTGCATCAGGTGCTGGCCACGCTCGGCTACGGTGATGCGATTGGCCATGAGGTCCTCGGTATCCAGCGGGTGCTTCGCGCCGCAGGATACGAGTCCGATATCTTCGTCGAGACCGCGGACCCACGGCTGGAGTCGCTGACGCGGCATTATCGCGAGCTGGTGGACGCCAGCCATCCCGACAACCTGTTGCTCCATCATTTCTCGATCGGTTCGAAGGCGTCACGCACCGCCTACGCGCTGCCCGATCGCATGGCGCTCATTTACCACAACATCACTCCGCCTGAATTCTTTGCCGCCATGCACCGCAGGCTGGCGCGCCAGTGCTTCCATGGCCGGCGCGAGATCCACGCCTACGTGGATCGCTGCGACATGGCGCTCGGCGATTCCGAATTCAACCGCGAGGAGCTCGAGTCGCTCGGCTTCCAGCGGACGGCGGTACTGCCGGTCGTTCCGGATCTGACGCACCTGGACGATCCGGCGGACTGGCTGATCGCGCAACGGTTCGACGACGAGTGGACCAACGTGCTGTTCGTGGGCCGGGTGAACTCGAACAAGAAGATCGAAGACGTCATCCGCTGCTTCCACGCGTACCACACGGGGTTCAACCCGCGAAGCCGGCTGATCATCGCGGGCGTATTCAGCCTGTTCGAACGCTATTTCGCCGCACTGATGACTCTGGTGGACAGGCTCGGCCTCGAACACGTGCACTTCGCCGGCCACGTGTCCGACGCAGAGCTCATCGCGTACTACGAGCTCGCCGACCTGTTCCTGTGCTGCAGCGAACATGAAGGGTTCTGCGTTCCGCTGATCGAGGCGTTCTACAAGCAGGTGCCGGTGTTCGCCTACGCGGCGACCGCGGTTCCGGCAACGATGGACGGCGCGGGCGTGCTGTTCAAGACCAAGGACCCGGCGTATGTGGCGGCACTGATGGATGCCGTGCTGTCGAATCCGGAACTTCAGGAACGCATCATCCTCGATCAGCTCGAGGCGGTGGCCCGTCTGCAGGCCCGCGATTTCGACCGCACGTTGCTCGGGTACGTCGAGCAGATCCTGGCCTCTCCGCGTCGCGGCTCGCCGCACGTCGCCTTCGACTTCTGGCAGCAGTTCGACGCGCTCGAACAGCTCGAGGAAGTGCGGCGTTACCGCCCGGCGGCGTACCGCGCCCTCCCCGAGGAGCCGGCGTGATCGTCAACCAGTGGGTGCCCGCGGCCCACAAGGGTGATGCGATCGGCGACAGCGCCCGCACGATGCGGACGATGCTTCGCGCCCTTGGTCATGAATCCGAAATCTACGCGCTCACCATCGACGATGTCCTGCAGGGCGACGTACGACCGTTCGCCGACAGCGCGGCGCGAACCGGCGATATCACGATCTTCCACTACGCGTTGCCGTCGCCGATGACCGAGGCCTTCGCCCGCCTGCCGCGCGGGCGCGTCCTGCAGTATCACAACGTGACGCCGGCCCATTACTATGCGCCCTACGATCCAGGGCTGTTCCGCCTGCTGTCGCATGCTCGAGCCGAACTTGGCGCGCTCGCCGGCAGCGTCGACCTGGCGCTCGGCGTGTCGGAGTTCAACAGGGCGGAACTCGAGGCCATGGGCTTTGCGCCGACGGGTATCCTGCCGCTGGCCGTGGATCTGTCCCGCATCACGAAGCCGGTGCGGCGTCCGGCTCTCGAAAAGCTTTTGACCAGCAACGATGCGGTCAACTTCCTCTTCGTCGGGCGGATCGCCCCCAACAAGAAGATCGAAGATCACCTCAAGCTCGCTGAGTTCTACAAGCGGTATGTGGACGAGTACTATCGCTTCATCTTCGTCGGCAAGCACGATGCCGTGCCCGCGTATTACTCCGCGATCCGCGGGATGATGTCCCGGTATCGGCTGCCAGCCGACCGCTTCATCTTTACTGGTCCGGTGCCGGACGACGAACTGTCCGTCTACTACCGGCATGCCGCGGTGTATCTGTCGCTCAGCGAACATGAGGGCTTCTGCGCGCCGCTCCTCGAAGCGATGGCCGCGGACGTGCCGGTGCTGGCGTATGCGGCCGCCGCAATTCCCGAGACGCTCGGCGGCAGCGGCGTGCAGTTCGCCCCCAAGGACATGGAATATGCCGCGGAACTCCTCGGCCTTCTCACGTTCGACGACGGGCTACGAGCGAAGGTGATCGCCGGACAGCGGCGTCGGCTCGCGGACTTCAGCGACGCGAGAACCGAACAGGCGCTCTCCAAGGTCGTCGCATACTCTGGTGGCAGGTACCCTTCATGAAGCTTGCGTTTGTCATTCAGCGTTACGGCGCCGAGGTCCTCGGCGGCTCGGAGTACCACTGCCGGCTGATTGCCGAGCGCCTGGCCTCGCAGCATGAAGTCGAGGTGCTCACCACGTGCGCACGCGACTACATCACCTGGAAGAACGAGTACCCCGAAGGCACGGACCGCGTCCGCGGCGTCACCGTCCGCCGCTTCGCCAATGCGGCGATGCGCGACATCGAATCCTTCAACAGATACTCCGACTGGATCTTCAACAACCCGCACACGCGCGCTGACGAACTGGAATGGCTGAAGCAGCAGGGTCCGTGGTGCCCGGCGCTGGTCACCTACCTGCGGGGTCATCAGCAGCAGTACGACGTGCTGATCTTCTTCACCTACCTGTACGCAACGACGGTCACGGGGCTCGACGTGAACCCGGCGCGCAGTGTGCTGGTTCCGACCGCGCACGACGAGCCGGCTATCCGCCTGGAGATCTACAAGGAGGTCTTCAGCCGGCCCGCCGCCATCATGTTCAACACGGACGTCGAACGTGAGTTCCTCAAGCGGCAGTTCCAGGAGCTGCCGTTCCTCGAGGAAACGGTGGGGGTCGGCGTGGACCTCGGCCAGGCGCAGCAGTACCCGCGCATCGCCCCGGTGTCCGAGAGCGAACCGGTCGAGGAACCTGATACGCCCGCGCCTCTCCGGCCGGCCACTGCCGCCGCGATCGACGAGGCGCCGCCGAACCAGACGCCTTCGCACCTGACCTCGCGGGGCGCGGTGTTCCGGCGCCGGCATCGGCTGCACGGCCCGTTCGCGCTGTACGGAGGGCGCATTGACCCGGGCAAGGGCTGCGAGGAACTGCTCGACTACTTCAGCACGTACGTGAAGGACGGCGGCGACGCAACCCTTGCGCTCATGGGCGCCAAGCTGATGTCACTGCCGGAAGATCCGTCGGTCCGCTTTGCCGGCATGCTGAGCGAGAGCGAGCGTGTCCAGGCACTGGAGGCCGCGACTATCGTCATCTGCCCGTCGCCGCACGAGAGCCTGTCGCTGCTGGCGCTCGAGGCCATGGCCGTCGGCACGCCGATCCTGGTGAACGCCCGCAGTGAAGTGCTGGTCGAGCACTGCATCCGCAGCAACGGCGGCCTGTGGTATGCGGACCGTGACGAATTCGTCGCGTGCATGAACCTGCTGTTCGCGGACGCGCGACTGCGGGCTGCGCTGGGACGCAACGGCCGCGACTACGTGCGGAAGAATTACCGCTGGGACGTGGTGCTCGGCAAGTACGAGCGCATCTTCATGAAAATCCGCAACGCCCGCTGAAGCGTCGACACTGTCGGTGTGGGCGCGCGCCGGGGTGACGTTCAGCTGTTCGACGGCTCGGACGTGACGTCCGCAGGTCCGGTCGCCTGACGCCGCCGGCGCGGACGGATATCGTACCGCTTGATCATCTCGTTGAGGGTGGTCGGCTTGATGTGCAGCAGTTCGGCCGCGCGCTTCTGCACGCCGCCCGCCGCTTCCAGCGTCGACTCGATCAGGCGCTTCTCGAAGTCGGTGATCACGTCCTTGAACGAGATGCCCTCCGGCGGGACGACGAACTGCGGCATGTGGAAGCTCGGCGCGCGCCGCACGTGATCGGGAATCAGCTCGATGCCGATCCGCTGTCCCGACGTCAGCACCACTGCCCGTTCGATGACGTTCTCGAGTTCGCGGACGTTCCCCGCCCAGTCGTACTCGCTCAGCAGGTCCAGCGCCTCGGGTGTGAGCTCGAGCCCGGTCTTGCGGTTCTCCTCGCCGTACTTGTTGAGGAAATGCTGCGCAAGCAGCGGGATGTCGTCCTTGCGGGCCCGCAGGGGCGGCAGGTTGATGGTGATCACGTGGAGCCGGTAGAAGAGATCCTCGCGGAACCGGCCTTCCTCCAGCATCTGCCGCAGATCGAGATTGGTGGCGGCGATGATCCGGACATCGACGTTCACCGACTCGACGCCGCCCAACCGCGTGAACTGGCGGTCCTGAATGACCCGGAGCAGCCGCGCCTGCGTGTCGAGCGGGATGTTGCCGATTTCGTCGAAGAAGATCGTGCCGCGGTCGGCGAGGTCGAAGAACCCTTTCTTCGGATAGACCGCTCCCGCAAACGCGTCGCGCACGTGTCCGAACAGGGCCGACTCGAGCAGGTCCGGCGAGACGCTGCCTGAATTCACCGCCACGAACGGCTGCTCCGATCGCGACGAATTCTGATGAATCGCGCGGGCCACGAGTTCCTTGCCGGTTCCGCTCTCGCCCTGAATCGAGGATGCTCGACCGGCTCGGCGCCGCCTGGATAATCAGGTCGAACACCTGCCGCATCTTCGGACTGCGTCCGATGATGTTGCCGAATTTGTGGTACCGCTCCTGGATGTTCTGGCGCAGGTTCCGGTTCTCATGGACCAGCCGACGCCGCTCCATGGCGTTGCGAACGACGACCAGCACCTCGTCGTTCTTGAACGGCTTGGTGATGTAGTCGAATGCGCCGCTCTTCATCGCCGAGATGGCACTCTCGACCGAAGCGTAAGCGGTGATGATGATGACCGCGAGGTCCTCGTCGATCCTGCGGAGCTCATCCAGCGTCTCGATGCCGTTCATCCCCGGCATCATGATGTCCACCACTGCCGCGTCGAACGGGAGCGCACGCGCCAGCTCGAGTCCTTCCTCACCCGACGAGGCGAGCTTCACCTCGTACCCGTCCCGGGTGAGCAGCGTCTCGAGAATCTCACGCATGATCTCCTCGTCGTCGACGACGAGGATCGTGCCTTTTCGGGTGGTCGACATGTGTCGCGGTTCTGGTTCCGGCTTCACTGGCGGGCGTGGCTTCGAAGCGCGGGCTGCAGGCAGACGGGAAGCGCCAGCGTGAAGCGCGTGCCCTGGCCGACCGCGCTATTGCAGCGGATGGTGCCGTCGTGCTCGCGGACGATACCGTACGAGATCGACAGGCCCAGGCCGGTACCGCGGCCGATGGCCTTGGTGGTGAAAAACGGATCGTAGATGCGGGCGAGTTGCTCCGGCGGGATGCCTGACCCGGTATCGGCGACCTCGGCAACCACGCTCGCGCCGTCCGAGCGGCTGGACACCGTCAGCCACCCTCCACTGGGCATCGAGTCGCGCGCGTTCAGGAACAGGTTCAGGAAGACCTGCTGCAACTGGTGTTCGATGCCGTAGACCAGCAGCGGCTCCTGCGCGAGTTCCCGGCGCACCTTGATGCGCCCGGCCTCGAACTGATGTTCGAGAAGCGAGTAGACGTCATTGATCACGCCATTCAGGTCAACCGGCGACCGATCGCCTCCCGACGTCCCCGGCCGCGACAACGTCAGCAGGCCATTGACGATCTTCGCGGCGCGGAAGGTCTGGCGCTCGATCTTTTCCAGAATCTGCGTCTTCGGATCGGACGGATCGGCGTTCTCGAGCAGCATCTGCGTGTAGCTCGAGATGCCGGTCAGCGGCGTGTTCACTTCGTGCGCGACGCCGGCGGCGAGCAGGCCGATGGACGCCATCTTCTCGGAGATCTGCAGCTGTTCCTCGAGACGGACTCGGTCGGTGATGTTCTCGAGCAGCAGGATGCTCCCCTCCACCGCATCGGAGCCGGCATTCGTCTGAAGTGGAACGACCGTGGCGTTCACCATCAGCCGCTGTGCCGCAGGTTCGTCATCGTCATCGCCCGCACGGCTGACCAGCGGAACCTTGAACAGCGTGGTGCCGAGCGGGTTCTCATCGCGCGCCGCGCGAAGGGCCTCGACGAACTCCGCGTCGAAGACGTCTGACAGTCGGGCACCGACGGCATCGGCCCGCGTGACTCCGTAGAACGCCTCGAGCGCGTGGTTCCAGCGGACAATCAGCTCGTCTTCATCGAAGACGGCAAGGCCATCGTCGAGCGATTCCAGGATGTTCTCGTTGAACTCCCGCATGCGGCCCAACTCCTCGGCCTTCAGGTGAAGCTGCCGATAGAGCCGGCCGTTTTCGATGGCGGTCGCGACCTGCCCGGCAACGGCGGTGAGCAGGGCGAGATCCTCGCTGTTGAACGGCTCGTCGGATTCCTTGCGGCCGAGCGCGAGCACCGCTATCGCCGCCCCCTCGAACACGCACGGGACGAAGTAGTAGATGCCGTGATCGCGCCAGAACTCGACTTCCTCGGCAGCGAACCGCGCTGCGGCAATCGGATCGTCCAGCGCAATCGTGTGGTTCGTATCGAGCCGCGGCAGAAACGACGATGACCGCGCGAGGCGGGGCACCGGCTGGTGAAACCCGAAGTCGCCGATCGCCCTGAAGTCGCCGTACCGTTCGTCCGCCAGCATCAGCGACATCTGATCGACGACCAGCGTTTCGACGACACGCGCGACCAGCCGCTGACTGAGTCGAACGACATCCAGATCGCTGTTCAGGTCGCGGGCGAAGCCGACCAGTGCGCGCCGGTAGTCGTAGCGGTCCCGGTAGAACACGCGATCCAGCGCATTCTGTACGGCCTCTTTCACCGGCTGTGCAAGCAGTACCACCACCGTGGTCGCGAGGGCGGCGACGATCCAGTTGTGCGGGTCGGCATCATTCTCGAAGAAGAAGCCGACCGTCTTCCTCATCGCGAGATACAGCAGTCCGCTGGCCGCAAGAAATGCCGTGTAGGCAAGACCGCGCTTGATGATGACTTCGACGTCTCGCAGGCGATAGCGGACGATCGCCGACGCAAACGCGAGAGGGACGAGGCCAAGCGGAATCGCCGTGAGCTGCAGCGCAAGCGGCGGATTCGCGCCGAACGCCCACGGCAGGGCGTAGAAGAGCGCGTACGGGCCGATGCCGAGCACTGAGCCCCACGCGATCCAGCGCAGCTGACGGCGTCCGGTCAGCGAAGTGATCTCGCCAAAGCCCCGCGCCAGAACCACCACGGCGGCCACCGCGCAGACGAGAAGGTACACCGGCTCGAACCGGTCCAACCTGTCCAGGGTGCGCGAGAGCAGTTCGCCGTTCGACCCCGCCCCGGCAATCGCCATGACCCGGCTGGCGGCCAGAATGCCGGCGGGCGCGTACATGGCGGCGAGCAGACCGTATGGGCGCCGCGGAAGGCCCCGCTTGAACGGCCGTTCCGGAAAAACCAGCGTGAAATGCAGGAGCAGCGGCGGCAGCAAGGCCATCGACACCGCATCGCCCCAATAGAACGTCCAGTCGAGCCTGTCGAATGGGCCGTTGAAGGAGAACGTGAACGCCCCGAAGAACGCGACGCACAGCCAGAAGAAGTGCAGCGTCGCCTGATCGCGCGGGCGACGAAGGCGTACCGACGCGCCAACAATCAGTGTGAACAGGCCGACGGCCGCGAGCACGAAATACATCGACGCCGGGCGTGCCGCTTCGGCGAGCGACACCGACAATGCCTCACGGCTGCCGATCCGCAGCAGCGTGTACGAGAGCCGGGTCCCGGCGGAGCGACTGTGCTGGTACTCGACAACATCGGCTGGCGACTCGATCGGAACGCCGTTCACCGCCAGCAGCACGTCTCCCGGTCTCACGCCCGAGTCGGCAGCGGGCGAGTCGGCCGCCACCTCTATCGCGGTGACTCCCTGAGACCTCGCCCCCCACAGGACGCCATCCTCGACCTCATGCCAGCGCGCGCGCATCACCACGTTGGCGATGCCAAGGCCAACGAGCACCGCCACGATCGCAACCACCAGGACAGGCCTCGCCCACGTCCGCACCAGCGACTCTGGCCGCGATGGACGGATGACGCCGGTCGAGCGCGGAAGCGGCTCGTCGATGTCCGTCGTGCTGGAAAGGTGTGGCATGCCGGTCAACTGTGGCCCGTGTGGTTTGTGAACGCACTCAACACACACTGGACGATGGTGACATCGTATGACCGACCGTGTCGCCGGTGGGACGTGATTTCAGCGTGAAAATGGCCGGAAGGACGCTGTATTCAACTTTCCGGCGGATCTATCCAATTAAATGGACGTACGCCTCAGAAAGCGGCCGGGTTCAGAAGTGCAGCGTTACGCCACCTACCACCCGCTTTGGCGGCCGGACCACGAACAGCTCGTCGTAAATCGACTGGTCGCACGTGCCGTCGCGGAAGAAGTTGCGCACGGCAAGGAGCATTTCCCAGCGGGCATTGCTGAAGTTCATGAACGGCAGCGACTGTCGAACCTGTACATCGAAGCGGCCGTCGATTGCGGGCCCCTGCTCTCCACGGTTGGCTGGTTGCGCGAATCCGTTGCTCAGCCTGTAGAGAACCGTTACTCGCGTGGCTGTTTCCGGCACGTCTGTTTCGAAACGTGCCGTCACGTCCTGCAGGGTGTCGGTGCCGGGACGGGCCGTTACCGGGGCGAGCAGCATCACGTAGTCGCCACCGGCTTCGAGAATGCGGGCACGAGCCACCGAATAGCGCACCGAACCGTGCACCCGGCTGGCAATGACTGCCCGGAATTCGGCGCTGACCCCGCCTGCATCGATGTCGCCCGTGTTGCCGACCAGGTAATGACCGACGTTGGCTGTTGGCTGGCCTGGGACGTTCCCGCCGAACACCGTCACGAGCTGGTCATCGACGTGCTGCCGGAACGCCCGGACCGCCAGCGTCGACCCGCCGAAATCGTGCTCGACTCCACCGGCGATGCTTGCGGCGTGTTCGGCTTTGAAGCCCTGGCGCGGATCGAGCGACGAGAACGTGCGCTGCGGGGGCAGCCAGATTCCGGCGTCTCCCGGCGGCAAAAACTCTTCGGCTCCCGGAGCAAGTGAACGCCGCGATACCGAAGCGGTCAGCCGAGTGTCGGCGGCCGGCGAGAGCGTGAGGGCGACACGCGGGCTGATGAGCGAACCGCGACTCAGGTAATCGTACCGGCCGTACTCGGCGCCGAACGCAACGGTCGCTTCCGGTGACAGTGTGTAGCTGTCGTATGCGTATACAGTCCCGACGTTTCTACTTCCATCGGTCACGTCGCGCACCGCAAGCGGGTTGCCGCCGTCGTAGCGCTGGGTGCTGTAGCTGAGTCCGAGATCGTACCGGTGTGTGGCCGGCGCACGCATCGTGTACGAACCGGCGACCACCCATGACGAGATATCCGCCTGCGTCAGGGCGCCAGCGACCGTCCAGTCGGCGCCATCTCCGGCCGGCGCGCCGAGCCGGACATTGGCGATGCTTCGCGGCGCCGAGTCGGTCGAGAACAGCTGCTGCGGTGTGTCGAAGGAGCCCGATGTCAGCAGGTTCAGCTGACCTGAAATCGGCGCGTCAGCGAACAAGGTCGCAAAGCGGCTTGCCGCGTTCGCGGTCTGGCCGAACATGGACGGCCAGAGGGAGCCGGGGTCAGGATCTGTGAGCAGGTCTTCTGGAAGCGTGGCATCCTTCAGCACGCTCTTGCGGGCGTGACGAATCCGCCAGGCGGTTTCGGTATGGTCGTCGTTGTCGTTATCCGTGCCGGATGACGCCACCGGCGGGGCCGCGTTCGCCGTCGCGGCAGCGTCTGAGGTGGCCGGGCCAGACTCGACCCCGTCAGGTGGTGCCGAAGGGACCCCGAGTTGCGTCAGGCCAAGTCCTGCCGCGAGCACTGGCATGGCGCCTTCGCGTCGCAGCGCAATGCTGGACACAGCCTGAGCGCTGGGTCGCACCTGGACCATCTGTGCTCTGGGGGCAACAAAGCCTCCCAGGTGGGCCCTGACCAGGTACGGTCCCGGTGTGAGCGTGCCGAACTCGAAGCGACCGGTCGGACCCGTAACGGCGACCGTGGTGACGGCACCGAGCGCCGACACCACGACGTTTGCGACTGGCAGACCGCGTTCGTCCCGGACGACCCCGGAAATGGAACCGGGCGCCGCGGACGAACCGCGTACGACAGGGGACGCGGCCGCACGTGACGCGCCCTGCTGCGCCCCCGCGATCGCCGGTAATCCCGCAACCAAAAGGCCGCCGACCGCCGCCGACGCCAGAAGGCTGGTTGCACCCGTCATGTTTCTCAAACCGCGGGGATCGTCCCCCGCCGACCTTCGTTTACGAGCCCGCGACCGAGAATTTCACGTCGCGGGTCAGCGACTTTGTGGCCAGCTTGTCGGTGATCTTGATTTCGAGGCGGTAATCGCCTTCCGGGAACGACGCCAACGGCACCGTCTGACCGTTGGTCATGCCCGCCGCCGGATCGAACCCGGCCGGGAGAGTCTGCGCGTTGAGCGCCTGCGGATTGGTCTTGTTGAAGAACTTCTCGGCACCGTTCTGGACCGTGTAGAAGTTGTACTCGACCGTTACGTCCGGTGCACTTGTCGCCGTGTCCAGCTTCGCGTTGTAAATCAGCAGGAACACCGACAACTCATTCTTCTTGGACAACTTGGTGCTCGCCGACGGCAGGATTTCCATATTGCCGAGGGCGTACGGTCGCTCTTCCTGCTGCGCAGGCGTCAGCGGAGCGGCCAACGGGTCGATCCGCTCGGCCAGAATGACTGAACTGGTGCTGAGCTCGCCGTTCCACAGATCCGGGACGGTGATCGACTGCTTGATGATGGAGGTCTTCGCGGGCGGGTCGCTCTTCTTCTTCGGATCCGGCTCCTTGGCGACGATGAATACGTCGTAGTTTCCGGCGCCGACTACGAAGGAGCGGCTGATTCGCATCGGGCCCGTCTGCCCGCTCTGCAAGTTCAGGGCGTGCAGGTTCTCGAAGGCATACTGCGGAGCCTTGTCCTTGTCCTTGTCGTCCTTCTTCGCGTTCGGATCTGCAGCGGGCGCATCGGTGGAAACGACGCGCCAATAGAACGACAGCTTGTTGGAGGACAGCTTCGACGGGTCGATCGTAACCGTGAACGGCACGTACTCTTTATTACCCTGTGCCTTCAGCAGGTCATTCCCGAGCCACGTGAGCGACAGGTCGTTCGGCGCTGCCTGCCCGGCAGTCATCCCCGACAACATCGTCGAGATGGCGGTCAGGTCCTTCTTCTCGTCATTGGTGAGCTTACGCCCCTGTTCCTTCGGCGCATCCTTGGGTTGTGCAACCACGCCGGACGAGGTGAGAAGGAGGGCCACAGAAGCGAGGGCGAGGGCTGGACGCCAGTTCACCATAAATGGTCTCTCCATAAGAAGTCGATAACACGAAAACAGCCAATCATAGGCGGCTCGCCAAACCCAAGTCAAACCACCTCCACGGTAGTATTTCGCCCGAAAAGCGACCGGTTTGCTTATGCTATAGGGACGTTCCCCGCCGCTGCCTCACATGAAACTCATCGACATCAGCGTCCCTATCGATTCGAACCTGGCCACCTACCCGGGAAACACGCCGTTCCGCCTCGAGGCCATCAAACGGCGGGCCAACGGCGACAGCTCGAATGTATCGACGCTGCACATGAGCGCGCACTCGGGAACGCACGTCGATGCGCCTCGTCACTTCTTCGACGAAGGTGGCGGTGTGGAGAGCCTGCCGCTCGAAATGCTGTGCGGCCGCGCGCGGGTCGTGGAACTCACGACCACGGCGGAGCGTGACCGCCGAGGACCTGGCCGGCTTCGATCTGCGCGAGGACGTACGCCTGCTGCTCAAGACCCATAATTCCCGTCTCTGGGGCACGCCGGAGTTTCATCAGGATTTCATTGGCGTCACCGAGGGCGCGGCCCGGTTCCTGGTCGACCGCGGAGTGAAGGTCCTTGGTGTGGACTACCTGTCGGTCGAACAGTACAAAACGCCCGGTGCACCCGCGCATCACGTGCTGCTCGGAGCCGGCACCATCGTGATCGAGGGCCTCAACCTTCGCGACGTCGAGCCCGGGACCTTCGAGATGTTCTGCCTGCCGCTCGCGGTGGTTGGCGCCGACGGCGCGCCGGCGCGCGTCATCCTCCGAAGGAGCTGAAGCGGTTATGGCGGCGTTGCTGGACGACACCCTCGTCATCATTCTCGCAGGAGGCGCAGGCGAACGGCTTTCCCCGCTCACCAAGGATCGTGCGAAGCCGGCGGTGTATTTCGGCGGGCCTTATCGCATCATCGATTTTTCGCTGAGCAACTGCCTGAACTCCGGCCTCCGGCGCATCTACATCGCCACGCAGTACAAGTCGCTGTCGCTGAACCGCCACATCCGAATGGGATGGAGCATCGTCTCGGAGGAACTCGGCGAGTTCATCGAGATCCTGCCGCCGCAGAAGCGTGTGGGCGAGCACTGGTATCAGGGCACCGCCGACGCGGTCTACCAGAACCTCTACTCGATCATCCGCGAGAATCCCCGGCACGTGATCGTGCTGTCGGGCGACCACGTCTACAAGATGGACTACGCGCGCATGCTGCGCTTCCACCAGGAGAACGGCGCGGCCGCGACGCTGGCGGCCATCGAAGTGCCGCTGGCCGAGGCGACACAGTTCGGCGTGGTGGCGATCGACGAAGACGAACGGGTCACCGGCTTCCTCGAAAAGCCGCAGCAGCCGCCGTCCATTCCCGGCTCGCCGGACCTGGCGCTGGCGTCGATGGGCGTCTACATCTTCGACACGGATGTTCTGGTTCGTGCGCTGGAAGCGGATGCCGCCCAGCCGACCAATCACGATTTCGGCAAGGACATCATTCCGGCTCTCATCCACCAGGCGCCGGTGTACGCGTACCGCTTCTACGACGAGAACAAGAAGGCGTCCAAGTACTGGCGCGACGTCGGCACCCTCGACGCCTACTTCGAAGCCAACATGGACCTGTGCCAGGTGAACCCCGAGTTCAACCTCTACGATCCGGAGTGGCCGCTGCGCACCTACCAGCCACAGGCGCCGCCCGCGAAGTTCGTGTTCGCGGAGACGGGACGCCGCTGCGGGCAGGCGCTGGACTCAGTCATCTCGCCCGGCTGCATCGTCTCGGGCAGCAGCATCTATGGCAGCGTGCTCTGCCCCAACGTGCGGGTCCACAGCTTCTGCCACATCGAGCAGTCGATTCTCATGCCCGGCGTCCGGGTCGGGCGGCACGCGCGGATCAGGCGCGCCATCATCGATCGCGACCTGCTGATTCCCCGCGGCGCGCTCATTGGCTTCAACCTCGAAGAAGATCGCCGGCGCCATACCGTCACGGAGAACGGTGTCGTGGTTGTCACCGCCGACGATGACCCGTTCATCGCACCGCTCAGCGAGGAGGCCTTGCGCTACGAAGCCGAAGCCGACCGCCGGGGCGGAGGAGCCTGACATGAAGATCATCAGTGTGCACGGCCGGGAAATCCTCGATTCGCGCGGCAACCCGACGGTGGAAGTGGACGTCACGGTCGACGGCGGCTTTACGGGACGCGCCGCCGTACCCTCAGGCGCTTCGACCGGCGAGCGCGAGGCGCTCGAATTGCGTGACGGCGACAAGGCCCGATATCTCGGCAAGGGTGTTCGCAAGGCGGTATCGAACGTCAATGGCGAGATTGCGAAGGCCCTCGCAGGCCGCTCCTTCGACCAGCGATCGCTCGACGAAGCGCTGATCGCACTCGATGGCACGGCGACGAAGGCGCGCCTCGGCGCCAACGCACTGCTCGGCGTGTCGATGGCAGCGCTCCGGGCCGAGGCTCTCGCGAAGCGCATGCCGCTGTATCAGCACATCGGCGCGCTGTACTCGAACACCACGTACACCCTGCCAGTGCCGATGATGAACATCCTGAACGGCGGCGCGCACGCGGATTCGAGCGTCGACTTCCAGGAATTCATGGTGATGCCGGTCGGCGCGCCTTCGTTCGCCGAAGCTGTGCGAACCGGCGCCGAGATCTTTCACGCGCTGCGCGGCATCCTCAAGGGACGCGGCCAGAGCACCGGGGTCGGCGACGAGGGCGGCTTCGCGCCCAACCTCAAGTCGAACCGCGAGGCGGTGGAAGTGGTGCTCGAGGCGATCGGCAAGGCCGGGTTCAAGGCCGGCGAGGATGTGTTCGTGGCGCTCGACGTGGCGGCGAGCGAATTGTGGGCGGGCAACGGACGCTACGTCTTCAAGAAGTCAGGCGAACCTGAACGCACGTCCGAACAGATGGTGGAGCTCTACGCCGACTGGCTCCGCCAATATCCAATCGCCTCGCTCGAGGACGGCCTCGCCGAGGGCGACTGGGACGGCTGGAAACTGCTGACGGAGGCCACCGGCAGCCACGTACAGCTCGTGGGCGACGACGTGTTCGTCACCAACCCGGAGATCCTCAAAAAAGGCATCGCCGATCATGTCGCCAACGCGCTGCTCGTGAAGCTCAATCAGATCGGCACCGTCACCGAAACGCTCGACGCGGTCGGAATGGCGCGCGATGCAGGCTACGCCACGATCATGTCGCACCGTTCCGGCGAAACCGAGGACTCGACGATCGCGGACATGGCGGTCGGCACGTCGGCCGGGCAGATCAAGACCGGCTCGGCGAGCCGCACCGACCGCACCTGCAAGTACAACCAGCTGCTGCGCATCGAGGAAGAACTGGGCGCGGCTGGTGCCTATGCGGGCCGCGGCGCCATCGGCGCCCTGGCTTCGCGCTGACTCTCAGGAGCGCCCGACATGTACACACTCGTTCTGCTCCGTCATGGTGAAAGCACCTGGAACCGGGAGAACCGGTTTACCGGCTGGACCGACGTCGATCTCTCCGACAAGGGGCGAGAAGAGGCGGCCGAGGCTGGCCGATTGCTCAAGGAAGGCAACTACGTCTTCGACCAGGCCTACGTCTCTGTCCTGAAGCGGGCCATCCGGACGTTGTGGATCACGCTCGACGCCCTCGACCAGATGTGGCTGCCGGTCGAGAAGGACTGGCGCCTCAACGAACGCCATTATGGCGCGCTGCAGGGGCTGAACAAGGCCGAAACAGCGGCCCAGCACGGCGAGGCGCAGATCAAGATCTGGCGTCGCAGCTACGACACCCCGCCACCGCCGCTCACGCTCGACGATGAGCGGCATCCGTCGCGGGATCCGCGGTACGCTGGACTCGATGCGGCAAACCTTCCGCTCACCGAATCGCTGAAAGACACGGTCGCCCGATTCCTGCCGTATTGGCACGGGACCATCGCGCCGACAATCAGGAGTGGACGACGGGTGATTGTCGCGGCGCATGGCAACAGCCTGCGCGCTCTGGTCAAGTACCTCGACAACATCTCCGAAGCCGACATCGTCGAACTGAACATCCCGACCGGCATCCCGCTGGTCTACGAACTGGATGCCGACCTCAAGCCGCTGCGCCACTACTACCTGGGTGACGCGGCCGCAGCGGCCGCAGCAGCCGAACGGGTCAAGCAGCAGGCAGCCGCACGCTGAACCCCCACGCGGGCGCGATCGCCCGCGCGGCACTGGCTGTCCGCGAGGACTCATCGCTTCATGCGGTCGTATCTTGCCTACGTCCTTGGTCTTGTCGCGCTCGTCGTCCTGACGGGCGCCGTCGGCTTTTACGCCGCTGAATTCGGACGTAACCCGAACATCGACAGCTTCGGTGACGCGCTCTGGTGGGCGGTCGTCACCGTCACCACTGTTGGTTATGGCGACTACTTCCCGATCACGCCGATGGGACGCGTCTTCGGGGCGTTCCTGATGTTCAGCGGAATCGGAGCGCTCGGCCTGTTCACCGCGGCGGTGGCCGCATACCTGGTGAAGTTCGATCGGCTCGACGCGCTGAAAATCAGGCGCGTCAACGGTCACGTGGTGATTTGCGGCCTCGGCGCGATGGGCGTGCTCCTTACGCAGGCGTTCCGACGCGACGGGTACCAGGTGCTGGCCATCGAAAAGACAGAGGAGAATCCGCACATTGCCGCGGCCCGTGAGGCGGGAGCCGCCGTCCTGGTTGGCGACGCCTCGCGCGTCGAAGTGCTGCGGCGCGCCCGTCTCGATCGCGCAAAGCACCTGGTCGTCGTCGCGGGCACCGACGCGAACAACGTCGAGATTGCCGCCCAGGCGCGGGCGCTGTCGCGGCAGCGAGGTCAGAGCCTCTCCTGTTCGACGCAAATCCAGGACCCGCATCTGTGGTACGCGCTACGCAGCTGGGACGTCGGTACGCGAGATGGATTCCGTCTCGAGTTCTTCAATGTGACCGAGCTTGGCGCACGGGCCCTGCTGGCGAAATACTCGCCCTTCACCGCACAACAGCGCGAGCGCAGTTCGCCGCCGCACGTCCTGATCGTCGGCGCTGGTCCTCTGAGCCAGCACCTGATCCGCCACATGGTGCGTCAGTGGCAGGATGTCGAAGGCGCGACGAGACCGCCGATCCCGATTACGCTGGTGGACGCGGCCACCGAGCAGGTCACTCTCGACCTGCATCATCGCCATCCCGAGCTCGATGCGCTGGCCACGATGCACGCGGCATCGATCGATCTGCACTCGACCGAGTTCCAGCGCGCGGCTTTTCTTTTCGATGAGTCGGGCCAGTGCGTCGTCACCTATGCGTATGTGTGCCTCGAGGACGAAGGCCTCGCCTTGTCGACCGCGCTCCTGCTCCTGAACCACCTCGGACGATTCGGTGTGCCGGTGGTGGTGCGGATGAACCGGGAAGCCGGCCTGGCGGCGCTGCTGCGCGCGGTGGGTCCGAATGGCAATCGAGGTCTGCCGCAGCTGCGGGTGTTCAGCCTGCTCGAACAGGCCTGCCGGCCCGAGTTCGTGCTCCGCGGAACGAACGAGGTTCTCGCGAGAGCGCTGCACCAGGATTACCTCACGCATGCGTCGATCGAGGGCAATCCCGCGGCGGTTCCGTGGGACGATCTGCCGATCGAGCTCAAGGAGTCGAGCCGCACGCAAGCGGACCATATCGCCACCAAGCTCGAGATCGCCGGCTGCCACATCGTGCCGTTGACCGCGCTCGATGCGGACTCGTTTGCGTTCACCCCTGAAGAAATCGAGCGACTGGCCGAAATGGAACACGAGAGGTGGCTCGCTGAAAGGCGCGCCCTCGGCTGGACGCCAGGACCGCGCGATCCGCAGAAGAAGACCAACCCGAACCTCGTTCCGTGGGGGCAGCTCGATGAAGCGGCCCGGGAAATGAACAGGAGTTCCGTGCGGCAATTGCCGTTTTTCCTCAATCGCGCCGGTTTTACCGCGCACCGATACAACAACGCATGAGCACCCAGCACACTGCTCCGCATGGGGTGCATGAACACGCTCGCCCGAAAAAGCGCCGCCGCGTCGTCCAGCGGGATGACGCCAGGACCGCTGCCGATTGTCATCGGCGTCACCGGACACCGGGATATCCGGCCGGAAGACCTGCCGCCCCTGGAAGGAATCGTGAGACGGCTGCTTGCCGACGTGCGCGAATCACATCCGCATACGTCGCTGCTGCTCCTGTCGCCGCTGGCTGAGGGGAGCGATCGCCTGGTCGCGCGCGTGGCGCTCGAACTCGGGGTCCGCCTCGTCGTTCCGTTACCGCTCGAGCATCACCTCTACGAGCAGGACTTCTCGAGCGATGCGTCGCGCGACGAGTTCAGGCGCATGCTGGCCGTCGCGGAGAGCTCCTACGTCCTGCCGCTCATGTCGGGCAACACCGACGACGGGATCGCGCAGCATGGGGAGCAGAGGAACCGGCAGTATGCGCAGGTGGGCGCCCTGATTGCCCGCCAGAGCCAGGTGTTCCTCGCACTGTGGGACGGCGTCAACGGATCGGGGCGCGCCGACAAGGTCGGCGGCACCGGAGAAGTGGTGCGGTTCCGGCTCGAAGGCATTCCAACAGGGTACGAGCCGACTGGCAGTCCGCTGAGTTTCTCCAGCAGTGGACCCGTGTATCACATCGTGACCCCGCGCATCGGCGAACCGGTGCCGCCGCAGGCGCTGACCTGCACGCTGCTGCTGCCGACGCGACAGTCGGCGGCATCGTTCCAGGAACTGCAGGACTGGATGGATCAGTTCAACGAGGACGCGCTCCACTTCCACGATGAAATGGCGGCGAGCCGCGCCACGAGCAAGGCGCAGCTGCTGCAGGTCAGCGAAAGCACGCTGACCGACGCCATCCTGTCACTGCCGCATTCCGCACGAATCACCCTCGAGCACTACGCCGTCGCCGACACGCTCGCACTCCATTTCGCGGGCAACACCCGCGCAGCGTCGCGCAAGCTGTTCGGATGGGTGTTCATCTCGGCACTGTTCTTCAATCTGTTTCATTCACTGCCTCACGCGCACCTGCCCGAGCACCCGTCGCTTGGCGAACGGCTGCTCGCGTTGCCCTGGCTGCTGCTGCTGTTCCTCGGATCGTCGATCGTCGCGAGCTACTGGATCCACCGCGATGTCAAGGAACAGGACTACCAGAACAAGCACCAGGACTACCGCGCCCTGGCCGAGGCGCTGCGCATCCAGTTCTTCTGGCACGTTGCGGGCGTGTCGGAGAAGGTCGTGGACCACTACCTGCGCAAGCAGCGCGGTGCCCTGGAATGGATCCGGAACGCCCTGCGGGCCTGGGACGCGGAGTCACAGGCCTACGAATTGCGCGAGGCACAGGTGGCGCCCAGTCCCGCACGGCTCGAGTACGTGGCCAGCCACTGGGTCAGCGAGCAGCGCAACTACCTGGCGTCGAAGGCGAGGCGTGAACAGGCCACGCTCGAAGCCGAGGAGGGGAAAATCGAGTGGCTGGTGCGATCGAGCGTCGCCCTGGCGCTGTTGCTGGCGCTCGTGCTGACGGTGCCGCTGCTCGTTCCGGTGCACGAACTCGAGGCGGTCAAGCACTGGGTGGAGGACCCGTGGGTTCACGGCGTGATCATGATTGCCATCGTGACACTTGCGGTCACCGCGGGCCTTCGTCACGGCTACAACCAGCAGATGGCGCGGTCGGAGCACGCGAAGCAGTTCAGTCGAATGAGTGAACTGTTCGATGCCGCGCAGTCCCACCTGGCCGAACAGTTGACGCGCGGCGACATGGAGCAGGCGTCGGCCCTGCTGCGGGAGCTTGGCCAGGAAGCGCTCGAGGAAAATGGCGACTGGGTGCTGCTGCACCGCGAGCGCCCGCTCGAAGTACCGCACTCTGGGTAAGAACCGCAGTCAAGGCAGAAAGCGCAGAAGCGCACGAAATGCAGGAGGGCACACGTGCGCGGCTGTTGCCTTGCGACTTGCGACTGATAACTTGTGACTGATGACTACGGCGCAGCCGTGGGGACGGCCGTGAGCCACGCCTTTGACACGTCGGCCGCGGTTTCGAACCGCAGCTGCGCGTCCGCGGTGATGCAGCGCATGATCGTGGCGGCACCCTCGGCACCCAGGTCGGGCCGCTCGACGCCCACGTCGGGTGGCTTGGTGCTGAGCATCCGTCCGAGCAATTGCGGGAACGACTCCGCCACGTATGGGGGCCGGCCCGTGGCCATGTAGTACATCAACGCGCCGATCGTGAAGACATCGGCGCGCTGATCGGCGGCGTTGCCCATGAGCAGTTCCGGCGCGACGTAGGACAACTCGTTCGGCGCGACCTGGCCGCGCAACGTCGCCTCGTTCATGGTGGCGAGCAGATCCTGCATGCCGCCAATGCCGGCTGACGAGATCGCCAGGCGCTCGGTTTTCTCCCGAACCACACGCACGATTTCCGGGTGCAGTCCCGAGATGAACCCGCCGTGCGCGTGAACGGCAGCGGTGGCGTCGCTCAGTTCCCTGACGAACTGATTCAGCTTGTCGATCGCGAGGCGCCCGTCCAGTGCGCACCAGTTCCCCGAGGCTGACTCCCGCCAGCAGATCGGTCACCACGTACATCAACTCGCTGGTCTCGCCGAAGTCGCGGACGTGGATGATGTTCGGATGGACCACCTGCAGCGCCCGCGCCTCACGCAGAAATCTGGCGCGAACGGCTTCCTTGTTGTCCTTTTCGGTCGGCCGGTACACCCGAACCGCCACTGGACTCCCGAGCAGCCGATGCGTGCCGGCGTAGACCACGCTGCCGAACCGCCCGGTGGCGATGACCCGCCCCAGTTCGTAGCTTCCGATGACGAACGGTTCATCCGGCGGCAGATCGGCAGGGGCGGGGTCGGCGCCGGCGCGGAGGTCGGCGTAGACGCGGGCACCGGTATCGGCGGGGCGACGGCGCCGGACACCGGAGCGGCGGGCCTCTCGGGAACTGCAGCGGCCGGCCCGCTGGCTGCGGGCGCCGGTGACACCGATGGTGCATTGCTGGAGCGGCGCACCAGGTGTGCCGTGATCCCCTGAACCAGGCGTTCGAGGTGCTGCTCGATCGGCGGCTGGATGGCGTCGAACCAGTGCTGCGAGCTGATGAAATACTCCATCGTCCGCGTCGGCATCACGTTCTCGATGCGCAGCGGGACGAGGGCGACCGCCTTGTGCACGGCCCGCTCGACCTCGCGCTGCACCTGCACCGATTTGTTCGACGCATCGCTGAAGATGAGGAGCATCACGCCCGATCCTTCGATGGCGTCGATGATCGACTCCGCCCACGGGACCCCGGGGACGATATCGCGCGGCGCGATCCAGCACCGGATACCGCGTCGCTCGAGGCCGTCGCAGATTGCATCCGCGGCGACCTTGTCTCTGGATGCGTAGCTGATGAATACGTCGTGCGCCATCTGGAAAGGGAAGCGTTTCAGATCATAGCGCATCGAAACGAAAGAAGGCCGCCGGCTGGCGCCCGGCGGCCTTCGTGTCGCGTTGAAACGTCGGCGACGGCTACTTGGAGAAGCTGATGCTTTCGCCGAACTCGCTCGCGTTCAGCGCGTCCTTCACCGTCTGGTTGGCGCCGATCACCTCGACGTCCTCATCCGTCCGCAGCTTCTGCTTGCCGAAGATGAGCGCGCGTACGGCGGCCGGCGACAACGTCTTGAGATCCTTGGCGCGAATGACCAGCGAGTTGGGCTGCGCGGCGATCACTTCCTGCAGCGCCGACTGGAGGTACGGCAACGACACGTGGTCGGCATCACCGACGAGCGTGAGCGTCGCCACGTTCTTGTCCACCTTGACGTGAGCCGAGAAGTGCGACAGACCCTCGGTCGGCGCGATGCGGACGACGATCTTCACCGCCTCGTCCGCCTGCGGGATGGTGACGGTGAGCGCATCGGCGTCGAAATCCGTGTAGTCCTTGCCGTCCACGGTGACCGACTCGATCTTGATGCTGCCCTTGGGCAGGATGTCCGGCGCGACGCGCAGGATGTTGTCCTTGAACGCGCCCGGCTTCGGCTTGAAGTGCATGTCGAGCGGCTGCTTGGTGATCAGCAGGTTGGTGTACACCGCCGCCAGGTAGCACAGCTCGAACGAGTGGTAACCGCTCATCGAGTGGCTGCCCTTGTTCCGCTCGGTGCCGAGCAGGTACGGCATGCCGTTGGCGAGCACGTTGAAGTACACCGCGCCCGAATCGTGATCGAGGAAGAACGTGCTGTAGAACGCCGACGACTCGCGCGCGTGCTTCAGGTACTCCGGCTTCTTGAGCGAGCCGTGGAGGATCAGGTACGCGAGGATGCCCTGCTCCTGCTGCCACCACGCCTTGCGATCGTGGAACGCGAAGCGGTGCACGCTCTGTCCAGGCGGGAGCGCGCGCTCCACGACGTCGTACCAGCCGCCGCGCTGCGGATCGCCGCCGTGCTTGGGCATCAGCCCGGCGATCTTCTCCGCCAGCGCGACGTAGCGATCGTCCGCCTTGAGATGCTGGATGCGCATCAGGTTCCACGCGATCTTCAGGTTGTGGCCCACCACCGCGCGGTTCTGCTGCCAGCCCCATTCGCGGTCGGGGCTCCAGTCCTCGTGGAACTTCTCCTGGACGAAGGCGCTGTTGTCGTAATCGGGGAAGCCTGGTCGCGATCGTGGTCGCCGTGTCGATCAGCATCTCCTCGTGCTGCCGCCTCGCCGGTGGCGAGCACCAGGTTGATCAGGTACGCGGGCGCGTGGTCGCCCACCGAGTTCCAGTTCTTGCGACCGCGGTTGCGGCCCAGCGAATCGGCCTTCGGATTGAAGGTGACCGGGTCGATGTGCGAGAAGTAGCCGCCCTGTTCGTAGTCGCGGTAGTACTTGTTGAACATGTTCAGCGTGCGATCGATGTCCTTGCGGATCTTCGGATCGCCGGTGATGCGGTAGGTCTGCGTGGGGCCGGCGAGCGCGTAGATCTGCTCGTAGGCGGGGATGGCATCCCAGTCGTCGCCGAACTCCGACGACAGCATCTTCCGCTCGCGCGAGGAGGCCTGGCCGGAACGACGCATGCCGGGAATCTCGGCCATCTTCGAGCCGAGCACCTTCCGTCCCTTGGCTTCGGCGAAGTCCACCGCGTGGTACCAGTAGCAGGTGTCCTCCGCCGTGTCGACCGCACAGAAGTGCTCGCGCAGGTAGTCGCTGCCCTTTTCGGCCGCGGTCAGGAACCGCTCGTCGCCGGTGAGCAGGTAGGCGGAGGCGAAGCCGAAGATCAGGCGCGAGATGGTGTCGGTTTCCTGCCGCGTCGCCTCGATCTTGCGCCCATAGAGGTCCAGCATCGTGCGGTAGTTCCGATAGTCGACGGGACCGTCGCCGAACTGCGCGCGGAAGTAGAAGTTGCCGAGTTCCTGGATCTGGTGGACCCACCAGTCCGGCTTCTCGAACACGAACTCGGTCGGGCCGCGGCCGACGAAGATGACGTGCTCGGCTTCGAGCCCCTGCGCCACGTCGGGATAGAACACGCCGTAGGCGTAGAGGAAGCGGCCCGGGCTGCAGCATGTCGCGCATCTGGCCCGTGCAGTCGATGTACGACTCGCCCGAGGTTGCGCGCGAGTTCCGCGTAGCAGGCGGCCGAGAACCGGACCGGGAATTCCCGGCCGTCCGACGTGGTGACGCGGAATCCGTTGCGGTCTGTATCAACGCCGGAGACGTACCCGGCAATCGTGTCCGAGAACGCGAACCCTGTTCCTACTGTCGTGTCCGAAAGCGAATTCTTCACGTCCATAGTGTTGACGCTCCTTGTGCTGTAGCTGCGATGCGGACTATCTGGAAATCAGAGCGACGACGCTGCGGGGCGCCACGTGACGGGTGGCGCCGGTCAGCGGCCGCTCCATGCCTATTTCAGCGACGTCGCCGGGCGACGCCGCGTCGGTGTCGATGGCGAGATGCCATTGCCGGCCGGGCACGGCGGGCAGTTCGAACTCGAGCCCGTCCCAATGCATGTTGATCATGACGTGCAGGTCCGGCTCATCGTCGAACCCCGCCATGGTGAAGGCGATCGCGCGGGCGCCGGCGTCGGTCCACCCGGGCGAGTTGAGGCGAGGTGCCGTGCCACGACAGGTCCTTGCAGGCCGCGCTCGTTGGTGGCGCCGGTGAAGAAGCGCGGCTTGTGGACGACACGCATCCACTTCCGGTAGGCGATCATCTTCTGGAAGAAGCGCAGGACGTCGGCGTGGCGGTCCTGCAGCGACCAGTCGAACCAGCTGATCTCGTTGTCCTGGCAGTAGGCGTTGTTGTTGCCGCGCTGTGTGCGGCGAACCTCGTCGCCGGCCACGAACATCGGCACGCCCGCGCGACATCAACAGCAGCGCGACGGCATTCTTGACCTGCCGGTTGCGCAGCGCCTCGATCGCCGGATCGTCGGTCGGCCCTTCGACGCCGCAGTTCCACGACATGTTGTCGTTGACGCCGTCGTTGTTGTTCTCGCCGTTCTCGGCGTTGTGCTTCTCGTTGTAGGAGACGATGTCGTTCAGCGTGAAGCCGTCGTGGCAGTTGATGAAGTTGATGCTGTTGATCGGCAGGTGCCCGGAGGTCTGGTAGAGATCCGACGAGCCGGCGATGCGGTTCGCCACGGCCGCCCACCATTCCGCCGTCGCCGCGCAGGAAGCGCCGGAGGTCGTCGCGGTATTTGCCGTTCCACTCCGCCCAGCGGAACCCGGGGAAGTAGCCGATCTGGTACAGACCGGCGGCATCCCAGGCCTCGGCGATGATCTTGGTGTCGGCCAGCGTCTCCGACAGCTCGATCTCCCAGATCACCGGCGGATAGGCCATGACCTCGCCGTTCTGGCCGCGCGCGAGAATCGAGCCCTCGTCGAATCGGAAACCGTCGACGTGCATCTCGCGAACCCAGTACTCCAGGCACTCGACGATCAGCTTCTCGGTGATCGGGTGGTTGCAGTTCAGCGTGTTCCCGCACCCCGAGTAGTCCATGTAGTACTGCCGGTCATTCAGCGACCAGTGTGGTAGTAGATGCTGTTGTCGAGCCCCTTGAAGTTGATGATCGGACCCTGGTGGTTGCCCTCGGTGGTGTGGTTGAAGACCACATCGAGGATGACCTCGATGCCGGCCTTGTGCAGCGCCTTCACCATGTCGCGGAACTCGGTGATGTGCGTGCCCTCTGCCGGCGACTTGCAGTAGGCGCGGTGCGGCGCGAAGAAACTGACGGTGCTGTAGCCCCAGAAGTTGAACAGCGGCTTGCCGTCCGCACCCATGCGGATCACTTCGGTCTCGTCGAACTCGAACACCGGCAACAGCTCGACCGCGGTGATCCCGAGCGCCTTGAGATACGGAATCTTCTCGATCACCGCCGAGAACGTGCCCGGATGCTGCACGCCGGAACTGGGGTGGCGCGTGAAGCCGCCGACGTGCATCTCGTAGACGATCGTCTCGCTCATCGGCCGGCGCAGCGGCTCGTCGCCCTCCCAGTCGTAGCCGTCGGTGGCGAGCACCACGCTGCGCATCGACCGCGCCAGGTTGTCGTCGGGTCCGCAGGCGGCGCCGCGATCCCACAGGTTGTTGGTGTTGCCTTTGGCGTACGGATCGATCAGCACCTTGTTGCGATTGAACCGGTGCCCGTCCTGCAGCGACGGTCGGTCCGTCGACGCGCAGCGCGTAGTGCATGCCGGGCTCGAGCCCCTCGACGTCGACGTGCCAGAAGTGAAAGGTCTTGTTCGTTTCCGGATACAGCGCGATGCGCTGCACCGGCTCGGGATCGTCATGCTCGTCGAACAGCAGCAGTTCGATGCCCGTGGCATGCTGCGAGAAGAACGCGAAGTTCACGCCGCCCGGGTGAACGGTGGCGCCGAGCGGATGCGGCCGGCCGGGCGAGGTCGCGTAGGGCGCTCGGCCCCGGTCCGCGAGCTGATCGGCCTGAAGACCGGCCTGCGACACCTTCCGCTTTGGTGCTATTGCTGGACCCATTCCTTGTGTTCTCCCACCATCGTCGATCCGTACTCGCGCGTCGGAGACGCCACGACGCCATCAGGGTGATTCGCGTCAGAACATCGGGTTACGCGTCGCGGGGAGTCCTCGAGGCTGAAGAGTGGACATAGACCGAGCGGCGCGACGGCAGTGCTCGAACGTTTCGTTCTTCGACCCGTTACGCGCGCAGGCGAAGCACCGTCTGTTTCGGCTAAAGCGAAGTTGGACTTTAGCACGAAGTGAATTTGTTCCGACGTGACAGCCGCGCAACATACGTGGGGTATTCTCGGACGGCCGTTGATCGTGGCGCGCGACAGAATTGTCGAGTTGCGCGCCTCCCGTGACGCGGCATTTCCGAGGAGGGGTTGATGTCGAAGATTCTTGTGACGGGATCCACCGGTAACGTCGGATCCCGGCTGGTGCAGCGACTGGCCGAGCTTGGACAGTCGGTGCGCGCGTTCACACGCAAAGGCGAGCGCACGAAGTTTGGTTCCGAAGTGGAGGTCGCCGAGGGCGACTTCAATGATGTCGATTCCCTGCGGCAGGCGATGCGGGGCGTCTCGAAGATGTACCTGCTGTCGGCCGGGCACGATTTGCCGAAGCATGAAGCCAACGCCATCGACGCGGCGAAAGAAGCCAGACTCGAACTGGTCGTGAAGCACTCCATCGCCGGGGCTCAGTGGAAGGCGGTCGAAATGGGACGTTGGCACCGCGCCGGTGAGGAACGCCTCGAAGCCTCGGGCCTCCCGTACGTGTTCCTGCGGAACGCCGCCTTTGCCACCAACGCGCTCGGCTGGACCCCGACCATAAAAGCGCAGAACACGGTTTACGGTGCGCTCGGCGAGACGGCGCTGCCGGTCATCGATCCGACCGATATTGCCGCGGCAGCGGCAGTCGTGCTGACCACCCCTGGTCACGAGGGCAAGGCCTACGATCTCAGTGGTCCGGCCGCCATCACCACCGATCAGCAGGTCCAGGCCATTGCGGCCGCACTCGGCCGGCCGCTCACCTACGTGAACGTCCCGGACAGCGCCGCCCGCGACTCCATGCTCGGCATGGGCTGGCCCGTGCAGGACGTCGACGCGATGATGGACTTCATTCAGGGGATTCGCCCGATGGGCCGCATCGAACCAGCCGACGGCGTCAAGCAGCTCACTGGCAAGGAACCGCGCACCTTCGCGCAGTGGGTGCAGTCGAATATCGCCGCGTTCCAGTAGGAGGACTCCGGGCTTCAGGCCTCAGGCCTTCAGGCGATGGGCGATGGGCGATGGCGCGTATGGGCTATGGGCGTAGCCATGAGCTAGCCAAAGTAACCAAGAAGCACAAGGAAAGCAGATAAAAAGAGAGGGCAGGCGGTGCGAAGCACCCCTGCCCTTCTGCCGTGCCTTGCCTGTCGGCTTCCTGCGTTCCTGTCTTTCTGCCTTCTGACCTCGTCTTGGTCTTGCCTTCGCGCATTCCAGCGTCTGTCCGCGTTCTTCCGCATTCGTGCATTCGTGCGTTCGTGCATTCCGGCATTCGTGCATTCCGTGCATTACGCGTTTGTATTCCTTCTACACCCCCGCCGCCTGAATGTGGGCGTGCATCTCGTGATGGAACACCGGCGGTCTCGTGATTCCGGCGGCATCCTCCTTGATCATGTCCGCCGCCTTCTCACCGATCATGAAGATCGACGCCTGAAGGTTGCCGCTGACGACCGACGGCATCACGGACGCGTCCACCACGCGCAGGCCGTCCACGCCGTAGACGCGCAGACGCGAATCCACGACCGCCTCGCTGCTCAGCCCCATGTGCGCAGGTGCCGGACGGGTGCCAGTCGGTGATGCACGTGTCGCGGACGTACTTCCGCAGCTTCTGCTCATCGTCGCCGATCTCGGTCCCGGAATCAGTTCGGCGCCGCGGATGTCGTCGAACGCCTTGGTCGGCCACGATCTCGCGGCCCAGGCGCAGATGCCGGCGAGCAGCACCTTCATGTCGTAGTCGGCGGTCAGGTAGTTGGTCTGGATGTTGAGCGAGTCCGTCGGATTCGCCGATTTCAGCCACACACGACCGACGCTCTGCGGACGACAGACGACTGGCACCAGCGCGAAGCCCTTGTTGAAGTCGGCGCCGAGGCCCGGGAACGCGAAGCCGCCGAAGAAGAGCTGCAGGTCGGGCGAGGCATTCGGCACGCCGTCGCGCGTGAACGTGAACATCGAGCTCTCGCAGATGACCATCGGGATCTGCTGCTGCACCGGCGACGCCCAGCACATCCGCACGTTCAGATGATCCTGCAGGTTCTCGCCGACGTCCGGTGAGGTTGGCGAGCACCGGAATATCGAACTGCTTCAGCTGATCGGCCGGGCCGATGCCCGACTGCATCAACAGCTTCGGTGTGTTCAGCGGTCCCATGCTGACCACCACTTCGGACGTCGCGCGCACCTGGGCCGACTTCCCGTTGCGCAGGTACTCCACGCCGACGGCGCGTTTGCCTTCGAACAGGAGCCTCGTCGCGAAGCTTTCGAACTGAACCGTCAGGTTCTTCCGCCTGCCGACGTGCGGATCGATGTACGGCGGTAACGCGCTCGCGCGCTTGAAGTCCCGTGGTCGTCGTGGTCTGGATGAAGCCGGCGCCACCTTCCTGCTTCGGCGCCGTTGAAGTCCCAGTCGCTCTCGAACCCGAGTTCGCTTCACGCCCGACGACGAACGCCTGCGACGCGACGCTGCGACGTTCTCGGGCAGATCCATGACTGGCATCGGCCCGCCGACGCCGCGGTAGTCGGACGGCGGGCCCCATGTAGTCTTCGAGTTTCTTGAAGTACGGGAGCACCTGGTCGAAGCGCCCAGCCTTCGTTGCCCATGTAATTCCAGTGATCGAAGTCGCGGCGATGGCCGCGGATGAAGATGCGGCCATGCAGCGACGAGCCGCCGCCGGCGACCTTGCCCTGGATGATCGGCATCTTGCGGCCGTCGAGTCCGGGTTCCTCCACCGTGCTCAGTCCCCAGTCGAACTGCGGCTTGCTCCAGACCGCGAACAGCGACGTCAGTTCGGTCGCGTGGATATCGGAATCGTTGTCTTCTCGGCCCGGCTTCGAGCAGCAGCACCCGGACAGCGGGATTCTCCGAGAGGCGGCTCGCCACCACGCAGCCGCCGATGCCGCTGCCAATGACGATGTAGTCGAAGTCGTTGTGTTCTGTGAGGCCATGAGGGCTCCTTCGTGGAGAAAATGTGCGGTCACTCTATGCCGGACGGGCGGTTGCGTCAAGCGGAGATCGCAACCGTTTCGGGCGCTGACGAGCCCGCGACAGGTCGTACGTTATCGGACGCGAGCAGCGTCACCGACGCGGCCGCCACAATTGTCTGGTGCGTTGTGAGCCACCGACGCCGCGGGGAGGACGGGCGGTTCTGTGATAGAAATGGCTGCTCGAATCCGTCGTCCCTCAAGAGGTCAATGGTCACACCCGCCGATGCGGTCCTGACCGCTCGCCAATCAGCACGGTGCGCGGACAATCGACCGATACACGTGAAGGCGCGCCGCACGATGCGCGTCCAGACTGGCCGTGCGACACCCGAGGCGCAGAGAACCCCGATCATGTGGAAATCGACTTCGACAGTCCTGTTCGCGACCGTTGTCCTCGGTCTGCTGCTGCCCCCGCAGTTCACGCGCAGGCGACGGACCAGGACGGCGACGTCCGCACGTTCGCGATTCTGCCGGCAGCGTCCGGTCCCGATCCGAATAATCCCGGCGAGATTCTCGCCATCGGTCATCCTGAAGGGCTGACCGCGGACGTCGACGGGAACGTCTACGCCGCGACGTTCGAGACGAATTTCGACAGCAACTTCATCTACGTCTGCGACCCAGCCGGGCGTCTGAAGGTCACGCGTGCGGATACCCAGTGGCCGCGCGCCGCTCGGGATGGTCACGTCCTGCCACAACCCAAGCCGCCGGTGTCCAGACAAGCAATACCTGTTCGTCAACGACGTGCTGAACGGCGACATGATGCGGTACGACCTGCCGCTGACTGCCGACCAGCCAGCCGGTGGTCTACGACATCTGTGGCGGGTTCCTCGCCGCCTTCGGAATCGGCGCGCCGCCGGAGTCGTTCTGCGCGCTCAACGCCAACGACATCGGTCCCGACGGTCGCGTCTACATCTCTGACAACGGCGCGGGTCCGAGCTTCGTCTTCTCCGACAAGTTCCGGAACGGCCGCATCTTTGTGTTCGACCCACGCACCGGCGCGTCAGGCGTATGGTTCGACCGCGACACGCGCCGCGAACTGGACGTGCAGATCGGCGGGTTCCCGGAATTCGGCGTCAACGGTGTCGCGTTCTCGCTCGACGGCCGGGCGCTGTACATGGCGAACATGAGTTCGGACACGATCTACCGCATGCTGCTCAGCAATTGCCCGGGCGGCCTGCCAACCCGGCTTCCTCGAGGTGTTCGCCCGCGGCCAGGGCATGAACGGTCCGGACAACATCGACTTCGACGACAACGGCATCCTCTGGGTCGCTTCGGGTCAGAACGATCGCGTGGTCGCCATCGATCGGAGCGGTCATGATCGTCGCAAAGATCGGCACCTTCGAAGGGATGTCGCGCGGCGGCGCACCGGAAGGGCTGCTTTCAGCCCTCCGGCATCATCGTGAGCGGCGACCGCGTCTACATCGGCAACGAATCGAGCCGGGGCCTCGTCCCACGCCGGACCTGGTGCCCGAGGAGACCTGGGACGAACTGCGCCTCTTCACGATCTCGGAAATCCGGAGCTGGATCCTCCAGTTCCGCAGCAACTAGGCGGATTCAATGATCGGGACACTGAATATCACCGCCACAGATGCTGAAGCCGTTCCCGTGTCCATCACGGTCAACGGTCAGGTTCACCAGGCCACGGTGCCGGCGCACCGCCTGCTCGTCAACTTCCTGCGTGACGACGCTCGGGCTGACGGGGACCAAGGTCGGCTGCGAGAACGGGCCAGTGCGGCGCCTGCACGATCCTCGCTCGACGGCGTGTCGGTCAAGGGCTGCACGGTGCTCGCGGCGCAGGCCGACGGCGCGCAAGTCACGACCATCGAAGGCGCTCGCGACCAACGGATCGCTCACGCCGCTGCAGACGGCGCTGTGGAACGTGCACGGCGTCCAGTGCGGGTTCTGCACGCCGGCGATGGTCCTGTCGCTGACCGATCTGCTCAGCCCAACGCCGAAGCCGAGCGAGCACGAGATCCGCCAGTCGATGGACGGCATCATCTGCCGCTGCGGCGTCTACCAGAACGTCGTCCGCGCCGTCCAGACCCTCATTTAACGCGCTTTCACGGAGGACGACGATCACCATGGCGAATCGAATCCTGGGCATCCGCATCCAGCGTCGCGAAGACCCCGAGTTCCTTCGCGGCGAATCGAAGTTCACCGCCGACATCACCCTGCCGGGGACGACGTACGTCGCCATCCTGCACAGCCCCATCCGCACGCACGCATCAAGAGCATCGACACCTCCGCCGCGGCCGAAGATGCCGGGCGTGGTCCGCGTCTTCACCGGTGCGGACCTCGCGGGCAAGATGATGTGCCGATGGTCTGCATCTGGAAGCCGGCCGGTGTCGAGAGCCACTTCGCGCCACACCCGTACGGGCTGCCCGGATCGCAGACGGCAGCTGGCCACCGACAAGGTCCGCTACGTCGGCGAGTGGGTGGCCGCGGTCGTCGCCGAGACGCGCGACCAGGCGTACGCGGCGCTGCCGGCAATCAAAGTCGACTACGAAGCGCTGCCGTCGGTGGCGCGCGCCGAGGACGCGCTGAACCCGGCGCGCCGCAGCTGCACGAGACGGTGCCCGGCAACCTGTGCGCGCACGTGGACGTACGGCGACAAGGCCGCGACCGCAGAAGGCGATCGACGAGCGCCGACGTCAAGGTCCAGCTCGACATCACGATCCCGCGCCAGCTCCATCAGCCGCTCGAGACGCGCGCCACGATGGCGCAAGTACGACGGGCGCACCGGCGAGTACACGCTCTACACGAACACCCAGATTCCCGCACGGCAACCGCTTCATGATCTGCAACCTGGTCATGGGCATCCCCTACAACAAGCTGCGGGTCATCGTGCCGGCGATCGGCGGCGCCTACGGCTCGAAGGGCTACCTGTATCAGGACGCGCCGCTGATGCTCTTCCTCGCGAAGGAAGTCGGACGGCCGGTCAAGTGGGTGGACACGCGCGAAGGGCTGTCGGTCACGACGGTCCACAGCCGCGGACAGCAGCAGCACGCGACGCTTGCGGGCAAGAAGGACGGCACGATCACCGCGCTGTCGGTGCACCAACAACGTCGACCTCGGCGCCTACTCCGCGAGCAACGGTCCCGGCGCGCCGCTCGTGCTGACCGGCCGCAGCGTCACCGGCGCGTACGCGATTCCGCATCCGTTCTACGAGGCTAACCTCGCCTTCGCCAACACGGTGTCGCTCGGACCGGCCCGCGGCGCCGGCCGCATGGAAGCGATGCTCCTCATCGAGCGCCTGCTCGAGGCGTTCGCGCGGGAGATTGGCATGTCGCCCGCCGACGTGCGCCGCAAGAACATGGTCCGCCCGGAGCAGTTCCCGTACGAGAACGGGCTCGGGCTGGACCTACGACACCGGCAACTACGTGCCGGCGCTCGATCGCGCGCTGGAAATGGCCGGTACGACAAGCTGGCCGACATGAAGAAGGAAGCGCGCGGCCGCGCGGCAAGCGCCTCGGCCTGGGCATCGGCTCCTACATGTGCGATCGCCGGCGTCGGTCCCTCGCCGCGCATGGGTCGCGAAGGCCTGATCGGCAGCACGTGGGCCAGCGCGGTGCGTGCGCGTCCACCAGACGGGCGACGTCACGGTCGTACCGGCAGCCAGCCGCACGGCCAGGGGCAGACCGACGACCTTCTCGCAGATCATCGCGCAGGAACTCGGCGTCGGGTGGATCGCGTCGAGATCCGGCACTCCGACACGCGACGGCGTGCCCTTCGGACAGGGCAGCTACGGCAGCCGCACGTTCAGCGTCGAGGGCGCCGTCATCTATCAGGCCGCGCAGGTGATCAAGGCCAAGGCGCTGAAGGTCGGCGCCTACATGCTGAAGGCCTCGGAAGACGACGTGGTCTTCGAGGACGGCAAGGTGTCGCTCAAGAAGGATCCGGCGCAGAGCAAGATCGCTGCAGGACATCGCCTCCTGGCTCTGGTTCGCGTGGGATCTGCCGCCCGGTGTCGAGCCGGGTCTCGAGGCGACGGAGTACTTCAACCCGTCCGATTTCAACTTTCCCTTCGGCTCGCACGTGGCGACTCGTCGAAATCGACGAACGAGACCGGCGAAGTCGACGTCGTCGAATACGTCGTGCGTGGACGACGTCGGCAATCGTCGGCAACTCGCGCATCGTCGAAGGACAGATGCACGGCAGCGTCGCGTTCGGCTTCGGGCCAGCGCTGATGGAACAGGTCGTCTACGACGACGACGGCAACCTGCTGACGCGCGACCTGACGCACCTATGCGGTCCGCGCGCGAGCGACTGCCCGCACTTCCGATCTCGAACGCACGGTGACGCCGACGCCGATCAACGGCATGGGCGCCAAGGGCGCCGGCGACGTCTGTCAGCCGGCCGTCGCGCCGGCCATCGTGAACGCCATCTGCGACGCACTGTCGGACATCGGCGTGCAGCACATCGACATTCCCGTCACGCCAGAGAAAATCTGGCAGGTGATGCAGAGGTAGCCATGACATCTGCTGGATACGCCGCTCCGCTCAGTCTCTCCGACGCCGTCGCGCTGCTTACGGCGAACCCCTCCGCACGCGTCCTCGCGGGCGGAAGCGGCCTGCTGGTCGGGCCGTCCCGCGCCAGGATCGCCTCGTCGATGCTGGTCGATCTCAGGAAGGTTCCCGGGCTGTCGTCCATCGAACCCGCCGGAGGCGGCTTGAAGATCGGCGCGATGACGACGCTGCGGGCGCTTGCCGCCAGCGACGCCGTGCGCAAGAGCTATCCGGCGCTGGCCGCAGCGGTCCTGTTGACGGGCGATGCGCAGACGAGAAATCGCGCCACGATCGGCGGCAGCCTCGCCGGTTCGACCTCGGGCGACACCGACCTCGCCGCGCTGCTCATTGCGCTCGGCGCCTCGGTCGAGATCACCGGCGCGGCGGGTTCGCGAAACGTCGCGGTCGAGGATCTTCTGGCCGCCGGCCTCGAACGCGCGGAGGTGATTACCGCGGTCATCCTGCCGCCGCCCGTAGCGAAGAGCACGGTGGTGTACGAAACGCAGCGCCACCCGGCAACGCTGTCGCCACTGGTCGGTGTGGCGGCGTCCGTGACGCTGGACGCCAGCGGCTCGATCGGCGCGGTCCGGATCGGCCTGGTCGGCGCCACCGGACGAGGAGTGCGCCTGGCGTCGCGTGGAGCAGGCGCTCCAGGGCAAGAAGCCGTCGGACGCGTCGGTGAAGGCGGCGGCGGCCGGTGCGGCCGAGGGACAGACGGTACGCTCGGACCTGTTCGGGTCCACGGTCTACCGCACCCATCTCGTTCGCGTGCTGACTGCACGGGCCGTGCTGCGCGCGGTGAAATCAATCGCGGGATAACCACTCAGACGCTTACAGCACGGGCGACGGGGCGTTCCCGCCGCCCATCCACCCATTCGCGACAGGAGGAGCACGTGGCCACTACCATCACACCGGGCCGGAAGTTCTTCGACGATCACATGGCGCTCATCGGTGCCGGCAAGCTCGACGAGATGATCGACACGCAGTACACGGAAGACTGCCTGCACATCTCGCCGTGGGACATCATCCCGGGAAAGCCGCCTGCACACATCCTGCGCGGGCGCGAGGAACTGAAGAAGTTCTTTCACATCTACATAGCGGCGCAGGGCTCGATCAACATCGAGTCGCTCTACGACTTCGCCGAAACGGACAATTCGATCACGTTCCAGGCGATCTTCACGTCGAACACCGGCCGCTGGGTCGTGGGCGACGCGTGGAACATGCGGAACGGCCAGATCGCCATCCACTACGGCTTCTGCCACAAGCTCGGCTGACGCTCAGTCACGCGGCGGGCGCAACCAGCCGACGAAGGCCGGCATCCCTCACCGGGTGCCGGCCTTTTGTTGTTGGTGGATGCGGAATGTCGGGAGGGTCTGGAGGGTCGGGCGGGAAGTCTGGAACGTCGCGGTAGGAGGCCGGTTGCGACCCGTGACCGTTCCCGGCCTCCGACCTTCGCGTCTGTGCCGGACGCTTCGCGACAACTCGTTCTCAGAAATTGAACTGCGTGAGCACCATGACGCCGTTCATCGGGTCAACCGGCGCGGTCTGCGTGTCGTGGTAGAACTGCCCCGGCCAGAATCGCAGGTAGGTCCCGTAGAACAGGAGGTGGTGCGTCGGCAGCCAGGCGACGCCGAAATCCAGCTGGTGGCCGATGGTGCGCGACGCCGTCTGCAGGTCGACCGTGTGTCCCGCCCTTCGACTGCGGCTCGGGACGCCGCGTGATGTCCCCGAACGAGTTGTAGACACCGTCTTCGGTCTGGGCGCGGAACAGCCCCGGCAGGTAGTTCGCGCGGAAGTAGGTGTTCTTGTGAAGCACCGCTTCGAGGTGCGCGCCAGGGACCATCAGGTTCTTGCGCTCGAACGCCGCGTGGAACCCGAAGAACACGTACGCCAGGGGATACAGCGGATCGAACGTGCCGAGCTTCGCGTCGTTCTGGTCGCCGTCACCGCTCGCGTAATCGAAGGTGGCGAGCACCCGCGGGAAGTACGGCGCTTTCATGAAACGGTATCCGAGCTCGGTCGTCGACGAGAACGCGTGGATGTTGCCCTTCTCGTAGTGCGTGTCGTACTTGCCGTACTGGTACATGTTCTCGACCTCGAAGTCGAAGCCGGTGCCGCCCAGATCGCCAAACGCCAGGGCGCCGAACGTGTAGCGCTCCTCGTCGGCGGTCGCCTGCACGAAGGTCACGTCCTTGCGGTGAATCCCGAGCACGTACGGCTGGAACGTGAACTTCTGGGGACGGCCGTGCACCTTGATGTCCCCGAAGATCAGTTCGGGCGTGCGAGTGCCGGTGGTGTTGTATTCCACGCCCCAGAACGTCGTCTCGTCGTCCTTGTCGCTCCAGAAGTCGGGCACCGGAATGCGCGGGCGCACGACGAACCCTTCAAGCCGCTTCTCGCCGCTGCCGATCCACCCGCCACCGCCGTCGTAGGTGTGACGGTTCAGCAGCCAGTTGCCAGGCGAGACCATCCGTTCGTGTCCGAACAGGAGTTCACGGCGGCCACCCCACAAACCGACCTCGAGTCCCTTCCCGGGATTCCCCTTGAACTCGCCGAAGGCGTTGAGCACGTCGCCATTCAGGTTCGGCGCACCGTTGAAGGTGCCCAGACGATTCTCGTTGATCGACGTGTGCGAGTAGATGCCTTCGGTGTAGGCGCGGAAGTGCTTGCCGAAGTGAATGTCGCCATACCCGCGAAAGCGCCACGTCCACATCGTCGGCTCGAAATCGCCGGGGCCGCCAAACGTGACGGTGCTCTGACGCGCCAGTCGTCCGCGAGCCTGACCGCCGAAGCCGACCCACACGGAGCCGGAGTCGTTCAGCTTGAGCACCTTGATGCTGTCGAAGACGTCGCGCGATCCCTTGTGCGGGTCCGACCAATCCGGCGGCGTCCAGTTCTCTTCGAAGCGGCGATCGTTGTACTGCTGCGGAGGCCAGCTGCTCGGCGGCGTGGCCGGCGCCTGCGACGGTCGCCCTGCGGCCGGCCGCTGGCCGCCGCACTCGCGCGCCGGCCGTCTCCGCTTTCGCCACGTCGGCCGTCTCGGCCTTCGCGGCGCTGCCGGTATCCGTGTTCGTGGTATCCGTGTTCGTGGCGCTGGCGGTATCCGGATCGTGGTGCCGGCCGCAGCGCTGGCTGATGTCGTCAGCGTGCCGGTCACCGGGTCGGTGCCGTCGCCGGCCTGCGCTGACGCGACCGGGATGAGCAGCAGCGTCGCGGTCGCGCACACCGTTGCGCGAATCACGTTGGTCAGTGTGCTCACGCGGTCTCCTGGTCGACGAACCCCTGACTGATCTCGACGATGTTCCCGTCGGGATCGGCGATCCATGCCGTACGCCATCCGGGAATGAACGCGTCAAAACCCAGGGGACCGAGCGTCAGCCTGGCCTCGCTGCCCCATCGCCGCCAGCGTCGCATCCACGTCGTCGACTCTGAAGGCGATGTGCCTCCAGCCCGGATAATGAGGGCCGTCGGCCGACACTGCTGGCGATGGACGCTCGCCCTCGGCCTGGAACAGCTCGAGGTAGGCCTGCCCGTTCTTCAGGAAGACGATCTCATTTGCGCCGCCGAGCGGGATGGCCCGCGCGCGCGTGAAGCCGAAGTGCTTCGTGTAGAACGCTTCCGTGGTCTTGAGATCGCCGCACGAAATCGCGATGTGGTGAAACGCGAGACTGGCCATTCACTCCCCCAGCTGTCAGACGCTCGCCGCCGCCGGGAATCCCGCGGACAGCATGTCGATGATCTTGCGCGCGAACAGATGGCAGTGGCCGCCGGTGCGCGCGGTAACGAGGTCGCCGTCCACGACGACGTCCTTGTCCGTGTAGATCGCCCCCATGTTGCGGATGTCGCCGATGAGGTTCACGTGCCCTACCACCGGACGCCCCTTCACGAGTTGCGGGGTCGAGGAGATCAGCCACATCCCGTGACAGATGATCCCCTTCAGGATCGTCGGCTCCGCGAACGCGCGATTCACGAACACGGTCGCCGGCGGAAGCTTGTTCATGTCTTCCGTGTAGCGGAGACGATCCGATACGAAGGCCGAGGGCACGATGATCGCATCGTAGCTGCGCAGCTCCTCGTCGGACATGTTCTCGAAGGTCTCGCGTACCTCGAATGGCACCTTGTACTCATGGCCGGAGAAGGTCAGTGCCGGCTGACCCCAGAGGCGGGTGAGCCAGTGCACTTCGTATCCCTCCTCGGCAAACCGGTGCTCGTAATAGAAAATTTCCTTCTCGTAGAAGTCGCCTTCGATCAGGATGCCGATCTTCTTCTTGTCTGCCATGTTGTGCCCCTGAAATGCGGACCTAGGCGAGCGACCCGTCGGGATGCTGCACCATGCCGGCGAAATGAATGGCAATCTTGCCGTCCCGCAGCACCCAGCTGTCGGCGAAGCGCATCTTCGCTTCCCCGTCGGCCAGCTTCATGGTGATCTTCTCGGTGATCATCAGGGTCTCGGGATTCTCGGTCTCGGCCCAGAAGACGATCTCGTCCTCGAGACCCTGAATCCCCAGGATGCCCTGCATGTGCTCGCGCAGTTCGGCGCGGCCGCGATAGATACTTCGGCGTCTTCATGAAGCTGCTGATCAGCAGGCAGTCGTCGGTGTACTGATCCAGCAGTGCCTCGATGTTCTTGTCGAGGATGTACTGGATGTGCTGCTTGAACATCCGACCGAGCTTGGTATCGGGAACGTTGACCATGTCTGTCTCCTTGCGCCTCTCAGATGCTAGCCGCGGCGTGCGTGTGCAGCCTGCCGCCGTCTGGCCGACCTGAAGGCCGGCGGCTACATAAGGCGGTGGGCCCGAAGGCGCGGCTGAAACCGCCGCCGCTACAACAGAACGCGAAACTGCGACACCTGCTACAACCGCGCGAAGCCGGGCGCGTACGCGAACGGCGCCGCCACTGCGTTGTACTTGCTGATGGCGATGCCGAACCGGTTCTTGCTCGAGGTCTTCACGCTCCAGGTCTGCGTCGCGTCGAGCGAGGTCCGCTTGGCCTTGGTCGCGGGCTTTTCGAACCAGCTCGCCTGCCAGGCGACGACCACCTTCAGCTCGGGTTCCGTGTCGGCTGCCGCCGGTGCGCTCGACCGAGACGACGTTGTGGTTCTCGTCGAAGAAGATGTTGATGACGCCGGGCGCTTCCGTGCCGTTCGCATACTTGCCGCCGGAGTACCACGCCTTGAAATCGGCGATGCCGGGCAGGGTCGCCTCGGGGAATATCATCTGCACGTCGTCGGTGACCAGCGAGGCAAGTTCCTCGGTCGGCGCGTGATTGTCCAGCGCCAGGTACCAGGCGGCGACGAACTGCTTGATCGTGTTCAGGTCGATGCTCATCTCGTGTTGTTCCTTCCGCGGAGTTACTGACCGCACGTGTTGCCCACCCGCTCGGGGTGGGTGTTGCCTTCGAGCACCAGGTCGATCAGGAATGGACCGGGGTGCGCGAGTGCCTGCTGAACCGCCGCCGCAACCTCCCACGGCTTCTCGACGCGGATCGACTGCACGCTCATCGCGCGCGCGAGCTCGGCGAATTTCAGCGGAGGCTGCGAGAGGTCGAATGCCGAGCGGGTAATCGTGCTGCTCGATGCCCTGCTCGCGCCAGAACTGGTCGATGTTCAGCTGCAGCAACCGGTACGACCCGTTGTTGCAGACCACGAACTTCACATTGATGTTGTGACGGGCCGCCGTCCAGAGCGCCTGGATCGTGTACATCGATCCGCCGTCGCCGCTGAACGCCAGTACCGTCTTGTCCGGGTTGGCCAGCTTCACGCCGAGCCCGCCCGGGAAGCCGACGCCCAGTGACCCGCCGCGGGTGAGGAAGTACTGCACCCGTGCCGCGACGGCGGCGAGGTAGCGCGACACCGCCGGCGAGTTCGTGAGCGCCTCGTCGAAGACAACGACGTCGCCGGTGAGCTGCGCGCGCGAGTTCTTCCATGAAGCGCGACATCTTCAGCGGCACCGAGTCGCGCACCGCGCGTCCTGCTCGAGCTCCGCCGTGGTGGCGCGCCTCCTTGTCCTTGCCCGCCTGTTCGAGGCGCTGGCGCGTCGCGGCCTTCTTCGCATCGGGCAGCAGACGTTCCAGCGCGTCGCCCAACAGCGCAAGCGTGAGCTTCGGATCGGCGACGACGCCGAGGTCGACCGGATGGTTCTTGGCGATCTCGTAGGCGTTCAGATCGATGTGCACCACCTTCGCGCCTGGCGCGAACGACGTCGCCCAGCTCGGGGAACACCTCCGGCACGATGTAGGTGCCGACGACGAGGTTGGCGTCACCCTTCTGCAGGATCGGGAGGCTGTGCTCACCGAACATGTGGCCGGTCATCCCCTGGTAGAGCGGATGACGTTCGCTCATGTTCACTTCGCCGGCGTCGGCTTCCCAGACTTCTGCGCCGAGGATCTCGGCGACCCGGGTGAGTTCGGTCCTGCGCGCCGGAGAATGCCACGCCGTCGCCCACGAAGATCATCGGGCGCGCCGCAGCGGCCAGCACCGACGCCGCCTGTTCGATGAACGACGGCTCGGGAACGATCCGGGTGGATGGCATCGAGGTGGGGCGCACTGGTTCGTCCGCCGGGGCATCGAGGATGTCCTGCGGCAGGCAGACATACACCGGGCCCATCGGCGGCGTTGACGCGATCTTGATCGCGCGGCGCAGAATGCGGAGCAGCGACGACGGGTGCTGCACGACGGTCGCCCACTTCGTGACCGGCCGCATCATGCCCACGAGGTCCGCAGCCATCTGCGCGTCCATCGCCGCGTACTTGATGCCGGCGTCGCCGCCGATGACGACGAGCGGCGAATTGCCGCGCTTGGCCTGGTACAACGCGCCGACGCCGTTGCCGATGCCGGGCGAGCTGTGAAGCTGCACGAGCGCCACTTTCTGCGTGGCGCGCGCGAAACCGTCGGCCGCGAGCACCGCGATCGACTCCTGCAGCGTCAGGATGTACTTCATCTGCGGATAGGCGCGCAGCGCGTCCAGAAACCCCTGTTCGACCGTGCCGGGATTGCCGAACATGTGCGTGATGCCGTCCGCGAGGAACTGTTCGATGATGGCGAAATGGCCGGACTTATGACCCATGATGATGTGAAACGGCCCGCATTCTCGAGGAAGGATGGATACGACGAACGTTCGCGACGCATTCGCGCCGCAAACACCCGACCAGTTGCGTGATTACAGCCGTAGCGGCGGCTTTCCTTGCTCCTTCAGCGCTCCTTCGCCAGACAGGCCCCTGCCAGCGCTGCCAGATGCATGGCCGGTCAGTCAGGGGTGCTGTCATCGAACACAGCCGCATCAGGCGATGCAGCACGTGTCATTTGGTAGTGCAGAAAACTGGATCCGTTGTCGCAGCCGCCAGCGGGGCACGCCCGTGAATTCTAAGCCGATTCACAACCGTCTGCGCGGCTCAATTGTCAGGTCTCGCGCCCCACCTGATAAAGCGCCAGATCCGTCGCTTCCCCGCAGTGTTCATCGTCGCCCGGTGTGGTCTCGCTCGATCCTCGCCATAAACGACAAAAGGCCGGCGCGCTCGAAGCGGCCGGCCTTCTTGTCCGTCTCGGTTTCTGCTGTATCGGCGAATCGTCGGTTATTCGACAGGCTCCGCGGTCTCGTCGGCCGCAATCCGCAGCGACCGGAGAAACCGCTTATCATTCGCCGTGACCTCGAACCCTCGCCGAACGGGAACCATGCGGGCCGGAGCCGAGACGCGAGTGAGGGCCTTGACCTGCTGGCCGCGTGCGGCAAAACCGACCACCGCTTCGAGCGTCACCTTCATCTCGTACCCGGCAGCCCGTGCGTTTTCGCGGCAAGCCTCCACCTGAGGACTACCGGCGACGGCGGCGGCGATTGCGTCGGCCAGTTCCCGGGCAAACCGGTTAACGACGTCGTCCATCGTTCTTCCTCCTGCGCCACCAGCCGAATTCCGGGGCGCTTCGGCTGAGCTCGTGCTCGCCACGTGTGCGTGAACAGGAACCGGCTGCCTGAGCTTCAAGTGTGTGGTCGAGTACGAGTGCGTGCGGTATTTTCGAGTCTAGGAACAAATCTGAGAGCTGTCAATGGGGTGGACAGTAAGATCGCCGGTCTCTTGCCCGCACCTGCACAGGCATTGCGTTCGAAGCGACGCCCGCCGAGCTCGACCACCGGCCCGCGTAGCCGCCCAGCTCCGGCACGCTACAATCTTTTTCAACGGCCATGCCCGATCTCAGTTTCCCCGGAGAGTTTCCGTTCACTCGCGGCATCCAGCCCACGATGTACCGCGGCCGGCTGTGGACGATGCGGCAGTATGCCGGGTTCGGCACTGCGTCGGAATCCAACCAGCGGTATCGGTATCTGCTCGGTCAAGGGGTATCGGGGCTGAGCGTGGCCTTCGACCTGCCGACACAGATGGGCTATGACTCCGACCACATGCTGGCGGAGGGCGAGGTTGGCCGCGTCGGCGTCGCCATCGACTCAGTCGAGGACATGGCGGTGCTCTTCGACAGCATCCCGCTCGGCACTGTCTCGACGTCGATGACCATCAACGCCACAGCGTCGATCCTGCTGGCGCTCTACATCGCCGTCGCCAGGCGCCAGGGTGTTCCGCTCGCCAGGCTGTCGGGCACCGTGCAGAACGACATCCTCAAGGAGTACATCGCCAGGGGCACCTACATCTACCCGCCGCGCGCCTCGCTCCGGATCGTGACCGACATCTTCGCCTTCTGCGAACGCGAGCTGCCCAACTGGAACACCATCTCGATCAGTGGGTACCACATCCGCGAGGCGGGGTCGACGGCCATCCAGGAAGTCGCCTTCACCCTTGCCAACGGCATCGCCTACGTGCAGGCCGCGGTGGATGTCGGGCTCGACGTCAATCAGTTCGGCCAGCGCCTCTCGTTCTTTTTCAACGCGCACAACAACTTCCTCGAGGAGATCGCGAAATTTCGCGCGGCACGGCGGCTGTGGGCGCGCATCATGCGCGACCGCTTCGGCGCAACCAACCCGCGTGCGCAGCAACTCCGCTTTCACACCCAGACCGCTGGCAGCACGCTTGCCGCGCAGCAGCCGAACAACAACATCGTGCGCGTGGCCATCCAGGCGATGGCGGCCGTGCTGGGCGGCACACAGTCGCTGCACTGTAACGGCCTGGACGAAGCGCTGGGGCTGCCCACGGAAGACGCCGCCCGGCTGGCGCTCCGCACTCAGCAGGTCATCGCCGCGGAGACGGGTGTCGCCAACACGGTCGATCCGGTTGGCGGTTCGTACGTCATCGAGCAGATGACCGACACGATCGAGCAGGAAGCGGTGGCGCTGATCGCGCGGATCGACGCGGCGGGCGGCACGCTGAGCGCGATCGAATCCGGACTGATTCAGCGCCAGGTGCAGGAGTCGGCGTATCGCGCGCAGCAGGCGATCGATGCTGGTGAGACGATCGTCGTCGGCGTGAACCGCTATGCCACGGACGACAAAACGTCGATCGAGGTCTTCCAGATCGATCCGGCGATCGAACGCCACCAGGTGGCGCGCCTGCGCGAGATGCGGGCCTCGCGCGATGTCGAGGCGTGGTCGCGCGGCATCGCCGCCGTGAGCAGCGCTGCGCGTGACGGCAGCAATCTCATGCCGGCGATGATCGCGGCTGTGGAAGCGCGAGCGACCGTCGGTGAGATCGCTGACGCGTTGCGCACCGTGTTCGGAGAGCACGAGGAAACGCATACAGTCTGATGCGTGACGGCCATGTTCTCGCCGTCCGCGACCTGACCGCGGTCTTCGATGTGCCGTCCGGTCCGGCGATCGCGGTGGACGGCGTCAACTTCGAGATCGCTGCCGGCGAAACACTCGGGCTCGTCGGCGAGTCGGGCAGCGGCAAGTCGGTGACCGCGCTGTCAATCGTGCGCCTGCTGCGGGCTCCCGGTCGCGTCGCGGGCGGCCAGGTGCTCTTCAACGGGCGCGACCTGCGTACCCTGAGCGAGCGGCAGATGCGGGCGGTGCGCGGCGCGGAGATTGGCTTCGTCTTCCAGGAGCCGATGACCGCGCTCGACCCGGTCTATACGATCGGCGACCAGATCGGCGAGGCCCTGCGCGTACACGGTCTGGCGCGTGGGCGCGAGGTATCGGCGCGGGCAATCGAGCTGCTCGAGGCGGTGCGCATCCCCGACGCCGCGAATCGCGTGAACGACTACCCGCACCAACTGTCGGGCGGGATGCGGCAGCGTGTCGTGGTGGCAATTGCCATCGCCTGCCGGCCGGCGCTGCTCATCGCGGACGAGCCAACCACCGCGCTCGACGTCACCATTCAGGCCGAAATCCTCGATCTGCTGCGCGAGATGCGACAGCGGCTCGGCCTCGCGATGCTGCTCATCACGCACGACCTCGGCGTCGTTGCCGAAACCGCAGACCGCATCGCCGTGATGTACGCCGGGCGCATCGTCGAAGAGGGGCCCGTCGGCGAGGTGCTTGGCGACCCGAAGCACCCTTACACGCGAGGACTGCTGGCATCATTACCAGGCACTACGCGGGGCGGGCGCCTGCATCCAATCGACGGGACCGTGCCGCTCCTCGGCTCGTTTCCGCCAGGCTGCACGTTTCACCCGCGTTGTCCGCAGCGCTTCGAGCCATGCGACAGACTCACGCCGGCGGCCTGGCAGGTCGGCGCGAGTCGGAAGGTGCGCTGCTTCCTGCACGATCCGGCGCTGCAAGCCAGCGGCCCACACCGCCGACCAGCGCGGCGCCACGCCTGCCGACACCGATGCCGCTCGTTGAAGTCTCGCATCTCACCAGGCAGTTCGCCCGCGGTGGCGGACTGCTTCGCCACGGGACGACCGTCGCCGCCGTCGATGATGTGAGCTTCAGCATCGAGAAGGGCGAGACCTTCGGTCTCGTTGGCGAGTCGGGCAGCGGCAAGACGACGACCGGCCGATGCCTGCTCCGTTTGATCGAACCGACCAGCGGGTCGGTCCGGTTCAACGATGAAGATGTGCTCGCGTTCACTCCGCCGCGCCTGCGCACCGCGCGGCGGGACATGCAGATCGTTTTCCAGGATCCTTACGCGTCATTGAATCCGCGCATGCGGGTGCGCGAAATCGTCGAAGAGCCGCTGGTCATTCACCGACTCGGCACGCGTGCCGAGCGGCGGGCGCGTGCTGCGGACCTGTTTCACCTCGTTGGTCTCGATGCGGCGCATCTCGAACGCTACCCGCATCAGTTCAGCGGGGGTCAGCGCCAGCGGATCGGCCTGGCGCGGGCGCTCGCGCTCGAGCCGCAGTTCGTGGTCCTCGACGAGCCGGTGTCGGCACTCGACGTCTCGGTCCAGGCGCAGGTGGTGAATCTGCTCCTCGACCTGCAGTCGCGTCTGAAGCTCACGTACCTGTTCATCGCCCACGATCTGCGCCTGGTGGAACACATCTGCCCGCGCGTCGCGGTCATGTACCGCGGCCGCATCGTCGAAGTCGGGACGACAGCGGCGATCTTTGCGGCGCCGCGTCACCCGTACACGCGTGCGCTGCTCTCTGCCGTTCCGACCCTCGACCCGGATGCGCGGCACGCCCGCACGCCGCTCGACCCGGCATCATTCGATCCGAAAGCGCCGCTTACGGAAGTCGCAAGCGGACACTCTGCTGCGGTTTAGTCACAGGTCAGAAGTCGGCAAGTCGACTTGCGACGTGCATGTCGACTTGCGACTTCACGTTGCACGTACGACTTGCGACTACGCAATCCCCAGCTTGAAGGCGGCCAGTTCCGCCGCCGTCACCGAGGCCTTTACCGGATTCGGGTTGCTGCCGCCTTTTGCGGCGCGATCCGGACCGACTCCTCGAGCGCCGCCCGACGCCGCCACCTGCGTGCTCTGCTTTTCAGGCGCTACCGTCTGCTTCAGGGACCCCAGGCCGAAACCCTTCTTCTTGGGCTCTTCTTTCTTGTCGTCCGGCTTCGAGGAGCCGGTGAGGCCCGAGGCGCCGTCAGCGACCACGGCGATGGCAGTGATGGGCGCCGGCTGGTACTTGATCTGGGTGGTGTAGCGTCCTTCCACCGTCGCGGTGGTCTTCCCGGATGCGGCGAGCGCCGCGATCTTGTCGATCCGCTCCTTTGTTTCCGGATGCGAGGCGAAGAGGCCGTTCTTCTCCGCCTGATCCTTGTTGCGGTCGTCGAGCCGCTGCAGGAACGTCCCGAGCGCCGCGCCCGCGTAGCCGGCCTTCTGCGGCAATTCGACACCCAGGCGATCGGCATCCATTTCGTCGCCGCGGTCGTATGCGTTCTCGAGGACGTTGTCGTAGACGACGTTGCCGACGGTTGACAGGAAGACCGATCGATCGGACGCCGCGCTTGTGCCCATCTTCACGGCCGCATTCTTCCGAAGCGCGTTGATCGTGTGCTTTCGGACCACGTGACCGATCTCATGGCCGAGCACACCCGCAAGCTCCGCTTCGTTCCTGATCAGACCCAGCGCTCCGCGGGTGATGTGGACGAACCCTCCCGGCGATGCGAAGGCGTTCACGCCGTCCGTATCAAGGACGATGAAGGTCCAGGGCAGGTCAGGACGATCCGAGGCTTTGGCCAGGGTCGTGCCGACGAGCGTCACGTACTTGTGTACGGCGGGATCCTGCACGACGCCGAAGCGCTGGCGCACCTTCGCGCTGACGTCGGCGCCGATCGTCTGCTCTTCGTCATCGGTGAAGTTCAGGTCGTCGATTTTCTTCTTGGTATCCTGCGCCTGCTGGACCTTTTTCATCGCGCCGCCGAGTCCGCCAAGTTGGGCGTGGGCCGGCGAGCAGATGGCCAGGATCGCGAGCACGAGCACGGTCTTCTTCATACACGAGCCTCTTGTATTGCAGCTGAGCTGCCGTCGGATGATTGGGCAGATCGTATCAGGAGCCGCACGGCCAACGACCTCGAATATCGCCACCGGCCGGGTCTTCCCCTTCACAACGACATCACCAAGCGAACGGAACAGAAATCGTCCGGTGAGTCGCTGTCGAGTCTCGTCGCTGATGATGATCCGCGTCGAGTACTGCTTGTTGAGCGACTCGAGGCGTGAACCGAGGTTCACCGCATCGCCGATCACCGTATAGCTCATGATCTGGTCCGACCCGATGTTGCCCGCGATCATCGGCCCCGTGTTCACGCCGATACCGATATCGACATTCGCGGGCCGGCCTGCAGCGGCCCACTCGGCGTTGAGCGTGGCCAGCTCATCGATCATCTCGAGCGCGGCTTCGACGGCGTGATCGGCGTGCGCTCGGATCGTCGAGGGGCGCGCCAAACAGCGCCATCACCATGTCGCCAACGAACTTGTCCACCGTCCCGTGGTGACGGAAGACGATCGCCACCATGCGCGTGAAGTACTCGTTCAGCATGTGCACGATGTCTTCGGGCTGCCCCTTCTCCGTCAGCGTGGTGAAACCGCGGATGTCGGAAAAGAGCACCGTCATGTCGCGGCGCTGGCCGCCGAGCCGCGCGAGTTCCGGATGGGCAACGAGCTGATCGTAGACGTCCTTGGACACGTACTGGCCGAAGAGCCGCTTCATCTTGCGCTTCTCCCGCCCTTCGAAGAAGAACTGGTAGGCCACGCCGCCAAACAGCGCAATTGCCGACGCCAGCACTGGTTGCGTCACGTTGAGCCAGTAGCCCGCGCCGAACAACCGGGTCGCCACCCACCAGAAGACCCCGAGCAGGACAATCGACGCGGCGCTCGCCCACCATGCGGGCAGCAGCGCCGAGACCACACCGACGACCAGGGCGAAGAGCAGCACCGTCGTCACTCGCGTGGACTCGGCGGCCGGCGTCAGGAAGCGGCCGGAGAGAAAGTCGTCGGCCACTGCCGCGTGGACCTGAATGCCCGGCATCTTGCCGCCGGCGAACGGACTCTCGAATACGTCGTACAACCCGGTGGCGGTGACGCCGACGAACACGATCTTGTCTTTGAACACCATCGGGTCGATGTTCGGCTTCTGGCCGGCCATGATCTGCTCTTCCGAGTACGAACAGATCGAAAAACGCGTAGCTGGGATACGGCCGGCTTTTCAGATCCGCGAGCAGCGCCGGTCCCCTGAAGTCCACAAGGCTCCATTGATACGTGCGGACGCCCTCGGCACTGCGCGTGCTCCGCAGTTGCGCCGGGATCGTACGATCACCGACGCGCAGCGTCCGCTCGTCCACGCGGATTGCGGCACCATCGCCCCCTGTCGCACGAAGAGCCGCGGCGAGGCCGAGCGACGGCAGTGCCCGATCCCCGACCCGCACGAACGGCACGGTGTGGCGCAGCGGCCCGTCCGCATCCAGCACGAACAGGTTGTGCCCGAACCCTGCCGCGGCGCCGGCGAGCGCTGGGAATGGCGGGAAGATGACATGCCGTTCGGCGACCAGCGGCGAGTCCAGCCGGAAGCCGCTGTCCGGCGTCACCGGCGCGTCGCCCACTGCGTCACCCTCGTAGGTCGCGTCCGACAGCATGATCACGTTGCCCGATTTCCTGACCGAGTCGATCAGCGCCGCATCGGACTCCTGGCCAGACCAGGTGTCGCCGCCGAACTCGAATCCGCTGCGCGTGTCGGCCTCGGCAAAACTCACGTCGTAGGCAATGACCTTCGCCGGAGCGCGCTGAAGATAGTCGAGGAGCATCGAGTGCACGGCACGCGGCCACGGCCATCGCCCGGCGTTGGGTTGCAGGTTCCTGAGGGAGTATTCGTCGATTTCGACGAGCGCGAGATCCTGGCGGGCGGTCTCCGGCTGCGCGGTCCTCGCGAGCCGCCAGTCGTACGTCCTGTACTCGATCGATTGCAGTGGATCGACGCCCCCTGCAGACCCGCGCGCGACGAGGACCGCCAGCCCCAGCACCAGGGCACCGGCGCCCAACCCTAAAACCAGACCGGCGATGGCTTTCCGCACCATGGACCTGTTATCGGGCGCGAGGCGCCTTCAGATTTCGAACGCCAGCCCTTCGCGGGCAGCGCAGGTTGCGGGGAACACGAGGCGGGCCTCGGCCTCGATCTGCGAGACCTCTTCGTCTGTCCGCCCGGGTTTGTGATGGAACAGCCACAACGTTCCGGCGCCGCTCGTTGACGCGAACTCGGCCACCTGGCGCCAGCTGCTGTGGCCCCAGCCCGCATGCTCGGGGAGTTCCTCTGGGGTGAAGTGCGCATCGGCGATGAGCGCCGTGCAGTTCCGGCAGAATGCCGCCAGCTGCGCGTCCACACCGGGGTCGCCGAACTCGTGATCGGTGACGTAGCAGAGATCGCCCGTAGGCCCGTGAATGCGGTAGGCGAACGCTCCGCCGGGATGCGTGAGCTGCTGAACGGAAACCTGGAACCCGCCAATCTCCTGGGGGAGCGCCTCGATCAGCGTCATTACCGGACGGTTCGGCAGGGCGGTGAACGGCACCGGGAAGTTCGGCGGGCCGAACATGGTGTGCACCCAGTCGTTCGGCAGGTCCTGCAGCTGGGGCGCGTAGATCGCCGGCGTCCAGCCCGGCATGTAGAGCGGCGCGAAGAACGGCAGGCCTTGCGTGTGATCCCAGTGGTAATGCGACAGCAGCACCGGGGTGGAACGGGGCTCGCCACTGAACGTGCCACTGAGACCGACCAGCCCGGACCCTGCGTCCAGCACCAGGTACGCCCCGATGCGATCGTCACGTACCTCGACGCACGGCGTGTTGCAACCAAAACCTATGCTCGCGGACGTTGCCCACGGCACAGTGCCTCGCACTCCCCAGAACCGGACCAGCATCAGGTATGTGGAGAGGATGATAACGCGGGAGGCGGGAGATAGACGACTTCAGGCCGCGCGCCGCACGTCCTGCTCGACCTGCCCGTCGCGGATATGGATCGCCCGGTGTGCGTAGGCGGCGACCTCCGGCTCATGCGTGACGAGCACGATCGTGTTTCCGGCGCTGTGCAGCCGCTCGAACAACGCCATGATCTCGACCCCTGTTTTCGAGTCGAGGTTGCCGGTCGGTTCGTCGGCAAGGAGGATGGACGGATTGTTGACCAGGGCCCTGGCGATGGCCACACGCTGGCGCTGGCCGCCGGACAGCTCGTTTGGCCGATGGCTCATACGCGACGAGAGTTCAACCTTGTCGAGCGCCCCTCTGGCCCGCAGTTCACGCTCCTTCGAGGGCACGCCGGCGTAGACGAGCGGCAGCTCGACGTTGCGCAGCGCTGTGGCGCGGGGCAGCAGGTTGAACGTCTGGAACACGAACCCGATCTCTTCGTTCCGGATGCGCGCCAGCTCGTTGTCGTCCATCTGGCTGACCTGTTTGCCATTCAGCAGGTAGGAACCCTTGCTGGGCGTGTCCAGGCACCCGATCAGATTCATCAGCGTGGACTTCCCCGAACCCGAGGGCCCCATGATCGCCACGTACTCGCCCCGTTCGATCTTGATGGAGACGCCGCGCAGTGCGTGGATCTCTTCATCACCCATCTGGTAGGACTTCCAGAGGTCGACCGTTTCAATGAGGCCCATAGTTCTTCATCATAGACGACCGTGCGACGGCGATGGTTCCGTTCGCCCAGGCACGGCGTCGCCACCCTGGCGATAGAATGGGCGGATGCACGGGGAGACTGAAGCGCGTCCAGCATGACCCTCACTCGCGCGCTGGCTCCGGCCGCCTCTCCTCAAACGCGGGCCCGGGGCGCCCATTACTTCTCATCAGGGGCTGTCGTTCACTTCGACCCCCAGCAGTCGATGGCCTACGCCGTCGTCCGCGGCGCCGACGATTACGTCGTCCGCATCGAAATCGCCGGGCAGGACATCCGCTGCACCTGTACCTGTCCCTACTTCAGCGACCGTTTCGAACCGTGCAAGCACCTCTGGGCAGTCGCCCTCACCTGCGACGACAAGGGTGTTCTGCAGCCACCCGACTCAATCGGCCCCGTGGCGATCGGCTTCGTCGCTGTTCCGCTCGACGAGCGGGACTCGGACGCGGTGGAGATCGACGACCCGGAGTTCCGCACGTCGCGTCCACGCTCGGCCTCCCGCGGCTCCGCGCCGCACGGCGCCAGGAGTTCAGCCTGGCAGCAGGCACTGACTGCCATCACGGCGGCTGCGAGCCAGACCTCGACCGCCCCGGCTTTACCGCCCGGCCAGTTGCTCTACGTCGTCGACCTCGCGGGTTCGAGACAGGCTGGCGCGCTGCTGATGCATCTGCTCAGGCAGGAGCAGAAGCAGAACGGCGAATGGGGTGTCCCGAAGGCCGCACGCATCGGCACCAGACAGGTGCCGTCCCTTCCGGACTCCGACCGCACCATCCTCGAACGGCTCGCCGGGGCGCGCCCTGCGTATGCATGGAACTGGAGCGGCGTCGGCACCGACGTGCCCTCGCCCTTCCACATGGGTGGAGTGCTGGCTCGGGACCTGCTGCCCGTCATCTGCGGCACCGGTCGCTGCCGCCTGGCACTCAGCGAATACCCAGGTACACGTCCGCAGGACGCGGTTCTGACGTCTCTCGAATGGGATGCGCAGCCTCGCGAATGCGCGCTGGAGATCGTGCGCGACGATGTGGCGGGCGTGTATCGGATCACCGGCACGCTCAAGAGCGACGGCGCGATCGTCCCGCTCGGCGATGTCCGCCTGCTCCTCGATGAGGAGATTGCCTTCACGGAAACCCGCGCGTTCTCGATCAAACCTTCACACGTGACCGCGTGGATGCGCCAGCTGTACGAACGCGGCCCGGTGCAGGTTCCCATCGATCAGGCTCCGCGGCTGCGGGATACGCTCATCACCTCCGGTGCGGCGGACGTCGAAGGGCTCCCCGACGAACTGCGCACGGCGATCGTGGAGACGCCTCCTGCGCTGCACCTCAACCTGGACTCCCATCTGGACGACAGACGGCACCTGCGCGCCGAGCTGGCGTTTTCGTATGAGGGCGGCCCCCCGGTGCCCGCATCATCGCCCCCGCTGGCGCCGACGAGAGACGCGCGGGTCATGGCTCGCCGTGACGCCGCTGCCGAACAGCGCGCCCGGGAGCGCCTGTTTGCCGTCGGTGTGCGGCAGGCGTGGAACAGTTGGGAACGGCGACCAATCCTGCAGATCCCGGGAACCGAAGTGCCGCGGGCCGTGCGCACGCTGGTGGCCGAGGGCTGGCACGTGCAGGGCGATGGCCACCGGTACCGCGTCGCGACCGGGACCCCGGCCCTGGATATCCGCTCCGGCGTGGACTGGTTCGAACTCCACGGTGAGGTCCTGTTCGATGAGCAGCGCGTCGCGCTTCCCGCGCTGCTCGACGCGATCAAGGGTGGCAAGGGGACCATCACTCTGGACGATGGAACGTTCGGCGTGGTCCCGGAGGCCTGGCTGCAGGGAATTCGCGCCGCTGGCGCTCGGTGCGCGAGTGGAGGATCACGTCCGCTTCCAGCGATCGCAGGTAGGTTCTGCTCGATGCCCTGCTCGCGGCCCGGCCTGCCGTGTCGTGGGACGCCACCGCGGCGAGTGCGCGCGATCGACTTCGCGCGTTCGACACCATTGCGCCGATCGACCCTCCGCCATCGTTCACGCGGCACCCTCCGCGATTACCAGCGCGAGGGCCTCGGCTGGCTGGCGTTCCTGCGCGAGTTCGGATTCGGCGGGTGCCTTGCCGACGACATGGGGCTCGGCAAGACCGTCGTGGTGCTCGCACTGCTCGACGCGCGCCGTCATGCGCGGGAGGCCGACAGTGTTGAGCGACGGCCGTCGCTGGTCGTCGTGCCACGGTCGGTGCTGTTCAACTGGCAGCAGGAGGCTGCCCGTTTCGCGCCGCGGCTGCGCCTGCTCGACTTCTCGGGATCCGGGCGACGCGATCGCATGCACCAGATCGGGGAGAGCGATCTCGTGCTGGTCACCTACGGCACGCTGCGGCGCGACGCCGCGGAACTGGCCGGCGTCGACTTCGACTACGTCATCCTCGATGAAGCGCAGACGATCAAGAACGCGAACACGGCAGCAGCGAAGTCCGCGCGCCTGCTGCGCGGACGAGCATCGGCTGGCGCTCAGCGGCACGCCGGTCGAGAACCGCGTCGCCGACCTGTGGAGCCTGTTCGAATTCCTCAACCCCGGGCTGCTGAGCGGCGCCACGGCATTCGGACGGTCGTTCTCGGCGGACGCGGACGCAGACGAACTCCGGGTGCTGGCGCGGGGCCTGCGCCCGTTCATCCTGCGGCGGACGAAGGAACAGGTCGCGTCGGAGCTTCCGGTGAAGACCGAGCAGACGATCGTGCTGCGAACTCGAGCGGCCGCAGCGGGCGCTCTACAACGAACTGCGCGACCACTATCGGCGGATCCTGCTCGGCAAGAACACCACGTGGCAGCAGTCGAAGTTGCAGGTGCTCGAGGCGCTGCTGCGCCTGCGCCAGGCCGCGTGTCATCCGGCGCTGGTGGACCCGGAGCGCGCCGCGGACCCTTCGGCCAAACTCGACCTGCTCGTGCCACGACTTGTCGAGGCGATCGAGGAAGGGCACAAGGCGCTCGTCTTCTCGCAGTTCACGAGTTTCCTGGCGCTGCTGCGGACGCGGCTCGACGAGCGGGGCATCACCTACGAGTACCTCGACGGACGCACGAAGGACCGCGAGCCGCGGGTCGCGCGATTCCAGAACGATCAGGCCTGCCCGCTGTTCCTGATCAGCCTGAAAGCCGGGGGAGTGGGCCTGAACCTCACGGCTGCGGACTACGTGTTCATCCTCGACCCGTGGTGGAACCCGGCAGCCGAAGCGCAGGCCGTCGATCGTACGCACCGCATCGGCCAGACGCGACGCGTCTTCGCCTACCGGCTCATCGCGCGCGACACGGTCGAAGAGCGTGTGCTCGAACTGCAGCAGCGCAAACGCGAACTCGCTGACGCCATCATCACGGCAGACAACAGCGTGGTCCGCAGCCTGCGCCGCGAAGATCTCGAGCTGCTGCTGTCGTAAGGAGGGCTCCCGGCTTCAGGCGATCGGGCGATGGGCGATCGGCGACTCGGGCCTTCGTGCCTTCGTGCCTTCGTGCCTTCGTGCATCCGTGCATTCGTGCATTCCTGCCTTACATGCGTTCCTCTACGACTCCTCCGCCTCGTACTGCGTCTTCAGCTTCGCCACCACGGACGGATCCGCCAGTGTCGTCGTATCGCCGACCGCCTTGCCCTCGGCGATATCCCGCAGCAGGCGGCGCATGATCTTGCCCGACCGGGTCTTGGGCAGATCGGCCGTGAAGATGATGTCGTCGGGCCTGGCAATCGCCCCGATCTTGCGGACCACGTGCTCCTTGAGCTCGTCGGCAACATCCTTCGAGCCGTGCTTCCCGTCCTTGAGCGTGACAAAGGCCGCGACCGCCTGCCCCTTGATCTCGTGGGGACGTCCGACGACGGCCGCTTCGGCGACGCTGGGATGATCGACCAGCGCGCTCTCCACTTCCATCGTGCCGATGCGATGACCGGCGACGTTCAACACATCGTCCACGCGCCCGAGGAGCCAGAAGTTGCCGTCGGAGTCGAGCTTCGCACCGTCACCAGTGACATAGACGGCGGGTCCCCACTTGTTCCAGTACTGCCGTTCGTATCGCTCGGGGTCTCCGTAGATCCCGCGGAGCATCGCCGGCCACGGCCGCGTAAGCGCCAGAAGACCACCGCCGACCTCCACCTTCTCGCCCCGTTCGTTCCTGACCTCGGCGCTGATTCCCGGGAACGGCCGCGATGCGGATCCGGGACGTGTGGTGCTGATGCCGGGCAGCGGCGTGATCATGATCGCGCCGGTTTCGGTCTGCCACCAGGTGTCCACCACCGGGCAGCGCTCGCCTCCGATGTAGCGGTAGTACCAGACCCACGCCTCGGGATTGATCGGTTCGCCCACCGAACCGATCAGGCGCAGCGATGACAGATCGTGCTTGCCCGGCCACTCGATCGCCCCAGCGCATGAACGCTCGAATCGCGGTCGGTGCGGTGTAGAAGATCGTGACGCCATACTTTTCGATGAGCGACCAGAAGCGATCCTTCTGCGGCCAGTCGGGCGCACCTTCGTACATCAGCACCGTCGCGCCGTTGGACAGCGGACCGTAGACCACGTAGCTGTGGCCGGTGACCCAGCCGATGTCGGCGGTGCACCAGTAGACGTCTTCGTCCTTCATGTCGAAGACCAGCTTCGTCGTCGCGTAGGTCCCGGTCAGGTAACCGCCCGTGGTGTGCACGATCCCCTTCGGCTTCCCCGTCGTGCCCGAGGTGTAGAGGATGTAGAGCATGTCCTCGGCGTCCATCGGTTCCGGATCGCACTTCGCCGAGGCGTCCTGCATCAGGCGGTGATACCAGTGATCGCGACCCTCCTTGATGTGCACCGGCATCGAATGGTCGCCGCGCTGGACGACCACCACGTTCCGGATCGAGGGAGTCGCCTCGAGCGCTTCGTCCGCCATCTGTTTCAACGGCACAATCTGGCCGCGACGATAGCCGCCGTCGGCCGTGACCAGCACCTTGCACTGTGAGTCGTTGATGCGATCGCGAAGCGACTCCGAACTGAAACCTCCGAACACCACGCTGTGCACCGCGCCGATGCGGGCGCAGGCGAGCATGGCAATGGCGAGTTCGGGAATGAGCGGAAGATACAACGCGACGCGGTCGCCCTTCGTGACGTCGAGCGACTTCAGGACGTTGGCGAACTGCGACACCTCGCGATAGAGGTCGAAGTAGGTGAGCGTCCGGCGTTCACCCGGCTCGCCTTCCCAGATAATCGCCGCCTTGTTCCGCCGCGGCCCGACAGCGTGCCGGTCGACGCAGTTGACGCTGGCGTTCAGCTTGCCGCCAACGAACCAGCGGGCGTGCGGCGGCTGCCAGTCCAGCGTCTGCGTCCAGGGCGTCGACCACTGGAGTTCGGCAGCGAACGTCGCCCAGAACGCTTCGGGATCGCGCTCGGCCTGCGCGTAAATACTCTCATCGCGCACGTGCGCGGCGGAACGGAACGCGTCGGTCGGCGGGAATGTGCGATCCTCGCGCAGCAGATCGCTGAACTCGGCGGTTTTCGGGTCGGCCATGGAACGGAATTCTACATGGAACCTGGATGAACCCGGCTTGCGCTCCGATACGGATTTGCGTTGAACATCCACTCGTCCGGGTCGAATATTGGTCGGTTCCCGGCGCCTGGTTCCTTTGAGGGTCACGATGAAATCATCACTCGGCGCTCTGCTGGCGGCAGTCCTCCTGTGCATCGCCGGCGTCATCGCTCAGGAACGGGTGCTCGTGCTGGAAGGCGGCACCTTGATCGATGGCACCGGTCGCGCTCCTGTCGCGGACGCAGTGGTGGTCGTCGAAGGCACGCGCATCAAGGCTGTCGGCACACGGGGACGGATCCCGTACCCGCCGGGCGCCAGGGTCCTCAAACTCGACGGCCGCACGATCCTGCCGGGCCTGATCGATGGCCATGTTCACCTTCGGGATTACCAGGTACCGATGTTCCTGCCCTACGGGGTCACGACCATCGCGGACATCCACAACGACACGGCCTGGAGCCTCGCCAGAGCGAGCAGCGTTGAAGAGCGGCCGCATCAAGGGCCCGCGTCTCTTCGTATCCGGAGCGAGGGTTACCGGGCCGCTCGGCGCGCCGACCACCGATGGCAGTTACGTGCGGACGCCGGAGGAGGCTCGCGCCTACGTTCGCACCCTTGCGGCCGCAGGCGTCGATCACATCAAGGTGGACCTCACGATCACCGACGAGCAATTGCGGGCGGTGATCGAGGAAGCACAAGCGGCCGGCCTCCGCGTGCTCGGTCACACGCAGAACATCCGCACGGCCGTGGAGATGGGCTTCAAGCACATGGAGCACACCGACACGATGGCCCGTTCATTACTCGCTCAGGCTGGGCGGCAGGTTCCACCCGGCTCGAGTCCGGAAGCCGAAGTCGACCCCGGGCTGTTTCCACCGCTGATCGAGTACCTCGTGAAGCAGGGTGTGTACGTCAACCCGACGCTTGTCCTCATCTGGAGCCCCTCAACCGACCGTCCTCGTGAGTGGATCGCTGCCGCAGCGCAGCTGGTGAAGGATCCGGGGCTGGCGTTCGTGCCAGCCGACGCGAAGGCGGCATGGACGCGGGAGCCCGGACGACCGCGCCCCGGATACGATCACGTCAAGGAGTTCCTGCGCAAGTACTCCGAAGCGGGCGGCAAGATACTGGCGGCAACAGACACCGGATGCTGCGCGCAAATCGTGCCCGGACTCAGCCTGCACCAGGAACTGCAGATGCTCACCGACGCCGGCATCCCTCCGATGAAGGCACTCCAGGGCGCAACGCTGTGGGCTGCAGAGGTGCTCGGCCGAGACCGCGATCTCGGCAGCATCGAGCCCGGCAAGCTGGCCGACTTCGCGATCATCGAAGGAAATCCGCTCGCCAACATCACCGCCACGGCGCAGGTGCGGATGGTCATCAAGGATGGCGAGGTGATGGACACGTCCTACGATCCGCACTGGACAAATCCGGTTCCCCGCCTCATCGGAAACGCCCGATAGCTCGCGCTCTGACGGCCGCCGGCGGAGCCAATCTCCACGCGCGTCCGTTCCCTGAGTAGGATCACTGTATGAACACTCAGACCCTGAGGCGCGCGGCAGTCGCGGCGCTGGCCATTGCGCTTTCCCTGGCGGCTCCATTCCTGGCGGCGCAGACGCCTCCAGGGCGCGAGACGACGGCGGCATCGGTGGCCGGTTATGCGCTGTCCCAGCAGATGCCGGTCGATCCCGAAGTGCTCGTCGGCGCCTTGCCGAACGGCCTGCGGTACTACGTCCGCCCGAACGGCAGACCCGCTCGCCAGGCGGAACTGCGACTGGTGGTGCGGGCCGGCTCCGTGCTGGAAGACGACGACCAGCGCGGACTCGCCCACTTCGTCGAGCACATGCAATTCGAGGGGAGCCGACACTTTCCGGGCAAGGGCATCGAGGAGTTCATCGGGTCGCTGGGACTGAGCATCGGCGCGGATGCGAACGCGGCGACGAGCTTCGACGACACGCAGTACACGCTGCGAGTACCCACCGACGTGCCGGGCGTCCTCGACCGCGCGCTGACGGTGCTGGAGGACTGGGCCGGCGGCGCCACGTTCGATCCAGCCGGCATCGCGAGCCAGCGGCCCATCGTCCTCGCCGAATGGCGCATGAATCTCGGGGCGGACGAGCGGATGGGAGACAAGGTCCGAGGCGTGCAGCTCGAAGGCTCCCGTTACGCGCAACGGTCTCCAATCGGCAGCCCCGAGATCATCGAACGCGCTCAACGTGATCAGCTGCTGCGGTTCTATCGCGACTGGTATCGGCCCGACCTCATGGCGGTGATCGTCGTCGGCGACGTGGATCGCAACGCGGTGTCGGCGATGATCCGGCAGCACTTCGCGGCGCTCACCAATCCCGAACCCGAGCGCGCACGCCCGGTGTTCGACGTGCCCGAGCATCCGGCTCCCCGCTACGCCATCCTCACCGACCGCGAAACGACATCGACTGCCGTTCGGATCAGCAATCTCCGCCCGGCGCGCAATCAGGGAACGGTCGGCGGCTACCGGGCCATCATGCTGGACCAGCTGTTCGCGGCGATGCTCGGCGACCGGCTCGACGAGATCAGCCGGGGCGCCAACCCACCCTTCCTCGGCGCGGGCGCCGACCGCGGTCTGTTTCCTGCGCCGACAACCAGGGACGAGGCGGTTCTCCAGGCACTCGTGTCGAACGACGGTGTCACGCGAGGCCTCGACGCGCTTGTCACCGAATTGCAGCGCGTCATGCGGTTCGGCTTCACCAGCAGCGAACTCGAGCGCGCCAAGCAGGCGAACATGGCCGGGTCGGAACGCGTCGTGGCTGAGAGCCCGGATCGCGAATCAGCGAGCCGTGCCGACGAGTACACGCGCAACTTCCTGCAAAGCGAAGCGCTGCCAACGATCTGGCAGGAGCTGGCGTTTCATCGCCGTTTCATTCCGGAGATCACGCTGGCGGAAATGAATGCGCTGGCCGCCGACTGGTTCCCCGATCAGAACCGGTTGACCGTGGTGTCGGCGCCGGAAGCGGCGGGTGTCGTGCTGCCGGATCAGGCGCAGCTCGCTGCCACCGTGAATTCCGCTTCGAGCAAGCGGCTGGAGGCCTATGTGGACGCCGCCGCCGGGCAAACGTTGATGGAGACGCCGCCCGCGCCGGGCCGTATCGTGAAGACCACCGATCGTTCAGGCGGCATCACCGAGTGGACGCTGTCAAACGGCGCCACCGTCGTGCTCAAGCCAACACTGCTGAAGGCCGATCAGATTTTGTTTCGCGCCGTCGCTCCCGGCGGCACCTCGCTCGCGAGTGACGCCGACTTCTTCTCCGCGCGCGCAGCTGACGATGTCGTTTCGGCCGGTGGTGTCGGGACGATCAACGGCGTCACTCTGGACAAGCTGCTGGCCGGCAAGGCGGTGGCCGTACGCCCGTTCATCGACGAGATCCGGCAGGGCCTCGGCGGCGGAAGCACACCGCAGGATGTCGAAACGCTGTTCCAGTTGATTTACCTGCGGTTCACGCAGCCGAGGGCGGACCCGACCGCGTTTGCCGCAATCAAAGCGCAGGCGCTCGGCATGCTCGCCAACCAGATGGCGAGCCCCGACGTGGTCTTCAGCCAGACAGTGGAATCGACCCTCAGCGGCAACAGTCCGCGCCGGCAGCCCGAAACGCCCGAGACCGTGGCACGGTGGGACCTCGAACGTTCGCTGGCCTTCTACAAGGGCCGCTTTGCTGACGCCGGCAACTTCACATTCGTGTTTGTCGGCAGCTTCACGCCCGACCAGATCAGGCCGCTGGTCGAAACCTACATCGCCAGCCTGCCGGCGAAGCGCGAGCACGAAACGTGGCGCGATCTCGGCATCACCCCGCCGCGCGGAGTGATTCAGAAGACGGTACAGAAGGGCATCGCGCCGAAGAGCGAAGTCGCGATCGTGTTCTCCGGCCCCTTCCAGTACGACGATGCCAGCCTGCTGGCGCTCCAGACGATGACGCTCTTGCTGCAGTCACGCCTGAACGATGCGATTCGGCAGGAACTCGGAGGCACGTACAACATCAGCGCCACCTCGAACACGGCGAAATACCCGCGGCCTGAGTACCGCGTGCGCATCGACTGGACGTGCGACCCGGCTCGCGTGGACGCTCTCGTCCAGCGTGTGTTCACCGAGATCGAGTTCCTCCGGACGACGCTGCTGACGCCCGAACTGGTGGCGCGCGTTCGTGACGTGCTGACCCGGGACATCGAGCAGAACAGTCAGGAGAACGGATATCTGCTGAACCAGATCGCACGGCGGTACGAGGACGACGACCGCGCGAACGCTGGTGCCGTCATGCAGCAGTCATCCCGGATCACGTCGCTGAACGGGTACGCAATTCAGCTGGCCGCGGTGACGTACCTGGACACGCGGAATTATGTGAGGGTGACGTTGATGCCGGAGGGCAAGTAGCGCGGCGATAAGGATGGGGTGAAGTCTCTTGATGAGTCGATATGGCGGTGAGCTTGCACATCCAGATTGGCGTAGGAAATTAAAAAGGAGACCAAACTGATGTTCAAGAAATTCATCGTCGCCACTGCTGCCGCGGTGTCGTGCTCAGGAATCGCGCTGTCCGCCCAGGCGACCAGTTCGACCACGTCGACTACGTCGCAACCGCAGACCACGACGAGCCAATCGAGCACAGCAGCGCCGCCAGCAGCGACTGCTCAGGCGTCCACGACATTCACCGGCTGTGTCTACCGGGAGAAGGACGTTCCCGGCCGCGCGCCGAACGTCGCCGAGCGCGCCGGTATCGCCGAGGACTACATCCTTGCCGACATTCGTCCAGGGGGCGCCTCGAGCAGTGCGGCGTCCACGGGAAGCACGTCGAGCTCGTCGGCGACAGCTGGCGCAACGGGAACGTCAGGGACGATGGCGGCAGGCGGCAGCACTATGTATAAGCTCGAGTTCGCAGACGACTCGAAGCTGAAGGCTGTCGTTGGAAAGCGCGTCGAAGTGATGGGCCGCATCGACGCCGAGCCTGGAGACAACGTGCCGCGTGCGGGTCAGCCGACGCCGCAGACCTCGCAGACCGACCGGATTGTCGGCCACGACAAGATCGATCTCCCCGAGTTCGAGCTGACGTCGATTCGCGAAGTGTCGGGCACGTGCCCGGCGACGCCGACCGCGAAGTAGCCGCACGTCAAACCCGAGGCGGGACGGCTCGCAGCCGCCCGCCTCGTCATTCTTCACCCCATACGCACTCAGCCAGGCATCACTGGACGTTCAGAATCCCGCTGCAACTGCCCTGCAGATCGGCCGCAGTCGTCTTTTGACCGGCCAGCCCGTGGCGAAACGCGTCTGCGACTTGACGGGCGTAGGCACCATAGGCAAGTCGAGCGGCCCGTTCGGTCGGGCTACCGGGCGTGACCTTGAACATGCCGGCGATTTCCTGATCCCACTGAATCACCCCAATCTCACGCACGCTTCGGCGGCGCTCGGCGAAATCGTGAATTCCGAGGGCGATCCCCGCCGTCGAGTTGATCAGGCGGCACTCCTTGAGCGTACGTTGTCCTTCGTACATCGCATCATTGGTCTGCGTCTTCGAGCTGCCTGCGCCCATGAGCGGCAGCACGACCGACTGCGCGCCGCCGGCATCAAGCGCCGCGAGGCAGGCAGCGACTCCTTCGCGAACACGGCCCTGCGTGAACAGTTCCCGGCGATCGACAGCGCCGCCGTTGCTGAAATCCGTCGCAATGAGGCAGGCCGATTTTGGCAGCGGTGCCTGGCTCGCGGCGCTGCCAGCGGCCGCGAGTCGAACGACGAACGCGTCCAGACCGATTCGCAGGATCCCCGGCTCTCCGCGCGTCGCTGTTGCCGGCTGGCTGCGACGAGCCGCGATCTGGCTCTCCAGATCGCGCATCACGTCAGGCCACTTCTGCGCGCGTTCCACCAGCACCTGTTGCGTGGCCGGCGCCGCCGCCCTGAGCTGCACGTCGGTATTGGTCGGAACAACCGCCGCATCGGGGCGGAATTGAGGACTGTCGAAGGCGCGCTCGAGGTCGCCGGCGCTGAGATACAACCGGAGCGGCTGACTCGCCGCACTCGTCGCCGGCACCTCCACCGTGAGGAAACTGTCGGCGAGGGAGGCGTCGCGTTTCTGGTCGGCGCTGAACATCGCGGCCACTGGTCCCTGTTGGGCGAGCGCCGCTCCGGCCAGGAACAGCAGGCCGCTTCCGACCACCATTGCGGATATCCGAGAGGTACGGACTCCTGACGACATAAGCACTGGCTCCTGTCCGACACACCGGCGCGGCGATTCTATCGCCGTCCGCGATTGTCAGCCGCTTACCACTTCACGGTGAATATGCTGGCCGTCGAGCCGCCGACTGGGGCGGGAGCGCCCGCGGGTGTCACCTTGTAGGCGTCAGGCACGTTGGCCCACTCCTCGTAGATCGACCCACCGATGTAGAAGCGCCTCGGGGCGGGCATGGGCTCGGTGGCGTCAGGGACCGTGGTCGTGAAGAGACGATATCCGCCAGTCGGAGCAGCGGCGGCGACGCGATCGTCGGCTGGGATCAATTCCGTCTTCCCGTCGCTGTCGATATCTGCGGCGATCCAGGGAATGTGCAGCAACCGATGATAGCTGCGATCGGCGACCATGCCGTTCAGCACGCCGTTGAAGCGGTTGATGATGTCCTGCGCGCCCGGAAGATCGCGCCGCAACGCGAGGTGCAGCGGCCGGACCACCATCGGGTGCGCGCCGATGGCGAGCCGCGTGGCCACCTGCTCGGGGTAGTTCTCGACCAGATACTCGACGACGAGTTCGTCGTTGAGCGTGTAGTCCACCTCGCCAGCGAGCAGCTTCTGGATGCCGTCCTCGACGCTCCTGGCGGTCACATACTCCGGCCCCGGGTCGTTCTTCACGATGTCGCCGTACGAATAGCCCTGGATGAGGGCGATACGCGTGCCGGCCAGCGACGCGAACGAGGTTGCGGATACGTCGGTGCCTTTGCGGGCAACCAGCACGAGGCGGTTCTGAAGGTACGGCTCCGAGTAGATCAGATACTGCTCGCGTTCACTGTCGTGCCAGATCGCTCCGCTGCCAGCGAACTCGCGGCTCTGAATCACGTCCATCAACTTCCCGTCGGGAACAATCGTCGTCTGCGCCGTCACGCCGACGCGCTTGAGGGCTTCCTCGACCAGATCGAGGGCGAACCTCGCGTTGTCCGACGTGCTCGTGAACGGCGACCACAGCGTGGACGCGAGCGTGACGTCTCTGGTCTGCGGAGACGTCGCAGGCTGCGCAGGCGTGCCGGAAGCCGGAGGCGTTCTCTGCGCACGGACGGTCATCGTCATCGTCAGCACGCTGGCAGCGACGAAGAGCAGCGCCGCGAGGCGGCCCGCCGAGGCACGAAGAAGTCGGGCCCGATTGAAGCGCGACGACATGTCCGCGCGCCGATTCAGACAGACCAGATTGCACCGATGGACCACCGCACACTCCCCGCCTGGACACGTCAGGTTGTGAGCACGCCGCCGACGACGATCAGATGGTGGCCAGCCGTCTGTTGCTGGTGGCCCGTCTCCGCCACTAGTGGCGTGTCCACTAGTCGTAGTACTCGCGACCGAGGTGGGTGATCAGTTCTTCACCCTTCATGTAGCGCAGCGTGTTCTTCAGCTTCATCAACTGGATGAACAGGTCGTGCTCCGGGTACAGGTCCTTCGCGTACATCGGGCTCTTGAAGTAGAACGAGAGCCACTCCTGAATCCCCTTCATGCCGGTGCGCTTCGCCAGGTCGAGGAACAGCGCCACGTCGAGGACGATCGGCGCCGCCAGGATGCTGTCGCGGCAGAGGAAATTGATCTTCAGCTGCATCGGGTAGTTCAGCCAGCCGAAGATGTCGATGTTGTCCCAGCCCTCTTTGTTGTCACCGCGCGGCGGATAGTAGTTGATGCGGACAACGTGTGAGATGTCCTTGTAGAGATCCGGGTAGAGATGCGGCTGGAAGATGTAGTCCAGCGCACCTTTCTTGCTCTCTTCCTTTGTCTTGAACGACTCCGGATCGTCGAGCACTTCGCCGTCGCGGTTGCCGAGGATGTTGGTCGAGTACCAGCCGCTGACGCCGATCATGCGAGCCTTGAGCCCCGGCGCAATGACGGTCTTGATCAGCGTCTGCCCCGTCTTCATGTCGTTGCCGCATACCGGCGAGCCGGTCTTCGCCGCGAGTTCCTGCAGGGCAGGCACTTCAGCGCTCAGATTCGGCGCCGCGTTGCCGTACGGAAGCCCTTCGCTGATCGCCGCATACGCGTAAATCATGCTCGAGGCGATTGCCGGATCGCTCTCGACGAGCCCCTTCTCGAACGCGGCCAGCGACTGATGGCACGGCGCTTCGGTGAGGAAGACCTCGGTGCTGCCGGCCCAGATCACGACGATACGGTCGCACTTGTTGTCGGCCTTGAAGGTCCGGATGTCGGCGATCAGCTGATCGGCGAGGTCCTTCTTGTTCTTGCCCTTCTTGACGTTCGGACCGTCGAGACGCTTCACGTACTGGCACGGTCGAACACCGCCGACATCGGCTTGATCGCGGCGAGTTCGTCCTTCACCTGGTCGAGCAGTTTCTCTTCGAGCACGCCCGCGTGCTTTGCGGCCTCGTAGCAGTTGTCTTCGAAAATATCCCAGCCGCCGAAGATGATGTCGTTGAGCGCGGCCAGCGGCACGAAGTCGCGGATCAGCGGTGAGCGGCCGTCGGTCCGTTTGCCGAGCCGCACGGTCCCCATTTCGGCAAGCGAGCCGATCGGCTTGGCCAGACCCTTTCGGATGGCAAACACGCCGGCGATGGTGGTGGTGCTGACGGCACCGAGTCCGACGAGCAGGATGCCAAGCTTTCCCGTAGCGGGAGCGATTTGAAGAGGTGTGGACACGACGAAAAACTATATCATCAACGGTTGATGTTCTCGTTCAGGGGCAAAAGCAGCCCCCACATGCTGATCGTCGGCATGTCGGGCGTGAAGATGGGCGATCGCATGCTGCAGATTGGCTGCTCGGACGGCAGCGCGCTGGCAGCGGTCGCGGCAAAAGTTGGCCTGTCGGGTCGCGCCGTCGCTGTCGTGCCTGACGTCGAGGCGGCCGCACGCGTACGAAAGGGCGCCGAACGTCAGGGCGTGCTGATCGATGTGGAGATCGCACCGCCAGTACCGCTGCCGGTCGACTCGACAGCGACTTCGATCTCGTGATCGTCGACGACGCCGCAGGACAGTTCGCGAGCCTGGCCGCCGACGCGCAAGCCGCCATTGCCACAGAGGCGGTGCGCATCCTCAAACCTGGCGGCCGGGTGCTGGTGATCAGCGCCCTGCCCGCATCGGGGCTGGCCGCCGTGCTCGGCCGCGGACCGACTGGCCCCGCCTTCGACGCGACGCCGGCGCTGGAGGCCGGCGGATGCCGCTTCGTGCGCCTGCTCGGCGAACGCGAAGGACTGCGCTTCGTCGAGGGAATGAAGGCGCGGAGCTAGTCTCGCGGACGTGCGAGGCTTGCGCGGTTGCGAGTTGCGATTGCGACTTGCGACTACCTGAGACAGGTCAAGTGCCGCCCACCGTCGATCGGAATCGTCTCTCCCGTCATCCAGCCGGCTTCCTCTGACGCCAGGAACACGATCAACGCCGCGACCTCCTCGGGTTGCCCGGGCCGGCCCAGGGGATGCGTCTCCTTCGAGCGCTGGAGGAACGCCGCGTACTGCGTCTCGTCCATGCCGCCGCGCCTGTGAAGGTTGGTGATCGTCACGCCTGGATTCACGCCGTTGACGCGGACACCGAAGGGCGCCATTTCGAGCGCCGCACAGCGCGTGAGGTGATCGACCGCCGACTTGCTGACGTTGTAGGCCAGCACGCCGGCGAACGCACGCAGCCCGTTGACGCTCGACACGTTCACGACCGACCCCTTGCGCTGCTTGAGATGGGGAACCGCCGCCCGCATGATCCGGAAAGGGGCGCGCACGTTCACGTCCATCATTGCGTCCCACTTCGCGTCATCGGTGGCCTCGATGGTTCCGGTCGCAATCACGCCGGCCGCATTCACGAGCACGTCGATTCCACCGAAAGCGTCCACCGCACTCGCCACGATGCGCTCGGGCGCATCGGCATCGGTGATGTCGGCACGACACGTGACCAGCCGACCGCGGCTCGTTCCGCCTGCGTGCTCGGAATTCTGGTCCAGCGCCGTGACGCTGCGACCGACGAGCAGGACATCAGCCCCGCGCGCGGCGAATTCGAGCGCTGCGGCGTGCCCAATCCCACTGGTCGCACCAGTGACGATGACTGCCTTGCCGACAAATGAGGACATGGGGCGATAGTGTAGTCGCAAGTCGCAGTCGGCAAGGTCGCCCGCTCCCCGTCGCGAGTCCGGGTCGACAGTCACGCACGCCCGGGAGTCCGTGCTCCGGGCGATGGTTCGGAGGACTGCGGTGTCTCCGCCCGAGCACAGCCCGGCCGCCCACACGCAGGCAGACATCGCGAAACGCCAGCAAAATCGCGAATCTGCAAGGTCGTCGTCCGGCAAGTCTTTTGCCTCCTCGGTGCACCAGCGAGGCCCGTGGTCCCGCACTTGCGACTTGCGACTTGCGACTTGCGACTATAACGTGCTGATTTGAGACGATGAAGCTGCCACTCGAAACACAGGTATACCTGCCGCGGGAAGTCGCGGCGGCTGCGGGCGTCCCTGAAGAGGACGTCCTCGCCGCCGTCCGCGGACGGCACGGGTATATCGGACATCACGAGGCGGTCGCTCTCGCTCTGTCGCTCCGTCGTGCCGTTCGCGAGGGCGCGGCAGTCACTCCGGCCACGGCACCGGTGCCGTTCGCGCTTTTCAGGACGGCCGCGGAGGGCTCGACGCTGCGATTGCCCTTTGCGGTGTCGGGCACGGTGCATGCGGCGCTGATCACGGCGGCGATCATGGTCACGTCGTTCACGATGGCGCCGGCAGTCACCGCCACGCGCGAGACGACGTCCAGCGACACGCCGCGGATGGTGTTTCTGAACATTCCAGGTCCAGGCGGCGGGGGCGGCGGCAGCGGACTTCAGCAGCCTCGCCCACCGGCGAAGGCGCTGCGTTCCGGACACGAGCGCATCAGCAGCCCTGCGCCCGACCGTCAGCCGCCTCCACCGGTTGAACCGCCTCCCGCGGTGCCGCCACCGCTTGCCGGCGAGACCCTCCCTGTCATGAACGCGCCGGTCATTGCGATGCCGTCCGACGATCGCACTCGCGCAGGCGTGCTCGATCGGTCGCCTGAGGTCTCGAGCCAGGGTCCTGGACAGGGTGGGGCGGCCGGTGCCGGCAACGGCAGCGGCGTCGGACAGGGAGATGGCAGCGGGATCGGGCCAGGCAGCGGCGGCGGTACCGGCGGCGGGCCCTACCGCCCCGGCTCCGGCATCACCGCGCCCCGCGTACTGCGCGAAGTAAAACCCAGCTACACCGACGAGGCGCGCCATGCCGGAATCACCGGAACGGTCGACCTCGAAGTGGTGGTGCGTCGTGACGGCAGCGTGGGTGACGTCCGCCTTCTACGAGGGCTCGGCCGTGGACTCGATCAGCGGGCCATTGACGCCGTGCGCCAGTGGCGCTTCGCGCCCGCTACCCGTCAGGGCGTGGCGGTCGATGTCATCGTCGAGGTGGCGGTGGAGTTTTCATTACGATGATCTACATCCTGTTCGCAATCACGGCGATATCGCTGGTCGTGGCAACGGTCACATCCGTCGTCGCGTGGCGCATGGCGGGTGAGAACCGCCGCCGGTCAGAGGCGCGCGTCGCGCGGCTCGCCGAGCGTACTCCACGACGCGGAGGATCCGGAGTCGCATCCGGTGGCCGTGCCGAACCTGCTCGATTCTGCTGTGGCTGAGTCAGGCAGATCGGGTTCGCGGATCGTCGCTGCCGCCGTGAGCCTGGCACTCATCATCGGCTTCGCTGCCACCTGGGTGGTGACCCGCGCCGCGTCGGCCCCCACCGCAGCGGACACGGTTATCGCCGAGCAGGCCGCGCCGAGTCAGCCTGCCTCGCTCGAGCTGGTATCGCTGACCCACGAGCGCGTGAATTCGGGAGCCCTCGAACTTCGCGGCGAGGTACACAATCCGGAGAATGGGACCACACTTGATGACGTGACGGTCGTGGCGCTGCTGTTCGACACGCAGGGTGCGTTCCTCACGAGCAGCCGGGCGCCGCTCGCCACGCGCACGCTCGTTCACGGCGGCACTGCGACGTTCTTCATCAGCATCCCCGACGCCGCACACGTCGGCCGCTACCGTGTGAGCTTCCGAACCAGCGACGGCATCATCCCGCACACCGACCGGCGGGACGAGCACTGAGGTGCGAACGTGAAACGAGCGATTACCGCCGCCATCCTCATTGCCGCAGTCACCACGCTGCGTGCACAGCAGCCACCGCCCCCGGCGCCGCCACCGCCCGCCGCCGGCGACGACTCGCGCGAACGCTTCCGCTTCAAGAGCGGCGTGGAACTGATCAACGTCACGGCAACGGTGTCCGACGAGAACGGGCGATTCGTCCCCGGGCTGCGCCAGGAGGACTTCGTCATCCACGAAGACAACGAGCCGCAGGAGGTGGCGTACTTCAGCGCCGACCGCGTGCCTGTCAGCCTCGGTGTCGTGCTCGACGCCAGCGGAAGCATGGCCGGCGAGAAGATGGACGATGCGAAGGCCGCGCTCGATCGCTTCGTCTACGAACTGCTCGACGAACGGGACGAACTGTTCCTCTATCGCTTCAGCGATCACCCTGTGCTGATGCAGGACTGGACCAGCGATCGCCTGCTGCTGTCCCGCGCCATGTCGCGCATCACCCCGAATGGCGGGACCGCGATGTACGACGCCATCCTGCAGGCGATCCCGCGCGCCGCGACCGGTCAGCGTCCGAAGAAGGCGCTGCTGCTGATCTCGGACGGCAACGACACATCAAGCTACGGCTCGCTGCGCGACGTGCGCAACACGCTTCGCGAAAGCGAACTGCTGATGTACGCGATCGGCATCGATGGCGAAAGCACGACATCCCGGCCGCCCCCGATGCGTCCGCGCACGCCCTTCCCGATTCCGTTTCCGCCCGGCGGAGGACGCCGCCCCGGCGGGCGGTTTCCCCTGCGTCCGCAGCAGCAATACGGTGGGGGCCTGCTGGGCCTCGGTCTCGGTCAATTCGGCGGCAGTCAGGGCGGCGGGCGGCAGTTTCCGCGAAACATGGGAGGCGACGAAGGCGTCAATGCGGTCGCGCTGCGGGACATGACGGATGACAGCGGCGGCCGTACCGAGATCGTGCGCTCGGCGCGCGACCTGACGCCGGCCACCGCCAGCATCGCCGACGAACTGAGCAAGCAGTACTCCCTCGGCTATGCATCGACGCTCAAGAGAGACGGCCGCTGGCACTCGATCAAGGTCGAAGTCCGCAACCACGCCTATCGCGTTCGCGCACGACGCGGCTACGTCGCAAGCTAGAATGACGCAGTGCCATTACTCGCGACCGCCCTGGGACTGAGCATCCTGGGGAGCTTCGGTGGACTGCTCGTGGCGTCCGCCCTGCTGCTGTTCAACGAATCGCTCCGCACCCGGCTCGTTCCCTGGCTCGTCAGCTACGCGGTCGGCGCACTCCTCGGCGTGTCGCTCCTCGCCCTCATTCCCGAAGCGCTCGCGGAACTCTCACCCAACAGGGTTCTCGGCTCCCTGCTCGCCGGCATCGTCGTCTTCTTCATGCTGGAGAAGCTGGTCCTGCTCCGGCACTGCCACACGGATCAGTGTCAGGTGCACGGCGCGGCGGCGCAGCTGGTGATCCTTGGCGACGCCTTCCACAATTTCATCGACGGGGCGATCATCGCCGCTGCCGTGCTGACATCCGTTCCACTCGGGATCAATACGGCGATCGCGGTGGCCGCACACGAAATCCCGCAGGAGGTCGGCGACTTCGCCATCCTGCTGTCGGCCGGGTACACACGCCAGCGTGCGCTGATCCTGAACTTCGTGTCGGGTGCCGCCGGTCTGGGCGGCGCGCTGCTTGGCTACTCGGCAGTCAGTTATCTCCCCGGTGTCCGGCCGTACGTCCTCGCCTTCTCGTCGGCAAGCATGCTCTACATCGCCATGTCGGACCTCATTCCGGATCTGCACCGAGGCACCGTGGACCGCAATTCTCTGCGCCAGGTCCTGCTCATCGCCGCAGGTATTGGAACGGTCGTCGTGTTCGAGCGGATCAACGGCTGAAGGGGTCGCGTGGCCATCGATAAATCAAGCCTCCCGGTCGTCGAGAAGATGTGGCGGCGCGAGGTCGAGGCCGCCACCACCTATCGGCATCTCGCCGAGCGGGAGCGCGACCCGAAGCGGCGTGACATCCTGAACCGCCTCGCCGATCAGGAAGACAACCACGCCACACGCTGGGCGGATCGGATCGAGGCCACCACCGGCCGGCGCCCGGACCGCAAGGAAGTGGAGCGCGGCCTCTCGTGGTTCCAGCGCATCTCCGATCCGACGGTCGTCCTGCACCGCCTGGAGCAGGAGGAGAACCGCGCCGAAGCGGAGTACGACCTGCTCATGGCGCGACTCAGCGACCCTGAGGACAGGAAGATCGCGGAGGACGCCAAATTCGAAGAAGCCGACCACGCCGTCATCCTGAGAGGTCTTGCCGGCGGAACGATGCCGTCGCCACGAACGGCACTCGACACCATCCTGCGGCGTGAGCGCTGGCACGTGCGCGGCACCGGCTGGATCGGCGATGCCATTTACGGGGTGAACGATGGCCTCGGGGCGGTGTTCGGCATCGTCTCCGGGATGGCCGGGTACACCGGCGGAAGCGAAGTGGTGCTCGCGGCCGGACTCGCCGGCACGCTGGCCAGCGCGCTCTCGATGGGTGCCGGCGCCTATCTCGCCTCCAAGTCCGAACGCGAAGTCTACGAGTCGGAGGTCGCTCGGGAGCGGGCGGAGATCGAAGAGGATCCGCACGAAGAGCTGCTCGAGCTGGAACTGTTCTACCAGCTCAAGGGCTTCTCGGCCGACGAAGCACACGCGATGGCCGAGCGCATTCAGAAGGAGCCGAAGCAGTTCCTGCGGACGCTGGTCCATGAGGAACTCGGCCTCTCGGAAGAGACGTTTCCAAATCCGATCCGGTCGACGATTTCGGCCACGCTGTCTCACCGCGGTCGGAGGATTCATTCCGATCATTCCCTTCTTCTTCACCGTCGGCATGCCTGCGGTGATCGCATCATTCATCATCAGCACAGTGGCACACTTCGCGGTCGGCGCATCCAAGGCCCTGGTCACGATGCGGCCGTGGTGGGCGACCGGGCTCGAAATGACGGTCGTCGGCATCGTCGAGGCAGCGATCACGTACGGCGTGGGGCTGCGCATTCGCGCGCTGACCCGATCGACTCGCTGGCCGACAGCACGATGTTCGTCCGGGCCGCTGTCCACTGCAGCGGACAGAATCAAAGGCATTCGCCGTTCGGCGCGCGCCACTCCTGCGGATTTCAACGTTCTTCCGTGGCATCCCCTTTGCCCTTTCGTCGATACGCAAGGCCGGATCTTCAGTTCGGCATCGATTCGGAGGGACCATGGGGAAACACATCGGCGTATTCATCGCAGGGTTGCTGTTCTGCGCGCAGGGCGCACTCGCCCAGCCGGCGGAGCGCAAGGACCTGCAGGTTTTCAACGACGTCGCGAGCACGGTGAACCGATACGATCGTTTCACCATTTTCGACGACGTCTCGGCTGAGGTGAAGGGCGGCGTCGTGACGCTCGAGGGCAAGGTGACCATGCCCTATAAGCGCGACGACATCGAAAAACGGGTCGCGAGAGTGGACGGCGTCAGTCAGGTCGTCAACAAGCTGGGCGTGCTGCCGGTGTCGACCGGCGACGAGCAGCTGCGCTACCGGATCGCGCGAGCGATCTATGGCAATGCCAACTTCTGGAACTATGCCGCGTCAGCCAACCCGCCAATCCACATCGTCGTGGAGCATGGCCGGGTGACGCTCACGGGGGTGGTGCAGAGCGACGTGGAGCGGATCCTCGCCCGCTCGCTGGTCGATCAGTTCGGTGTATTCTCGGTCACCAACAAACTGCAGACGGTGGCGGAGGCGCGTGAGCAGCTCGAAACATCCTGAACCATTCCGTGTCGCGCTCGATGCGGGTCAGTCGGTCACGGCGTGTCATTACGCCGCGGCCGACCCTGCGGCGGGCGCGACGATGATCGTGGCTCATGGGGCTGGCGCCGGCCAGCAGAGCCCTTTCATGATCGCGTTCGCCCGCGAACTGGCCGCACTCGGGTTCGACACCATCACGTTCAACTTTCTCTATACCGAGCAGAAACGTCGGCTGCCAGATCGCGCGCCGCTGCTCGAGGGCTGTTACGGAGCCGTGGTTCGCGAAACACGGCAGCGGATCACGTCGGCGCAACGGTGGCTGTTCATCGGCGGCAAGTCGATGGGCGGCCGAATCTCCACGCAGCTCGCTGCCGCCGACCCGCACCTGCCCATCTCCGGGCTCGTCCTGCTCGGATATCCGCTGCATCCACCGGGTAAACCGGAGAAGCGGCGCGACGCGCATCTGCCGTCGGTGGGCAGACCGATGCTCGTCATCCAGGGAAGCCGCGACACGTTCGGCACACCGCAGGAACTCGAGCCGGTGCTCGGTCCCCTGACGCCCGCGGCCACGCTGCACGTCGTCGAGGGCGGCGATCACTCGTTCAAGGTGGCGCGTGCCGGCGCCGCAGGTCAGGCGGAGATAGACCAGCAGGTGCGACGTACGGCGGCGGAGTGGATGCGGAACGTCATGCGGGAGACTGGAGCCACTCAGACGCCGCGTCCGTGAAGGCATCGGTCCATTCGTGCCCGGCATCGAGTTCGACGACGACGACGTGTACGCCTGCCTGCTCGAGCCGATGCTGATCGGCCCCCAGCTTCTCACCTATGTAGAACCGGTCGCGCGCGCCGGCGCCAATCAGCACGCGCGGGATTCGTCGCAACCGATCGCTCCCGAGATCCGGGGGAATGTCGCCGCCCAGCGCAACTACGCCGGCCGCTGGCCTGGCGCACAGCGCCGCCGCGCGATACGCCATGCTCGCGCCTTGAGAGAAACCGACGTGGACAATAGCCGACGCAGCGTGGAACTCGCCGGCGATTGCATCCAGCACGCCGTCCACATAGGCAATGTTGTCGGCCACCATGAGCGTGCGGTCCTCGCGCGTCATCCAGCTCGCGGCAATCTCCTGGCCGCCGCTCCGATAGAAGCGGTGCAGCCCCTGCACTGAGACCAGATCCGCACGAGTGGACCCGCGCAGCGCGCGGAGGCGCTCCAGTTGAACCGCTGCCTGCTCTGCGTAGCCATGGAACCCCACGATCAGCGGACACGGGTCGCGGCCATCGGCGATGTCCAGGAGGTAGCGTCCGTGAGTCGTGGTGGCAATGGTCCGTTCAGCGGTCACGTGGACACGATACCGCACGTTCGGAGTGCACTCACACCAGGCGACGTTTGTCTGTATCCTCAACGTGGAGGCACGCGTGTTGGATGCTGTCGGCGCACTCCTCGAAGGCTCGCCGTTGCTGGCCTTGTTTGCCGCGATCGGGATCGGCTACGCCGTCGGCCGAATCTCGATCGCAGGCTTCTCGCTCGACATCGGAGCGGTGTTGTTTGCGGGCCTGGCGCTCGGCGCGATTGCGCCCAACGCTGCGCCACCCGCCCTCGTAAGCTCAATCGGGCTCGTCATGTTCCTCTACGGCATTGGCATCCAGTACGGGCGCCAGTTCTTCGCCGGCCTCGGAGGCGCCGGACTGATGTGGAACGCGCTGGGCGTTGCCGGAGTATTTGGCGCGCTGGCCGTGGCGCTCATCGCAGGCAGCATGTTCGGCCTGTCTCCCGCGCACACCCTGGGACTGTTCGCCGGGTCGCTGACCAGTACGCCAGCGCTGCAGGCTGCCATCGATGCGGTCGGCGACCGCACACCCGCAATCGGGTACTCAGTAGCCTACCCGGTCGGAATCATCGTCCCGATTCTCAGCATCGTCGTCTTCTCGCGTGCCGTGAGAGCCAGGCTGGCGCAGGCGCCGGCACCACCCGACATTGTCGGAGATCCTGCTTGCCGACAACCTGCACGGCACGAAGGTGGCCGAGGTGACCGCGGGCCTGCCGGCCGGCGTCCACCTGGTGGCTCTTCGGCAGGGACGGACGAACAAGCTGCCCGATCCGCAGATTCAGCTGGATGCGGGTGATACCCTGCTGCTGTTCGGCGACCCTGGCGCGCTCGAGCAGGCCCGGAATCAGGTCGGTCGCATCGAGTCCTCGCACCTCGCCGCCGATCGCAGCGCGCTGGACATCGGCAGGTTTTTCGTCTCGCGGGCAGCTCTGACCGGGATCCCGATCAGCCGGATCGCCTGGCCCGACAGGGTCGACGCAAAGATTGTCGAAGTGCGCCGCGGCGATGCGTCGCTGATCGCCGATCCCGGGCTGGTGCTCGAGTACGGCGACCGCGTCACCGTGATCGCCGCCCGTCCGGTCTTGCCGACCTTGCAGCAGCACTTCGGTGATTCGATCAAGTCGACCACAGAAGTGTCGTACGTGTCAGTGGGCCTGGGCATGTCGTTAGGCGTGATGCTGGGCCTTGTCCCGATTCCTGTTCCGGGAGTCGGCACGTTCGCCCTCGGGCTGGCCGGTGGTCCACTCGTCCTTGCGCTGATCCTTGGCAGGCTCGGCCGGACCGGTCCGCTCCCATGGCATATGCCTCTGCCAGCGAACCTCACGCTGCGCACGTTCGGTCTGACCCTGTTCCTCGCGTCAGTAGGACTCGGCTCCGGCGCACCGTTCGCCGGTACCCTGGCCGGCGCCGGGGTGCTCTTCCTGGCAATCGCCGTGGGTATCACCGTCGCGGCGACGCTCATCGCGTTCGTCGTCGGGAATTGGGTGCTGCGGATGTCGACGGATGATCTGCTCGGGGTTGTGGCGGGAGTCGCGGGGAACCCCGCCATTCTGGTTTATGCCAACAAGGTACAGCCGAGCGATCGCATCGATGTTGCCTATGCGACAGTCTTCCCGTCGCTGACGATCCTCAAGATTCTCTGTGCGCAGGTGGCGCTCGGGTTGCTCCGTTAAAAGCTGACCCTGCTGCGCCGGGCATGACGCTCGAGGCTGCAGCAGCGTAGCTGGGCGCAACGATCCTTCGGGCCGCATCTGGCGGCAGGGTGGTAGCATTCGGCCATGAACCGACGCCATTTTCTTCACCAGGCTGCGGGTACTCGGCGCGGCCACCGCAGCGTCACGGTGGGCACCGCGTGTTTTCGCAGCAAGCGAATCGCGCGTGGCCTTCGTCAAGACATCCAACCGCGCGGACGGTGTGCGGCGAGCCGTCGGCCTGCTCAACCTGCCGTCCTTTGGCGGCAAGGACGGTTTCATCAAACCGAACTTCAACAGCGCCGATACGACGCCGGGGTCCACGCATAACGACACACTGAATGCGCTGGCCAGTGAACTCCGTCGGCTGGGCGCCGGACCACTCACGATCGGCGACCGGAGCGGCATGGGCAATACGCGCGACGTGATGCAGTCGAAGGACGCACTCGCACTTGCGCGCGATTTGAAAGCGCGCACCGTCGTGCTCGACGAACTGCCTGACACCGAATGGGACAGGATCACAGTGCCGGGCATGCACTGGTCGAAGGGGTTTGCGTTTCCGAGACCGGTGCGGCGCGCCGGGTTCATCGTGAACACCTGCTGCCTCAAGACACACCGTTACGGCGGACATTTCACGCTGTCGCTCAAGAATTCGGTCGGCTTTGCAGCGAAGCAGGTGCCGAACGATTCGTACAACTACATGACGGAGCTGCACAGTTCGCGCGATCAGAGACGGATGATTGCCGAGATCAACGCGGCCTACACGCCAGCGCTCGTCGTGCTCGATGCGGTGCAGGGGTTCACGACGGAAGGGCCCGACAAGGGCACGCTCGTCGAGCCTGGAATCATGATCGCGGGCACCGACCGGATCGCGGTGGACGCCGTCGGCGTCGCGCTCCTCCGGCACTACGGGACGACAGTGGAGGTAAGCCGGGGCGCGATTTTCCAGCAGGAGCAGATCGCACGCGCCGTCCAGCTCGGGCTGGGCGTGAGCGGTCCGGAGCAGATTCAGCTGGTCACCGACGACAGCGTGAGCGCGGACTTCGCCAAGCGGATTCAGACGCAGCTGCATGCCTGACCCGAAGCGAGCCCTCCCGACCATCGTGCGGCGTCGCTCCGGCATCGCCGGGTGGGGCGTGTTCGCGTCGGAGCCGATTACCAAGAACACCCGCATCATCGACTACGCGGGCGAACTGATTCACAACAGCCTGAGCGAAGCGCGCGAAGAGCGCTACATGGCGGAAGGCTGCGTCTGGGTGTTCCGCATCAACCGCAGCTGGAGCCGCGACGCCAACGTGGGCGGCAATATCGCACGTTTCATCAACCACTCGTGCCGGCCGAACTGCTGGTTCGAGGTCGTGGACAAGACGATCTGGATCCGCGCGTCACGTACCATCAGCGCCGGTGAGGAACTGACCTACGACTATTCCATCACCGGCGAGAGAACGATTCCGTGCCGGTGCAGGCCCGGCTGCAGAAACATGATCTGACAGTTGGGGAGTTGGTGAGTTGGTGAGTTCCGGTTTGCGTAGCGTCGGGTCTTCAGGCCCCGCTACCTCGCTAACTCGCCAAGTCAGAGATCGCTGAGCGGCCGCGCCGTGATCAGATGTTCGGCAACGGGACGGCCGCCCACCAGATGCTCCTGGATGATCCGCTCGAGCACCGGCGGATCGCACTCGCTGTACCAGGCGCCTTCCGGATAGACCACCGCAATCGGCCCGCCCTCGCAGATCCGCAGGCAGTTCGCCTTGGTGCGCAGGATGCCGCCCTGATCCGACAACCCAAGCACCTTCAGCCTGGCCTTGAGGTAGTCCCACGCTTCCAGACTGCGTGCCTTGTCACAGCACTTGGGCGTTGTCTGATCGCAGCAGAGGAAAATGTGCCGCCGCGCCACCGGGACGCCGATCGTCTCCGCGATTTTCAGTTGAGAAGCAGAATCGGACATAAGCTCGATTGCTGATCGCTGATTGCCAGTTGGGTTTAGAACAGCACACCCGAGCTGACTTCCACGCGTGTCGATCCGCTCGATGCGTGCGCCACGTCCACCGCAAGGCGAATGACCGTAGCCGTGAACCAGACGCCCCCGCCGACACTGCGCACGAAACGCTGATCGCGCAGATGCTCGCCCGCATCGTACACCGTCGCGGCATCCATGAACCCGCGCACGCCCACCTTGATGATATTCAATGGCGAGTTGACCGGGACGCGCAGTTCAATGGTACCGGCCGCCGTGGAATCGCCCGCGGCTTCTCCGGACGGATAGCCGCGCAGGGTCGACTCCCGCCCGAGCAGCACCTTCAGGTATGGCGGCAGCGTCTGGTTCGCCCCGTCATGGAACACGCGCACCACGATGATGCTCGGTCCGGGCCCGCCGACATAGCCGCTTGCGTCAAGCATCGTGCGAAGGGGCGTCGAGCTGTCATGGATCGCCAACCGCTCTATTGCCGTGCGCGCGTACACGGCGTTGCGCGACAGCATCGGATCCACCCTGTTGTCGAACGTCGCATCCACGCCTGTCCGAGTCACGACGCTGTCGGTACCCGCGAAGGACACGTCCTCGAGCCCGCCCCACGCCCCGAGCCGGAGGGCCCGCGCAATTTCCCGTTCGCCCCGCACCCAGGCCTGCCGTCGCGTATCCAGCGCATCGAATGCCGGGTTCTCGCGCCTCACCAGGGCGCCGTCTACACGCACACGGGTCAGGCGTGGAGAGTCGAACCGCTTCTCGAGGCCTGCGCCGACGCTCCGTTCGCCGCCCCAGGTGACCGGCACCGACAGCCGTGTTCCCGCGCCCGCCACATTGGGCATGGACACCAGCGCTCCGTAGGTGAACCCGTAGCCTTCGACGTTTCCGAGAATGGGAAGGAACATCAGCGCAGGCCCGCGACGCCGCACCACGCGTGCCGGCTGGCCATCCTTCGCCGGACGCACGGTGACCCTCCCTTCGTCGACGATGATGACGAGGAGAATCTGGGACGGGTCGGCAATCGACGCGTAGCGCTTCACCACTTCGACGCGTTCGAAGTGCCCCGCGTCTTTCAGCCGTTGTGTAATGGTCTCGAGGGTCCCGGAGATGAACTCCGAACCAGGCTGCACCCCCGACATCCGCACGATTTCGGCATCGGCAGTCAGCGTGTTGCCCTGCACGCGCACGTCGACGACGCGTTCGACGGCGGGTTGCCCGAAGAGTGCGAGCGTCAGCAGCGCAGCCAGCACGCGTCAGGGCCTGTCCGGGATGCCGATCTTCGATTCGACCTCGGCCTGACGATAATTCTCGTATTGAAGCGAGTAGTGCATCTCCATGGTGCCGAAAGCCATCAGCAGACGGATGTTCATGTCCAGCCCCCGCGGCAGCCAGACATCGGGAAACGGCTGGCCCATGGTCATCGAGGCGGTCGCGCTGTCCATCTGCGCCAGCCATTGGCCGGGGAAGAAATTCCAGCCGAGATCGTCGAAGGTGTACTTGAGGATCTGGTGCGATGTCGGATCGATCCAGAGCGTCACTTTCGACGACTTGTTCATCAGTCGCATGAGTTCGGCATCGAAGCTTCTGGAGTCGGGATCCGTCTTCTCCGGTGGTGGTCGGCGGCGGTCGCCAGCCAGTTCGTCGCGCCGCTCGCGGCGGCTCTCCGACGTGAACAGTTTCTCGGGGTAGTACTCGATGCGCAACACGTCACGGCCTTCGACCTGTTCACGCCCGACCAGCGCATAGCGTCCCGCATCGAACTTGAACTTCAGGAAGTACGCCGAGGAGACGAACAGGGGCTGTCGCGACTGGCGGATGAGCCCGTCCACGTCATGGGGCGTTTCTTCGGCGGCAGCGCCGGGAGCATGACCTTGAGTGGCGATCGAACCAGCGGCCAGGGCGCGCGCGTCGCGGGCCTGTTCGCGTGCCAGAAACTCTTTCTCGTACTTGAGCCGATCGGCTTCGCCGACCGCCGCGCCGTTCACCTTGACGGGACTTCGCACGAAGAAGCCGTCGCGCACGTACCACGCGTAGTCGCGTCGTTCGCCCCAGAGCAGCGTCCCTGCCGGTCCGCGCATCTCAATCTGCTCGCGCTCGTCGAGGATGTACTGCTGAAGCTTCTTCCAGTTCGCATCGCGTCGTTCAAGCACCTGCTGCATGAACGTGTCGAGATCCGACTGTGCAGCCGGCACGGCGCTCAGCGCGACCATGACGCCCGCCCCCAGCGCGACCGTGGCGAACAGGCTGCGCAGGGCGCGAAGGGGCGCGGATCGAGATGCTGTCATGGGGATGCGGCGGCTTGACACTATCAGACGTGTGGCCGCCGGGCGAAGTTCCTCCCCGTGGCGCGGTCGGCCCCTATGTCAGCCCGTCCGCCGACACTTGCCATGATGAAGACTGGTATCATGGAATTCAGACGCGCGCCGCGCGATCGAATGCGATGCCACAGTCCAGGAACCAGCCGATGCACGCCTCTTCGTCCGAAGCCGTGACGAACAACGTTCGTGTCGAGGTGCAGTCGCAGTACGCGGCGGATCACTCGCAGCCCTTCCAGAACCACTGGTTCTTTCACTACACCGTGAAGATCACCAACGAAGGTGACGACACGGTGCAGATCCTGAGCCGGAACTGGGTGATCACCGATGCCACCGGTCATACGGAAGAGATCTCCGGTGCCGGAGTCGTCGGCGAGCAGCCGGTGCTGGCGCCAGGGGAGTCGTTCTCGTACACCTCGGGCTGCGCACTGAAGGCGCCCAGCGGCATCATGCGCGGGACCTACTCGATGGTGGCCGAGGGCAGCGAACATTTCGACGTCGAGATCGCACCCTTCGCGCTGCACGAGCCGTACACGGTTCACTAACTTCTCATTTGACGATTTGACGATTTGACGATCTAACGATTTGACGATCTAACGATTGGATGATCCGGCGGTTCGACCATCCGGTCCCACGATCCGGCGGTTCGGCGATCCGGCCGTTCGGAGATCTGACGGCTCGACGACCGATAGCGGCGGTGTGATTCGGCATCGTTCCCCCCTTACCTGTCCGTCCAGCCTATTCTGCCGGGCCAGCCTTTACGCCTCCCTCCTGCCGACCCGACCTCCCGGCTGCCTCCGCCGACGTCATCGCACGACGCGGTGCGGGTCAACGCCGTTCTGGATCTCTTGATGCAGGAACCTGATGCACGGCTCAAATTTTTCGTGTCGTCAAGGAGGGGTCCATGCGTCGCACCTTCTTCTCAGCGGTCCCGCTATTCATTGCAGCGGCTCTACTTGTACTCGCCCCGGCGATTCTTCGCGCTCAACAGGACCACGATTCGTCCTCGACCGTCACCGCCGGCCAGGCATGTGCGTGCTGCGGGAATTCCGGCAGTGAAGCGATGAATCACGCCGGGATGGATCACGGCACCACGGCAACAGCCAATGCGAAGCCAATGAATCACGGCTCCGAATCGGGCTGCTGCGGCCACATGGCTATGAGTAAAGGCGACGGGAGTACGATGCCGATGGCCGTCGACGACCCGTCCATGATCTCCGACATGCAGGTGTTTCACTACCTGCTCGATCACCGGGCGGACATCCGTCGCATCGTCAGCGTGCTGCCGAACGGCATCGACACGTTGACCGAATCTGACAAGCCGGAGATTGCCGCCACGTTGAAGACGCATGTCTCGGCCATGTACGGCCGTCTGAAGGACAACCGCCCGATTCACCAGCGCGATCCGCTCTTCGCGGAACTCTTCGCGCATGCCGATCAGATCCACGCGAACATCACGTACACCGAGAAAGGCCTGCGCGTCGTCGAGACATCCGACGACCCGGCGGTCGCGCACCTGCTGCACATGCACGCGGCTGCCGTGGACGGCTTCATCACGAACGGCATGGCGGAGATGATGAAGGACCACCCGGTCAACTGACTGGGGAAAATCGCGGGCCCGGAAAGCCTCCGGCCTACGCCATACCGAGGTCGAAAACGGGCAGGAGCGCGGAATCGGGCTGAAGAATTGCAGGGCTCGTTGCAATGCCTCGTGCCCTGCGCCGCGGACTGATCGGGTTCCTGATTGCTGCCGGCGTCATCGCGCTCTTCCTGGCGATTGCCCAGGACCAGGTGACGCTGAAGCTGCGTAGCGCCGTCAACGCCAGTGACCCTCGTTCGACGGGATATCTCGCCGCCCTCGTCGCCTCCCCGGTCTCGCACGGCGACACGTTCGACGTGTTGCGCAATGGCGACGACATCTTCCCGGCGATGCTGTCGGCGATCCACGAAGCCCGCCAGCGGATCAGCTTCGAAACCTACATCTTCGAGGACGGTGTCGTCGCGGACCGCTTCATCGCCGCGCTCATCGAAGCCCGCCGCCGCAACGTCGCGGTGACGCTGGTCGTCGACTTCTTCGGCGCCAGCGCAATGTCCGACCGGCACGTGGACGAACTCCGTGCGGCCGGGTGCATCGTCTCCAGCTACAACTCCGCCAAGTGGTATCAGCTCGAGGACTTGAACTATCGCACGCACCGCAAGATCCTCGTGATCGACGGCGAAACCGGTTTCGTCGGCGGCGTGGGCATCGCCGACCACTGGATGGGTGATGCGGACAGCCCCGATCACTGGCGCGACACGCAGATTCGCGTACACGGACCTGTCGTCCGGCTGCTCGAGGCAGCGTTCTACGAAAACCTCGTCGAAGCTGGCGATGTCGTCACCCCGAGCCTCAACGAGCAGCATGGCACCCTTCCTGGAACCGATGCTCCTGGCCCGGACGAAGCATTGGTTCTCCGCAGCGGCGCGTCCGGAGGCAGCAGCGACCTGAAACGCCTGTATCTGCTGCTCATAGCGATGGCGCAGCAGTCTGTAGACATCACGAGCCCATATTTCGTCCCCGACGAGTCCACGCTCTGGGCGCTGGAGGACGCCGCCAGTCGCGGCGTCCGCGTGCGGATTCTCACCGAGGGCGACGTCACCGACGCCAAACCGGTCAAGTACGCGTCACGCCGCTACTACGAACACCTGCTGTCGCTCGGCGTCGAGCTCTACGAGTATCAGCCGACGATGATGCACACCAAGGCGATGGTGGTAGACGGGGCATGGTCCATGTTCGGATCGGCCAACCTCGACAACCGATCGTTGGAGCTGAATGACGAGTTGAATGTCGTCGTCCGCAGCACGGATCTCGCGAAGCGCTTTACAGCGATGTTCGATGAGGATATCGGCCTCGCCACGCAGTTGGAGTTCCAGCAGTGGAAGCGCAGGTCCATCAGCGAGAAGGCGCGTGAACGCTTCTGGGGCTACTGGGGTGAGGTGTTCTAGCGACCTCACCGGCGACCGCCCGACGTCGGAAACAGATATGCCCATAGAAAGATTTGAGCTAATATAATTCCAGAGAAATGACACCCGCACTTCGCTCGGACCGCCGGGTCCCGATTGTCAACGAGGGTGCCGTCGCCACGAAAGCGACACTTCGCGCCGCTGAACGCCTCGGCCTCTCGAACAAGGTCCTGGCCGCCGTCGTCGGGGTGTCCGAGGCGACCGTGTCGCGGATGGGTGCCGGCACGTACCAGCTGTCGCCCGGCGACAAGTCGTTCGAGCTGGGCCTTCTGTTCGTGCGCCTGTTCCGCTCGCTCGATGCGATCGTCGACGGCGACGAGGCGGTCGCCGCGGCATGGCTGCGCACGCAGAACCTTGCGCTGCGCCAGACGCCCCTCGCTCTCATTCAGACCGTTGCCGGGCTCGTGCATGTCATTGGCTACCTGGACACCCGCCGCTCTCTCGCGTGAGCGTCGGCCGCTGTCCGGCACGTGCTGGCGCGCAGTGGAGTCGCAGCACCGCGTCTCGACGATGAAGCTGGTGGACACGCTGGAGGAGCAGGCAGCGCTCGAGGCGCTGCTCGAACCATCGAAGCCGCCTGTTCCGGACGAGTGCCGTCACCTCGACTTCCTGCTGTTCACGCCGTTTCGCTACGGGGCGCCGTATCCGAAAGGATCGCGTTTTCGCGCCGCCGGGTTCACGCCAGGCGTGTTCTACGGTTCGGAGGCGCCGGAAACGGCGATGGCGGAAATGGTCTTCCATCGCCTGCTCTTCTTCGCGGACGCGCCCGGCCTGCCCTGGCCGCGCAACGCCGGTGAATACACGGTGTTCTCGGTGCCGTTCCGCGCGCACGCGGCACTGGACCTGACCGCGCCGAGGCTCGTTCGCGATAAGTCTCTCTGGCTGCGTCGCACCGACTACCGCGCCTGCCAGGCGCTGGCTGAGCGGGCGCGAGCCGCGGACGTGGAGGTGATCCGCTACGCATCTGCGCGCGTGCCGTCGGACTCGGCACTGAACCTCGCGCTCCTCACCTGCCGCGCGTTCGCCTCACGCGCACCAGCGGCTCGACAGACGTGGAGGCTCCTGCTTGGGTGCCGGGGCGCCCGGGCACTCTGCGAACGCCCGCGGAGCCGGCTGCAGTTCGATCGCCGCGCGTTCGCTGCCGATCCGCGAATTGCCGCCCTGGACTGGGACCGGCAGCACTGAGCCCCTACCGGCCGTTCGACTGTGACGGCGCGCCGTCGAGTGTCGCGGTAAGCGCGAGAGCCGCCCACGAGGTCGCGACGGTTGAGATGAACTGGCTCTTGCCATGCGGAAAGCCAGTCTCGAAGTACGGCTGGAACCCGAAGGCGCGCGTGCGCACGAACCACGTGCCATCGTCGAGCTGCGTTTTCAGCAGGTAGTCGGTTCCGTTCCGATACGCCGCATCCGACGCCGGCATTCCCGCCGTGTGCAGCGCCCACAGGGCCTGGCCCGATGCGTAGGCATCGGTCTGCATCGAGGGCATCTGCGACCATCCGCCATCGGCGCGCTGCAAGGCGACGAGGGCAATCTTCTCGCGACGCACCTCCACGCTGGCTGCGCCTCCCCAGTGCAATCCGAGCATCTTGAACACCTGCTCCTGCGTATCGCGCGGAGACACGGTTCGCAGGAAGGCTGTCGCTCTGGTCGCCCGCTCCTCCATCTCCGCGTGCAGCCCTGGCGGCGCATACTCGCGCATGGCGCGGATCGCCATTGCGGTTGCGGTGATCGTGCTGCCGGTCAGGGGAGGCCGGATATCGGTGACGAGCGGGAACGATCCGTCGAGCGCCTGGTGCGACGCCAGGCCGATCACCAGCGCATCACTGATCGCGGTCGGGGCCATGTGCGCTTCGGCCATCTCCAGCAGCGTGTACAGCGCGTTGGCCTGGAAGCCACCGCCGTTCGTATCACCGAGCAGAATCGCCTCGCGGCGTGCGGTGAACTGCCGGGTCGTCGCTTCCATCGAGTGACCCGCAAGCGATTCATCGATCGCAATGCCGTGCCGCTGCGCTGCGCTGATCGCCGTGCCCGGGAATGTTCTGGTTATGGCAGGAGTTGCATTTCGTCCGGTTGTTGAATGCCGGACCGACCGGCTGGAGACGCGCCACGGCTCGTGTGATCGCGTCGCGCGGCCGGAGAGGCGCGGTGATGGCCGCGGGAGCCGCGGACACGTCGGCAGACATGCGTCCGCCAGCCGATCGCACGAAACGCGACGTCTCCGTGTCTCCGCGCGTGAGCGCCCAATCAAGCGCCGTTCGTCCGTCGGCGTCGGTGGCATTCAGATCTGCACCCGCATCCAGGAGAAACTGCATCACGGGAATGCTCGACGTGTCGCTGCCCGCGACCAGCATCAGCGCTGTCCAGCCCTTGGGGCCCTTGAAGTTCGGATCCATGCCCGCGCGGACAAATGCTTTCAACGCATCGAGCTGGCCTTCACGTGCCGCCATGAACGCCGAGGGCAGGCTCAGGGTGATCAGCGGCACTTCCTCTCTGGGATCGATACCGGCGGCGAGCAGTTCAGTCAGCGCCGGCAGATTGCCCCGGTTGCGGTTCAGCACCGGTCCCTTCACGTCAGTCTGACCTTTGACGACGACCCCGACGCTGCGTAACAGGTCGCGCACAGCGGGCGTGGTCGCAAAGTAGGCGGCAGTCAGCAGGTTGGTGCGCGTCTCCGGCGCAGACGTGTCCGCGCCTGCGGCCAGCAGGATCTTCATCGCGTCAGCGTTGCTGTAGCGCGATGCCGCCACCAGCGGTGTCACGCCGTCGCCGGCCTTCGCGTTGACGTCGGCGCCGCGGCGCACGAGCAGTTGCACGTTCGCGGTATGCGCCGCCGCCCACATCAACGCCGTTGCGCCGTACGTGTTCGATGCGTTCACAGGGGCGCCGTGGTCGATCAGCGCGGCGAGGAGTTCGGGGCCGGCATACAGCGCGGCGTACATCAGCGGGGTGGCACCCGTCTCGTCCGCGGACTTCACGTCTGCACCCTGAGCCATCAGGGTCGTCGCGGCGGTGACGTCGTTGCGCCGGACGGCATCGTACAGCGAGGTCCCCGAGGCGGCGCGCGGGGCGGAGGCCAGCGCCGAGACGAGCATGGCGGCAGCCAGCGCAAAACGGACGGTAGTGGATCGCATCTGTTCCTCCTGAAGGGGAATGCGCGATCCGGGTGCGAAAACTGCCATGGCGGACGGACAGAAACAGCCAGCTCATCATTGACGAGTGCAATAAGAGGCGTCAGCGGCGGATCAGGGATCGGGGATCAGGGATCAGGGATCAAGGATCAGGGATCAGGCGGGGCGACCAGTGGCGGATGATCGTAACCGGTGTGGTAACCGGTTCGTCGACTTCAATGTTGAACAAGAACCGGCGACCATCACGAGCGACCACGTATTGCTGCCGAAAAGCGCCGCCAACTACCCGCACAGCCAGATCGCGCCGGGTGAAGAGAGCTACGGCTGTTCCCACTGTGATTCCACCGCCAGGTCGCGGAGTCACCGATGCCGCTATCAGTCGGCCGCCTGGTGCGATGTAGAAACTTGGATATGTCTCCGATCCCGCGTCCGAGGTCAGGCGGCTGGTCGTTCCGCGTTCGAGGTCTATCGTCCACAGGTCCGCGTTCCCGCCAATCAGTCGGCTGAAAACGACGAATCGACCGTCGCGAGAGAGATCGAGATTCGTGGGATAGGACACGTCGGGTTCACCCAGACGGCCCTGCTCTGCCCCGGTGTTGTCGACCCATCTCGCAATCGATCGCGTCGGTCTTTCGCGAGACATGGCCGCAGCAGCCTCTGAATCCCCGGCGGAGTAGACGAGGGGACACGGGACCAGTCGGGTTCACTCCGAAGGACTGCCGCCAGCGTGTCGACCACGTCGCCGCCGTCGAACGGGCGATGTCATTTTTTGCCGATCTTCGCTGCTGGCTGAGCGGATTCCCAATCAACTCGCACGGTCATCACGGGCATGCCCTTCGCAAGAAGACGACGATACAATGAGCGGCATGACCTGGCGCGACGAGGCGACACGGCGCGTGAAGCTCACCTACGACGACTACGTGCAGTTCCCAGAGGATGGGCTGCGGCACGAGTTGATTGATGGAGAGCATTACGTGTCGGCGTCTCCGAATACCCGTCACCAGCGGCTGGTGGGTCGGTTGAGCATCGCCTTGTGGACGTTTGTCGAGCAGCACCAGTCGGGCGAGGTGTTCTTCGCGCCATTCGACGTGGTCTTCACCCGGTTTGATGTGGTTGTCCCGGACCTCATATATATCTCCGGGGGCCGTGCCGCGCTGGAGCTGAACGATCGTCATGCGACCGGTGCCGACCTTGTCATCGAGATCGCATCACCCTCTACGAGGCGACGGGATCGAGGATTGAAGCGGGACCTGTACGAGCGGACCGGCGTCTCCGAGTACTGGTTTGTGGATCCGGAGGCCGATACCATCGACGTGCATCGGCGTCAGGGCGAGCGCTTCGGCGCCGCCGAGGAGCTGGCAGCATCGCGTGCGGATGTCCTGCGCACGGCGCTGCTCCCGGCGTTCGAGTTGCCACTCGAGCGGTTGTTCGCGCGCTGACGCGTCACCCGGTCGTTCACTCTCCGAGCGCGCGCGGCCAGTTCACGATCACGTCAACAGGTCCGGTCTCCCGATTCGTCACTCGCGCGACAAGAAAATGCTTGCCGTCCCCAGACGGAAAGAACGACCCACCGAATTGAGGATTTCGATCACTCGTCGGTCATGGACCTGGACGACCTTCCCGCTCCGGGCACCGATCGCGCCGCGGAACTCTGTGCGCTCGACGATGCGCTCGTGGAACTCGGTCGGATGGACCCTCGCAGGGTGCAGGTAGTGGAACTCAGATTCTTCGCGGGCCTCAGCGTCGAGGAAACGGCCGTGGCGTTGTCCGTGTCGCCGCAGACCGTGATGCGTGACTGGAAGCTGGCGCGTGCCTGGCTCGCGCGGGAGCTGCGACGGGAAAAAATGTAGGGCCTGGCCAACCAGCTCGAGTGACGGATCCGACCTGCCGCGCTGTCGATCTACGCTAGTGCCATGACCGAGCGCCGCCGCCACCTGTCGATGCTCCGGTCCTACACGTGGGCGGACGCGCTGACCATCGGCAACGCCGCCTGCGGCACCATCGCCATCTTCCTGTGCCTGGACTACCTGGCCGAGGACAACCGCCGCTTTCTCTGGACGGCGTTCCTGCTGCTGCCACTGGCGCTGGTGTGTGACGTGCTCGACGGATACGTCGCGCGGCTCGACCGCTCGCGACAATCGGTGCTCGGCGGCGATCTCGATTCGCTCGCCGACGTGATCTCGTTCGGCGTGGCGCCCGCGGTCCTCGGCTTCACACTGGGGCTGCGCGGCGGCTGGGACATGCTCATCCTCACCTACTTCGTCGTCTGCGGCGTCAGCCGTCTGGCACGGTTCAACGTCACCTCCTCCGCGCTGGCTGATGCGGCGACCGGCAAAGTGAAGTACTTCGAGGGGACGCCCATCCCGACGAGCATCGGCATCGTGGCGCTGCTCGGCCTCGCCGTTGCTAGTGGACACATTGACGAACGGATGTGGTTCGGGTCCTATCGCCTCGGCTTCGCCGGACTTCATCCGCTCTCGATCGTGTACGGCCTGAGCGGAAGTGCCATGATCAGTGCGACGCTGAGGATTCCGAAGCCGTAGATGACCTACATCGATGCTGCAGGTACTGGACCTGACCGAGCGCATCTGCCGTCGCTTTCAGTTGTGGACCGGCCGGACGAACGTGTGGCTCGCCCTGCAGCTCACCAACCTGAGCATCGTCGTCTACTTCATGTGGGTGGCAGCGCTGTACTGGCTCAGTGGCGACCTGGCGCTGCGCCTGTTCGTCGCGCTGTTCTGCGGCGGTGTGTTCTTCGTCCTGACCCAGACCATCCTCAAGGTGTCGGTGGAAACATCCGAGGCACAGGCGTACCGGCGCGTGGCGAAGGGTCTGAAGAATCCGCGGAGGATCAGGGACGCACAGTTGCGCATCGCCTTCCTCACGCTGTCACTCATCCTGTCGTATCCGCTGTGGTTCGTCTATGTCACCCTGCGGCTCCGCTTCGCCATGGTGACCGAAGCGCTTCTCGTGCTCACCACCGCAATCCTGTATCTCCTCGCCTGCGATCCCCTGCCGCCCTGCGCTGGGAAAGTGACGGTCTGGCTGCGCGGCCTCGCTGCGGCGCGGAACGCGGATGCCACGTCTCCCCTTCAGGCTGGGCGAGAGCTTCGGCAGCGCCTCAAGTAGCGGCTCGAACCGTTGAAGCGCGTCTGCGCCACGCATACGGCCAGACAAGAACGGCGACCAGGATCAGCATGCTGGCAACGGCGATTGCCTCCGCGACACCGCGCAGGACGTCGCGGTGAAATGCCGCTTCCACACGATGAGTACCGGCTGGGATCGTCACGACGGCATATCCGGTGGTGGGCTGCACGCCGGCCCGGATTTCCTGCGCATCGACTGACACACGCCAGCCCGGAAACACCGGCGTGTTGATCACCAGATCAGTCGCGGCGTCCGTCCGCACTGCCAGCGTCAGACTCGCATCAGTGGCACGGATCACCGACACATCTGCCGAAGCCGTCGTCGCATCCGCCAGCGCCCAGCGTTCGCGCGTCGGCGCCAGTGTGCCGGTGACGCTCAGCGGGTCGTAACTCACCTCGCGGAACCAGGCTCGTTTGGCGAGGTCGCTTGTCGGCCACGCGGGGTCGTCGAGCGCGAGAGGCTCACGCGACTGGGTCCAGGCCATGGCCCGATAGTCGTCCGTCAGGTGCCACTGCACCGCCACGGCGCACACGACCACAAGTGCCTGCAGCGTGCGACCACGTACCGCGGAGAGCGCGGCAGCTGCAAGGATTGGACACAACAGCGTCGGGATCATCAGCAATCGCCATGGGAACTGGATGAAGGCCAGCGGGCTGACACGCTCCCATATCGACGCCGATGCGGACGTCATCATGAACATCGACGCGCCAATCGCCGCGATCGACGCAAGAAGCAGGAGCGCCGACGCGCGGCTCCGCCGCCGCAACGCCGGCGTTGCCAGCAGCAGTGTCGCGCTGAGGAGCGCCGCCCATTGCGCGATGCCGATTTGCGTGGACATCTGCCCTGTCCCGCTTGCCGATCCGCCATACCCCCACGACCAGTCGACCCACCATCGCGGCTGCACGAAATGCTGGTGGTAGTCGAAGTAGCCGGCGGTCAGCTGACGAATTTTGACCAGATCGAGTTCGAGAATCGCCGGCATCGTGTAGAACGCGGCGATGCCGGAACCGAGCAGCGCGCTGCCAACGACCGCAGCCGCGCGACCGCCCGGCCGTCCCTCGGCCAGCCACACCGATATCGCGTAGAGTGCCGCCGCCGGCGCGACGATCACCGTCGTCGGCAGGTGGCAGATCTGCAGGAATGCGATCAACGCCGCGAGGGCAGCGAAGAAGCGTGGCCGTCCAGTGCGGAGCAGGCGGTCCAGCGCCCAGAGGACGCCAGCCGCGAACGCAATCGCGGTGAGTTCCGGGTACGCCGTCCGCACGTACACATCGAGCAGCAGGTAGGGCGACCAGAGGAAGACCGAGGCCGCGAGCGCGGCAGGCATTTCTCCGAACGGTCGGCACAGCAGGATGATGAACAACGACCCGATCGCCCACTGGCTGATGACCACCAGCTTGAAGGCGGCGCCCAGCTGCAGTCCGACCGCGTGCACCAGCGACACGAGATAGTAGAAGCCGACCTGGTAGTAGTTGAACAACGGCTGACCGAGGCCGTGGGCAATTCCCTCGACCCACCTGACCGGTACCTGCCCCTGACGAAGGGCCCGGTCGAACATGAACGCGTACGTCTGATGCACCGCTCCGTCGTGGCCCATCACGAAGCCGGGCACGAGGTACGGTGCCGCGAGCGCGATCCATCCTGCCGCCAGCGCCGCGTAGGCGAGCACGCGCGTAAACGAAGCCAGCCGCTCGCGTCGCTCCGCCGACCAGGTCGGCTCCGCCACCGCCAGCGCAAGGCTCGCAATGACGATGGCGATGACGACGGATTTACCTGCGCTATGAAGGAGAACCGGGACCGGGCCGATGTGCCACGTCATCGGACCCATCGCGACGACGAGCAACGCTGACACCAGCTCGATTACCGCAGCGACGGCGAGGACCCACGCGAGCAGACGCAGCCAGGGATGTGTTCCTGTCGAAGTTCGCACAGGCAAGAATACCTGCAGCCGCGGGGTTCACAGGTTCAGCCGCCGGGGTTGAACGCTTTAGGCTGGTTTCATAATTGACGTACGCGGCGGGTCGCACTTCAATCGATGAACGCCTGGTACACCGCGTTCGGGAATTCCATGCGGAGCGCCCGGATGGGTGTCTGCATCAGGATCATCCCAACCAACTGCTCCTTCGGGTCGATCCAGAAATAGGTCCCGAGCGCGCCCGCCCACCCGTAGTCCCCTGGCGTGCCGAGCCAGCCGTTCTCGCCGTTGTTGCGCCGTACTCGTACGCCGAGGCCGAAACCATATCCCTGCAGCACCTGCTCTCCGCCCAGGTAGTTGCGCAGATCAAGGCCTGGCGTGGCGTCGGAGGTCATCAGCTCCACCGTCTTGCGACTCACGAGCCGCGTGCCGTTCAACTCGCCGCCGTTCAGCAGCATCTGCGAGAACTGCAGGTAGTCCTGCGCGGTGCTGGTCATGCCGCCGGCGCCCGAGTAGTACTGGCCCGGCACGCTGTCGATCTCCGCAAGACGCGGGGCGGCGGTGAGCCCCTTGTCACTCTTCGCGTAGGCCGTCACCAGATCGCCGCGGCGCGCCTCCGGGATGTCGAAGAACGAGTCCTTCATCCCGAGCGGATCGAAGATGCGCGCCTTGAAGAACTGCGCCAGGTTCATGCCGCTCTGAAGCTCGATGATGCGACCGAGGGTGTCGAAGCCGGTGCCGGGGCTGTACTCCCACTGCGAGCCCGGCTCGAAATTGAGCGGCAGCTTCGCGAGGCGTCGCACACGCTCGTCGAGCGAGCCGCCGGTTGGCAGGTTGGCCCTGCGCACGTAATCGCCCGCCGGCCCCGAAAAGCCGCTGGCGAGACCCGAGGTGTGTGTCAGCAGATCCTTGATCGTGATCTCGCGGCGGGCAGCGACCAGCGTCGCGCCTGCACCGGCGGGATCGTTCGGCAATCGCCACACCGCGACTTTTGGATTGTGAAACTCGGGGATGTACTTCGAGACCGGATCGCTGAGGAGCAGCTTGCCCTCTTCCATCAGCATGAGGATCGACACCGCCGTGAGCGGCTTGGTCATCGACGCCATGCGGAACAGGGCCCCGGTCGTCATTGGCTTGCGCGCATCGATGTCGGCGAGGCCGTGCGCCTCGAGGTGGACGACCTTGCCGCGCCGGGCCACCAGCGTGACGGCACCAGACAGGTCCTTCGCAGCGATGTGGCTCTGGACGAGCGTGCGGATGCGCGCGAGCCGTTCACCCGACAGGCCAACCTCTTCGGGTCTGGTGACGGTCAGGGTGGCTGCCAGCACCGGCACTGGCAGAAGGAGCGCAGCGATGGCGCGAAGAGGTGCGTTCATGGCCGCGGAGTGTACTCCGGTTGTCAATGGGCCGGACTAGCGGAAGTTCTCGACCAGCATGAGATCGTCGATGGACGAATCGGTACGGGTGTAGAGGATCGTCCGGCCGTCCGGCGAGGCAGTAAGACCAAGCCAGACGTTCCCGAGGTTCTGCGCAATTGTCCTGGAGCTATTCGTGGAGAAGTCGAAGTACTGAAGCCGTGCCTCGCCCACGGACGGCTCTTTCGGATTGGGCCCAGACCGCTGCGCAGGTTGATCGATGTAGTAGATGCCGTGGTCGAGTACCGCAAAGTTGCTGCGAACGACGCCGTCCAGGAGTTTGATCTCGACACCGGTCGACAGCGAACGGCGCCACAAGGCGCTCGGCCTGTCGAAGGTCTCGTTGTAGTAAAGATTGAGTCCGTCGGGCGAGAGCAGGCCCAGAATCGCCCGACGTGTTGTGACCGGGACACGCTCGCCGCCTGCGAAGGGCATTCGCCAGATGACAGGACCGCCCCCAGAGCCTCTCGCGCTGACGTAGACCCATTGTCCGTCGGGCGACAGGTTTGGGAACGTGGAGCCCTCACCCGACGTGAGTGCCCGAGCCGTCCCACCCGCGGCGGGAACAAGAAACGCCTCTCCGTGCCCCGTTGGATCGGCATGGAACACCACCGCATTGCCGTCCGGCGACCAGCGAGGGAAGCCGGTGACCGCACCGAGGGACGACAGCTGCACCGCATTGGCTCCATCGGGATCGGCCGTCCAGATCTCGAGGGTGCCTGAGCGGGCTGATGTGAAAGCGACTCGCTTTCCGTCCGGCGAGAACTGAGGTGTGAGGTCGGCTTTCGTCGAGGCGATTGCCACGTACGGCGCGGAAGTGGCCGGCGCTCCGGGTTCAGATGTGTCGACACGCCAGATGTTCTGGTCCTGGTAGCTCCGCACGTAGACCAGTCGAGGCGATTGCCCGTTCATACCTCCCGACACCGCGGGCATCATGCCGTCCTCGCCTGCGAACGGCACGCGCAACGGCGTGTTTTTGCCGGGCACGGTGATGGTCCACAGAGCGCCCATCGCCGAAAACACGATCCGCTCGCTGTCGGGCATCCACGCCGCGTCCCTGCCGCTCAACGAGCCCAGAGACAGCGGGCTCGGCTCGCCTGTCGGCATCAGCCCCGGACCCAGCGCAACCCGATGCAGCACACCGTTCAGCGGCGTGATGTTCCGGCTGAACACCAGCCAGCGCCCGTCGGGAGACACGGACGGACCAATGTCGGCGATTACAGGAAACAAAGGGTGGGTCAGCTGTGTTTTTTCTCCGGATGCGAGCGAGATGGCGAAGATGGCGTCCGGCATGCCGCCGCCCAGCGAATCGGTGATCAGCAGACACGTGGAGTCCGGACACCAGGCAATCGACACGGAGAGCAGCAGTTCGCGCTCTCAACTGGATGCTGGCGAGCCTCCGTTCTGGTCCACCCAACGGGGGCACCAGCCGCAGTTCTTCGGTGCCGCTCTGGCCCTGCGCTCGCAGGAAGGCGATCCATCGGCCATCCGGGGACCAGGCCGGCGAGTAGTCGTTCGCCGGATCGGTCGTCAGGCGGAGCGGTGACCCGCTGCCGATCTGCTGCACGTAGACGTCGGGATTGTCCTGCCTCGTCCCATTCCACGTGAAGGCGACATGATTGCCGTCGGGGGAGAACGAGGGATGCCGCTCGACGCCGGGCAACGTGGTCAGCGGGACCACGCTGAGCGGCGCGGCACTCTGCGGCGCACGCATCATCCACCACGCGAGGAACGCACTGAGGACCAGCACAAGCCCCGCACGCTGCGATCCACAACGATCGCCGCGGAGCCGATGCTCCTGCGTCACCGTGAGACGCTGGTCGAGGTGCGGCGCCAACCAGCGCGGGCGCCTTCAGGTCCTCGATCGTGGTTTCGATGTCCAGACGTGCCTCGCCGATGTCCCGCAGGCGGCGGCGGGCGTCCTTTTCGAGACATCGTTCGAGCAGGTGTCGAATGCGTGCCGGGGTGGATGCGGGCAGCACCGGCCAGATCGGCTCACGCTCCAGAACGGCGGCAATCGTGTCCGAGACCGTTTCGCCCTGGAATGCCAGCCGCCCGGTCAGCATCTCGTAGAGGATGCAACCGAACGCCCAGATGTCGGTCCGCTTGTCGACGGGCCTTCCGCGCGCCTGCTCGGGGCTCATGTACGCGGGCGTGCCGAGGATGACGCCCTCCCGGGTGCGCGCCGAGGTGATGGTCGGCGACTGCGAGAGATCGGACGATGAACCATCCCCCTCCGCCGCCTTCGCCAGACCGAAGTCGAGCACCTTCACCACGCCCGCCGCGGTGATCTTCAGGTTGGCCGGCTTCAGATCGCGGTGAATGATGCCGAGTTCGTGTGCCGTCTCGAGGGCGTCGGCGATCTGTCGCGCGAAGTTCAGAGCGTCCAGGAGCGGAAGCGGGCCGCGCGCGATCCGCTCGGCCAGCGTGTCGCCCTCGACCAGTTCGAGGACCAGCGCGCACGTGCCGTCGGCGTCTTCGAGACCATAGATGGCGCCGACGTGCGGGTGGTTGAGTGATGCCAGCACGCGTGCTTCACGCTCGAACCGTGCCAGCCTCTGGGGATCGCCGGTCACGGAGCGGTGCAGGATCTTGATAGCGACGTCACGCGCGAGCCTGGTGTCGCGCGCGCGGTAGACCTCGCCCATGCCGCCCACGCCGATGCGCTCGTGCACCTGAAACGGCCCCAGGCGTCGCCCGCTCAGGTCGTCGGCGGCATCGCCGAGTGAGGGCTCGGGTGTCATCGGTATCGTGACCTGGCGTGGATTGTACGCGACGAGACATATGATCGGGCGTGGCTGTTGGTTGATCGTTCGTGGCCGTTGACGCTCGCCAGGCTCATCGGCTACGACCGTGCCAGGGATGACACGATTGGCTATGGCGATACTGACCAGCGACATGAAACGGGTCGTCGAGGAACAGCGCCTCGGTTTCGTCGCCACCGTCTGTGCCGACGGCACCCCGAATCTGTCACCCAAGGGCACGACTGCCGTGTGGGACGACGAGCATCTGATTTTCGCGAACATCCGCTCGCCTGGCACGATCGCGAACCTGCGGATCAATCCGCATCTCGAGGTGAACGTCGTCGATCCGTTTGTTCGCAAGGGTTACCGCTTCAAGGGGGTCGCCTCCGTCGTCGACTCCGGGCCGCTCTACGATCGGGCGATCGCGTTCTATCAAACGCGAGGGTCGCAGGTGGACGCGATCCGCGAGGTTGTGCTGATCCGCGTGCACGCCGCCGAACCGCTGGACTCACCGGCGTATGATCGGGGACTCACCGAAGACGAAGTCCGAACCAGGTGGGAGCGGCATTTCCAGCTGCTTCGAGAGCGGCGCATCGCACCGCCCACAGGTGAGTAACGTCCGACGGACCCATGGTGGGCGGCTATATCTGGAGCGCTGATGAAATTCCTGTGCCTTGCATACGAAGAAGAGACGACGCTGAACGCGATGAGCGAAGCTGAGTGGCGGGCTCTCAGGAAGGAAACGCTCGACTACGTCGACGCGCTTCGCGCGAACGGGCGGATGCTCGAGGCGCGGCCACTGCAGAGCGCGACGCAGGCCGCCACGCTCCGCGTGCGCAACGGTCAGTTGTCGGTGACCGACGGTCCGTTCGCCGAAACCAAGGAACAGCTCGGTGGCTACTTCCTGGTCGAAGCGAGCGATCGCGACGAGGCCCTGACGATCGCCGCAGGCTGGCCCTCGGCGCGGTTCGGCACGATCGAAGTTCGCCCACTCGAGGACGAACTGCGGGAGGACGGTCGCTACGGGCCGCTGCGCACATAGTGGTTGGCAGATCGGTCTGGTGTCGCCGGTCTATCACGCGGGAGCGGCCACGCGAGTCCAGACCGGCTGCCTGCCTCGATCGAGCCGCGATCATCGGTCTTGACTCACGGTGCGATCAGGCGCAGCGTGGGAAAGTAAGTCCGGTAACGCCCAGGATCGCGGGTCAGGAGGGTCAGCCCTGCAATCGCGGCGTGCGCGCCAATGTAGAAATCCGGCATTGGCGATCGACGAGCGCCACCATGACGACGATACTTCACGAAGCACTGGCCCGCCAGAAACGCGCCCTCCCATGGCAGCGCCACGCGGCGGTAATACTGAGCGGGCAGTGCGTCGTCAAGATCTTCGATGCGCTCGAACGCCGCAGAGACCTCTGCATAGATGATCGGGTTGATGAAGAGGCCGCCGCGGTCCGCCGCTGCGGCCAGCATCGCCGCCGACCATCCGAACCACTCGGCGTCGTCGGTGACGACATCGAGCAGCACATTGCTGTCGACCAGCGTGCCTGGCACCTGATCAGCCTCGCGTCAGCCGCATGATCTGATCCGTCGTCATCGTGCGGGTACTGCGCGCCCGCATATGGTCGACCAGGGCCTGACCGCGTGTCGGTCGGCCTGCCTGTTTGCTTTTCCGGATCCGGACAGCGTCGCGATCGATCTCGAACTCGACCTCGGTGTTGGGCAGCAAGCCCAGCTTGGCGCGGATGGCGAGAGGAATCGTAACCTGACCTTTGCTGGTGATTCGCATCGGTAATACTCTTACCGGTAAGAGTAACACCAAAAAGGTGACGGTCAGCGGCAGGGCGCCCACACCACCGCGCCGCCACCGCCAGCGGTTGGACAATCGGTGGCTGCTCCGCCCATCGCGGCCATGAACGTCGAGAGCGGTACGGGACGGCCATGCACCGGCGCAATCGTCGCCACGTCCAGGTTGAGCATTCGCATCGTTCGATACAGCGTCGTCATCGCGGGCGTGGGGGCCGGGGGCGGTGGCTCGTGGGTGTCGAAGAGGTCGGCCTCGATCAGCATCTTCTCCGCCGGCAAATACGCCATCGCCATGCCTTCGACATGCCGCAGCGGCTGCACGTAGTAGATGTTCATGATGCGCGACCCGTCGGTCAGCACGTAGTTCTCGTTGAAGCTCTCGTAGTTGTAGCCTTCGGCGACCTCCGTGGGCGGCCACAAGGACACCATGTCCGGCGCCATCGTCCGCGCGCGGAAGTTGAGCACGTCGTGGTTGAGGAAGTTGATGTTCTTCCTCTGCGTCACGATCGTGGCACCGATGTGGAGATAGGTGCGGAGGCCGCCGATATGGTCGAAGTGCTGGTGCGAGTTGACGAGGTAACGAATCGGCTTGTTCGGTGCGAGCTTCTGCAACTTGCTCGATCACGGCGAGGCTCCGGGCTTCGCTGGTCGGCGCCTCGAACACGGCGATGAACGTCCTGAACTCCACGGCCACGCTGTTGGCGGGCCCGCCGCCCAGCAGATAGACACCATCGGCCAGACGATCGACCGTGACGGGAGGCGGATCGGGGCGCGCCTGACGCACAGACGCAGGGACCGGTAGCGGATCCCCACAGGCGTTCGGCTCGACCTTCGGAAACGTTCCTCCGAACGCGTTATGGCCGGCACTGACGTTGTCGAATCCGTAGTTGTCGTCCCACCCCTGGTGGGAGTGCCACGCCGTCGGCCACTTGATCGGTGCCGAAGGTCTGCTGGCTGGTGGACTCGTGCTCGTAGTTGAAGTCGCCAAGCGCCGGTTCGGCGACCATGGTGTGGATGCGCTGAATCTGATTCCGCGCGTTGATCGTCGCGTCGATTCGGTACGACCCGAACGTGATCGACACGACGTGCACCTTCTCGGGAATCGTCGTCGGACCGTCGCGACCCATCTCGCCAAGTTCCCAACGCCACACCGCCTTCGGATTGGCTCCGGGGAGGCGGGCCGCCTTGATGAAGCCGTGCGGATTCAACCAGATTTCGAGCTGGCTTCGAGAAACATCGTCTGGCGACATCGGCACCGGCGGCGCGCCCGCCCCGTCCATGTGCCAGCCGTAGTTGCCGTTGACGATGAAGGTCTGATGCAGGCTCTTCTGAATCGGCGTGCCGTCCTGCCAGCCGAGTCCGTACTTCCACGACGCCGGATTCAGGCCCGGCTTGCGATCGAACTCCTCCGTGATCGTCCGCGCTTCGAAGTTGATCGTGCGCGTGTAGTTGGCGAGCGCATCGATACGGGGCCAGTCGACATTCGGACCCGACTCAAACGCCTGGCCGACGGCGCCGCCGTAGCCGTTCCCGGAGAACGTGATGCACGAGAGACTGGCCTCGCCAATCTCTTTCGCGGCCGCGGCCAGAATGGGAGCTGGATCGACGAAGCCGGCTGGGAGTTGTTGTGCCGCCGGCGCGATACACAGCACGGCCGTAACGCCGATGACCGCGATGCCGACCTTGATAGTGGAGGTCATGAAGGTCACACCTCGAAGCCCTGTGGCAATCGTCATCGCATGCGGGCGCACCTGAAGGTGCGCGGCTACATCTCGGTTAGTTGGTCACCCACTTGTCCAGGCGGCTCGCATAGAGGTTCGCGAGGTACAGCGTCTTCTCGTCTGGACAGGCGAGCTGATGGATGGAATCGATGGTGCCGGTCATGCGGCCCTGTCGGCCGAACGCGCCGAGGATCTTGCCGGTGAGATCCATCTTGTAGACGCGACCGACGCTGCCGACGAACATCACCGGGTTCGGGCCATTGGTGAGGCACAGCGACCATGGCGCGGTCGGCAGGTTCCACACCGCCTTGCGGTTGCCCTCGACGTCGAACGTCTGGATGCGGCTGTTGCCCCGGTCGGCGACATAGACGACATCGTCGCTGTCGACCACGAGACCATGAGGCGTGTTGAAGTTGCCTGGCTGCGGGCCGCGCTCGCCCCACGCCTTCACGAAGTTGCCGTCCTTGTCGTACTTCGCGACACGCGAGTTGCCGTACCCGTCGGCGACGAACATGCTGCCGTCGCGGCTCCACCCGATATCGGTCTCCTGATAGAGGTTGGCCTTGCCGGGCACGCCGCGTTCGTAGACGTGGGTGAGATAGGTCCACGGCTCTGGATTGGTGCCCAGCGTTCCGACCGTGCGCCCTTCCTTGTCGAAGTGGAAAATGATGTTGTCCGCGGCGTCGATGTACCACAGGTCGCCCTGGCGATCGAACCGGAGCGTATGCGCCCCTTCGAACATCGTCGAGCCTTCACCCCACGAGCGCACGAACGTGCCGTCGGACTTGAACTCGAGCACCGGATGGTAACCACGATTGAGCGCGACGACGTTGCCGTTCGGCGCGACAGCCACGCCGCTGAGGCGGCCGATCACGGAGTAGGCGGGATAGTGGAAGAAGTTCTCCACCAGGTGGAACGGCAGGGTGGGGATGGGAGGCCCCGCCGGTGCCTCCTGCGCATGAATCGTCATGGCCGCACACACGGCGGCGGCCGCGGCGCAGAGGGCTGATACGAAGACGCGTTTCTTCATCGAACAATCCTCCTGCCCCGGGCGTTGGGGCGTCCGCCACCTTATACACCCGGGGGAGGCCTCGATATCGTCTTCGTTAGATGGCCCACACGAGCCCGGCGCAGGCCGGGGGATGAACGGAACGTGAACCAGGCTGCGCATCCGGCGGCGCAGAATCAATTGGTGGGCGCCGCCTTGCTCCATTGCGCCTGCCATTTGGCGCGGAGGCCCGCGCGGTCAACTTCCCGGCCGCGAAGGTACACACTCGCTATCCGACGCACGTTCGTGATGTCGTCGAGCGGGTTTGCGTCGAGCACAACGAAATCGGCGCTCTTCCCTGCGGCCACCATGCCGAGATCGTCAATGCGCAGGACTTTCGCCGACTCCCGCGTCGAGGCGACGATCACTTCGGCCGGTGTGAATCCGGCTGCCACCATGTTTTCCATCTCGACCAGCGTCATCATGCCAATCCATCGGTTGCCGTCGCCGGCCGTGTCGCTCCCGAGGACCTGACGCACCCCGGCGGCGTGGAGCTTCCGAACGTTCGCGATATCGAACACCTGACTGCTGCTCGCACCGCCGCGTCCATTCGCAGCACCGCCGCGTCCGCTCGCAGCGCCGCCCGTCCGCTCGCAGCGCCGCCACGTCCTCCGCGACCGGTCCCGCCTTGGCGGACCGCGCCGCCGGCGCGCTGCGACTCGTACATCTTCGCGCGCTCCGCAATCAGAGTCGGGGGAATCGTTTCCCTGACCAGCGGATCGTCGAACCAGGCCGGCGTCCCGTTTTCCCGAATCAGGGAACGGCGATTGATGCCGCCCAGGTTCACGCCGATCCAGATATCGTGCTCCTTCGCCAGCCTGACGAACTCGTCGTCGACTTCGGCATCGCGGATGCTGTGGAGGAAGCCCTCGACACCCGCCTGAATGAGTCCTTTCGCATCCTCAAGATCGAACACATGCGCGATTGCACGAAGGTTGTGCTTATGAGCCTCGTCGACGGCCGCCGTGTAGATCTCCTTCGTCATTTTCTTCTGGGTGCCGTTTCGATCGTCCACCCAGATCTTCACGAAATCAGGCTTGTGCGGCGCGAGGTCCTGGACGGCCTTCCGTGCTTCCTCGATACTGGTCACCGGATAAGGGACGTCATTTCGCGATGGATCGAAGGGCCCTGAGCCGGGCCAGGCCAGCCCCAGTCCAACCGTGCGGATGCGCGCGGCGTTTGGAATGTCCTCGTCGCGCAACTGGTAGGCCAACTCGCCCATGTCAGTGCCGGTGCTGATCGTCGCTGCCACGCCGTGATAGGCGTAGCGCTCCAGATGATCGATGTAGTTCTCGCGCGTGAAGTTCGCCTTCGACAGCAGCGCCGTGTTCTGATCGAGGAACCCGAGGTGACCGTGCGCGTCGACTATTCCGGGCATCACCGTCTTGCCGGTCAGGTCCACACGTGCCGCTCCAGGCGGCGCGTCGACCTCTCCCTTCTTGCCGACCTTGACGAACTTGCGGTCCTCGACCAGGAAGGCGGAATTCTCGATGGGCGCGTTGTCATCGCCGACGATCAACCGAGCACCTTCGAACAGGACCGCGGTCGAGTTCCGAGCAGCCGACTCAACCGCCGGCGACGAGCAGGATCCCAGTATCCCCGAGACGAACACAATCCCGAACATCCGCCGCAGGCGAACGTATGAACGTGGCATGCTGCTCCCTTTCGAAGAGACATGGGTGGCGAATACTGCCTTCAACGAACGCGGCGAAACGGCGGACGACGCGCCACCGCAGCGGCTCAGCATCTGAAGTGGGCGGATGCTTGCACGGATCGGCGAAGCGGTGAATCCCTCGAAACAGGGATGGGCTCCCTATCTGGAAAGGCAATGATTCGGAGGAGTGGCAGCGGCGGGCGCTGGCAAACGCATAGCGCGGCGCGCGGCGGTGCGGCGCGAGCCGCATAAACAGCCGGAGGTACGCGCCGCCATCGACGGCGCCGGCGCGACCCTCCGGTAGAAAACAGCTCTATCGGCCCGGCGGTGTGTAGGTAGGCGTCTTCTTCGCCGCCGCATCGATCTCTTCCGGCGTCAGCAGCGGTGTCAACCGTGGAGCGGCGCCACCACTGGCGGCGACCGCCATCGATGCCGCTGCCGCGCTGGCCGCGTCGGGCATATCGCAAATCGCAATCACGTCGGCCTCGCCGAATGCGAAGTAGAACGCCTCCAGCTTTCCGCCCAGACTCTCGACCAGTGCCCTGGCCGCGTCGCGCCGCTTGCTGCCTCCATCTTTCGCGACACCCCGTGCGCCTTCGGCGGTATAGGACACCTGCAATACGTATTTCGGCATGCTCTGCTCCTTGTGTGGCGCCCCGATGAGGTGCTCGCCGTCCGCATCCTAGCACCGGTCGGGTTCGCAGCGGACCGGCGGAATTCAACCCAATCGGACCTGGCGACCCGGTGTAAGCTCCAGCGCTGTCCGACCCAACTCAGGAGATGACCGATGTCCGCAGAAGACGACGTCCGCAAGGCTTCCGAACAGTTCTATGCCGCGTTGAATCGCATGCTGAACGGCGATGCGGCACCCTTGACGGCGATCTGGTCGCATGGCCCGGCCGTCACCACGATGCACCCGATCGGTGGCCGACAGCTCGGGTGGGACGAGGTTCGCGGATCGTGGGAGCAGGTGGCTGCAATTGCCTCGGGCGGGCGGGTGACCTTGGAGGAGCAGATGCTCCAGGTCGCCGGCGACATGGCCTACGAAGTGGGTGTCGAACGGGGCAGCCTGACGGTGGCCGGACGACTGGTCTCAAACATCGATGACCGGGTCACGAACGTGTACCGACGCGAGCCATCGGGGTGGAGGATTGTCCATCACCACACGGACCTCTCCCCGGGGATGATCGAGGCCCTGGCTGCACTGCAGGCGGGCGGCTGAGATCGGCACACACCGCGCACAGGGTGCAGAGTCTGGCCCGGCGAGGGCTGTCACCGTTTTTTCACACGGCCTGACAGAACCCGGCGCCGCTCCCCGCGGTCCAAACCATCAGACGGCCGCTCGATGCCCTCTGACGAAAGGACCGACATGAACGCGCAACGTGCCGCCCTGACCTGTGCACAGCCATCATCCGGAGAGAACCCGGTAGCGCTCCACATTGCAGGCGAGGAGTGGCTGTTCTCCATCGCGTCGGTGAAGCGGATCGGGCGCGAGCTGTTCCTGCAGATCGCACTGCAGGGCCCTGCGCTGTGCAGCCTCACCGTGCACCTGCGCGACTCCGTCGTGCTTGGTGTCACGGCGCAGAAGATCCTGAACGCCGCGTGCGACTGGCTGCTGAGCCGCGGCGAGGCCACGCACGGGTACGTGGATCTTTCCGAAGTGTCGCCGGGCGGGTTTTCCCCGCTGCCGGCCTGAGGCTCCGCCTATTCGGGCTTCTTGAAGGTGCGTATCGCGTCGAGGAACTCGTCGCCGAAATCGGCGGCCTTCTTCGCGCCGACGCCGTAGATGTCGTGCAGATCGTCGAGCGTTGCCGGACGCCGCTCGGCCATCTGTTTCAGCGTGGTGTCGTGGAAGATCACGTACGGCGGCACACCGCGCTGGCGCGCGAGCCTGGTCCTGACCTCGCGCAGCACGTCGAACAGATCGGGGTCGCCGCCGAACGACACGGCTCCGGCGCCGCGCGCGCGGCTCTTGCCCTTGACCGGCTGCGTTTCGCGGAACAGCTCGCAGGTATTCTCGCCACGGAGGAGCGCCGCCCCCGGTCCGGTGAGCCGCAGCACCGGATAGGGCTCTCCCTCCCGCGCCAACCATCCGCCCGCGACCAGTTGCTCGATGTAGCCCCGCACGGCCGCAACCGGTTCCTGTTTCAACAGGCCAAAGGTGGACAGCTCCGCGTGTCCGCACGCCACGACCTTTTCGCTCGCCTTGCCAAGCAGCACGTCTGCGACGTGCGCGAGCCCGTAGCTCTGACGCACGCGCGCCACGCACGACAGAATCTTTCGCGCCACGGTGGTCGAGTCCTCCACCGCATCGAGCTCCTTCAGGCACCAGTCACACGCGCCGCACTCCTCGCGCGTCCAGGTGTCCCCGAAGTACTCGACCAGCGACCGGTGACGGCATCGCGTGCCGGCTGCGTACCGCTCCATGTCGCGCAGCAGCGTCCGCGCGCTCTCGGTGAACTCGCCGTTCTGCTCCAGCATCTGCCGCCACCGCACGAAGTCGGCCCCCGAGTAGATGAGCACGCATTCGGCGGGCAGACCATCCCGTCCCGCGCGACCCGCTTCCTGCTGGTAATGCTCCGGCGAACGCGGCGCACTGGCGTGGACAACAAACCGCACGTTCGACCGATCGATGCCCATGCCGAACGCCACGGTCGCGACGATGATGTCGGCGCGTTCCTCGAGGAACGCCTCCTGGTGCCTTGCGCGCACATCGTCGGAAAGCCCAGCGTGATACGGAAGCGCCTCGTGCCCTTCTCCGCGCAGCCACTCGGCCAGCGCTTCCACTTCCCGTCGCGATCCGCAGTACACGATGCCCGACTCGCGCTCGTGCCGGGCGAGAACGGCCTCGAGCTGCTTGTGCAGGTTGCCGCGCCGCAGCACGCGGTAGGTGAGGTTCGGTCGATCGAACGACCCGACGAGCACCAGCGGGTCGTTCAGTTGAAGTTCGCTGACGATGTCGTGACGAACCCGCTCGGTGGCGGTCGCGGTGAACGCGTGGAAGGTTGCGCCAGGAAAGTCCTCGCGCACGCGACCGAGCTGGCGGTACTCCGGCCGGAAGTCGTGTCCCCACTGGCTGATGCAGTGCGCTTCATCGATCGCGATGAACCGCACGCCGAACTGGCTGAGTATCCGGCGGAAGCCCTGGCTGCCGTCGCCGACGAGCCGCTCTGGCGACACATACAGCAGGCGGCAGCGGTCCTGACGGAGGCTCGCCATCACCGTGTCGCGCTCGCTCGAGCTCTGGGTGCTGTTCAAGTACGCAGCTTCGACGCCATCGACGCGCAGCCCGTCGACCTGATCCTTCATCAACGAGATCAGCGGAGAGACGACCAGCGCGAAACCCTGACGGCCTGCTCCTGAAGCGGCACGGCCCGGAGCCGCGGCGCGAACCGCGCTGCTGCCGCGGACCTCGGGCAGATCGTCCCAGTTGTAGTCGCCATCATCGTCGCTCCCTCCGACGGCAGCTTCGTTGTCGAAGAGTTCGGATCGGACCGGACCCGCAGCATGGCCTGCATCTGAGGAATGAGGTCGCGCAGGTGCACTCGCCGGACCTGGCCCGGTGCCGAGCACAGCGGGCACTTCTGGTCGCGCGCCGAGCACCAGGGCGGGCGCCTGGAAACAGAGCGACTTGCCACCGCCCGTCGGCAGCACGAGAAGGCTGTCGCGCCCGTCGAGAACGGCGTGCATGGCCTCGCGCTGCAGCGGCCGGAAATCCGAGAAACCCCACACGCGATGCAGCGCGTCGCGCAGGGCTGCGTCGTACGTGCTGATTAGGTTTTCCTCGGATAGCGGGTTGCGACGTAGTTGTCCACGAGCGACTGGAATGCGGCGGCGAGCTCTTCGTACGTGCCGCGCAAGGTCGAGTGGTGCTGGCCATCGATGAAGATCGGACAGTTCGGCGCCTCGCCGGTGCCAGGCAGGCTGATCCCGATGTTGGCAGCCTTCGATTCGCCGGGGCCGTTCACCACGCAGCCCATCACCGCCAGCGTCATCGTCTCGACGCCTTCGTACGTGGTCTTCCACGTGGGCATCTGTTCGCGAATGTAGTCCTGCGTGCGCTCCGCGAGTTCCTGGAAGGTCGAACTGGTGGTGCGGCCGCAGCCAGGGCACGCGGTGACGCTCGGCGCAAACGAACGCAGCCCGAGCGACTGCAGCAGTTCACACGCGGCGTACACCTCTTCGCGACGATCGCCGCCGGGACGCGGCGTCAGCGATACCCGAACCGTGTCGCCGATGCCTTCATTGAGCAGGACGCCCATCGCCGCGGACGACCACACCAGCCCTTTCACGCCCATCCCGGCTTCTGTGAGCCCGAGGTGCAGCGGTTGATCGGTCTGGCGCGCGAGCGCGCGATAGACGGCGATGAGATCGCGCGGCCGTGACGTCTTGCACGAGATGATGATCTGATCCTTGCGGAGGCCACTCTCGATGGCGAGAGCGGTGGACTCGAGCGCCGAGATCACCATGCACTCGTTGATGATCTCCTCGGACTCCTTGCCGAGGTTGCGGTCGGTGTTCTCCTGCATCTTCGCGACGACCAGCTCCTGGTTGAGCGAGCCGCCGTTCACGCCGATGCGCACCGGCCTGCCGTAGTCCACGGCCACCTGGCAGATGGTGGCGAACTGCTCATCGCGCCGCTTCCCGGTACCGACGTTCCCGGGATTGATTCGATACTTGTCCAGTGCTTCCGCGCACGCCGGAAACCGGGTGAGAAGCTGGTGTCCGTTGTAATGGAAGTCGCCGATCAGCGGAGCCGTGCAGCCGGCATCGAGCATCCGCTGCTTGATTTCCGGAACCGCTGCGGCTGCGTCCGGATTGTTCACGGTGACGCGAACCATCTCCGAGCCGGCGTTCGCGAGTTCGATGCACTGGGTTGCGGTGCCCGGCGCATCCGCCGTGTCGGTCATCGTCATCGACTGGACGACGATCGGCGCGCCGCCGCCGACCTGGACGCGTCCGACTTTCACGCCCACGGTCCTGTGGAGCCTGACAAGTGCCATGAATCCCTCATGATAGCATCGGGCCCATGCGCTCGATTGTGGTCCGCGAGTTCGGGGCACCGTACGTCATGAAGGTGGAAACCGTGCCCGATCTGACGCCGTCGGCGTCGCAAGTCCTGGTGCGTATCCGAGCCACCGGCGTCAACCCCGTGGACACGTACATCCGGAGCGGCGCATACGCGGTGAAGCCGCCGTTGCCCTACACACCCGGGACCGACGGAGCGGGCGAGGTGCTCGCGGTGGGCGCCGAGGTGAGTGGGTTCAAGCCAGGCGACCGCGTCTATATCGCGAACGACAACCTCGGCGGACCTCGAACCGGGCTGTGCGCCGTGCAGGCGCTCTGCGCCCCGACCCAACTGCATCACCTGCCGCACAGCGTCACCTTCGGTCAGGGTGCGGCGATCGGCGTGCCGTACGCGACCGCGTACCACTCACTGTTCAGGCGGGCCAATGCGAAGCCTGGCGAGACCGTACTGGTGCATGGCGCCAGCGGCGGGGTCGGCATTGCCGCCGTGGAGCTGGCACGCGCGCATGGAATGTTCGTCATCGGCACCGCGAGCAGCGAACCAGGCCGGCAGGCGGCCAGGAAGCACGGCGCGCACGTCGTGGTGGATCACAGCGACCCGGTATATCTCGACACCATCATGAAGTCGACCGGCGGCAAAGGCATCGACGTCATTCTGGAGATGGCCGCGCACGTGAACCTCGACAAGGATCTCACGCTGCTGGCCAGGAACGGTCGTGTGGTGATCATCGGCAGCCGCGGACGCGTCGAGATCGATCCGCGCGGAACGATGGGGCGCGATGCGTCCATCCACGGGATGCTGCTCTCCAACGTCGCGCCAGCGGAACTGGCCGCGGTGCATGCGGCGCTCGTCGCCGGGCTCGAGAACGGCACGTTGAGACCGGTGGTGGGCCAGGAGTTCTCGCTCGACGACGCTCCGCGCGCGCACGAAGCGGTGATGGCACACGGCGCCCACGGGAAGATCGTCATCACGCCATAAACGGGAATTGCTGACTGCTAATGGCCAATGGCTGATTGGCCGGCCGCTATCGTCCTCGACGCGGGTGCGGTCGCGATCCCCCGATCCCCGGTCCCCGGTCCCCGATCCCTGATCCTGATCCCTCCCTGGCGCACCTCATCCGCTGCGTATAATCAGAACCGCGCCCTGTCCTGGCGCGTCAGCGGGAGACTCACCTGAATGCAGCACGTCCGTTTCACGTCAGCGCGAGCCGTTGCGCTCGGCCTGCTGGCCCTCTGCGCGGTCGCAGCGTACACGCTAACGGGGCGACACGTCAGCGCCCAGCAGCCCGCCACACGACTCGCGGCCGCGTCCACCGACTCGCACGGCAAAGCGGTATACGACGCGCACTGCGTCGAGTGTCACGGGAAGACCGGTAAGGGTGATGGTCCGGCGGCCATGATCCTCATGCCGCACCCACGGGATTTTTCAAGCGGCCGCTACAAGATCCGCTCGACCGAAACGGGTAGCCTCCCGACCGACGAGGACCTGACGCGCTCGATCCGTCAAGGCCTGTTTGGCACCGCGATGCCAGCGTGGCAGGGAATCCTGCCCGATGACGACATCCGTGAGGTCGTCCGCTACATCAAAACGCTGTCGCCGCGATTCGCCGCGGAGCAGCCCGAGCCAGTTGCCGCGACGACGCCAGTGCCGTCGTCGCCAGAAAGCGTGGCGCGAGGCGGCATCGTGTACGCGAAGCTCCAGTGCGGCAAGTGCCATGGGGAAGACGGGCGCGGCACCGGCGCCGCGGCCACGTCGTTCCAGGACGATTGGGGCTACCCGATGCAGGCGGCGAACCTGAGCGAACCGTGGGCCTTCCGCGGTGGCGCCACGGCGGCCGACGTCTACATGCGATTTCGCGCCGGCATCTCCGGTACCCCGATGCCCTCCTACCAAGGGACCGCCACCGACGTCGAGATGTGGGACCTCGCGAACGCCGTCGCCTCGATGCGCCGCAAGCCGGTGTGGGAGATGAGCGGCGACGAGGTGACTGCCTTCTACAAGGAGCAGGAGGCAGCAGCGCTGGCCGACCCGGTGAAACGCGGAGCCCATCTCGTTGACGCGCTCGCCTGCAGCGTCTGCCACTCGCCGGTCGACGCCGAGAAAAGAATGTTGCCGGGAATGCGGCTGGCGGGCGGACTGCGCATGTACCTCGCACCGTTTGGCACGTACCCGACCGGCAATCTCACATCCGACAAAGACACCGGTCTCGGCAACTGGAGCGACGACGAGATCAAGCGGGTGATCACCAAAGGCACCCTCAAGGACGGCACGCGCCTGCTGCCGTTCCCGATGGATTGGGCATCATTCTCGACGCTGAAGCCGTCGGATCTGGATGCGATCGTGGCCTATCTCCGCACCGTGCCACCGATCCGCAACAAGGTGCCGCGGCCGACGCGAACGGTGTTGCCTCTCTATCTGTGGGGGAAGTTCCAGATGTTGATCCTGGGCCAGGACCTGCCCAGTTATTTCTACGCCGGCAACGCCGGCATCACGTCAGGGGCACGGTGATGAAGACGTTCTTCAAGTGGGCTGGCATCACCGTCGCAGTCGCAGGGGTCGTCGGATTCCTGCTCTTTCTCTACAACATTCCGCCCCTGTTTCTCATCGCGCCGGAAACCTTCGGGGAGGACATGAGAAAAGCGCCGCCGCCAGTGGACGCCATCGAGGATCCGGCCCGCCGAGCCATCGCCGAGCACGGCAGGACCATCGTCATGAACATCGGCTGCATCGGCTGCCATGCCACCAACGGATCGCAGGGACCGGACCTGACGAAGTACCTGGCGGGCGGAGGCACCAAGATCACATCGCACCAGGGTACGTATGTGAGCCGCAACCTCACGCCGGATCCCGAGACGGGATTGCCGCGTCGAACTGATGACGAGGTGAAGCGCGTACTGCAGAGCGGCACGTTTCCCGATGGCCACGTGGTGCCCTACACGACGATGCCCTGGGCAAGCTTTTCGCACCTGAACGAAGAAGACCGTCACGCGGTGGTCGTGTACCTCCGAAGTCTGCCGCCGGTGAAGCACCGGATTCCGGATCAGTCGTTGGAGCCGGGCGTGCTGCCACCCGGCGCGGTCGAGGGCATTTTCGGACTGAAGGACTACGGGATCAACTAGACTCGGGTCATAAGGAGATTTATGCATCGCATTCTTGCAATCATCGGATTCGCAGCCTTCAGTGCCACGGCGCTCATGGCGCAGCAGCACGACATGGACAAGATGATGAGCGGCGGCACGCTGCCCGCCGGTTGGTCGGTCCGTCTCGACAGCGGCAGCACCAAGCCCGAGGGAGTCACCGTGACGCCGATGGGCGGCGGCATTCACTTCAAGAGCGGCCCGGCGGGAATCTACTATCGGACTGCCGACACGAAGAACGGCAGCTACGAAGTGCACGCCTCGTTCAACCAGGTCGAGCCTACCGATCATCCGGAAGCGTATGGACTGTTCGTCGGCGGATCGGATCTGGCGGGTGCCGGCCAGAAGTACACGTACTTCCTGGTTCGCCAGGACGGGAAGTTCATGATCTCGCGCCGCAATGGAGACAAGGTCACAGCAGTCACGCCGTGGACCGACAACGCGTCGGTGAAGAAGACCGACGCCTCCACAAAGGGCACCAACATGCTGTCGATCGTCGTCGCGCCCGACAAGACGCGATTCCTCGTCAACGGCACCGAAGTCGCCTCGCAGCCGTCGTCGAGCGTTGACGCGTCGGGCATCGCCGGCCTCCGCATCAATCACAACCTGAACGTGCACGTCGACGGGTTTGGCGTGAAGTGAGCACGATAGACTGGCCGCCGCCGCGTCAACCGCGGCGGCGCGGTCGCCTGCTGCTGCTGTTCGTCCTCGCGCTCCTGCTGTTCGGGGGCGGAACAGCCCTCTCCTATTACGTCGATTCCCTCTGGTTCGATTCGCTCGGATTCGCCGACGTCTTCTGGAAGACGCTGCGCCTGCAGAGCGTCATCTTCACCGTCTTCATGGTCTCGACATTCCTGCTGCTCTACGCCGCGTATTTCGCGCTGAAGCCCGCGCACCTCGACCTGACGAGCGGCCCCATTCTCATCAACGGACAGCCGCTGCGCCTGCCGGTGGAGCCGGTGCTCCGCCTCATCGCACTCGTCGCGTCGGCATTCCTGGCCGTGATTACCGGCCTGGGAATGATGGCCGACTGGACGACGTTCGCGCTGTACTGGAACCAGGCGCCGTCGGCCGGCGGAACCCTCGATCCGATTTTCGGACGACCTCTCGACTTCTATCTGTTCACGCTGCCGGTGTGGCAGAGCGTCGCCGGCTGGCTGACCACGCTGGCGGTGATCGTCGCGGCCGTGGCCACCTTCTTCGCGGTCGTCGCCGGCGGCTCCCGGGTCCTGACGCGCAGCAGCATGAACACCCGGTCGGCCCTGCGTGGTGTGTCGATTGCCGCGTCTGGGCTGCTGCTCGCGTTCGCCGCTCAGACTTACCTGGGCCGATTCGATCGCATCCTCCAGGATCACACCATCTTCGCCGGCATCACCTACACCGATGCGCACGTGCTCGTGCCGGGCATGCTCTACGTGTCGATCGCCCTCGCGCTCGGCGCACTGGTGTGCGCGGTCAACGCGGTGGCGGCCCCTCGTCTGCGCTGGATCGCCATGGCGGTGGTGCCGACGGTGGTCATCTACATTCTGGTGACCGTCGTCGCCTGGTACGTGAACGGATTCGTGGTGAAGCCGAATGAACTGGTCCGCGAACGGCCGTTCATCTCGAACAACATTACCGCCACACAGGAGGCGTTCGGCGCTGAACAAGATCGCGTCGATGCCGTTCCCCGCCGATGCGGGCATCGACGCAATCGACGCCGACAACAACGCCGAGACGCTCGAGAACATCCGGCTGTGGGACTGGCGGGCCCTGCAGGACACGCTGCGGCAGATCCAGGAGATCCGCACCTACTACGACTTCCCGGACATCGACATCGATCGCTATACGTTCGACGGCAAGGTCCGCCAGATGATGCTGGCGGTCCGCGAACTGAACGTCGATCGCCTGCCCGAGAGCAGCCGCAACTGGATCAACGAAAAGCTGATCTACACGCACGGCTACGGCGTCACCATGAACCCGGTGAACGGCTTCACGCCCGAAGGGTTGCCCGATCTGCTGCTCGGCAACATGCCGGTGCAGAGCACCGTGCCGGGACTGACACTGTCGCGGCCGCAGGTCTACTTCGGCGAGCTCACCAACGCCGACGTGTACGTGAAGACGAACCAGAAGGAGTTCGACTACCCACAGGGTGAAACGAACAGCTTCGCCACCTACGAAGGCACGGGCGGCATCCAGCTGGGCGGGTTCTTCCGACGGTTGATCATCGCGCTCGATCGAGGTGACATCACCAAGGTGCCGTTCAGTGACGACATCAAGGCCGACAGCCGCCTGCTGATGCGCCGTAACATCCGCGAACGCCTGACCGCGGTTGCGCCGTTCCTCACCTACGACTCGGACCCGTACATCGTCGTCACGAAGGACGGCCGGCTGGTGTGGCTCGTCGATGCGTTCACCACGTCGGACATGTATCCGTACGCGCGGCATTACCGGCTCGGTAACAACCGCCTCAATTACCTGCGCAACAGCGTGAAAGCGGCCGTGGACGCGTATGACGGCACGGTTTCCCTCTACGTGTTCGACGCCGACGATCCGATTGTGTCCACCTACCGTCGGGTGTTCCCGACTCTGTTTCGCGACGCCTCGGAGATGTCCGACGACCTTCGCAGCCATGTGCGCTATCCCGAGTTGATGCTCGAGATGCAGGCGGCCGTTTACGGGCTCTATCACATGAAGGCGCCCGATGTGTTCTACAACCGCGAGGATCTCTGGACCGTCGCGTCCGAAGGCCGAACCACCGACGTGCGCCAGCAGCAGGCGCAGCCGGCCCAGGCGATGGAGCCGAGCTTCGTGCTGATGAAGCTGCCCGGCGAAGCCGTGATGGAGTTCATCGAGATCCTGCCCTTCACCCCGGCGAATCGCAACAACCTGATCGGGTGGATCGCGGGACGCAGCGATGGTGCGAACTATGGCAAGGCGGTCGTGTACGACTTTCCCAAAACGAAGCTCGTCGACGGACCGCTGCAGATTGAGGCGCGGATCGATCAGAACGCGCAGCTGTCCGGTCAGCTGTCGCTGTGGAATCAGCAGGGGTCGCACGTCCGCCGCGGCGCGTTGATCGTGATGCCGGTCGGACGGGGTCTGCTCTATGCGGAGCCGATCTATCTGCAGGCCGAACGCAGTCCGATGCCGGAACTGCGCATCGTGGTCCTCGCGCTGCAGGACCGGCTGGCGTACGGACCGAACTTCGAGTCGGCACTCGCGAGCCTGTTCGGAAACGCGCCGTCGACGCTCGGGTCTGCGGCAGCCCCCAGTGGACCGCAGGCAAGCCGCGCGCAAGGTGCGACGGCCGCAGCAGCGCACCGCCGGCAGCCGGCGACGCCGTCGAGCGTGGACGCCTTGATCAAAAGCGCAGCGCAGGACCTCGAGGACTACCAGCGCCTGACGGCCGAAGGCAAGCTTGGCGAGGCTGGGCAGCGGCTGGAGTCGGTGAAGCAGAAGCTGCAGGAACTGCAAAACCGCCGCTGAGGGCTGGCCTCGGCCGCGGCGGCCACCGCATGGCGCGCTGCAACTATCTTCACGTCCCTTTCGGGGTCGCCGCGAACCTTCAGGTTCGTCATGCGAGAATGACGGGATGAGAATTTTCCTGGTTGCACTCATGCTCAGCGCCACCGTTGCCTTCGGCGCGACCGTTTCGGGTCAGTCTTCGCGCACCATTCCGCCGCCGACCGATGTCGCGGCCCCGCCGGCGGACGCGGTGAAGACCGCCTCTGGCCTGGCGAGCAAAGTCATCAAACCGGGAACGGGAAAGGAACATCCGGGCAGGACCGACATGGTCACGGTGCACTACACCGGGTGGACCACCGACGGAAAGATGTTCGACAGCTCGAAGACGGGACCCGGCAAGCCGGTCACCTTCCCGCTCGACAAGGTGATCGCCGGCTGGACCGAGGGTGTGCAGCTGATGGTGGCTGGCGAAACGCGCCGGCTGTGGATTCCCGAAGCCCTCGCCTACCGCGGCGTGCGTGAACCGAAGGGCATGCTCGTGTTCGATGTGGAACTGGTCTCCGTCACGCAGCCGCCACAGACTCCGCCCGACGTGAAAGCGGTGCCAACGGACGCGAAGAAGACTGCAAGCGGTCTCGCATACAAGGTCCTCAAGCCAGGCACCGGCACGCGCCACCCGACCGCGCGCAGCCAGGTCACGGTGCAGTACTCGGGATGGACCACCGACGGCAAGATGTTCGACAGCTCGGTCACCCGCGGGGAACCGGCCACGTTCCCGCTCGACGGGGTCATCGCGGGCTGGACGGAGGGCGTGCAGCTGATGGTCGAGGGCGAGAAGACCCGCTTCTGGATCCCGGAACAGCTCGCCTACAAGGGGCAGAGCGCGCCGTACGGCCTGCTGGTGTTCGACGTCGAACTGCTGAAAGTCCAGTGACGTTCGCCGGGCGCGCTCGCTGCGCCGGCGCGGTCGTGCTGTCGCTGGTAACAGGCGCGTGCGGTTCGGTGCCCGGCACGCAGTCGCTCGGCAACGCCGGCGCCGGTGACGCGATCGTCAAGCTGACGCTCTCCAGGTACGTCATCGAGTACCTGCGACGCAATCCCGCGGCAAACACCTACCTCGGTGGCGCGGCTCTCGATCCCACGCTGCGAACGGTGGACGGAATGCTGCGCGACTTCTCGCCGGCCGCCATCGAAGCGGAAGACCGGTGGCTGGCGATGACGGCCCGCGAGCTGGGCTCGATGAGCACCGATTCGCTGACCGACGCCGTGCTCATCGACCGTGATGTGGCAGTGGCGCAGATCCGTTTCCTCATCCGGCAACATCAAGTGCGCCGGTACCAGGAGCGATCGGTCGACACCTATGTCGGCGAGCCGTTCAGGGCAGTCGACTGGCAGCTCCAGGGGCTCACGCAGACCGGCGAGAAGACATTCGGCACCGCCGACGAGTGGACGCTGGTGGCGCAGCGCGTCCGGGCGATTCCACAGTTTCTTGCGGCCGCGCAGGTCCAGCTCGAGGCGGGTGTGAAGTCGGGACGTGTCGCCGACCGGCGGATGCTCGAGCGCGACGGGCTCAGGACCAGTGAGGCCAACGAGAAATACTTCCGCGACACGCTGCCGACGCTGGCGACGGAACGTCTGGCGCCCGGAACCGATCGCGATCGCCTGGTGGCCGACATCCGGAGCGGCGGCAGGGATGCGGCGGCCGCCTACGTGAAGTTCCGGGACTTCATCGCCGCGACGTTCTTCGAGGGCGACCGGCGCACCGCCAAAGCCGCGTACGCGGCCGATCGTTTCGCCCTCGGCTCGCAGGAATACGACTGGGCCATCCAGAACAACTTCCATCTCGACACGACCGCGGAGAAGTTGTTCGTCGAGTCCTGGCCGCTCGTCGAACAGACGCAACGCGAGATGATCGAGCTCGCGCGACAGATCGGCCAGCAGCACGGATGGCCGCTTCCCGCCGAGGGTCCCGCTGCGGTGCGCGGGGTCTTCGAGCAGCTGTCCCGCGATTATCCGAAATCCGACAGCGAGATGGTGTCGTGGTACCGCGACGCGGCATTCAGGCTGGTCGAGTACGCGCGGAACACCGGCGTGTTCGACGTCCCGGCGGATTACAAGCTGGAGGTCGTCGAAACGCCGCCCTCGCTGCGCGCCGCCGTTGACACCGCGGCGTACTACCCCGCACCACCGTTCAAGGGCACCGGAGTCGGCCGCTATTACGTCACGCCTACCGGCAACGACGCTGCTGCGCTGCAAGGCAACAATCGCGCAGCGCTGGCCGACCAGTCCGCGCACGAAGGTTTCCCCGGCCACGACTGGTACTACAAGGTGCTCACACAGGCGCGCGAGACCGTTCTCGCCGGTCCGCTGGCTGACACCCGGCGCGGTGGAGGACTCGTCCGCGATGTGGGCAGACTCGATGGCCGACCGAAGGCTGGGGTCTCTATGCCGAGGCGCTGATGGCCGAGCCGCAGCCGGGCGCACCGAGCGGGTTTTACACACCGGAAGAGCGCCTCTATCAACTGCAGTGGAAACTCTATCGGCAGCTGCGTGTCCGGGTCGACACGGGCATCCACTCCAATCGCCTCGGCTACGACGATGCGACCACACTGTTTTCCGAGGTGGTGGATTTCCTTCCCGGTTCGTGCAGCGATACGGGTCGTGCCACGAACGACGCCAAGCGCGCCAGTTGCGAGGCGGCCGAGCGCGCGATCTTCAGGTACTCGAAGTGGCCGACGCAGGCGATCACGTATCGACTCGGCAACGACCAGATCTACGCGCTGCGGGAAGAGGCGTCGAAACAGCTCGGCGCCCGCTTCTCCGCGAAGGCATTTCATCTGGCGTTCATTCGTCAGGGCACGATCCCGCCGGGATATTTCAGGAAAGCCCTGCTGAAGCAGCTCGCCGAGTCTCGCCGCCATCGAAATAGCCGGCGCCGTTAACGACGGGCGGGTCGCGACCGCAAGCGCGCCATCGCGCGCTACGGGCGCGGAGGTTGCGGACGGCTCGGCGTGGTGCGTTCGGTGACCTTGCGGACCGCGCGCTGAAATCGATCGGTCAGCTGGCGCCGTACATCGTCGGGCACCATCCCGATCCGCGAGAAGGCGGCCTGCGCCTGACGCACTTCTTCCTGCGCCGCTCTCAGGCGGCTGTCGTCCTCGCCTTTGCCGCCGATGGTATTCGTGGCGAGCGCTTCCTTCAGCATGGCGGCGAGGCGCGTGGTCGGCGACGAGGCTTCCGGCGCGGCGGCCCCGGGCCCGGACAGCGATGACGCCAGAGCCTCGACACGGCTCACCAGTGTTTCCATGCGCTTGCGATTCGATTCCGGATCCATGTCGGACCCGCCAAACGCTGCCGGCCAGCGGTTGATCACCGTGCCGAAGGCCAGCGCGAATCGCTGATCGAGGGCGCGGGCGCGATCCGGATCGACACCGCGCGACGCCACCTCCTGCTGCCAGCGCGCGCGCAGGGCGCGCGCCGTCGCGAGCAGATCCGCCGGCGGCTCGCTTCCCTCCGGCGCCGCAGCCAGGGCTTCGAGCTCCGCACAGATGGCTTCACGGGCAGCGACCCGCTCCGCGCGTGCCGTGTCGTGACGCTGCGCGTAACGCGAAAAGAACTTGTCGCACGCGCCGCGGAAACGCTGCCAGATCGCCTCGGACCGCGACTTCTTCACCGGACCGATCGTCTTCCACTCGGCCTGGAGCTTGCGGATTTCGGCCGCGGCCGGTTCCCAGTCGGTGCTCTCCGCCAGCACTTCCGCGCGTTCGCAGAGCGCTTCCTTGCGCGCCAGATTCTCGTGCCACGAGGTCTTCCGCTGCTGCAGGTCCTCGTGGCGGCGGGTGAAGAAGCGATCGCAGGCGCTGCGGAACCGTTCCCAGATGGCCTTCTCGCGCCCGCGCGACACCGGGCCGATCGTCTTCCACTCGGCCTGGAGCAGTTTCAGTGCCTCGGAGGTCTTCACCCAGTCGGTCGAATCGGACAGCGCCTCGGCCTGTTCGCAGAGCACCGTCTTCTTCGCGAGGTTGTCGGCGCGCTCGGCGGCCTGCGAGGCGAAGTGCGCTTCACACCGAGCCCACACCTCGTCGTGCGCGGCTTTGAAACGGCGCCAGAGCGCATCGGCCTGCGCACGCGGCACGTCGGCAGAGGCGCGCCACTGCTCCTGCAGCTCCCGGACTTCGCGAGCCGCGGCGTCGAGATCGTCGGAGGTCCGCAGCGCTTCCATGCGCGCGCACAACTGCTCCTGGATCGCGACATTGGCAAAGCGCTTCCAGTCGTCAGCCTCGCGCAGTTCCTGGACCTTCGGCGTGAGCGCTGCCTGCACCTCCTTCAGGCGACGCATCACCTCTTCGAAGTCCTGCTTGGTTGGCAGCGGCGGCATTGCGCCGAACGCGTTCTTCACGTCGCGCAGCGCGCGATCGGCCGCCTTGAGCGTCAGGTCGGGGCGGGCGGCGAGCGGTTCGACACGGCCCAGCAGGTTGTGCAGCCGCGCCAGCGCTTCCCGGCGAGCCCGCGCATCCTCCTCCCGCGCCTCCGCATCGCGTGCGCCCATGCGCGCGGTCGCGTCGTTGTAACGGGTGAGCAGGTCGGGCGCGACCTCCATGCCGAGCGCGACGTCGCTCCATTCGCGACGAACGGTGGTGAAGCGCTTGCGGGCCGCCGGCAGGTTGTCCTCGCCTGCCGCAGCCTCCGCCTCGGCCGCCAGTTCGACGAGACGCGCGGCGCGGCGATCGCGTTCGCGCTGCAGTGCGGCGGCCTGCTCGGCTTCACGTGCCGCGCGCTGTTCATCGGTCTCAGGCGGAGCGGCGCTTCTGACGCGTGCGCCTCGACCGGAGCACCGCCGGACGGGTCGGTCGGCATGGCGGCCTCCGACGAATGCTGGCCCAGCGGATCGCCGTGCGGCGGCGTGGCCGATTCCGACTCGGCGGTTTCGACTGGCCCGGCCGCGATCGCGGCGGCCAGCGCTGCCGCCGTGGCGGCCTCAGCCGCCTCGCGTGCGGCCCGTTCCTCGGCCTCGCGGACGATCGTTCGCGCGCGCTTCACTGCACTCTTGTTCTTGCCACGCGCGATCACCTGATCCAGCTCGCGCGCGGTCACTGATCGTGTCGAGCGCTGCGAGCGCCGTGTCCTTGAAGTCGCTGTTCATCGCCACCGCCAGCACTTCGTCGTGCGCACCCTGCTCGCGCAGCAACGCGAACGCGCTCATGCGAATCGGCTCGAGTGCGGCGTGCCGGGCCACGGAGCCGAGGGCGCGGGCATCCGTGACGCGGCCAAGAGCGCGCGATCGCAGACGCTTCGCGGGTGGCGGTCTTGGCGATCTGGGCCAGCGTCTTGGGGTCGGCGATCGCGTCGATGGCCAGGAGGCTTTCCGCCTCGGTCACTTCCTCGAACGCTTCGAGCGCGAGATCGCGCAGCATCGCCGCCGCCTGGGCCCGGACGTTCTCGTCCCGCTCGTCACGAACGACGCCTGCCAGTGCCACCGGATCCATCAGCTTGGCCACCGCGGCCTTGCGGACGCGCGGATCGTCGTCTTCGCGCGCCGCGGCGGCGATCGCCTCTTTCTCCGACAGCGGCAGTTCCTCCACGAAGGCGAGGCGAACAGCGGGATCGGAATGTTTGTCGCGGGACTGGGCGCGGAAGCGATCGAGCAGTGTCATGACTGTTCTCCAGCCTGGCTGAGGAGCCAGCTTGTGAGGGCGGACCCGATCAGGGCCGCCGCGAAACTCCGAACTGTTGCAGCGCCGACGCGATGTCGGCTCCGTGGGAACTCGTATGGACCCCGCGATCGATCGCGAGAATCCGGCCGTCAACCCCGATGTACACCGTCCACCGGCTCGGCAGACCCAGAGGACCGAGCACGCCGTATGCGCGCGCAACGGCTGTGTCCGGGATCGCTCAGAATCGGGACATCGATCCCCGTCGACGCCGCGAACGCGCGATTGGTGTCAACCGTGTCGCAGCTTGCCGCAAAAATCGCGGCATCGAATGCACCCAGCGCACGCCTGGTCAGCCCGATCGACGTGCATTCAGCGGTGCAGCCACTGGTGAACGCCTTCGGGAACCAGGCGATGACCACCGTCGATCGTCCCCTGAAATCCGCCAGACGGTAGGTCTGCCCGTCCGACGCCGTCAGCGAGAAGTCCGGCGCGATGTCTCCAGGTGCAAGCTCCACCCGCGGGCGACCCTGATTCCGGCGGAGCAGACTCCCGAACGCCGTGCCCAGGGCGGACACCGTCGCCGTCGTCGTACGCCACGCGTTCAGCGGAGCCCCTTCCTGCGCGGACCTCTTAACACCCTCCGCCATTCTACGCACAAGACCTCAGCCCATCGGGTACTCTCATTGCAAACTCATGGTTGCGATGACCTCCAGTTCAAAAAAGCGGATCCTCTACACGTGTCCTCTGCTGCATCGCTCTCCTCGCTGGACAGCGGATGCAGCAAGCTGGGCATGGACGAGGAAAACAGCCCGACGGCGCCCTCCACGACGCTGCCGGCGGTCGGTTCGAGCCTCATCTACTCGGCCGTCGGTGCGAGCGACGTCCTGGGCATCGGGTCTTCGTCGCCGTGCTTCGTCTTCGAGGACTGCAACGGCACAGGGTACGTGTGGGTGGCGGCGCGGCAGCTTCGCGCGCGTGGCTACACCGTGACGGTGGGCAGCCTGGGCATACCCGGCGTCGGTGATCAGCCGCACGTTTCAGGATCTCGGGGCGCAGAATGGGCGGACCATCGGTGGCAACATCCTGGAACAGGAGATGCCGTTCGTGAACCGCAACGCGAACATCGTGACGGTCTTCACCGGCGCGAACGACGTGAACACGATCACGGCGGCGCTCGGGAACGGAGCGGGCGGCGGCGATCCCAATGGCTACATCGATCAGAAGGTCGCAACGTTCGCGAGCGACTACGTCACGCTGATCAACGGTATCCGTGGACGCGCCACCACCGCACAAGATCATCGTCCTCAACCTGCCGAACCTGGCCGGCATGCCGTATCTGGCCGGCGCATCGCTCGCGCAGAAGCAGGCCGCCCAGCGCGCGCCGTGCGCATGACGACTACCGCGATCAATACACTGCAGGGTGTCACGGTGATCGATCTGATGTGCGACTCACGGATGTACCGGGGCCATCTACTCGTCGGACGGGTTCCACCCAAACGACGCCGGCTACGCCATCCTCGGCGACGAGGTGGTGAAGGCGATGACGAATCCGTCCTATCCGGCACCGAGAGGCAGTTGCTGCGCAGATGACACTATCTACTGACGCTCGTAATGCAAGAAGGCAGAAGGCACGAAGGCAGAAAGCCACGCCCGCAACTCCCTCGCGATTGCTTGCCTTCTTGCACGCTTCTTGTGCCTTGATGCCTTCTTGCCTTTTGCCTTTCATGCATCCTTACCCGTGACCCACTCCCAACTGGTCGCTGCTCTCACGAGCGCGCTGCGGCAGCGGCTCCCAGGTTCGGATGCGCAGGCGATGATGGCTCCGCGGCCACGCGGCGGCTGGCCCGCCGGGTTCGACCAGACCGGCGTGCGACACGCGGCCGGACTTCTGCTGCTGTTTCCCATCGACGACCGTCCTCACCTCGTGTTGACGGTCCGTTCCGACCGCGTTCGCCACGGCGGACAGGTGTCGCTGCCTGGCGGGGTCGTCGAGCCTGGCGAAACCTACGCGCAGGCGGCGCTGCGCGAAGCGCACGAAGAGATCGGCGTTCACGGCGCAGGATGTCAGCGTGCTCGGGAGCGCTGACGCCGCTCGACATTCCGGTCAGTGGCTTCCGCCTGCATCCGGTCGTGGCAGCGCTGAACAGACGGCCACTGTCTCGAGCCGTCGGATGAAGAGGTCGCGCGGATCCTCGAAATCCCGGTGGCGACCGCTGCTGGACCCGGCGACGTTCGCCTGGCGGCCCATGATGCGCGGCAACCTCAGCCTGGATGTCCCGGCGTTCGTCACGCACGACGGCGTGATCTGGGGCGCGACCGCCATGGTCCTGGCGGAGTTCCTGACGCTGATCGGTTGGTCCGCTCCGAAATCACGGCGATCTGATTTCGTGCAGATCGTGCACGTTTCTGATATCACGCATAGCGCTTTTCGGAAAATTTACGACGAACGTCGAGCGCTATTTCGTTGCAGACTCTGCACGACGGTTGGAATAATGCATAAATCGAACGGCAGCGGTGTCTCTGCGCGGATAGAATTCGCACGGCTGCACTGTTCACGCAGCAATCATTCTTCACAGAACGGCAATCTGATTAAGGGGGACGCGATGGGTTCCGCAGTGTTGGGCGAAGCGATCAGCGCAATTCGTGACTGGTCGGTGACAAAGGGGAAAGAACCGGTCGCGGGTCGAGCGTCCGAGTCGTTCGGCAGTCTGGTGTTCAACGACGCGGAGCAGCAGAAGCGGCTGCCGAAGGCCGCTCTACCACGCGCTGCGGCGTACGATCACGCACGGTGAGGCGCTGGATCCGTCGGTGGCCGACGCCGTCGCAAGCGCGGTGAAGGACTGGGCCGTCGAGCACGGCGCGACGCACTACACGCACTGGTTCCAGCCGCTGACCGGCATCACCGCCGAGAAGCACGACTCGTTTCTCAATCCGACTCGCCGACGGACGCGCGGTGGCGGAGTTCTCGGGCAAAGAACTGATCAAGGGCGAACCCGACGCGTCGAGCTTCCCCTCGGGCGGTCTGCGCTCCACCTTCGAAGCGCGCGGCTACACCGCATGGGATCCGACGAGCCCGCTGTGGCTGCTCAAGAGCGGCGGCGCCGTCACGCTGGTGATTCCGACGGCGTTCGTCAGCTGGACCGGCGAAGCGCTGGACAAGAAGACGCCGCTGCTGCGTTCGATGGAGGCGCTCTCGAAGCAGGCGGTGCGCATCCTCAAGATGTTCGGCTCGACGGCCGAACGCGTCATCACGACCTGCGGACCCGAGCAGGAGTACTTCCTGATCGACCGCTACTTCTACCTGTCGCGTCCCGACCTGATCAACGCCGGCCGCACGCTGTTCGGCGCCACACCGCCCAAGGGCCAGGAGCTCGAGGATCAGTACTTCGGCGCCATCCCCGATCGCGTCCTGGCGTTCATGAACGAGGTCGAGAGCGAGCTGTACAAGGTCGGCGTGCCGGTCAAGACACGCCACAACGAAGTGGCGCCGAGCCAGTACGAGATCGCTCCGGTCTTCGAGAACGCGAACGTCGCGACCGACCACCAGATGATGGTGATGGAAACGCTGCGCCGCACGGCGCCGAAGTTCGGCCTGGCGTGCCTGCTGCACGAGAAGCCGTTCTGCGGGCATCAACGGCTCCGGCAAGCACGTCAACTGGTCGATGAGCGACGACGAAGGGAACAACCTGCTGTCGCCGGGGGCGAACCCGCACGACAACATGCAGTTCCTGGTGTTCTGCGCGGCGGTCATTCGCGCCGTGAACAAGTACCAGGGCCTGCTGCGCGCCAGCGTCGCCAGCGCGGGCAACGATCATCGGCTCGGCGCCAACGAGGCGCCGCCGGCGATCATCTCGATCTTCCTCGGCGACATGCTCACCGACGTGTTCGAGCAGATCGAACGGGGCACGGCGAAGTCGAGCAAGCACGGCGGCCTGCTCGATACGGGCGTGCTGACGCTGCCGAAGCTGCCGCGTGACGCGGGCGACCGCAACCGCACGAGTCCGTTTGCGTTCACCGGCAACAAGTTCGAGTTCCGCGCGGTGTCGTCGAACCAGAGCGTGTCCTATCCGAACATCGCGCTGAACGTCGCCGTCACCGAGTCGCTCGACTTCATCGCCGGCGAGCTGGAGAAGGCGACCGCGGGCGGAAAGAAGCTCGAGACGGCCATCGCCGAGCTGCTGCCGAAGGTGGTGAAGGACAACAAGCGGATCATCTTCAACGGCAACGGCTACTCGAAGGAGTGGGAGAAGGAAGCGGCCAAGCGCGGCCTCCTCAACCTGAAGAACACCGTCGACGCGCTGCCGCAGTTCGTCGCGAAGGACACGCTCGCCGCTGTTCGAGAAATACAAGGTGCTCAACGAGCGCGAGATGCACGCCCGCTACGAAATCATGCTCGAGACCTACAACAAGACCGTGAACGTCGAAGGGCAGCTGACGGTGCTGATGGCCAACCGCTACGTCCTGCCGGCGGCGCTCGAGTACCTGAAACAGGTGGGCCAGAGCGTGGCGGCGGTCAAGGCGGCCGGGCGCGAAATCGATCGAGGGCAAAAAGCTCCTCGACAAGATGGTGAAGCTGACCGACGAGTTCAAGAAGCGCACCGACAAGCTGCAGACCGCGCTCGCACACGAGGGCAACGGCTCGGTCAGAAAAACACGCCAAGCACTTCCGCGACGCGGTCATTCCGGCGATGTCGGCGCTGCGCGAGACGAGCGACGCACTCGAGTGCACCATCCCGCACGAACTGTGGCCGCTGGCCACGTATCGCGAGATGCTCTTCATCAAGTAGGCTCTCGACTTCAGGCTCTGGGCTCTAGGCTCTGGGCTCTAGGCTCTAGGCTTTGGGCTCTGGGCTCTGGGCGCTGGCAACAACAGGGCGCGGTGGGTATTCCCGTCGCGCCCTTCTTTTTCTAAGGACAGTGTGCTCGGGTTTCTCGCGGTTCCTCCGTGCCGTCCGCGGTGGCGTTTTGGGCTACCGCATGCGCCGCAGAGTCGCTGCGTCGATCGCACACGAGATCGTGCCGATCCTTCCCCACCAGATCGACCACGACAGATGATGTCGGCGCGAACGCCGGAAAATCGAAGGTGAAGCGGCTCGTCGCGGTCGCAATCGAACGCGCCGTCGGCGCCACCGGATTGCCGCCTCGCTTGAGCACCAGATCGGTCAGGACGTTTTTCGCGCCCTTGACCGGCGTCACACCGATGGTGATCCGCGTGCGTTGCGCCTCGGGATAATTGGGCTGCGGCGCCGGCTGCTTCTGGCTCACCACGCGCCACACCTCGTACGCCACCATCTTGTATGGCGTGTACATCGCGAGCTCGAAGTCGGTGTTCTTGCAGAGCCCGGTGTCCCAGAACACGCAGGCCGGGTTGCCGCCCTGCTTTCCGCATTCGATGGCGTTGTAATAGCTCTCGGGCGTGATCGGAAGAATGCCCTTCTCCCACGGTGGCGTCGCGCCTGGCGCGATCTGCGCCTTCACCTGCGTCTGCGCGTGGGCGAGCCCGCTCCCGCACGCGGCGGCAACGACCAGTGCGACCGCGAGCCTGGAAACAGCTGCAGACCTTCGATTCATGACAGCCGCGAGTATACGACGAGCGCGAGTGTGCTCCCGGCAAGACGGTGCGTTACACTTCCGCGCATGCTCTCTGCGATCCTGCTCGCTGCGGCGGTCGCCGGCTACGCTCACCCGGAACAGCTCGTCGACACCGGCCTGGGTCGTGACCCACGCTCGCGACGCCGACGTCCGCATTCTGGATCTGCGCCGCACCGGGTTCGAGAGCGGCCACGTGCCCAACGCGGTATGGCTCGACCCGGAGTCGATCCGGGACGTGGCCAACGGACCCAGCTACATGCTGAACCGGACATCGTTCGAGCAGGCCATGGGCCAGCTGGGAATTTCGGACCAGACGCGCGTCATCGCCTATGACGATCGCGGCGGCCTGCTGGCGTCACGCCTGTGGTGGATCCTGAACGCGTACGGCCATTCGAACGTCGCACTGATGAACGGCGGGTGGGTGCAGTGGACCGCGGAGAAGCGCGCGACCACGACCGCGGTGCCACAGCTGCCGGCCGCGACATTCACAGCGACGCTGCAGCCGCAGTGGCTCGCCACGGCGGACGACGTAAAGGCGGCGATCGGGAAGCCGGGCACCCGCATCCTGGATGCACGCACGGTTGCCGAAATGGACGGCAGCGATACGCGCCTGAGCGACCGCGGCGGCGTCATCCCGTCGGCAGTTCCGGTGTACTGGGAGGATCTGCTGGACCCGGTCAGGAAGACGTTCAAGACAGCGGACGAACTCCGCGCGATCTATGCAGCGCACGGCATACAGACCGTCAGACGAGGTGATCGCCTACTGCTGGGTGGGCCACAGGTCGGCGGTGGACCTGTTTGCCTTGCACCTGATTGGCTACGAACGCCTGCGAAACTATCTCGGGTCGTGGGAGGAGTGGAGCCACCGCATGGATCTGCCGGTGGCGCCCTCTGAAGTAGCGGTGACGCGCCGCGCTACTTCGCGCAGCGCGGATCCGCCGCCTGCAACGTGCGATCTGTTCGTCGGTCAGCGGCACCGCGGCGCACCCATGCCCACGCTCGCAGACGTAGTCGAACTTGGCCGCCCCGGTGTGACAACTCTGGCAGGTGCCGAGCCGGTTGGACGCCTCGTCGCCGCGTGCGCGCACGCGTCGTGCCCTGCGGAGTGACGGCCAGGGCGAAGTACTCCCAGCCGTTGCTGTTCGGGAACGCCGCCTTCGAGCGCTTCACCATCGCTTCCTGCGGAATCATCCGGATGACCGTGCCCTCCGGATAATCTGCACTCTGCGCCTGCGTCTCGAATATCCGCACCGCCTCCTTCAGCTTTGCCGGATCGGCATGCTGCACGTAGGTGTGTCGCACCTTCGTGCCGTTCGCGATGCAGGCGAGCAGCGGCTCCGGTGTATCCTGCGCCTGCGCGGCATAGCCAACCGACAGAACAAGAGCGGCAGCGGCCGCGGCGAGAAGCTGATGGGACCTGGTCATGGCTCACCAGCATAGCAGGGTGAAACGTGCAGTTGGAGAATTGGCGAGTTCGTGAATTGGTGAGTTCAAGACTGACAACGAAGGGACGGGGCTTCAGACCGCCGAGCGTAGCGGCTCTAAGGACGAAGCCGACGCTACGCCAGTTTCGCAACCAGCGTCAATTCCCACCATACTCACCAACTCGCCAACTCACGAACTCACCAATTGGTACAATCACCCTTTTCCTCCTCATCAGGATTGACGTTTGGCTAAACGGGATACCACCGACGAACGCGGGCTCTTCGATGCGATGGAGCCGCCCGACTCCGGCGACGGACAGGCGGCGGCTGCTCCACCCGCGCCCCGCCGCGCGCGCAGCCCCCTGGCGGGAGCGGCGGCGGAACGGCCGACCATGTCGCGCTGCATGAAGCGGCGCAATCGCGGTATCTGAACTACGCGCTGTCGGTCATCACCTCGCGCGCCTTGCCCGACGTCCGCGACGGCCTGAAGCCGGTGCAGCGCCGCATCCTCTTCTCGATGTGGCAGAAGAACCTCACCGCCGACAACAAGCACCGCAAGTGCGCCACGGTGGTCGGTGACGTGATGGGCAACTTCCACCCGCACGGCGACTCGGCGCTGTACGAAACCCTGGTCCGCATGGCCCAGGCGTTCTCCCTGCGCTACCCGCTGATCGACGGCTCGGGCAACTTCGGATCGCTCGACGGCGACAGCGCGGCGGCGATGCGCTACACCGAGTGCCGGCTCGCCCGCATCAGCGACGAGATGCTCACCGAGATCGAGCAGTCGACGGTGCACTTCCGCCCGAACTACGACGGCACCAAGACAGAGCCGGTCGTCCTCCCGGCGCGCATCCCCAACCTGCTCGTGAACGGCGCCACCGGCATCGCGGTCGGCATGGCCACCAATATCCCGCCGCATAACCTCACCGAGGTGTGCACGGCACTGGTCAAGCTGCTCGACAACGAAGACATCAGCAACGCGCAACTGTGCCGGTACGTCAAAGGCCCGGACTTCCCGACCGGCGGGCAGATCCTCAATTCCGCAGACGAGCTGAAGGAGATCTATCGGACCGGGTCGGGCTCGATCCGGCTCCGTGGCACGTGGGACATGGGTCCGGAAACCCGCTCGACCAAGACGATCTACATCGAGAGCATTCCCGTACACGGTGAACAAATCGCAGCTGGTCGAACGGATCGCCGACGTGGTGCTGGGGCGCAAGCTGCCGCAGTTGCTCGACGTCAGAGATCTCTCGACCGAGGACGTGCGCATCGCCCTCGAGCTGAAGAAGGACGCCGACGAGAAGATGATCATGGCGTATCTCTTCAAGCACACGCCGCTGCAGATCAACTTCGCGGTGAACCTCACCTGCCTCGTGCCGGTGGAGCAGAACCCCGAGGTGGGGCGCCCGGAGCGCCTCGACCTGAAGCAGATCCTCTGGCACTTCCTCCACTTTCGACTCGAAGTCGTCACCAGGCGGCTCGAGCACGAGCTCGCCGCGCTGAACAAGCGCATTCACATCCTCGAGGGTTTCGAGAAGGTCTTCGACGCGCTTGACGAAATCATCAGGCTGATCCGCAAGTCCGACGGAAAGGCCGACGCCGCGCAGACGATCATGAAGCGCTTCGAACTCGACGCCGATCAGACCGACGCGATCCTCGAACTGAAGATCTACAGGCTGGCGCGGCTCGAGATCCTGATCATCCGCCGCGAACTGGACGACAAACGCAAGCGCGCACGCCAGATCGACGCGCTGCTCCTCGACGAGCCGGGTCGCTGGACGATGGTGCGGAAGGAGCTCGAAGAGATCCAGCAGAAGTACGGGGACAAGCGCCGGACGACGATCGCGAGCGACTCGGCGGAAACCGAATACTCGGCCGACGACTTCATCATCGATGAAGACAACGTCGTGATCGTGTCGCGCGACGGCTGGGTGAAGCGGCAGAAGGACGTCAAGGATCTGACGACGACGCGGCTGCGCGAAGGCGATCAGGTGCTCGCGGCGTTCGGCGGCAGCACGCGTGCGACCTGCGTGTTCTTCAGCAACACCGGCGCGGCGTACACCTGCCGCATCATCGACGTGCCGGCCTCGACCGGCTACGGCGAACCGATCCAGCGGCTCTTCAAGTTCAAGGACGGGGAACGGGTCATCGCGGCGATGAGTCTCGACCCGCGTGTCGATCGGGGACGTCAAGCCGAAGCAGGAAGGCGAGCCGGCACCGGTCCATGCCGTGGCCGTGACCAGTGACGGATACGCGCTGCGCTTCAACCTCGATCCCCTGGTCGAGGCGAGCACGCGATCCGGGCGGCGATTCGCGCGGCCTGCGGACGGCGCGGAAGTGGTTGGCGTGGATCGCGTCACGGGCAAGGAAACGATGATCGTCGCCACTGCCGACGCGCGCGGCCTGCTCTGCCCCGTCGAGGAGATCAACTATCTCGCCGGCCCCGGCAAGGGCGTCATCCTCATCAGGCTCGCATCGGACGAGGACAAGGTGCTCGGGTTCATCGCATCGACCGGCGATCGCGACCTGCTGACCGTGGAGACGACGCGCGGGGCCGAGCAGACGATCAGCACGGCCAAATACGAGGTGACGGGACGCGGCGGCAAGGGTCGCGAGTTGCTGCAGCGGGGTCGCTTCGCGCGTGTCCTGTGGCCCACGCCGCCGTGCCGGAGCCGCTCGGATGACGCCCGGGGCGCGGGCCAACCTGCGCCCGGATCGCGTGATAGTCCCCTTTACGAGCGAGACTCAGGTAGAATCACGGGCGCCCCCCGGTGAAGGTTCCGGCTCCGACCGCTGCGCACGATCGCTGAATTCCAGCGGCTGACGGTCGGCCCCGGCCTCGCAGCACCCTGCTGCCACGCGGGCGCATCAATCCATTAGAAGGATTTTGAGTTTGGCCCATCCAGAACGCACCAACATCGCGGTGTTCATCGATTTCGACAACATCGAAATCGGCGTAAAGACGACCCTCGGCGAGCATTTCGACATCGGCACCATCCTCGAGGCGCTCAAGGAGCGCGGCGAGGTCGTGACGAAGATTGCCTACGCCGACTGGACCCGAGCCGGCGAGTACAGCCGAGCCCTTACGCAACACGCCATCCGCCTTGTGCAGCGGAACCTCACCCCCGGCGGGGACAAGAACGGCGCCGACATCAACCTGGCGCTGGACGCTCTCGAAATGGCGTTCACCCACCCCCACATCAATGCCTACGTCATCGTCGGCGGCGACAGCGACTTCCTCTCGCTGGTCGAGAAACTGAAGCAGTACGACAAGAAGGTGTTCGTCGTCGGCGGCCGCTCGTTCACGAGCGTGATCCTCCAGCGGAACTGCCACGAGTTCATCGCCTACGAAAACCTCATTCGCAAGCCCAACCCGTCGCGCAGCGTGCGCGCCGGCGGGCAGCCGACGCCGGCCCAACAGAGTTCGCAGGCCGCATTCCCGGTGGCGCAGGCGATTCCGATCGTCCGCCGTGCGCTGAAGATCCTCGCGGACCGCGAGGTGTCGCCGCAGACGGGACTGCTCAAGAGCACGCTCCTGCAACTCGACTCCACCTTCTCCGAGCGGAGTTACGGCGCATCGTCGTTCCTCGATTTCGTGGAGAAGCTCTCGCAGGCCGGACTCGTCCTGCTGAAGCACTCGGGCCGGAGCGTGATGGTGGAGCTGAATCCCGCCTTCGCGGAGGACGGCGAAGCGCCCAAGCCGCGGCCCGAATCAGACGTACAGGTCGGCGAGGCCGACAATGTCGTGGCGTTCCGTCCCGCGGCCGAACAGCCGCAGGCTGACGCGCAGGCGGCGGCCACATCATCGCCAGCCGCCGCGGAACCGGTGGTGCGGATTGGTGAGAACGCGGAAGGCGTGCGCGCAGCCGCGCAGCTGCTGGCCGGCAGCCGTCAATGCGCGCTGGCCGATGTATCTCCGCAACGTGAAGCAGATTCTCCGCACCGGCAACCTCGACGAGCGGAAGTACGGCTTCGGCGGGCTGATGGATCTGCTGAAGGCGTGTCAGCGTGACGGACTGGTCCGCATCGAGCGCGATCGGCGCGGAGGCCTGCGGGTCTTCCAGGGTCCGAACATGGCGCGGCCGGCCGGGCAGCCGCAGGGCCAGTACGCCGAGCCGACGCAGGGCGAGGACGGACAGCCGATCATCACCGGACAGCGAGCTGGCCGACGACGTGCAGCCGATGATGGTCGAAGTCACGGACCAGAGCGAACCCGACATCATCGAAATCGAACCGGTGTCGGTGGTGGACACCACGGCGGAACTGCTCGGGCGCGCCAAGCCGCGCGCTCCACGAGCCCGCGCCGGGCGCACGCGGCGTCGCTGCGGCGCCGTCGAGTCCGTCAACGCGGTCACGCTCTGGCGGCAGCGGTGGCGGCGCCACCTCGCGGAAGCCGGCGGCGAAGAAAACGGCGGCGAAGCGTCCGGCCGCGCGCTCACGCAAGCCGGTCAACAAGAACGACGACGACTTCGGAAACCGCTAACTTCTCATTTGACGATTTAGGGATTTGACGATCTAACGATTTAAGGGCCGGTCGAGGCATTGCGCGCTCGGCCGGTCAAGGCGTTGGCGCCGCCGTGCGCAACGCGTTGAGTTCTAGAACTCCTTCAGTGGTCGCGTCGAGTCTTTAGCAGCTGCGGAAAAGGTCGTAGCGCCGGGTCTTTAGACCCGGCGTCCAGACGGGTCTGAACACCCGTCCCTACGTTCTCTGAGGACCGGGCCGTCCTCGGAAGGCCCGCCTCTACGATCGTTGGCACTCAAAGATCTGGCGCTTCATCCTTCGATCGCAAAAATCGTCAATTCGTATCGATCGTCCAATCGTTCAATTCTTTTCCAGGTATTCCATCCAGCGCCTGACGAGCGCCTGCTGCGGACCGCGAACCTTCACGTACGCATCCGCGTAGGAGCGCGCCAGCTTCACGTCCTCCGCCGGCGTACGCGCAGCCGTGTGTGCGAGCTTCAGGTGATAGATCCACTCCACACCGAGCTGGAGCGCTTCGGGTTCGTTCGGGTGCACCTCGATGTAGCGCTGAAGCGTGCGAACGGCCTGCTGCCCCTGGCCGAATGTCGCGTAGATGATGGCCATCGGCTTGACGAAGCGGATATCGCCGGGCCATCGGGTGAGCGCCTCTTCGAGCACCGCGCGTGCCTCCGCCAGCCGGCGCGTACGCATCAGCGCGTCGGCGAGCCATTCATAAATCTGCGGAAAGTCCGAGCCGTCGATCAGCGACGTCTGCCACGCGCCGGTCGCCTGGTCGTCGCGCCCGGCGGCTGCGAACACTGCCGCCAGATAGGCCAGCACGGCGGTGTTCTCGGCATCGGTGGCGAGCGCCGATTTGAAGCTGCCTTCCGCCTTGGCGAAGTCGCCTGACGAGAGCGCGGCGACGCCGGCGTCGAACGCCGGGCGCGCGGGAGCCGCGACGCGCTCGCGGAATGCCTGGAGCGTCTCGGTTGCGGCCACCTCGCTCTTGTTGAACGAGCGCGACAGCATGGTGTCGGCGACCGGAAGGAACACGTCCGCCGTCGACAGCACCGCGCCACTGTCGGCGGATGTCATCAGCACCGCCGGCGCGGCGACCTCGAAGGCGCGAGTCAGCGTGCGGACCGGCCCACGATCGCCGGTCAGCACCGCCCGGAGCACGTAGGTCCCCGGCGGAAGCTGCCGCACCGGCAGCGCCCGGCTGAAGATGGCGCGCGTTCCACCGCCTGCCGCACGCACCGCCACCTCCTGCGACACCAGCGCATCGCCGGTTTCCGACGCGGCCAGCTCGAAACGGCCTTTGAGAGCGGTCGCTCCCTCGCCGTAGGCCTCCACATATCCCTGCACAACCCCGAACACGACCGTGTAACTGATCGTCGGCTGCAGCAGATCCTCGGCGCCGTTGAGCGGACCGCCGGCCATCAGATCGCTGACCTTCAGCGCACCCGCGTCGGTGACGCTCGCGCGAAACTCGTGCTCCACGGTGCCGATGCGATCGCCTTCGTTCACGGCGAGCTTCAGGGTGTACTCGCCCGGCGGGAGGCTCGCGCCGGCGGTGAACTGCAGCGACGACGGGACACCGTTCATGATCGGCGGCAGCCGCGCCTCCCCGACCTGGCTGTCGACCATTCGCCCCTCGCCGTCCGAGATGGCGTAGCCAATCGTCGCGTTGCGCGGCGCCGCGTAATCCGTGCCGATATCGGCGTGAATCAGCAACTGGACGCGCCCCTGCTCCGGTCCCTGCAGCGAGAAGGTCGCGACGCGCAGCGGCAGCGCGGAGATCGGCAGCGGCGTCGAAATGGCCGCGACCACCTGTTCCCGCGCGCTCTTCACCTTCCCGTCATTGACAGGCACCACCAGCGCACGGCGCGATCGGACGGTCACGCCCTTCCTGTTCACCTCGACGCGGACCGAATGGGTCTTGCCGTCGCGGTCCACAGGACTCGATTCCACACCGAGCAGGTAGTAGCCGGCGAGCTCGGCCTCGATCCGATCGAACACCCCCGCGCCGGTGCCGACGATATTGAACAGCGCCCCTCGCGATGCGCTCGTGAGCAGTTCGAGCCCCTCCGCACGCACGTAGCGATCGTCCATTCTCGTTATCGGCACCCGCTGCTCGGAGGCCATCGACGCAAACAGCTGGTCGTCGAGCTTCAGCGCGTAGATGCTGGTGCGCGAAGCCGCGGCGATCGCACCCAGTTCGATCACCGGCCCGCGCTGGTCGTCGATGATGAACCCTTCCGAGACCAGGATCATGGTCTTCGGGCCGTCGATCGTCTTCAGCGCGTTGAGCAGGGACGCGAAGCACGTTGATCGTGTTCATCCCGTCGTTCGCTCCGAAGATCGCCCGCTCCTGTGCCTCCCTCTGCACTTCGAGCGTGCACGCCTCGAACGCCGGTCCGGCCATGCCGCCGCACTCGCGCACCACCACCTCTTCGAGAACTCCCGGCTGGCTGCGTTGAATCTGCAGGGCTTCTGAAATCGTGACGTTGAACTCCGACGACATCGACGGCTGATGCTGCCCGACCAGGCGCTCCACCGCGCGCTTGAGCCTCGCACGATCGGCGGTAAAGGGCGTGGACGGCGCGCCCTGTCCGATACCGATGACCGCCGCGCGATCGGAAGGCTGCAGGTGATCGAGGAATGCGTTGACGGCGCTGCGGATGCCGAGGGTGCCGCCAACACGGATGTTCGGCTCATCGACGACGAGCAGCACCAGCCTGCCACCGGTCGCATTCTCGTTGCCGGTATACCCGGCCGGGGCCGGAGGGGCGGGCGGCTGTTCCTTCGTTTCGAGGCCGGCCCACTCGGCGTTGACGACGCGACGCTCCGAACCGTCCACCCGTACGGTGAAGTCACCCGGCTTCAGATCGGTCACCGCCTGCCCGCGGTCATCCACGACGGTGATGTCGATCGACGTCAGCTCCACCGACGATCGAAACACGGGCTGGTTCGGCTGCTGTGCGCCAGGCCGCACGGCCGCGACCAGGACAATCGCCAACGCGCACACGATCCGCTTGACGATCATTTGACGGGCGCCGCCCTGTAGCCCTGACGGGCGCGCACGTTCGGGTGCCCGTCGACCTGCACCTTGATCTCCCGCCATGTGTCGTCGCGCGCGGCGTTGGTCGGCTGATATCCGAGAAGATATTGATTCGAGAGCTCGTCGAGCAGCTCTTCGAACGCGCCATGCAGCTGCTCGACGCTGTCGGTGGTGAAGGTGCGCCCGCCAGTCGGCACCGTCAAGCGCTGCATGGTTTTCTTCAGGTAGTCCTGGCTGATCCCGCGACCCTGCGCGATCATGTACAGCGTCACGTCCGCCGCCTGCAGCTTGCGTTCGACGTCCTCCAGCGACACGTGGCTCCCCTGGTCTTCACCATCGGAGAACACGACGAGCGCCCGCCGGCCAACCTGCTTGCCGAGCATGTCCACTCCGCGCACGATCACGTCGTACAGAGCGGTGGCGCCCCACGGCGCCAGCCGGTCCACGGCCCGCACGCGCTCGGCAGGATCAGTGGTTTTCCGCGTGAGCGCGAACACGCTGTCGTTGAATCCCAGCAGCGTCACCTGGTCTTTCGCCGGGACCGCCAGCAGAAAGTCCTTCACCGCCTTCTTCAGTTTCGGCATCGCCGTTGTCATGCTGCCGCTGATGTCAACCGCCACCAGCAATTCGAGCGGCACATCCTGCGATGCGAAGTAGGTGATCGGCTGAGGACGGCCGTCCTCGAATACCTTGAACGCGGTGCGCGGGATCCCACCGACGAAGCGCCCCGCATCGTCGGTGACGGTAGCGGTCACCTGGATGGCTTCGACGACGACCCTGTCGGCATAGCCGAGCCCTTTGGTGCGCATCGTCCGTACGATCCGCTCGCCATCCGCCGGTGTGACGACGAGGCGGAGCAGATGGGCGCTGATGGTGGAGCCGGCGTCCCACTCACACTCGAACGGCTGCTCGGTCACGGAACACAGCTGTCGCCCGTCAACAAAGAAGGCGACGCTCTGGGCGGTGACGCTCGGATCGACCGCCACACGAATCATCGTGACCCCGCTCACATACGCCTCGGGACTGGGCGCACTGATGATGACCGGCGAGGCGGGCGACGTGACCGGCGCGGGCACGGGTGACGGCGCCCCAGCGGAGGAGGCGGGCGCCGGCACAGCGGCGGAAGGTGACGTCGCGGCTCCAGACGCCGGAACGGCTGACGGTGCGGGCTCCCGCGGGGACTGCGCGAGCGTCAGCACGCTGCCGGCAACGGCGACCACGATTGCGAGGGCGAAGACCCGAATGGCGCGGACACTCACGGTTCGGTTCTGTCCAGCGTATCGCCCGATACGAGCGGCCCATCGAGGGTTGCGGTGGCGGCGACGTAGTCAGCAACGATATCGCGACCGAGCGTGCGCGCGTACTGGTCGAGCGCGGCGCGGTCGTTTGCGTCGGCCGGCTCCGCCTGGTCCACGAAGTCCTGCATGGCGGTCGCGAGCAGGGACGGCAGCAGCGCAGCGGGCAGCCGCAACGCCGCGAGACGCTCGGCCATCTCGAGGTTCATCTCCACCGTGGTCGCTGCCATCATGGCCATCTGCGTGCGCCCGGAGAGAATCCGCCAGGCGGTGGGCCCGGGGAAGCGTGTGCACACACAGCCGAACGACAGCAGGCCACTTGCCCCCCATCCATCCAGGTTTGAATCCATGCCACCCAGCGTCAGAAGTTCCACGAGCGAGAACTGATTCTCTATCGAACGCGGATCGTTTTGCAGCACCCAACGCACGGTTCGCCGCCTCAACCCATCCATGGCGATTGCGGTGGCCACGTCCTCGAACTCAGCCGAGCCGGCGGAGAGTGCCTTGACGCGCGCACGGCCTCGCGCGATTCCTACGACGATGCGGTCGCGATCGATATCGCCAAGTCGCCGAGGGTTCAGGAGCGCCACATTGACCGCGAACGCCTCGCGCTCGATGGACTGCAGCTTTGGCGGCGAGGCCAGGCCGTCCATGCTGAGGCGCCGCAGCGACAGCGGCGCGAGCGCCACGTCCAGCCCCACCAGCGACCCGACGACGTGCCACGGAATGCCCGGCTGGAAGTCCTGCCGCGGCTGTGCCCAGGGCCCGCGCGACCGCCCCTCGCCGTCACGCCTGCCGAAGCCGAAGTCGTGGCGCAGGGCGACGTTGGAACCCAGCATCGCAGGCCCGGCGGGATCCCCGAGGTGCATCGCATATGAGAGCGAGATCAACGCGTAACCGAGCGTCATGTCGCCGAGACGGAGGAGCGAATCGCCGGCGCGCGCCGCTCTGCGGATGTCGGCGGACCGGGCGGCGCGATCCAGTTCGTCAACGGAGCGGGTCAGCCACTCGCGCCCGTCCCGAGGGATCGGCACTCCTGGCGCCATCACGGCCCCTACCGGTCGCGCAAGGCTCGGTCCCGATGCCGCCAGTAACTGCTGCGCGTCCGCAACGATGTCCCGCACCGCGTCGACTGACGCTGCCTGCATGGCGCGACGAGCCAGTTTCACGATCGCGAACGCAAGGTCGAGATCCGGCCCGCCCTGCAGACCCTGAACCTCCTCGATCCGGCGACGCTCGGCAAAAGCCAGATCAACCCGATACGCCTGCCCTTCCCATTCGACTCTCGGGTTGCCGGGCGTCGGCCCACCGGCGACGGCCGCTACGGTCCGCTCCTGCCAGCTGGAGCCATGCGGCAGATGTGAGGCGAGCGTCGACTGGAACCAGTCCGCCAGCGCACCCCTGAACTCTCCAACCGAGAGCGGCACCGCGAACAGCGATCGCGTCAGCGCATCGGCCTCGCTCTGGCCGAGCGTGCCATTCACGGCCAGCCGCGTGACCACCGCCAGCGCGCCCTGCAGCTGTGACAATGTCCAGAAGCGTTCGGCTCCTCCCTCCATCGCCGCGCGCGACTGGCGTTCGCCGGCGACGTACACGTCGGGGTCGGTGATGCCGATGCGCTCGAGGCCGAGCAGCAGCATGCGTCGCGCTGACATGTCGCGAATCACGGCCGCAGCCGTGTCGCTCTCGCCGTTCGGGTGCCCTCCGAATACGCGCTGACCAAACGCGACCTGATCGAGTTTGTCGCCGCGCGTGTACATGTCGCCGGCAGTCGCGCCCAGCAACCACGCCGCATCGATCAGGACGTGCGAAACGGGCGCGCTCTCGCCCTTGTCGTCGAGCAGCGGGCTTGCGTCGAGCGCCTCCGCCCAGAACCGTCGATGCGCTGGAGCGCTCGGTGCGCCATCCGCACCGACGCGCATGCGCAGCAGGAGAATCGCCAGCTCGTTCAGCGGCCGCGCGAACGGCATCTCGTCGACGTGCCACTCCCGGAACGAGGTCCGCACCGCGTTTCCGAGTGCCTGGAAGCGGTGGACGCGAACAGCGGTGTCGTCGATCCAGAGGCCCAGCGCGAACGCGCGCGCGGCTGGAGACGTTGTCGCCAGAACGTCGTAGAGATAGCCGAGTCGCGCTTCGGGCTCGAACAGCAGCGCGCGCACGAACCCGTCGGGATTGTCGGGCGGCACCTGCACGAGGGTCTTCCAGAGGATCGCGGCCGGCTCGCCGCCTGGAATGACCAGGCGCCCGTCGCGCACATGAATGCTGTCGGCGAATGCGGAGAAGGCGGCTGCGCGCTCGTAGAGGAACGCGAGCAGCGCCGGACGACTCGCGTAATACGCCAGCGTGTCGTCGTCAGCAGCGGCCAGGCCGCGGCCGAGCAACGCGGCGCGTCTGTCGATCAGAATCGTTCCGAGGAGCTGGTCGGCGGGAATCTGCCTTTTGAACACCGCCTCGCTCCAGAGCGCAGGGGAGAGGGGAAGTTCGACGCGCGGCAGCGCCGCGACATCGCCCGCCTCTCGCGCCGCAATTCCCGGATCAACGCGCGACTGGCGACCCAGAGGTGGCGAGTAGACGCGCCTGATGATCTCCGGGACAAAGCGTGCGCGATCGCGCGCGACATCCATGCCGACGCTCCGCGCGAGCGCAGCGACCGGTGCTGTGACGGGTACCTCCGTCACCGCCGGCGCCGCGTCGGCAGGACGCAGCTGAAATGCCGCTACAATCGTGAAGCAGAGCAACAGCGCGCGCGGCATCGGTCAGGGCCCCAAAAGTCAGAAGTATATACATGGCATCGGCGAACTACACCGCGAAAGACATCACCGTTCTCGAAGGGCTGGAGCCCGTCCGCAAACGCCCCGGCATGTACATCGGCGGCGTCGGCAGCACGGGTCTGCACCACCTCGTCTGGGAGGTGGTCGACAATGCCATCGACGAGGCCATGAACGGCTACGCGTCGACCATCCGGGTCACGCTGCATGAAGACGGCTCATCGATCACGGTGGAGGACGACGGCCGCGGCATCCCTGTGGACAAGCACCCGGCCACGAAGAAGAGCGCGCTCGAAGTGATCTTCACCGTGCTGCACGCGGGCGGCAAGTTCGAGCAGGGCAACTACAAGACGGCAGGCGGCCTGCACGGCGTCGGCGCGAGCGTCGTCAACGCGTTGTCCAAGGAGCTCGTCGCGACGGTGAAGCGTGACGGCGCGCTGTGGGAAATGCGCTTCCGTCAGGGGAAGCCAGACGGCCCGCTCAAGAAACTCGGTGCGGCGCGCGGCAGCGGCACGACGGTGTTCTTCCACCCCGACGCCACCATCTTCCCCAAAATCGAGTTCGACCCCGCAGTGATCCGCGAGCGGCTGGAGATCGCCAGCTACATTCACAAGGGACTGAAGGTCGCGTTCGAGGACGAAACCACGAAGACGCGATCGGTGTTCGAGCATGCCGAAGGCCTGGTCGAGTACCAGAAGAAGATCATCGCCGAGCGTGGCGCAAAGCCTGTGCACGACGCGCCGTTCACCATTGCAAGAGACGACGGAATGCGAGTCGACCTGGTCCTGCAGTGGACCGAGGCCACCGACGAACACATCCGTTCGTACGTGAACGGCATCCCGACCGGTTCGGGTGGCACGCACGAGAATGGCTTGCGCGCCGGCATCGGCAAGGCGGTGCGCAACTTCATCGACACGCACAACCTCTCGCCCAAGGGGGTCACCCTCACGGCCGAGGACATTCGAGAGGGACTCACCGGCATCCTCAGCGTGTTCATCGCCGAGCCGCAGTTTCAGGGTCAGACGAAGGACCGCTTGAACAACCCTGAAATGCTCTCGGCGGTCGACGGTGTGGTCCGCCCCGGCCTTGAACACTGGTTGAACCACAACATCAGCGTCGCGGAGTCGATCGTCGGGCGCATCATCCTGGCGGCGCGGGCACGTGAGGCGAGCCGTGCGGCGCAGCAGGAGGTGTCGCGAAAGAGCGCGACGTCGTCGCGTCTGAACCTGCCGGGCAAGCTGAGCGACTGCACCAACTCCAACGCCGAGAACAGCGAGCTGTTCATTGTCGAAGGCGACTCCGCAGGCGGCTCCGCGAAGCAGGGACGCGATCGCGCGCGCCAGGCGATCCTGCCGCTTCGCGGCAAGGTGCTGAACACGGAGAGCGCTTCACTGGCGAAGGTGCTCGAGAACAAGGAACTGTCCGACCTGGTCACGGCAATCGGCTGCGGGCTGGGGAAGAACTTCGAACTCGACAAGCTCCGCTACGGCAAGATCATCATCCTGGCCGACGCCGATTCGGACGGCAATCACATCGCGACGCTGCTGCTCACGTTCATCTACCGTCACCTGCCGCAGCTCATGGCCGCCGGCCGGGTGTTCCTCGCCCAGCCGCCGCTCTACCGCATCGACATCGGCAAGGAGACGCACTGGGCGCTCGATGACGCGCAGAAGGACCACCTCCTGAAGATGCACACGAAGAACGGGAACCGGGCGACGCCCGAGATCACGCGCTTCAAGGGCCTGGGCGAGATGATGCCGAAGGTGCTGTGGGAAACGACGCTCAACCCGCGGACGCGTCGTCTGTTGCGCGTTGAAGTGACGGATCAGATCGTGACCGACCGCGTGATGAACGAGTTGATGGGCAAGGATGCCTCCGCGCGGTTCCGGTTCATCATGGATCGGGCGGAAGAGGCGGAAGAACTCGACGTGTAAGGTTCCCTGTCGCAAGGCACCAAGGCACCAAGGCAGACCAGGAGCGTGGCGGCCACGCGGGCCCAGCTCCGGCACCGCGACGTATGCTAGCATACGTCATATGAAGCGTACGACGATCTTCATGCCCGAGGAGCTCGAGCGAGACCTGTATGCGTACGCGAAACGCAGCGGAAGGCCGGCGGCGGCAATCGTGCGCGAAGCGATCGCCGCGTATGTCGTCGAGGGCGCAGACGCTGCGGCGTTGCCGTCGTTTGTCGGCGCGTTCGACAGCGGACACACTGACACGGCTGAGCGGCACGACGAACTGCTCTTCGCCGCATTGACGCCGCACGGCGCCACGTCGACGCCGCACGGCAAGCCGACGCCCCCATCGAAACGCACTTCGCATCCGCGTCCGCGTACTTCGCGGGTGGCCTCGCCATCGCGCAAGCGGCGCTGATGCCGCTGCTGGTCGACACTGGAATCCTCTACGCACTGGCCGATCGACGCGATGCCTGGCATCGGCGCGTCGTCGCCTATCTGACCGCGTCGCCGCAATCGCTGCTGGCACCGGCCACCGTCCTGCCCGAGGTGACATACCTGCTACGCGAGCGTATTGGCGCGCAGGCGGAGCGTGCCTTCGTGTCGTCCGTTGCGCGCGGCGAGATCGCAGTCGAGGACATGAACGCCCGCGACTGGAAGCGCGTCGAGGCCCTCATGGAGACCTACGACTTCCTGGGGTTCGTGGACGCGTCGGTGGTGGCCGTTGCCGAGCGCCTCAAGACCACGAAGCTCGCGACGACGGACCGTCGGCATTTCACCGTTGTCCGGCCGGGCCACACGGAGTCCTTCACGCTCGTTCCCTAGCCGATGATCAGCGGCGGCGCGTAGGGTCTTTTGAGCAAGCGCTCTCGCGTTACGCGCTCAGAATGATGCGAAGGCCGTTGACCAGCCGACCAATCCCCTCTGCAACCGTGGCCTTCTGCAGCGCGCCGTACGCGACCCTGAGATAGCAGCCGTCGGTCATGCCGAAGGCGTCACCGGGGATCACCGCCACCTTGTGCTCACGAATGAGCCGCTCCGCCACGGCGAGCGGCTTCATGTCGGTGTGTACGCGCAGCAGGGCGTAGAACGCGCCGTCGGCCGCCGGCACTGTTGCCAGAGGCGCCAGCGCGGCAAGTTCGGAGACGACGATGTCGCGAATGGAGGCGAGCTCCCTGACGTGCGAGTCGCAGTACGAACGACCCACGCGCAACGCGGCCTCGGCACCCACCTGCGCCGCAATCGTGGGACAGATGAGAATCGTGTCCTGGCTCTTCATCATCGCGGACGCCAGGGCTTCTGGATAGACGACGTAGCCGATGCGCCACCCGGCGAACCCGTACGCCTTCGAAAGCGAGTACAGCGAAATGGTGTGCGCGGCTGCCCCGGCAAACGAGCCTGGCGACACATGGCGCACGCCGTAGGTGAAGTACTCATACGGCTCATCGGAGATGTGGAACAGCCCCCGGTCGCGGCAGAGGTCGTTCACGGCGCGAAGTGACGCTTCATGGAACACCGCGCCGCTCGGGTTGTTAGGCGAGATGGTGACGACGGCACGCGTCCGCTCGGTGAGCGCGGCCTCGATCGCGTCAAGCCGCAGCTGATACTGCTCGTCGGTCGGCACCGTCACCACGCGGCAGCCGGCCATCTCGAGCGCCATCTCGTGGTTGAAGTAGAACGGCAGCGGCAGGATGACCTCGTCGCCGGGCGAGGTGATGGACAAGACGGCGTGCATGAACGCCATGTTGGCGCCGGCGGTCACCATGATGCGGCTGCCCCGCGCGGCATCGATGCCGTTCTCGCGCCGAAGCTTGGCGGTAATGGCGGAAATCAGCGGCTGATGGCCCGAGACGTCTCCATAGCCATGGAGGGCCGAGCTGCCCAGCGCCTCGCGGACCGCGTCCACAGCCGCCTCGGGCGGACCGTAGTGCACGACGCCCTGACCCAGGGAGATGGTGCCGGGCGTCTCGCGGATCATTGCGCCGATCACGGGGATGATTGGCGTCTGGACTCCGTCCATGCGCGAGATGGCGTGCCGCTTCCCCGATTCACCCACTGTCATCCTGCGTCCCCCGGTCACTGGACTGCCGACTCCTGACGTATTGCCGGCGACCCACTTACCGACTTGCGAGTTGCGACTGGCGACCACTATTCTGTCCTCATGTCCCGTGGCCGCGCCGCCAGGTTCACTGCCAGTCTCGCCGGCCTCGTGATTGCCGTCGTTGTCGTGCGCCTGCCGACCAACGTGGTCGCCGCGGCAGCGGTCCCGTCGCCGGAACAGTTTATCGGGTTCAAGGTCGGCACCGACAACAGGCTCGCGCGCTGGGACCGGATCGTGGACTACATGAAGACCGTCGCGGCGGCGTCCGATCGGGTGCGGCTTCGCGATCTCGGGAAGACCAACAACGGAAACCCATTCCTGGCGCTCGAGATCGGATCGGCGGACACGATCAAGAACCTCGATCGCTACAAGCAGTACGCGCGAAAGCTGTACTTCCAGAACGGCGCGCCGACGCCCCGGGAGCGGGATGAGATCTTTCGCCAGGGGAAGGTCGTCGTGCTCATCGGCGCGAGCATCCATGCGACGGAAGTCGGCGCCACGCAGATGACTCTGGACCTGGTGCACTATCTCGCGACCGACGAGTCCCCGGCGACCAGGAAAATCCTCGACAACGTGATCGTGCTGCTGGTGCCCAGCCTCAATCCCGACGGACAGATGCTGGTGACCGACTGGTTCAACAGGAATCTCGGCACGCCCTACGAGTCGAGCCCGCTCCCGGTGCTGTATCACCCCTATGTCGGCCACGACAACAACCGCGACATGTACATGTTCACGCAGAAGGAAAGCCAGTACATGGCGCAGCTCGCCTGGCACGACTGGATGCCCTCGGTGTGGCTGGACGAGCACCAGATGGGCGCGGGCGGGCCGCGCATCTTCGTGATGCCGGCGACCGATCCGATCAATCCCGAATGTGCACCCGCTCATCTATCGCTGGAATGCGATTCTCGGGCAGTCGCAGGCCGCCGCACTCGAAGCCGCCGGCAAGGACGGCATCATCTACAACGCGACCTACACCAATTTCTGGCAGGGTGCGATGGCGTGGGCCGGCTGGTGGCACAACCAGATCGGGTTGCTGACGGAAGTCGCGAGCGTGCGCATCGCGTCTCCGGTGGACCAGTCGAAAGCATCAGGACGGACCGGCATGCCGGTGGACCTGGCCCGCGAAGCGGCGATGGATGCGATTGTGCCCGGCCCGGGCACGCTTGGCGCGCCCGTCGACACCACGCCGCGGACCGAGTACCCGCGCCCCTGGATGGGCGGGCGCTGGACCCTGCGCGATATCGTCGACTACCAGATGATTTCCACGCTCGCGCTGCTGGACACCGCGGCCGATCGGCGTGAAGCGATCCTCCGGCAGATCTACGAAGTCAACCGCCAGACGATCGACGAGGGTCGGACCGGAACGGTGAAGGCGATTCTGATCCCTCCCGATCTGCAGCAGGACTCGCGCGAAGGGCTGCACCTGGCCGAACGGCTGATGATGGGCGGCGTCGAGGTCTACCGTGCGGAGACCGCGTTCGAACTGGACGACAAACCCTACGCCGCCGGGACGCTCGTGATTCCCATGTCGCAGGTGTTCGCACGCTACGCCAAGGACCTGCTCGAAAAGCAGACCTACCCCGAAGTCCGTCGTGCCCCGAATCTGCCGCCGGAGGCGCCGTATGACGTGACCGCCTGGTCGCTGGGCCTGCAGTTCGGGGTGACCCTCGACTTTGCGAGCGAGCCGCTGCCGGCCGTACGCCTCACCCGCGTCACCGCACCGCTGCGCACCCCCGGGCGGGTGAACGGCAACGGGCCGCGTTTCGTGTTCGACTACACCGGCGCTGACAGCGCGATCGTGGTGAACCGCCTGCTGACCGCTGGTGCAAAGGTGGCGTTCACGCCGTCGTCGCACGCCATCGTGGAGGGGGCGAACCGTACGGTGCTCGAGGAGGTCGCTCGCGATCTCGGCGTCACCTTCCTGGCCGCGGAGGCGCCTCCGCCCGGCGTCCCCGACGAGCCGAAGCAGCCGGTGCGGATGCCGCGGGTCGCGCTGTATGCGCCGTGGACGAGCGGCAACATCGACGAGGGGTGGACGCGCTGGGTGCTGGAGCAGTACGAGTTCCCGTACACCTCCGTGCACAATGCGGAGATCCGCGCCGGCGGGTTGCGCCGCCGGTTCGATGCGATCGTGCTGGCCGACCAGTCACCGCGCGAAATCGTCGACGGCAATCTTGGCGCGTCGATCCGACCGGAATATCGCGGCGGCATCGGCGACATCGGCGTGGACAGCCTGCAGCGATTCGTCAGCGAAGGTGGCACGCTCATCGCTCTCGGCGCCGCCTCGGACCTGATCGTCGATCGCTTCCCGGTGCCGGTCCGCGATCAGAAGCGCGCGCTGCGGCGCGATCAGCACTTCGCGCCCGGGACCATCCTGCGCATCCAGGTGGATACGTCGAACCCGATCGGCTACGGCATGGCGGCCGACACCTACGGCTTCTACAACAACAGCCCGTTCTTCACGCTCGTCGACGGATTCAACGCGACGAAGGCATCGGTGATCGCGCGCTATCCGAACGAGGACATCGTCGCGTCGGGGTGGCTGCGTGGCGAGGACGCGATGGCGGGACGGGCGGCGGTGGTCGAAGTGGATACGAAGCCGGGGCGGATTGTGCTGTTCGGCCTGCGGCCACAGCACCGCGCCCAGACGCACGCCACCTTCCCGATGCTGTTCAATGCGCTCTATCTGTCGGCCGAGAGGCCTCCGACGATTACCGACGAGCAGCAATGATCCGGATCGTCGTGACCGGCGGCACGTTCGACAAGGAATACAACGAGTTGAACGGCACGCTGTTCTTCAAGGACACGCATGTGCCGGAGATGCTCGCCCTCGGACGGTCGCGGGTCGAGGTCACCGTGCATACGCTGATGATGATGGACAGCCTGGACATGACCGACGAAGACCGGGCGCGGATCGTCGACGCATGCGGCGCAGCGCCTGAAGCGCGCCTCGTCGTCACGCACGGCACCGACACGATGGTCGAAACCGCACGGGCGATCGCCACCAGGCGGGACGCCGTCCTCGCCGGCAAGACGATCGTCCTCACCGGAGCGATGGTTCCGTACGCGTTCGGCAGTTCGGACGGGTTGTTCAACCTGGGCAGCGCCGTGTCGTTCGTGCAGGTGCTGCCGCCGGGCGTCTACGTGGCGATGAATGGACGCGTCTTCGAGTGGGACGCGGTGTCGAAGGACAGGGAGGCGGGAATCTTTATTCGGCGCGAGTCGTAAGTCACAAGTCGCACGTCCCGAATCGCGACTCCCGTTCCTGCCTTCGTCGTGCCTTCTTGCCTTTTGCCTTCTTGCGTTCTGCGTTCTTGCGCTTCTTGCGTTCTTGCCTTATGCCTGCCTGCGTTCAGATCGTCGCCTGCACGACCTTGCGTGAACTGCGGTGCCGCTCGATGAGTTCCGGCAGCAGTTTCTTGCTCAGGTACACCTTCGACTCGGCGTTGTCGAGCGGATCGCGTTCGTACTTCATCACCTCGAACCGCAGGTGATCGAGCGTGCCGCGCATGTCATAGAACTTGTTCTTGGTCTTGACAACCACCTCATCGAAGCCGTGCTCGATCGCCCAGTGCTCCTGCTGCTCGGTGAGCGCGCGAAAGTGGCCCTGACCACGCCAGTCGCGCCGGGTGCCGCCAATCCAGGTGTACAGGATTCGCCGCCCTTCGAACTGCACGTGCTGCTCCAGCCGTTTCACCAGATCGACGAGCTTCGGCTCGGTTTCCTCGCGATGGATTTCGTGCGCCACCTTGAATGAGACCGGGACGACGGTGCCGGGATCGTCGGGGAGTGGCCCCGACGCGATCAGGATGAGGTGCTTGCGATCGGACAGGCGCCGCACAATCTCGGCAGCCGTCTTCTTCCGGGGGAACTCTCCGAAATACTCTTCGATGTATTGAATCTCGAGCGCCCCCTGCTCGAGATCGTACTGGGTGATGTGATATTCCACGGGAATGTCGGGCATTGTACTTCACCCGGCCGCCACGGCTCAGCTCCCTATCGCTCGATGACACGGACAGGCGGAATTGGCGAGCCACGTGCATCAGGTCGATGTCGTGGACCTGATCTGTTCTCGCCCGCCGCTCCCCTGGATCTCCTGCGCCATCTTTGGCGCGATGCTGAGCGGTGCATGTACCTCGACGACCACGTCGGCGACCGCACCTTCGGGGAACAAATGTCAGGTGACCGCATCGGCGACACCGACCCAGTTCGGCGATAGCGGGGGCACAGGGGCGCTGACGATCAGCGCGGCGCGTGACTGCGCATGGGCAGTTACCGCGCAGGCCTCCTGGGTGTCCGTGAGCGGGTCGCAATCCGGATCTGGCGATGCAGCCTTTTCGTACACCGTCGCGCGCAATCCGGCTCCGGCACCTCGGGCCGCGGACATCCTCGTCGATGCGCAGCATCTGCAGGTGTCGCAGGCCGCCGCAGCATGCACGTATGCGCTGACCCGGACCGGCGATTCGATTGGCGCCGCCGGTGGCACGCTGGCGTTCGACATCACGACCCTGACCGGCTGCGCGTGGACCGCATCCAGCACCGTCGACTGGCTGTCGCTTCCCGGCGCTCGCACCGGCTCGGCCAGCGCCTCGGTCAATGTCTCCGTCGGCCCGAACGCCGGCGCAGCGCGCGTCGGTATCATCACCGTCGCCGGGATCACCTACACGGTGAGGCAGGACGCGGCGAACGCGGCGCCAGCCTCGCCGGTACCGGCGCCGGTGCCACTGCCGACACCGGCGCCCACACCGGCACCGACGCCCACACCCGAGCCAACTCCGGCACCTTCACCGTCACCCGCGCCGGCGCCAACCCCGGCACCAACGCCGACGCCTGCGCCGGTTCCAACGCCAGCCCCGACGCCCACTCCGGCGCCGGCACCAACGCCGGCCCCGACTCCGACCCCAGCCCCGACACCCACGCCGATCCCAACGACCATCTCCCTGTCCGGGACCGTGTCGTCTCTGACCGGCTCGTGCCCGTCAATCCGGTTCAGTGCGGGTGGATACACCGTCACATCGAGTCGCAATACCAGCTACGACGGCCGCGGCAAGTGCAACGACCTGTCCAATGGCGACAAGGTGAGTGTCAAAGGAACCACGCAGGCAGACGGCTCCGTCCTGGCCGATCAGATCGACTTCAACAAGAATGGTAAATAGGCACGTCGCAGCGCTCGTGGTCATTGGCGGCCTCCTGCTCACCGCACCCCGCGAGGCCTCCGCACAGCAGCAGGCACCCGCACAACAGAGCGTGTCCGACGCACTGACGTTCCTGGTGACCAACCAGTCGGTCAATACCGGAAGCGTGGAGCGTGACGCCGCGGCGGCCCTCGCCACGAGCACCACGATCTCGCGGGCGCTGCTCGCGAATCTCTCGACACTGCCGGTGACCTCCACGTCCGGGGCGTTCGCCTATCGCCTGAACCCCGAGATCGGGACCGTCGAGCGGACCACTCAGACGTTCGGCCCCGTGTTCATCGATCGAGCCCTGACATCGGGCAGCGGCACGGCCGGCATCGGCATCACGTTCCAGCATCTCCATTTCACCGCGCTCGACGGCCGCAATCTCCGGAATGGCTCGCTCATCACCACCGCCAACCAGTTCGTGGACGAGGCGGAGCCGTTCGATGTGGACCAGCTGACGCTGGGACTCGATGAGGATGTCGCCACCATCTACGGCAACGTGGGCATTGGCAACAGGGTAGAAGTGGGCGGTGCCGCGCCGATCGTCTGGCTCCGCATGAACGGCACGCGCATCAACACCTATCGTGGACGACAGTTCACCCAGGCCGCAGCCACGGCGAACGCGGTTGGTCTGGCAGACGTGCTCGTGAGAGGCAAGGTGACCCTGCTCGAGCAGGATGGTGGCAGCCTGGCGGCGGCGGTCGACGTGCGGCTGCCCACCGGTCGGGAGGAGGACCTCCTCGGCACCGGCAAGACAGCGGTCCGGTTCCTGGCGATTGGATCGCTCGAGGGCCCCCGGACATCGGCGCATACCACGCTCGGCCTCTCTCGCGGCGGTCTCGCCGACGAGTTGAACTACGGGTTCGCCCTCACCGCAGCCGCGTCGACGCGGCTCACGTTCAGCGTGGAAGCCCTCGGCCGGCTGGTGAACACGCCGGGCGACATCATCTCCGTTGCCCAGCCGCATCCGACGCTCGCGGGCGTCAACACCATCCGGCTGCTGCCCGGCGCATCGAATCTCCACTCACTGACGATCGCGCCCGGCATCAAGTGGAATCTGGGGGATACGTGGGTGCTGGCGGCGAACGTCGGGTTGCCGATCCTGAGGGGTGGTCTTCGCGCGCCGTTCCTGCCGTTTGTCGGGATCGACTACTCGCTGGCTCGCTGAACGAGTGTTCGCGCGACCCTGAACACATCGCGTCGAGCGCCCCTCGCCGGGACTGCGGTGGTAGCCCCATGGTCGAACTGCGGCAGTACGGTAAGCGTGGGGCGGCAGGCTCCGGAAGCAGCTGCGGCCGCAGCCGACGCTCATCGCTCGGCGCGAGCCGAATCGATCTGCCAGTCGTCGCCGGTTTTGTGAAGCGCGAACGTCCACACGCGCGGTTCCACGCGCGGCTCCCTGCTGCCCACCTTGGGCACGTAGCGCGCTGACCCCCGGCAGACCGCTGAACCGGTGCCGCCGCGCACCTGCACCTGGCAGGCATCGAAGGTCAGCCGCTGCGACTGCAAACCGTCGAACGCGCGCTGCAACGCGGCACCATCGACCCGCGGCCACACCGCTTGTGCGGATCTGGCATCGAGGCTCTCGTACGCCGTGCGGTAGCGTTGCAGCGTCTCGCGAACCATGTCTTCGTCGCGCGGAGTGATGACCGCTGCTGACGCGTTCGCGGTCCGTGAAATGCTCGTCTCCGGTTCCCGCGTTGTCGGCCGGGTTGAGCGCGCCGCATTTGTGTCTGGGGTCAGGTCGCCGGGCAGTGCTGCCGGGCTGACTGCCGGCACGACCGCCGGGGACGCGGGGGCGGTGATCGCGCTGTCAGGCGCCGGGGCCGTAACCACGGGCGCCGCCGTCGCCAGATCGCCGGTGGTCGCGACCGGTGGGGGTGGGGCGACCGCCGCCGCCGTGGGTCGGGTCACCGGGGGCCACGCGATGGGACGCGGTCTGTCGGTCGTTGCCGCGAGGCCAGTGCCCGAGCCGGCGGTCAGCGCTCCGGACCCCTGCCGGTCTGCCGCTGGCCGGTCTGCCGCTGGCCTGTCTGCGGCCTGGCGATCTGCCGGCAGACGCTCTGCCGGCGATCTCTCCGCTGGCCGCATCGCCGCCGGCGGAATCGCCGCTTGCGACTGCCGCACTGATCCCTGTTCTGCTGACACCGTTTCTGTTGATGGGGCCGCTGAACGTGTTGGCGAGGCCGCTGAACGTGGCTCTGAAGGCAGGCGCAGAACCGGCGTGATCGGGGCAGCGGTAAGTTGACCCGTCACGTCGGATGGTGCGGGAACAGCGTCTCCCGGTGTAGATACAGTTTCGCGCGCATTCTCACCGGTACGCGGCTGTTCGGCGGGGGAACGCGGCGGCTCCGCAGGCGCCTGACGCAACCGCTCATCGACGACAGCGGTCTGCGAAACCGGACGCGACGTGGGAATCACGCCAGCGGGTCGTTCGAGGTAACGCGCACCCAGAACCAGGGCGCCGAATACAACGACCGCGGCAAACACAGCACCCCAGCGAAAGGTCGGCTCCTCGGCCAGGTGCTCTGCGGCGTCCAGTTCGATACCCAGAGAGATCAGGTCAGGATGCGCCTCGTCCATCTCCCGAATCTCGTCGAGAGCGGCGCGCGCCTCCGCGAATCGGCCCTTGCTGATTGCAGCCCGCGCCGCCGCCGCGCGCTTCTCAATCCGTCGCACGCGGGCCCGATGTTCGAAGCGCGCCCACCCTGCTGCCGAGATCGAGGTCAGCGGAATGTGTCGTGGCGCCGCCTCATGACGCTGGGACAGTTCAGTCCGCGGCAGAGATTCGGCAGGCGGATCGAACGATGAGTCGGCAGGCGGATCGAAGGATCGGCGTGCAGGCGGGAGCTGCTCGATCCGCTCCCTCAACGCCTGCGCGGCGAGGTACTCGGGATCGAGACTCAGGGCCGCATGCACTTCGCGCAGCGCAGCCGTGCGATCGCCGATATCGAGCTCGGCGCGCGCGTTGTTCAGATGTTGACGAATCAGATGCCGTCGAGCTCTGGGCTCCACGGCGCCACCGGGTGCAAGAGCAGTTCCGGGCCTGAGCCGGGTGACCGCTGTCGTTCAATCGCGGCGTTGCTCGATCTTCGCCCACGTGTCGCGGAGCGATACGGTGCGGTTGAAGACGAGCTTCGAGGGCTGTGTGTCGCGGTCTACACAAAAGTAGCCGAGGCGCTCGAACTGGAACGTATCTCCGGTCCGACCCTGCCCCAGCGCCGGCTCGGCTTTCGCGTCGGTGATGACCTCCAGCGATGCAGGATTCAGGTAGTCGAGAAATGTCTTTCCCTCCGACGTCCGCTCCGGGTCTTCAACGACGAACAGACGGTCGTACAGCCGCACTTCGACATCAATCGCATGGCGTGCGGACACCCAGTGCAAGGTTGCCTTTACCTTGCGACCGTCGGGCGCATCGCCACCGCGGGTCGCCGGATCGTAGGTACAGCGAAGCTCGATGATTTCGCCGTGCGCGTCTTTCACCACCTCCGTGCAGCTGATGAAGTAGGCACAGCGCAGACGCACTTCTCGACCAGGCGAGAGGCGGAAGAACTTCCTGGGTGGATCCTCGCGGAAGTCGTCGCGCTCGATGTAGAGTTCGCGCGAAAACGGCACCTTGCGTGTGCCCGCCGCGGCGTTCTCCGGGTTGTTGATGACATCCACCTCTTCGACGACGCCTTCCGGGTAGTTCGTGATCACCACCTTGAGCGGACGCAGCACGGCCATCGCACGCGAGGCGCGGGTGTTGAGATCTTCCCTGATGCTGTGCTCGAGTTGGGCCATGTCGATGACGTTTTCCTTCTTTGCCACACCGATGCGGGCGCAAAAGGCACGGATCGACTCAGGTGTGTAGCCCCGACGCCGCAGCCCGGTGATGGTCGGCAGGCGCGGGTCGTCCCATCCCGCCACATGCTTCTGCTCGACCAGCTGCAGCAGCTTGCGCTTGCTCATCACCGTGTAATTCAGATTCAGCCGCGCGAACTCGATCTGCTTCGGCCGATCGCCGTCAATCAGGTTCTCCACGCACCAGTCGTACAGCGGACGATGATCCTCGAACTCGAGCGTGCACAGCGAATGGGTAATGCGTTCGAGGGCGTCCGACAGCGGGTGGGCGTAGTCGTACATCGGGTAGATGCACCACGCGTCGCCCGTTCGGTGGTGCGTCGCACGCCGAATCCGGTACAACGTCGGATCGCGCATGTTGAGGTTGGGCGACGCCATGTCGATTTTTGCACGCAGGACGTATTTGCCATCCTCGAACTCGCCAGCCCTCATCCGCGCGAACAGGTCGAGGTTCTCCTCGATTGGTCGATCGCGATACGGGCTGTTCCGGCCCGGCTCCGTCAGTGTGCCGCGATACCTGCGTGTCTCGTCAGCTGTGAGTTCGTCGACGTACGCCTTGCCCTTCCGAATCAGCTCGACGGCAAATTGATACAGCTGCTCGAAGTAATCGGACGCGTAGAACATGGCGTCCCAGGTGAATCCGAGCCAGGCGACGTCCTTCTTGATCGCCTCGACGTACTCGACATCCTCTTTCGTCGGATTCGTGTCGTCGAAGCGGAGATTGCACGTGCCCCCACGCTCCGCGGCGACACCGAAATTGAGGCAGATCGATTTCGCGTGCCCGATATGGAGGTATCCGTTTGGCTCGGGCGGAAACCGGGTGGCGACGCGCCCGTGATGCTTCCCGGTGGCCAGGTCCTCGTCGACGATCGAGCGGATGAAATCGACCGGAGCCGCCGGAGCTGCCGGCGTGCTTTCTTCAGATGGCGTCATGGTGTCCGATCCATTTTATAGGGAACCGCCATCGCCCGCGTCTTCGGGTCTGAAGATCCGACGCTAGGGCTCGCGCGTCCACCGTGACGCCACTCGCCTGCCCTCGATCCCCGGTGCCCAGACGACAACCGCCTTTGCGCCTTCCGGTCCGGTCTTGTGGCGGACCTTGTCGGGCGGCCGCACGAACCCTGACATGCCGGGCGTGAGGATCTGGCTGCGGCCGTTCACCACATGTTCCAGCTGTCCCGACACCACGTAGAAGATTTCGATGGCATCGTGGGCATGCTCTCCGGAATCCTGGTTGGGCGGAAACGTGATCTCGCCGAGCGACACCTCGGTTCCAAGGTTGTTCTCGTCCAGCATCAACCGCAGCGTCGTACCACCGGGAGACCGGTAGGTAATCCCCTGCTGTGCCGGCGCCGCCGATGCGGCACCGCGACCCTGCGCCACCATGGCGACCCCCGCCGTCACGGCAACGGCAGCCGTCACCGCGCACCACAGCCACGATCTCGTGTTCATACGCCTTCCTCCAGGATGTTCTGCAGCAGTCCAAGGGTGATGTCACGCGCGTCGGCGACGCGCACGTCCGCGGCGGAAAGATCGTGCTCGAGTGTCAGCCAGTGCGGAACGGCGATGGTCCGCAACCCAGCGGCCCGCGCCGAGGCAAGGCCAGGCGCGGAATCCTCCACCGCGAAGCTGCGCGACGGAGTGGCGCCAAGCCGCCGCACCGCTTCCAGATAAACGTCTGGCGCCGGCTTTCCACGGACGACGTCATCTTTCGTGACGACCGCCTGCATGCAGGCAGCGATGCCGATCGATTCCGCTGCCGGCATCACCCATCGCGCCGGCGAGTTGGAGGCGATTCCGCAGGCCACACCGGCCCCGGTGAGCTCCGCAATCAGCGATGCGATGCCGGGCATCGGCTCTCGAGGGACCAGCTCGGCAAAGAGTTGATGCACCTCGGCGCGAAACGCCTCGTGGTCTGGTGCTCCAGGTGCGTGCTCGCGCAGACGACGCGACCAGCGGTCCAGGTCACGGTCGACGTCGACGCCGATGCAGTCGCACCACTCCGCCACGGTGAGCGTCAGGCCGAACCGCTCGTAGACGCGGCGATGCGACTCGTATTCGGGTGTTTCACTGTCCAGAAGCACCCCGTCGAAGTCGAACACGACCGCATCGGGCAAGCGCATCGCGGGATGATACTCCGCCGGCGCGGATCCACGCCGGGTCAGGCTGCGTCTGAAAGAGCAGCCCCGATGCACCTCCGTGCCCAGACCTGGGTTTCCCTGCCGCGCGACCAGGTATTTCCATTCTTCGCCGACGCCGCCAACCTGCAGCAGTTGACCCCGCCGTGGCTGCGTTTCCTGATCAGGACGCCACAACCCATCGAGATGCGTGTCGGTGCGCTGATCGAATATCGCATCAGCCTCCATGGCATTCCCATGTCGTGGCTGACCGAGATCGCCGCGTTCGAGCCACCAGAGATGTTCGTGGATCAGCAGCAGCGCGGGCCCTATCGCACGTGGATCCATACGCACCAGTTCCGCCCTGAACGCGGTGGCACGCTGCTCCTCGATCACGTGGAGTTCGATATGCCGGGCGGGACGATCGTCGCGCCACTCATCAGACGCGACCTGCGAAAGATCTTCACCTACCGGCACGAGGCGCTGCTCGCACATTTCGAGCAGCCGAGGCCCTGGCCGCCGGCGAACATCACCTTCAGTTGAGCGCACGCCGCCTCACCGGCTTCCGAACCCGCCTCTGTTATCGTGTGCTCTGATGACGCACACGACCCTCATCGGCTCTCGAGAACTCGCCTCCACTCTCGCCGACCCGCGCCTGGTCGTCGTCGACTGCCGATTCGATCTGGGAGACACCGGTGCCGGCGAACGGGCGTACGAACAGGCGCACATCTCCGGCGCGGTCTATGCGCACCTCGACCGCGATCTGTCCGGCGCGAAGACGGGCACCAACGGGCGTCATCCGCTGCCGACGATCGATGCGCTGGTGGCCACGCTCGGGCGGCTTGGCATCGGCCCGGACGTTCAGGTCGTCGCCTACGATCAGGACACCGGCATGTTCGCAAGCCGCCTCTGGTGGCTGCTGCGATGGATGGGACACGATGGCGTGGCGGTGCTCGATGGCGGTTTCGCGAAGTGGACGGAGGCACGGCTGCCGACATCGAGCGGAATCGAGAACCGGCCGGCCCGCACGTTTACCGGCGCACCGCGCGAGCAGATGACTGTCACGGCAATGGAAGTGGCGTCTCTCTCATCGTCGCCCGATTGGCGTCTCGTTGATGCCAGGGCGCCGGAGCGTTATCGCGGGGATGTCGAGCCGCTCGATCCGGTAGCCGGCCACATTCCCGGCGCGGTGAACCACTTCTACCAGCGCAATCTCGATGCGGGAACGTTTCGGAGGCCGGAGGACCTGCGCCGGGAATTGAGTGGAGTCGTTGGCGGCACCAGCGGCGACCATGTGATCTGCTACTGCGGATCGGGCGTTACGGCGTGCCACAACCTGCTCGCACTGGAGCACGCGGGGCTGAGTGGCGCGCGTCTGTATCCCGGCTCGTGGAGCGAGTGGGTGTCGGATCCGAATCGGCCGATCGAGCGAGGCTGAACGACGCGCCCACAACGCGCGACGCGCGGAGCGCGCGCATACCGCGGCTCCGACGCGTCGCGCATTGTGGTTTTATGCTCAGTGCACCAGAGACAGGCTGGCGGCGCGCGCACGGTCGCGGCACGCACGCCAGTCCTGCTCGACGATGGCGTAGAGCACCTGATCGAGGTACTCGTCGCCGCAGGCAAACGCTTTCCTGAGGATACCTTCCGGCACGGCACCGACCTTGAGCAGCGCCTTGACGCCGCGTCCGTTCTTGACGGCGCAGCGCGCTTCGAGGCGATGCACGCGGACACGCTCGAAGGCGAACTCCAGCAGCAGCGCCGCACCCTGTTCGAAGATGCCGGTGCCCCAGAACGGCGAGCCGATGGCAAAGCCCCATTCTGCCGTATCCATGGCGCCGCCAAGCTGTCTGGCCTCGTCCTCCGACGGGCTGACCTGGCGCACCTGGAACAGCCCGATCGCGGTGTCGCAGCCGTTGAGCGTGACGGCGAAGCAGGCGCCCTCGCCAGACGCGCGCAGCCGCTGTGACGCGGCGATGAAGCGTTCGAACCCTGCGATGGTCTGCGGCGGCGCGGAAATGAAGCGCGTGATTTCAGGCGTGGTCAACAGCGAGACCAGGGCGTGCGCATCCGACAGGCGCACTTCACGGAGAACCACGTCACCGGTGGACAGCACCGGGAGCCGGAGCCGCCAGTCTTCGATCGCGCCGGGCGCGTTCGACGCGGCGGGGCGCGAGTTCGGATTGTTCAACAAGGACGGCGATTTTATCCATGTCAATTGCCCCCGTTCCGCTGTTCGGCCTCGGACGAGCCGCCTGCCCAGACGATGTTGTCGTCGTCAGCGGTGCCCCACACGATGTTGTCGGCCGTCCCCCAGACGATGTTGTCCGCGGTCGCGGTGCCCCACACGATGTTGGAGTTGTCGGCAGTGCCCCAGACGATGTTGCCGTTGTCGGCCGTGCCCCACACGATGTTGCCGGCCTCGCCCGCGGTGCCCCACACGATGTTGCCGCTCTGGTCGAAGGTGCCCCAGACGATGTTGTCGGCAGTGCCCCAGACGATGTTCTCGTTGGCACTGACGGTGCCCCACACGATGTTGTCCGCGGTGCGTGTGCCCCAGACGATGTTCGCGCAGTTGTCGCCGCCGCACGCCGTGCCCCACACGATGTTCTCGGTGCGCCGCCGCTCGTGCCCCACACGATGTTGTCGGCGCCGACGTGCCCCAGACGATGTTGTCGGCCGACGTGGTGCCCCACACGATGTTGTCGCGCGGTGCCCCACACGATGTTCGCGCCGTTCGCATCGGCGGTGCCCCACACGATGTTCGAGCAGTTGTCACCGCCGCACACCGTGCCCCACACGATGTTGTCGCACTCGCAGTGCCCCACACGATGTTGTCGGCAGCAGCGACGTGCGGTGCCCCACACGATGTTGGTCGCCCAGGCGTTCGCCGAGCGGATTGATGTAGCCGCCCGACATGATCGTGATTGCCCCAGATGATGTGCTGGCTCCACGTGCGCTCGACCGGCATGTGCGTGCCCGGCTGGTTCCGCGCGTAGAAGCGTCGCAGAGCCGGACGGCGCCGAGCACGTCGAGGAAGCCCGCGCCCTGCTGCGAGCGCGTCGTAGTCGCTGTCGCTGCTGCGCGGTGTACTGAAGGATGGCCTTCACGAGATTGGGCGTGAGGCTCGGGTTCGCCTGCGAGCATCAGCGCGACCGCGCCGGACACCTGCGGCGCCGCCATGCTCGTGCCGCTCAGGCTCAGATACGGCGGATAGCCGGTGCTCGACGTTGCCGTCAACGAGGTACTGCGCGTTGGCCTCGATAGAGCGTGCTGCCCGGGACCGCCAGCGAGAGAATGCCGCAGCCCGGCGCGACGAGATCGGGCTTGGCCAGGTAGTCGCCGCGGGTCGGACCGAGCGAACTGAAGCCGGCGACGATGTCGTCCTGCGACGCGTGTCGTGCCTTCGGTGCTCGACGCGCCGACGGTCAGCACCCACGGCGCGTTGCCGGGCGCGAGGATGCCGCCGTACTGCTTGCTCGCCGTCGGCGTTCTGGCCGAGGTTGCCGGCCGCCGCGACGACGACGATGCCCGCTCGTCGAGGCGGCTTGGCGGCCAGCGTCAGCGGATCGATCCAGTACGACTCGGTGACGCGCGGCGCCGACCGAAAGGTTGACGACGCGGATGTTGTAGGTGCTCGGCGTTGGCGGCCACCCAGTCGAGCGCCGCGATGATCGTGCTGATCGTGCCCTTGCCGTCGGTGTCGAGCACCTTGAGCGACGACCAGCGACGCATCGGGCGCCATCCCGGACTGCCGGCCGTGCGAGTCGTAGCCGTTGCCGAGAATGATGCCGGCGACGTGCGAGCCGTGGCCGTGGTCGTCGTAGGGCATGCGTCTGCCCGTTGACGAAGTCGACGAACTTCGCCACGCGCTGATTGCGCGTAGGGATAACGGCTGCGCCGTCGGCAGGCGTCAGATCGTCGTGCCACGTCGTGATGCCGGAGTCGATCACCGCGACGCCGACGCCGCGGCCGGTGAAGCCGAGCGACTGCTGCGGCGACGTCCGCGCCGGTCGACTCGCGTCGACAGGTAGTCGGCCGCCCAGATCGGGCGGTCCTGATGCGCGCTCGCGACCTGCGGCAGCTGCGTCGAGTCTGGACGAGCGCGCTGTCGGGCATCGTCGAGCACGTAGCCGTCGATCAGCTCGCAGCCGCGGACCGCGCACGATACGGCTGAAGCGACGCCGGCAGCGCTGCGCCGCTGCGAGCCTGACGATCAACGCGAGTCGGTCGGCCGCTGCCCGCCGCGACGCGCGCGCGATTCAGCTCCGGATCGAGCTTGCGGTAGCCGGTCGGCGCGCGTGCGCCGACGGAGCCAGCAGTGCGAGGAGCGCCGAGGCGGCGAGCACAGGGCGCAAGCCCCGCACGGCCTTCGGCCGACGGGTCTGCGTGCCGCGAGCTGCTGTGATGCTCGACTTCGAGCAGATGCATTGAGGTTCATGACGCTGCTCTGCTTGAGCAAGCGGTACACCAGCTGAGATTAGTGCGCGTATCTGTCTGACCTGAATGGAGTTCAGGCCTGTTGCGGGCTGGAACGAGCGAGCGACGGGTCGAACGCTGTGCCATGTCGGGACACCAGAGCATGCGAGCGTCACGAACCGTCAGTGCGTCGATTCGGTGGATATCAGCTCGAAAACAGCAGCGTGGTTGAGCGATCGGTTCCGACTGATCAGCTACGCGTCAAAAATGGGCATTCGCAACGTCAGTTCGCGGACTCGATGCCACTGACGCTTTCCAGTTCGCACTGACGTCGTTAGAGCTGCGTGACACTTCGCGCGACCTGAGACCGGTAGCGACGGCTGAAGGTCGGCCGGACCCCGGCGGGTCCAGCCTACCGCGATCAGCAGCGCGCCGACTCGTACGCCAGCTGCGGAGGTGAGCCAGCGCTCGACGTGTCGTCGATCGAGCTGCCCTTTGCGCCGCGCGTAGCTGACGATCTGATCCTCGCCGATGCGGCCGACGGTGAAGTAGCGCGCCTGCGGGATGCGCGAAGTACAGCCCGCTGACGCTGGCCGCCGGCGTCATCGCCGCGTGCTCGGTCAGCTCGATGCCGGCATCGCGCTGCGCTCGAGCAGATCGAACAGCTTGAACTTCTCGCTGTGATCCGGACAGGCGGGATAGCCGAATCCGGGCCGGATGCCGCGGTGCTGCTCGGCAGGATGTCGTCGGTGCGTCGACGTTCTCGCCGATGCCCCAATCCGCGCGCGACCGCGCGTGGAGATACGCGGCGAAGGCTTCGGCCAGCCGATCGGCCAGCGCCTTGACCAGAATCGCGTTGTAGTCGTCGTGCGCCCGCTCGAACGCGCGCACGAGCTCGTCGGCGCCGAGGCCGGCCGTGACCGCGAACGCGCCGATGTAGTCGCGCACCGGCGCGCGGCGATCGGCGACGAAGTCGGCCAGCGACAGATTCGGCTTGCCGTCGGCGATCGCCTCCTGCTGCCGCAGCATGTTGAAGCGGAGCAGCTCGCCGCGACCGCTGCTCGTCCGCGAAGACCACGATGTCGTCGCCCTCCGACGCGGCCGGCCAGAAGCCGTAGACGCCGCGCGCCGTCGAGCAGCTTCTCGCGGATGATGCGGTCGAGCAGCGCGCGGGCGTTGTCGTACAGCTCGCGCGCCGCGGCGCCGTACTGCGGATGATCGAGAATCGCCGGGAAGCGTCCCTTCAGCTCCCAGGCGGCGAAGAAGAACGTCCAGTCGATGAACGGCACCAGATCGGTCGAGCGGCACGTCGATCGACGCGGCGGCCGATGAACGACGGCGTCGGCAGCGTCTCGTGCGCCCAGTCGATCTGCAGAGCCGGTTCTCGAGCGCCGCGTCGTACGACAGCAGCGGACGTTCGCGGCGCGCGCTGTGCTGCTGCGCGCAGCTGCTCCTGCAGCGCCGCGCGTTCGCCGCGCTCGAACTGCGCGCGCTGCGTCTCGTTCAGCAGGCTCGACACGACGTCGACGACGCGCGACGCGTCGAGCACGTGAACGGTCGACCCGCTGAATTCGGGTGCGATCTTCACCGCCGTATGCTGCTTGCTGGTCGTCGCGCCGCCGATCAGCAGCGGCGCGCGCATGCCGCGACGCTCCATCTCCTTGCGCGACGAACACCATCTCGTCGAGCGACGGCGTGATCAGGCCGCTCGAGCCCGATGCAGATCGGCATTCTGGTCGAGCGCGGTCTGCAGGATCCGGTCGCACGGCACCATCACGCCGAGATCGACGACGTCGTAGCTGTTGCAGCCGAGCACGACGCCGACGATGTTCTTGCCGATGTCGTGCACGTCGCCCTTGACGGTCGCGAGCACGATCTTGCCCTTGCCGCCCTGCGATGCCGAGGTCGCGTTCGCGCCGCCCGGCGCCGGCGCGCCACCGGCCGCGACCAGCTGCGCCTTCTCCGCCTCCATGAACGGCTCGAGGTAGGCGACGGCCCTCTTCATCGCGCGCGCACTCTTGACGACCTGCGGCAGGAACATCTTGCCGGCGCCGAACAGATCGCCGACGACCTTCATGCCGTCCATCAGCGGGCCTTCGATGATGTCGAGCGGACGCGCGTACTTCTGCCGCGCTTCCTCGACGTCCTGCCTCGATGAAGTCGACGACGCCGTGCACGAGCGCGTGCGACAGACGCGCCTCGACGGTCGCCTCGCGCCACGCCAGGTCGTGCTCCTGCTGCTTGCCGCTGCCCTCCTTCACCGTGGCGGCGAAGTCGACCAGCCGTTCGGTCGCGTCCGGGCCGGCGGTTGAAGATGATGTCTTCGACCCGCTCGAGCAGATCCTTCGGGATGTCCTCGTAGACCGCGAGCTGCCCGGCGTTCACGATCCCCATGTCCAGGCCGGCCTTGATGGCGTGATACAGGAACGCCGAGTGAATCGCCTCGCGCACGACGATCGTTGCCGCGGAACGAGAACGACAGGTTGCTGACGCCGCCGCTGATCTTCACGCCCGGGCAGGTCGCCTTGATGATGCGCGTCGCCTCGATGAAGTTGATCGCGTAGTCGTTGTGCTCTTCGAGCCCGGTCGCGATCGCCAGGATGTTCGGATCGAAGATGATGTCGGTCGGATCGAAGCCGGCGCGTTCGGTCAGCAGCTTATAGGCGCGCTGACAGATCGACACCTTGCGCTCGACCGTGTCGGCCTGGCCCTGCTCGTCGAACGCCATCACGACCACGCCGGCGCCGTAGCGGCGGACGATTGCGGCCTTCTGCAGGAAGTCCGCCTCGCCTTCCTTCAGGCTGATCGAATTGACGACCGGCTTGCCCTGCACGCACTTGAGCCCGGCCACCAGCACCGACCACTTCGAGCTGTCGATCATCGACCGGCACGCGCGCGATGTCGGGCTCGGTGGCGATGTAGTTGAGGAAGTCGGTCATCGCACGCTCGGAATCGAGCATGCCTTCGTCCATGTTGACGTCGATGAGGTTGGCGCCGCCGCGCACCTGATCGAGCGCGACCGTCGGTCGCCTCGGCGTAGTTGCCCGCCCGGATCAGCCGCGCGAACTTCGCATCGAGCCGGTGACGTTCGTCCGCTCGCCGATCATCTGGAAGTTGCTCTCCGGCCGGATCGTGAGCACCTCGAGGCCGGCGAACTGCGTGAAGCTCTGCACCGCCGGCGCAGCCGGCTGCGTCCGGTCCGTCGCGGCGACCGCGCGCGGCGGCAGCCTTCACCGCCGCCGCGATCGCCCGGATGTGGTCCGGCGTCGTGCCGCAGCAGCCGCCGACGATGTTCACGAAGCCTGCTCGTCGGCGAACTCGCGGAGCGCGCTGGCGGTGTCGCCGGGCTGTTCGTCGTACTCGCCGAAGGCGTTCGGCAGCCCGGCGTTCGGATAGCAGCTGATGTAGCAGTCGGCGATGCGCGCCAGCTCCTCGACGTACGGCCGCATGTCGCGCGCGCCGAGCGCGCAGTTGACGCCGACGCTGAACGGCCTGGCGTGCGCGATCGAGACCCAGAACGCGTCGATCGTCTGCCCGGACAGCGTGCGCCCGCTGCGATCGGTGATCGTCACCGAGATCATCAGCGGCAGGCGCACGCCCTTCTCCTCGAACACTTCCTCGATCGCGACGATGCCCGCCTTGGCGTTGAGCGTGTCGACGATCGTCTCGAGCAGCAGCAGATCGCACCCGCCGTCGATCAGGCCGCGCGCCTGCTCCTTGAACGCCTCGCGCAGCTCGTCGAAGGTCATGTTGCGGAAGGCCGGATTGTTCACGTCCGGCGAAATCGACAGGATGCGGTTGGTCGGTCCCATCGAGCCGGCGACGAACCGCGGGCGGTCCGGCGTGCGCGCGAGTCCATTCATCGGCGGCGGCGCGCGCCAGCTTCGCGCCTTCGAAGTTCAGCTCGTAGACGAGCGACTCGAGACCGTAGTCGGCCTGCGCGATGGCGTTGCTGCTGAAGGTGTTGGTCTCGATGATGTCGCTGCCGGCCGCCAGGTACTCGCGATGGATGCCGGCGATGACATCGGGCCGCGTCAGGATCAGCAGGTCGTTGTTGCCCTTGCAGATCGTGGCCGTGGCTCGCGAATCGGGCGCCGCGGAAATCCTCCTCCGTCAGCGTGTGGCGCTGGATCATCGTCCCCATCGCGCCGTCGAGGACGAGGATGCGCCTGGAGAGGAGGTCGTGGAGGACGCTGGTGCGGTCGGTGGTCATGACAATTCCTTTGCGGCGCGCTGTGGCGCGCGGCTGGTAGCGCTCTTCGTGTGTGTCTCGTCGATCGCAACGGCGGCGCGCGGCTTCGAGGCAGCGGCAATCAGCACGGTGAACGGGTCGCCGGCCTTGCTCGCGCCGACGCCGACGCGTGACGTCGCTCAGGCCGGCGTCGACCAGCATGCGTTTCAGCTCGCCGTCGTTGAAGCCGAGCGTGCGATCGCCAAGCTTGGCGCGCACCCATTCCTCGCGATGCTCGCGCAGATCGAGGATCAGCACGCGTCCGCCGGGCACCGTGATGCGCGACGCCTCGGCCACCGCACGCGCCGGGCTCGCCGCGTGGTGCAGCGCCTGCGACAGCAGCGCGACATCGACGGTGGCGTCCTTGATCGGCAGCTTCTCGAGCTCGCCGCGCTTCCAGATCACGTTGTCGACCCTGCGCCGCGCGGCGAGCGCCTTGGCGCGCTCGAGCACGACGTCCGACCGATCGACGGCAATCACCTGCGCGGCCCAGCGCGCCGCTTCGATCGTCAGGTAGCCCTCGCCGCAGCCGAGGTCGGCGACCGTCAGCGGCGGCAGCAGCATGCCGAGCGCGCGCGACCAGGCCGCCCAGCTCCGGCCCGGCACGAGCTGCCGCGCGTCGCGCGTGTCGGCGCCGCCGTGCGTATCGAAATTCTCCTTGCGCAGCCGCAGCACTTCCTGGAGGCGCGCTTCGTCGGCGCGCACCGCCGCTTCGCCGGCCGCCGACTCGAACTGCTCTTCGAGCGCCGCCCAGACGGCGCTGTTCGCGTCGCCAGCGACCGCTCGGGCACCCGGTAGTAGGTGTAGCCGGCGTCCTTTTCCTCGACGACGAGGCCGGCGTCCTTCAGCAGGCCGAGGTGCCGCGACACGCCGGACTGCGCCAGGCCGAGGATGCCGGTCAGTTCGGTCACGTTCAGCCGCTCCCGGCGCAGCACCCGCAGGAGACGCAGCCGCGCCTCGTCGCCGAGCAGCCGGTAGAGCGCCGACGCCTGACTCATATCGATAAATCTACATCAATGGATTGATGCGCTTGGCAATGGGCCGCGCCTAGCCAGTCGTCCAGCGTCCTCGGCCAGTCGCTCCTTCAGCAACCGCGACAGTGCACGATCCGCGAGCAGCCGACCGCCGGTCTGGCAGACCGCGCAGTAGTTGCACTCGTTGTCCGCATAGACGATGCGCTGGACCGGAGCGCCGCAGACCGGGCACGGCTTGCCGAACCGGCCGTGTACGGCCATGCTCGTCGTGAAACGCGGTCACCTTCTCCGGGAACGCGTCCCCGGCCTCGGCCCGCAAGCGCGTCGATCCAGTCGCTCAAGGTGTCGTCGTGTGGCGTCGAACAGGCGCGTCGATCTCATCGGACGCGAGCGACTGCGTCAGCTTCAGGGCGAGAGTCGGGCGGCATGAAGGATTTCGTCGGAGTAGGCGTTGCCGATTCCGCTGAACAGCCGCGGGTCGGTCAGCGACCGCTTGAGCGTGTGGTTCTCGCACGCCAGCGCGGCGCGGAACTGCGCCGCGGACGCCGTCAGCGGCTCGAGACCACCGCGGTCCATGGCCGCGAGTGCTGCCGCCCCGCGTACCACGTGAAGCGAGGCTCGCTTCTTCGACCCGGCTTCCGTGAAACAGGAGGCTCCCGTGCCCGAACTCGAGAACGGCGAGCACCAGTCGCGGACCGACGCCCGGCTTCTGCCCTGGGATCGCGCCAGCGCAGACGACCCGCGATCATCAGGTGCAGCACGAGAAACAGCTCGTCGTCGAACGCGAGGACGAGGCGCTTGCCCAGTCGGCTGACCCCCGTGACCGTTCGCCCCGACAACATCTCGATCGACGGATCAACGGTGCGGACAACGAACGGGCTCAGGACCAGAACCCGCTTCAGCACCTGAGCCGTCACACGCGCGTCGAGCGCGTCCTGATAGAGCAGAATGTCCGGCAATTCGGGCACACGTCTGTTATAGCCTGCTCCCGCAGATCGCTGGGCGCGGGCGGTTTTCGAGCCTGGTTTGGTGGCGCGAGTGATGCAGCCGAGGTCGGGTGGGGGGACAGGGAGCTGGAAGCGGTCCGGCACCGTCTAAACAGTTATGCGTCTGGTCTGTCTGGTGGTTGCGCGTCATGACGCTCGCGGCGCCGGCATTCGCGCAGGAGCCCGCCGCGTCCTCGCGAGAGCCCGCCGCATCGTCTGCGCGAGAGCCTGCCGTCTCCTCGACGCCCGCCACACCGCCTGCTCAGGACAACGGTAGTGACTCGGTATCGCTCGAGCGGATCAGGGAAGGCCTGAAGAAGCCGGCGGAATCGAAGCTGCGCAACCTGGACGTGCAAGCCGACTTTTCGGTCCAGATCGAAGAGCAGCGCCGCATCAACGAAATCATGTCGAAGCTGGACTTCAAGAGCGGTCCGGCGCCCGCCGGCGGTCTCTACAGCTACGAGCAGCAGCTGCGGCTCTTCAATCCGACCGACCGTCCGCTCCAGCAGCCGTATGCGGCCTTCAGCGGAGGCGAGCTCGATCACGATTGCGATCGAGAACCTGATCGCGAAGTACCTCGGCGGCCGCGCGATCAATGCGGTCACCTCCGCGGAGCGCTCGAGGCGAGCGCAGGCACGTCAGGAGCGATGAGGCGGTGTCGAGGAACTGCGCCCGGCGCCCGACCGGGCCGACATTAACCTGCGATCGTCGAACGCTGACGTCGCGCCGGAGTCCGCGCCTCTGACATCCGAACTGCTCGAGCGCTACCAGCCGGCGCGTGACGCGGAGAGTCGCCGCATCGCCTTCGACATTTTTCGATTTGACGAGTGGACGATTTGACGATTTGTCACGACACCGTAGGCGACGCTTGGCGTCGACACCGCGGCCACGACCCTCTGCCGGCCGCAGTGACATCAATCCGGTAGCGGTGGCGTCTTGAGCCGCCGTTCCTGGCTCATCCCTGCGTCGCCCGGCAGATCGCCAAATCGTCCAATCGGAAATTTCAAATCAGCTCTGATGTTATCCTTTCATCCGGCTATACGGATGAATGCACGCGCGCCGGTCATTCTCGATCAGCTCGCCTCGCTCGCCGAACCGACTCGCAGCCGTCTCCTGCTGCTGCTGGACGGCCACGCGCTGAGCGTGTCGGAGCTGTGCACGGTGCTGCAGCTGCCCCAGTCCACGGTCAGCCGCCACCTCAAGGCGCTGAACGATGCGGGCTGGGTGTCATCGCGCGCCGAAGGCACCAGCAATGTCTACGTGATGTCGCGCGACGCGCTCGATGCTTCGTCCAGGCGTCTCTGGATGCTCGTGCGCGAACAGGTTTCCTCGACGGCGGCGGCGCTCCAGGATCAGCGCCGCCTCCTCGCGGCGATGTCTGCGCGGCGATCCAAGTCGGTTGAATTCTTCACCTCCTCCGCCGGCCAGTGGGACCGCATGCGCGAGGAGATGTTCGGCGACCGTTTCCACCTCGCGGCGCTCGCCGCGCTGGCCGATCCGGACGCGACCGTCGGCGACCTCGGATGCGGCACCGGCCAGGTCGGCGCCGCGATCGCGCCGTTCGTCGCACGTGTCATCGGCGTGGACAGTTCCGCCGCGATGCTGCAGGCCGCGCGCAAGCGGCTCCAGACCCACAGCAACATCGATCTGCGCCGCGGCGAACTCGAGGCGCTGCCGATCGACGACGGCCGTCTCGACATCGCGACGGTGATGCTGGTGCTTCATCACGTCCCCGAACCCGGGCGTGCGCTCGCGGAAGTTGCGCGCGTCCTGAAGCCGGGCGGCCGGCTTGTGCTCGTCGACATGCTGCCGCACGACCGCGAGAGTTACCGTCAGCAGATGGGGCACGTGTGGCTCGGGTTTGCCGAGGACGACATGGGCCGGCTGCTGAACGACGCCGGATTCGAACGGACACGGGTCGTGCCGCTGGCCGCAGACCCGAAAGTGAAAGGGCCGGCGCTGTTCGTGGCGACGGGTCAGAAAAAAGCGGGCTAAGTGCGGCTACATGTTCGCTACATCACGCTGCTGAACACCGCGTCAGCCCCTGATTGCAGAGACATCAGAGTAGAAGACAAACAAGGAGAATGATCAACATGGCCACTGTGATTGAAAAGCTTCACCCGTTCGCTGCGGCGAAGGCTGTCGGACGCGAACCCTTCAAGGTGCGGAATCTTGCGGAAGCCGAGTATGGACGCAAGGAGATCCGCCTCGCCGAGCAGGAAATGCCGGGCCTGATGGCGCTTCGCAAACAGCACGGCGCCCGGAAGCCGCTGGCCGGCGCCCGCGTCATGGGCAGCCTGCACATGACGATTCAGACGGCCGTGCTGATCGAGACGCTCACCGAACTGGGCGCCGACGTGCGCTGGGTGTCGTGCAACATCTTCTCGACGCAGGATCACGCGGCCGCCGCGGTTGTCGTCGGTCGCCCGGAAACGGGCGGCACGGTGAACGACCCGAAGGGCACGCCCGTGTTCGCATGGAAGGGCGAGACGCTGGAAGAGTACTGGTGGTGCACGAGCGAGGCGCTCGAATGGCCCGACGGCAGCGGCCCGACGCTGATCGTGGACGACGGCGGCGACTCGACCCTCGTCGTGCACAAGGGCGCCGAGTACGAGAAGGCCGGCAAGGTGCCGGCGTTCAACCCGGAGAAGGACCCCGAGGAATGGGGCGTCATTCTCGACTGCATCAACCAGTCGATCGCGAAGGATCCGAAGCGCTGGACGCGTCTGGCCTCCTCGATTCGTGGCGTCAGCGAGGAGACGACGACCGGCGTGCATCGGCTCTATCAGATGATGGAAGCGGGCACGCTGCTCTTCCCCGCCATCAACGTGAACGACTCGGTGACCAAGAGCAAGTTCGACAACGTCTACGGCTGCCGTCACTCGCTGCCCGACGGTCTCGCCCGCGCGACCGACGTGATGCTCGGCGGCAAGGTTGCGGTGGTGTTCGGCTTCGGCGAAGTCGGCAAGGGGTGCGCACAGGCGCTGCGCGGCCAGGGCGCACGCGTGATCGTCACTGAGATCGACCCGATCTGCGCGCTGCAGGCGGCGATGGAAGGCTACCAGGTTGCCACACTCGAGGACGTCGTCGAGACGGCGGACATCTTCATCACGGCAACCGGCAACCACAACATCATCACCGTCGACCACATGGCCCGCATGAAGGACAAGGCCATCGTCGGCAACATCGGCCACTTCGACAACGAGATCGATATGGCCGGATTGAAGAAGTATCCGGGAGTCGAGCGGATCAACATCAAGCCGCAGTACGACGAGTTCCGCTTCCCGGACGGACACAGCGTGATGGTGCTCGCCGAAGGCCGCCTGCTGAATCTCGGGTGCGCCACCGGCCATCCGAGCTTCGTGATGTCGGCCTCGTTCACCAACCAGGTGATCGCGCAGCTTGAACTGCACGCGAACACCGGCAAGTACGAGAAGAAGGTCTACATGCTGCCCAAGCACCTGGACGAACAGGTCGCGCGGCTGCACCTCGACCATCTCGGCGTCAAGCTGACAGTGCTCACGCAGGACCAGGCCGACTACATCGGCGTTCCGGTGAACGGACCCTACAAGCCGGAGCACTATCGGTACTAGGAAGGCTTCTGGACTGGGAGGCTTCTCGCTTCCGGCGATGGGCGATGGGCGATCGGGCGAATCACATCGTTCGGGCCAACGCCTCGCACCTGACCCCCAGCCGGTCTTCGCGACAACACCCGCGGGCGAACCACTCGTCCGCGGGTTCTTATCCCAGCTTTCGGCTGCCGCCCGCAATTACCCTGTAGCGCCCGGCCCAAGGCGTCGTCGCGCAGGAATTCGGCGCGCTCGTACGCTCATGCGTTCCGCCTTTCGTGCAGTCCTGCCTTCGTGCATTCCGCCTTTCGTGCACTCGTGCCTGCACGTGCCTTTCGTGCCGTTCGTGCATCCGTGCGTTCTTGCATTCGTGCGTTCTTGCATCCGTGCATTTCTGCGTTTGGCTCCTCCCGTTACGACCTCGTCAGTGTCTGTGACCTCGGCAGTGTCTGTCGCCGAGGACAGGTCTCCCGGGGGTGACAGCCCTAGAGGTCCAGTCGTTCTGGTAAGCTGTTGGTTCCGCGCCACTTAACGTGGTACAGCGCGGCAGAGCCTGGGCACGACCCTTGCGTTAGGTCGAATCGGTCAAGGAGACAGGCCCCATGCTTTCACAGAAATTCGCCATTGCCGCGCTGGGTATCGCGTGCGTGTCCGCCGCAGGCGCCGGTGGCTACCTGGCTACGCGGAACAATGTCGCTGAGCGCGCGGCACCCTCAGTCGCGGCCAGCACGGCGACCGATGCCGTGCCTTCAGCACAGCCTGGTCCTGCCTCTCAGGCCGTACAGGAAACCGAAGGTGTCGTCGGCGAGGCCGCTCGAGCGTCTGCCGCACCCGCGCCGGCCAGCCGCCCGTCGGAACCGGAACGGCCAGGCGTCGTCGCCACGAATAAGCAGAAGACGCCTCCGGCGCGCCCTGCGCCCGCGCCGGCTGCCAGTACCGAGCGGCCGAAGCCCACGCTCGATCACAGTTGGCCCAGTTCTGCGCCCGCGTCCGCGGCTCCCCTCCCCTCAGAACCGACCACTACCGCGCGTGCTGAGGAACGTCCCGTTGAAATTCCGAGTGTCCCGGAGCCGCAGGCTCCGAGCTTTGAAGAACTCACCGTCGCCGCCGACTCCGTCGTTGGCCTGCAGACCGAGACGACGTTGAGCAGCGAGCGCGCACGCGTGGAAGACAAGGTCGAAGCACGCGTCGTCCGCGATGTGCGGGTCGGTGGTCGGGTGGCCATTCCTGCCGGTGCTCGCGCCCTCGGCTCCGTCGTCGTCGTCGAGCGTGGCGGCAAGATGCGCGATCGCGCGCGGCTCGGCATCCGTTTCCATACCCTCGCTCTGGCTGACGGGACGAGGCTGCCAATCACGACTGAGACCATCTATCGCTACGGCGATGCACCTGGAAACGGCAGCGCCAAGAAAATCGGCGGTGGCGCGGTTGCGGGTGCGATCCTTGGCGCGATCATCGGCGGCGGCAAGGGCGCCGCGATTGGCGCGACGACTGGCGCCGCTGGTGGGAGCGCAGCTGTTATGGCCGGCGATCGCAGCGAAGCCGTGTTTCCTTCCGGCGCGGAGGTCACCGCGCGTATCATCTCGCCGGTCACCGTGACGGTCGATCGATAACGGCAGTCGATCGGCGATCCATCCAACCGTCCCACCGGTCACCTGAACCGGCAAATACGAGTGTTTCCTGAGTTTAGGGGCACACCGCTTGCAGCCTGCTCCTTGCGAACGTCTCTGAGGGCGTAGACACAGCGAACATCCCTGAGGGCGTAGACAAAGGAGTCTATAGATGCGACGCGTAGGAAAGGTTTTGGCTATCGTCGGTGCGATCGCGCTGCTCTGGGCACCCACCCCAGCGCGCGCAGACGGATTTGTGAGTCCGTTCGCAGGCGTGACTTTCGGCAGCGACGATCTCGAAGACAAATTCACCTGGGGTGTGAACGCGGGCTGGATGGGCGCCGGCATCATCGGCGGCGAGATCGACTTCGGTTACACCCCGAGCCCGTTCGGGGATGCCGTCGACAATCACGTGCTGGACGTGATGGGCAACCTGATCATCGGCATTCCTATCGGCGGCCAGAGCGGCCCCGGGATCCGCCCGTATGTGACAGGCGGCCTCGGAATGATTCAAACGAAGATTGCCTCGGGCGTCAGCAACATTCAGGACTACGACACCAAGGACTTTGGCTTCAATTTCGGCGGCGGCGTGATGGGATACTTCAGCAATCACGTCGGGATGCGTGGTGACGTGCGCTACATGCGGACGATCAGCGACGATAACGTCCTCGATAACGGACTCGATATCAATCTCGGGAGCTTCGACTTCTGGCGGGCCAGCATCGGGCTGGTGATCAGGTAGCACGATACGCCGGGGCAGTGCCGCTCAGGAGTGGACGACGATTCCACTCCTGCCGCGGCGGCTGCACGTTTCCCTCCGACGCTTCCTCCACGATCCGGCCGTTGTCGTTCCGAAGCGGCGCCGCGGCAGCCGCGCGCAGCGCAAACCGCTGGGCAATCGCCTTCGACTTGGCGCGACGCACGCGGTTCACCCTCGGCGTGGATCGATTCGCCATTCTTCCGTCCACGTCTCGCCGGCATCGTTGGACAGCAGCGCCACCACACCGTGCGCCGGGAACTCGCCTGAGGCCTCATGCGACTGGCCGAGGAGCAATGCGAGCAACTGCGGCAGGTGCGGAAAGTGGCCCGCCAGCAGCACATCGCGTGGTTCATGCCGCAATCGATCGCGCATTCGGCCTGGCGGGTCATCGGGCTGCAGATCGCGGGTGGCCGCGAAGTCCGCCAGCGCATTGCACGCGCGCCAGAATAGTTCGGCTGTCTGCTTCGCGCGGAGCTTGCCGCTATGCCAGACGACCGCCGGTCGAACACCTCGTGCCGCCGCTTCGGCCGCAACACGTTCGCTGGATGCGCGTCCCGCTGCCGACAGCGGACGGCGAGGATCGACGTCGGGGCCGACGGCCTCGCCGTGATGTACCAGGTAGGCGTGCAAGCATGGCATCCTAGCAGACCGGCCGACATGTAACAGACCGGCCGACGTGCGGACGGTATCCAAGCACCCATGGTCAACCGCAGTGCCCCACCGGAGGTCACGCTGAACACGAACGTTCCGGGCGAAACCCCCTCGAGCGGCGCGCCGGACATCCCGATCGGCGGCTGGCTTCAGGTGCTGTGTCGGCTGTTGATCGTGTGGGAACCGATCGTGTTCGCAATCGTCGCGGCAGGTGCGTTCAACGCGATCGGCGTGCGCGGCCTTCCAGTGGTGCTCGTGCTGGCGGCGCGGCTCATTGCCACGGCGCTGTGCGTCGCCGCGGGCCGATCGCTGCTCGACAGGCGCGAGGCGGGACCACGGCTCGCGAAGACGGCGCTGGCGGTGGCGGCAGCGGTGCAGGTGTTTGCCTACGTGACTCCCTATTTCCCGAGCAACCGGCCACCGGGGCAGACGCCGTTCTACGTGATCGCGACGCTCGCGTATTACGGCGCATGGCTCGCGTATCTCGCCAGATCCAGGCGGGTCGCCTCCACGTACCGCTGAGCGGGCGCGCGCGTCAGATCGCCGAGCGCCTCGACTACCTTTCGCCGTTCATCATCTCTTCGCGCCGCGCCTTGAACTCGCTGCCCGGCTTCCACTGGGGAAGGGTGTCTGCCTCCGCAATCCGGTAGCCCACGGCGAAGAACACCTTCAGGTCCTCGAGAGCGCCGCTCATGTCCCACTCGGCCCTGACAACATCGGAGGGCTGATGGTAATCGCGCTGGTTGTATTCGCTGCGTACCCGTTCGCCGAAGCCTTTCGGCTTCCCGATGAAGTCCAGGCCCTTTTCGGGGTCCAGCGCCGGTACGCCCTCGCGTGCGAAGTTGAAGTGATCCGATCGGTAATAGAGGCCGCGCTCCGGTTCCGGATCCGGACGAACCACCCGGCCCTGCTCGCCAGCCGCATCGCGAACGTAGTCGTCCAGTTCAGATGCGCCGTAGCCGATCAAGGTGATGTCGTTGGTGCGTCCGTAGACGTTCAGGCCATCGATATTGATGTTTGCGGCGGTGCGAGCGAGTGGATAGATGGGCGAGATCGAGTAGAACCGCGACCCGAGCAGCCCCTGCTCCTCGGCGGTGAGCGCCAGAAACACGATGGACCGCTTCGGCGACGTCGGCAGCCGGCTGAACGCGCGAGCGATCTCGAGCAGACCACCGACGCCGACCGCATTGTCTTCGGCGCCGTTGTAGATCGCGTCGCCGTTCACCGCCGTCCCGATGCCGAGGTGATCCCAGTGCGCGCTGTAAATCACATACTCGTTCTTCAACAGCGGGTCGCGACCATCGAACTTCGCCACGACGTTCTTCGACTCGACGGTGCGCAGTGTGTTCTGGATCGTGATCGACGCGCGGATCCCCAGCGGCACCGGCGTGAAGTCGCGGGTTGCCGCCTGCGACTTGAGCGTGCCGAAATCCTGTCCGGCCAGTCGCAGCAGGTCCCTCGCCCGGTCGAGCGTGATCCAGCCCTCGATGGCGGCGCGACTCATGTTCCTGTCCGGAGTGACCAGGTCGAACTGCTCGGCGCCCTGCGACGCCTGAAGGACACTGAACGGATAGCCGGCCGCGTCGGGCTCGTGAACAATCAGCGCCCCGGCGGCACCCTTTGCCGCCGCCACCTCGAACTTGTAGGTCCAGCGACCGTAGTAGGTCATCGCCGGTCCGCCGAACACCTTCGGGTCGAGCGCGGCCTGGTTGTTCGGATCGCGCACGGGTGGATCGTTCACGAGCATGACCAGCGTCTTGCCGGTGACGTCGAGGCCCTTATAGTCGTCCCAGTTGTACTCGGGCGCCACGATCCCATAACCGACGAACACGAGTTCTGAGTCCTCGAGCGCGGCGCTGTCGGCCACGTGTTTCGTCCATGCAACGAAATCGTCCTTCCACGCGAGCTGCTGCTCTTCGCCGTCCTTGCGGAAGACGAGCGGGGCCGGTGCCGGCGTGATGCCGACCATCGGCACCTTCTGCACGTAGGTGCCGTCGGTATTGCCCGGCTTGACGCCGATCTTCTTGAACTGATCGATCAGGTACGCGACCGTGAGATCCTCACCCTTCGTGCCCGGGTCCGCGGCCCTGAAACTGATCGGACGAGAGAACTTTTGCATGCGCGAGCACCTCGTCGACATCGGGATCCGGCAGATCGCCGATTGATGTGCGCTGCACGGTCGGCGTTGGTCCCGGAACCTGTTCGGACCTCCGACGCTCTTCCTTGCTCGAACAGGCAGCGGCGCCAAGCAGCAGTGCCGCGATGACCGCAGCCGTCTTGTGCATGCTTCTATTCTGCTGGCGTTCTACAATATTGCCAACCGATGATAGGTCCATGCGTCTGCTGGTAACTGCTGCGATTGCGGCATTCGCGGCCGCCGCTGCCGCCGCGCAGCCAGCCGTGATGAACCGCACGCTCACCGCCGTGCCGGGCATCAAGGTGGGCCATCACACGCTGACCGAGCGGCCGACCGGCTGCACCGTCGTGCTGGCCGAAGCCGGCGTGACCGCCGCCGTGGACGTGCGCGGCGCGGCGCCTGCCACCCGCGAAACCGATCTGCTCGATCCCGTGAACTCGGTGCAGGTGGCGCATGCGATCGTGCTGTCCGGCGGCAGCGCGTTCGGGCTGGACAGCGCGTCCGGCGTGATGCGCTTCCTCGAGGAAAAGAAAATCGGCTTTGCATTCGGCAATGCGCACGTGCCTATCGTGCCCGCCGCCGCGTTGTTCGATCTGCCGGTCGGCGACGGCACCATCAGGCCGACGGCTGATTGCGGCTACAAGGCGGCCACCGCGGCGTCGAACATGCCGGTCGTGGAAGGCAGCGTCGGCGCCGGCGCGGGCGCCACCATCGGCAAAGCGAACGGCGCCGCGCACGCGATGAAAGGCGGCATCGGGAGCGCCTCGCTCGAATTGCCGAATGGCACCATCGTGTCGGCGCTGGTGGCCATCAACGCCTTCGGCGATGTCATCGATCCCGAGAGCGGCACCAGTCGTCGCCGGCGTTCGCAACGCCGACGGCCGCACCTTCGCCGACGCACGCATCCTGCTTCGGTCTGGCGCCATTCGCTTCCGGCCCAGTGCGCAGAACACCACCCTCGGCGTCGTTGCCACCAATGCGCGACTGACGAAGACCGAAGCGAAGCGCGTGGCGCAGATGGCGCATGACGGCTTCGCACGCGCCATCACACCCGTCCACACCCCGGTCGACGGCGACACGATCTTCGTGCTGGCCACCGCATCGAACACCGCGCCGGCTGACGTCGGACAGATCGGCGCAGTCGCCGCGGACGTCATGGCCTCGGCGATCGTACGCGCGGCCAGGCAGGCAACTTCGGTGACGGGCTACCCCGCACTGCGCGACCTCAGATAATTGAACTTCCATCTCGCCGTTCTCGCGTCCTACTCGATCCTGCTGATGGGACTCGGCCTGTGGATAGGCCGACATCTCCGCGGCGCGTCCGACTTCTTCGTCGCGAGCCGCGGTCTTGGCGCCGGGCTCATCTTCTCGACCATGCTCGCGGCGAACATCGGCGCGGGTTCGACTGTCGGCGCGACGTCCGACGCCTACCGAGACGGAGTCGGCGCCTGGTGGTGGGTCGGATCGGCAGCACTCGGCTGTTTCGTGCTCGCCATGTGGGTAGGCCCGGCAATGCGGCGCGTCGCAGCCGAGCAGAATCTGCGGACAGTGGGCGACTACCTCGAGTTCCGGTACGACCAGCGCGTGCGCGGCATCATCGCGGCGCTGTTGTGGATCGGTTCGATCTTCATCCTCGCCACGCAGTTGATCGGGCTGGGCTGGATTCTCGAAGTTGTCGGTGGAATTCCCAAGCCGATCGGCAGCGCGATTGGCGGCGTGGTGATCACGGTCTACTTCGCGGCGGGCGGTCTTCTCACCTCGGCGTGGGTCAACGTCGTACAGCTGACCGTGAAGATGATCGGCTTCGCAATCGCCCTGCCGCTGGCGCTCGCCTGGTTCGGCGGATGGGACGCGGTGCGGGCGGTCCGCGCTGACGATGCTGGCTACTGGACCTTTGCTGGTGGCAATGCGGTGAAGTACGTCACCCTGTTCGCGCCGGCGTTCGTAGTGTCGCCGGGCCTGCTCCAGAAGATCTTCGGCGCCCGCGACGATCGAGCAGTGCGGAGGGGTGTCGGTCTCAACGCGCTGGGGCTGTTGCTGTTTGCGGCGGTGCCGGTACTGCTGGGCATCATGGCGCGTTCGCGCTTTCCGGAGATTGCCGGAACACCGAACCTGGCGCTGCCGATGGTGCTGATGCACGGGCTTCCGCCGGTCGCCGGCGCTATCGCGCTCGCTGCCGTCTTCTCCGCCGAGGTGAGCGCGGCCGACGCGGTCCTCTTCATGCTCACCACCTCGTTCTCGCAGGATCTCTACAAGCGCTTCCTGCATCCCCAGGCCGACGATGCACGCGTGCTTGCCGTCGCGAGGATCGCGACCGTCGTGAGCGGGGCGCTCGGCGTGACGCTCGCGCTGTACTCCGAGGACCTGGTGAAGACGCTCAGCATCTTCTACGCGCTGCTCGGTGTCAGCCTGTTCATACCGATCATGACCGGTCTGTTCGTGCGGCGCTCGAACGCCGACGCGGCGATTGCCGCGATCATCGGCGGCGTGGGTGGGATGCTGGTCGTCCAGGGTGCCACTGACGGCGAAGGGTTCGGATTACTTGGTCCGGCGCCCGCGGGGATGATCTGCGCGTCTCTCGGCTGGGCGATCTCGCTCATCTTCACGCGTAAGGAGCCGGAGCCGCGCGAGGCTCCGCCCGTGTAGCGATCCGGGGATCCGGCGTTGTATCCTGTCCCGTTGGTCTTATCTCTCAGAAGGACGTCATGAGCTCACGCACGTACAAGATCGCCATCCTCGCCGGTGACGGTATCGGGAAGGAAGTCGTTCCCGCAGGACTGGCCGCCGTCGAAGCGGCGACACGCAACACCGGTATCGACATCGAGTGGACCGAACTGCCCTGGGGGTGCGACTACTACCTCGAAAAGGGCCGGATGATGGACGAGGACGGCTTCGAGCGCGCCGCGAAGTTCGATGCGATCTACCTGGGCGCCATCGGGTCGCCCAAAGTGCCCGATCACATTGCGGTGTGGGAACTGCTGCTGCCATTGCGGCAGCGCTTCCAGCAGTATGTGAACCTTCGTCCGATGCGGCTGATGGCGGGCCTCACCTCGCCGCTCGCCAATCGCACGTCGGCCGACATCGACATGGTCTGCGTGCGCGAGAACTCGGAAGGCGAGTACTCGGGCGTCGGCGGCCGCGTTCACGTCGGCACGCCGCACGAAGTTGCGGTGCAGACAGGCGTGTTCACGCGGACCGGCATCGAGCGGATCGTCCGCTACGGATTCGAGGTTGCGTCGAAGCGCCCGCGCAAGATGCTGGCCAGCGCCACCAAATCCAACGCGTTGCGCCATGCCATGGTGATGTGGGACGAGGTTGCCGACCTGGTCGCGAAGGACTACCCGCAGGTCGAGTATCGCAAGTATCACGTCGACGCCATCGCCGCGCGCATGGTCACCAATCCCGCGTCGCTCGACGTCATCGTCTGCTCCAACCTGTTCGGCGACATTCTCACCGACATCGGGTCGGCGATCTCGGGCAGCCTCGGCATCGCACCGGGTGCGAACATCAACCCGGAGCGGACGTTCCCGTCGATGTTCGAACCGATCCACGGCTCGGCACCGGACATCGCGGGGAAGGGCATCGCCAATCCGATCGGCGCGATCTGGGCGGCGGCGCAGATGTTCGACCACCTCGGGGACCGCGACGTGCACGACCGGATTCTCGAGCGCCGTCGAGCGCGTGCTGGCGTCCGGCACGATCCGCACGCCCGACCTGGGCGGCAAGGCGACGACGACGGAGTTGTCGGCGGCGGTGGTGGGGGAGATCTGACGAACGTAATGCAGGAAGGAAGGCAGGAAGGCACAAAGGCAAGAAGGCAAAAGGCAGAAGGCGGGAGCGCAAGAGAACAGCAGTTCGTCTCCATTCCGTCGGTATTTCCTGCGCCCTTCACCTTCCTCGCCGGTCCGATTCTCGAGCCGTCCGCACTATCGCGGTCAGAATCGCGGCGATCTGGCGGGCTTCCGACACGTCGCCCGCGACTGCATCCACCGGCAACATCTCCTTCACCTCGATCAGGCGTAGCCAGAACATCACCTCGCGGCACTCCTTTCGCGCGATGGCCACTTTCGCAATGAAGTCGGCCTTCGTTTGCCCGGCAGCGGCCTCGGCGTAGTTGGCGCCTATGGAGGTGGCCGAGCGAAGGTACTGTCGTGCAATCTCACGGGACGCGCCGCCGCGCTCGGTCAGTAAGCCGTACACGTCAACTGCGTGACAGGCAAAGCGAAGCAGGCGGTCCTCCAGATCTCGCGGCATGCCCTGCAGAGGTCACGACACGTGCCGTCACGCAACTGCGAACATGGGCCTGAATTTCAAGGCTTTGCATTCGACAACGCAATTATTGCCAAGAGGCTGGTTCGCCAGCACGTAGTTTTCGCGCTCGGCATGGTTACCAGGCGCGTTCCTGCACTGTTGGGTTCGTGCCCTCCTCCGTGCCTTTCTGCCTTCCCATCGACCTTCCTGGCTCCTGCCTTCGTGCCTTCCTGCCCTCCTACATCGCCCCCCTTCCTTGCATTCCCTCTGGCGTGCATTTACAGTCCCTCTAATGCTCCGGATGGCGGCCCTGGTCATCTGCCTTCTCGCCGCCGCACCCTGGACCCTCGCGGCACAGGAGACGCCTGCGCCGCCGCTCTCACTCGTCCTCTCGCGGGCGGCCACCTACGTGGAAACGTTTGCCGACCGCGTGTCGGGCTTCGTGACCGCCGAATCGTACGTCCAGGACGTCTACCCGCCCTTCAACCGGTTCGGCGGCAAACCAGGTGGTCAGCGCCCCTACTCAGGGCCGACCCACCGCGAGCTGAAATCAGACCTGCTGCTCGTGCGCCCGGTAGGCGCCGATGGCTGGATGCAGTTCCGCGATGTCACCGAAGTCGACGGGAAGAAACTGAAGGACCGGAACGATCGCCTGGCGCGCCTGTTCCTCGAACCGTCGAAGTCGACCGCCGCGCAGTCGCGCAAGATCATGGAAGAGAGCGCGCGCTACAACATCGGCGACATCGAGCGGAACATCAACCTCCCCGTGCTCGCGCTCACCGTGCTCGACAGGCGGATGCAGCCAGGCTTTCAGTTCAGCCTCGGCAAGCGCGACGACAAGTATGATTTGCCGAAGTCTCCATCCTTCGTCGCCCCGGCCGACGCGGTGGTGGTCTCGTTCACGGAAACGCAAATCCGAACCATGGTCGCCTCCCCTCAAGGCAAGAACCTCGCCTCGAGCGGCCACTTCTGGATGGACCGGAATACGTCGCGGATCTACATGACCGAAATCGGCATCGAGGACCTCTGGCTGAAGGCGGTCATCTACGTCGCCTACGGCACCGTCGCCGGACTCGACCTGCCGGTGCCGATCGAGATGCACGAACGCTACGAGAACAAGCTGAACGGCACGCGCGTCGAAGGCTCGGCGACCTACTCGAACTTCCGCGAGTTCAAGGTCAGCGTCGACGAAGACATCGCGCCCATCAAGGACGCGGACAAGGACAGGCAGGACCGCTGACATGGCCGCACGACCAACGTGGAAGGGTTATCTCAAGATCAGCCTCGTGAACATCCCGGTGAAGGTGTTCCCGGCGACCGACGCCAGCGCGACGATCAGCTTCAACCAGCTCCACGCCGAGTGCCAGACGCGCATCCAGCAGAAGCGCTGGTGCCCGACCTGCCAACGCGACGTGCCCAACACCGACATCGTCAAGGGATTCGAGTTCGAGAAGGGCCGCTACGTCGTCATGGACGATGAGGATGTCGACAAGGTGCGCGTCGACTCCACCCGCGTCATCAACCTCGAGAAGTTCACCGACGATGTGGAGATCGATCCGATTTATCTGGACCGGCCCTACTACCTCGCACCGGACGGCCCTGTCGCGAAGGACGCATTCGCCGTCGTTCGCGAGGGCATGAAGGGCAAGGCTGGCATCGGCAAGGTGGCGCTCTACGGACGCGAATACCTGATCAAGGTACAGCCGCGCGAACGCGGGCTCGTCATGTACACGCTGCGCCATGCCAGCGAGATCCGCAGCATGGATGCAATCGACGAACTGGCTGACATGCCCGAATCGGTGAAACCGGCCGAGGTGGCGCTGGCGCGGCAGGTGATCGGTACCTTCGAAGGCTCGATCGACTTCGCGGATTACCGCGACGATTATCAGGAAGGGCTGCGTGAGATCATCGACGCGAAGATCGCAGGCCGCGAGATCGTCGCGCCGGAAGTGCAGGAGCCGCCGAAGGTGGTCAATCTGATGGACGCCCTGCGACGCAGTCTGGATGCGATCAGCGGGGCGCCGAAAAAGCCGGCACCGATGAGCTCGTCAGAACCTCTGACGACGCCTGCGACAGCTGGTCGTACTGGCCGCACGGAGCAGTTCGGCTCGCCGGCGACGCACGGCATGAGGACGTCAGGACTCAAATCGCATGACCGTTCGCCTGAGGAGCGGGCTTCGGCAGCTCGCCATATTCTTAGCGGTGACTGCCGCTCCGGTTGTCCCTGGGTTGGCACAGACCGCCGGCATCGCGCCGCCGGTGCAGTACGGTATCGCTGCACACGGGCAAAGAAATCTGGGATGCGGGCTGCGCGGCATGTCATGGGGCCGATGGCCGCGGACAGGCCGACAATCTGCGCGGCTTCGAGCTGCCGGCCACCTTCCCCGACTTCCGCGACTGCCCCACGTCCACGCCAGAGCCGGACTTTCAGTGGCGTGCCGTGATCACCAACGGAGGGCCTGCACGAGGCTTCTCGCCGATCATGCCGTCGTTCAAGGACCTGCTCACGCAGGAGCAGATCGGCATGGTGATCGGCCACATCCGCACGCTCTGCACCAACACGGCGTGGCCGCAGGGGGATTTGAACCTTCCGCGCGCGCTCGTCACCGAGAAGGCATTTCCTGAAAACGAAACGGTGGTGGCAGGCGCTGTCAACGCGCAGGGCGCGGCCGGCGTCGGCTCCACGGTCATCTACGAGCGGCGCATCGGCTCGAGATCGATGATGGAAGCGATCATTCCGTATGCGTTTTCGCACGAAACCGGCAGCTGGGCCGCCGCGTTCGGCGACCTGGCGCTCGGCTACAAGCAGACGCTGGCGCACAGCCTGAAGAAGGGATCGATCTTCAGCGCAGGCGCCGAATTGATTGCGCCCACCGGGGACCCCGAGGTGGGCACGGGCGGCGAGTCGACGGTGTTCGAGACCTTTGCCGCATACGGGCAATTGCTCCCGAGGCTCAGCTTCCTTCAGCTGCATACCGGCATCGAATTGCCGGCGCATCCAGACAAAGTGGCGAGGGCTTACTACCTGCGAACGGCGATCGGCAAGACGTTCGCAACCGACCTCGGGACACGGGCGCCGCTGGTCGCCGATGATGGAGTTCATCGCCGATCGGGAACTCGTCGGCGGTGCGGTCACCAACTGGGACGTGGTCCCACAGATGCAAATCCCTCTCAACAAACGGATGCACGTGCTGGCCAGCATCGGCTATCGCGTGCCAGTCAACAACACCGACGGTCGTCAGCGCCAGTGGCTGTTCTACGGTCTCTGGGACTGGATGGACGGCGGCCTGCTGCAGGGTTGGTAGCGGAGACGCCATGTTCAGAACCGCTGCCATGATCGGCGCGGCGATGCTCGTCGTCGCCCTTGCGACCACACCGAGCGCCCAGTCACAACCGCCGCGAGCCTCGACAGGCGCGGCGCGTCGCGTGGACGTCACCGCTCACAAGAACTACGGCGCGCACTTCGAGACCTCGGACCGCTGCTTCCCGTGTCACAACGGCGTCACCACGACGGCCGGCGAGGACATCTCGGTCGGCATCAACTGGCGCACCAGCATGATGGCCAACGCGGGGCGCGACCCGTACTGGATGGCCGGCGTCCGTCGCGAAACGATCGATCACCCGACAGCGGCCGCGGCGATCCAGGACGAGTGCACGATCTGCCACATGCCGATGATGCGCTATGAGGCGCGACTCGCCGGCGGCGAGGGCGAAGTGTTCGCCCACCTCCCTCCGGATCCCGACAAGCTCGCGGATCGGCTGGCAGAGGACGGGGTCTCGTGCACGGTGTGCCACCAGATCACCGACCAGAACCTCGGCACGCGCGACAGTTTCGTGGGCGGTTTCAAGATCGACGAGACCTCGAAGCCTGGCCAGCGTCACATCTACGGTCCCTTCGAACCGAGCGTGGGTCACACGACGATCATGAAGTCGTCATCGACCTTCAAGCCGCAGCAGGGCAATCACATCCGCTCGTCAGAGCTGTGCGCCACCTGCCATACGCTGCTCACGCAGGCGCTCGACGCGCAGGGCCAGGTGATCGGCGAATTGCCCGAGCAGGTGCCCTATCAGGAGTGGCTCCACAGCGACTTCAGAGCAACGCGCAGCTGCCAGTCGTGTCACATGCCGGTCGTCACCGAAGATGTACCGAGCCAGCTCTGTGTTCGGTCAGCTGCGACAGGGCGTCTCCCGTCACACCTTTGTTGGCGGCAACTTCTTCATGCAGCGGCTCCTCAACAAGTTCCGCAACGATCTGTCGGTCAAGGCGATGCCGCAGGAGATGGATGCCGCCGTGAACCGGACCATCGCGCATCTCCAGAACGAGGCCGCGACCGTCGCTGTCGACGTCGCCGGGGTTCAGGACGGTCGCCTCGACGTCACGGTGTCCGTGAACAACCTTGGTGGCCACAAACTGCCCACGGCCTATCCCTCGCGACGTGCCTGGCTGCACCTCCTGGTTCGCGATCGCAGCGGACGGGCCGTGTTCGAATCAGGCGCACTCGGCGCCGACGGCGCCATCAACGGCAACGACAACGACGAGGACCCCGGTCGCTTCGAGCCGCACTACACGACGATCACCCGCCCCGACCAGGTCCAGATCTACGAGTCAGTGATGGCCGGCGCCGACGGGGCGCTCACGACCGGCCTGCTCAGCGCGGTTCGCTTCATCAAGGACAACAGGCTTCTGCCGCAAGGCTTTGACAAGCGCACGGCCGACAAGGACGTCGCGGTTCATGGTGAGGCCGAGGGCGATCCGGACTTCCTGGGGGGCGGTGACCGCATCAAGTACTCGGTGGACGTCAAAGATGCGCAGGGACCGTTCCAGGTGAGCGCCGAGCTGTGGTATCAGCCGATCGCTTACCGGTGGGCAATGAATCTGAAGAAGTACGACGCGCCGGAACCGCGTCGATTCGTCGGCTACTACGAGCAGACCAGCGAGAGCTCCGGGGTGATGCTGGCGCAGGCGGTTGCGACGAAGTAAGACGCGCGCTAAGACAGCAGCTTCTCGAGGTGCACTTCGTCGCGGACAGGAATGCCCCCGAATCCGTTCAGCGCGTCGTGGGTGTGCGCGAGGATGCCCGCGGCGACGAGTGCGGTCATGCGGTAACCGCGGCGCTGGTAGAAATACAGCGCTGGCAGATTGTCATTGGTCGTCGTGGCGATAACCCTGGCGAGCCGCAGCCGTCGTGCCAGCAGTTCGGCTTCCGCCACCAGGTGACCGCCGACACCCGATCGCTGCCACGTCGCGTCCGTGGCGAGCGCGACGATGTGCAGGCCATCGCCGAACAGGCGGTACGCCAGCGCGCCGGACACATCCTGGTGCATCGTCGCCACGAGCGCCGGCATCTCGTCGACGTTCATCACCTCGCCGAATGCGATGATCCGGGTGCGTCCGAAGTCGCGCCGGAAGAGATCGCGAACCGTCGAGCGCTCGGTGTCGCTGGCTTCGTGCACGAGCACGGGCGGCAGCGGGATGTGCGGACGACACGAGCAGACCACCTGCAGCTGTGCCTCTTCCCAGTCCACCGCTTTCCCGCACCGGCCGCAGCGCAGCACCGCCGGTTTGGGGTCGAAGTCATCCGCGGACCTGGACATCGTCAGACCTGTGCGGGATGTGCCCCTCGGCGGAGCACCCACCAGAGAAGGAGGACAAAGAGAATGGCGACCACGATCAAGGTGACGCCAAACAACGTCAGCGTGCGATACAGAATCGACTGCGATTCCATCCTGGCGTCGAGCATCAGCGGAGTGCCGCGTAACCGGTCGGCCAACGGCTGTTCCCACGTCAGGATGTTCCCCCGCTGCGGGTTGCCGGACCCGGCGTTGTGATACGCAATCTTGCTGGGCAGGTGCAGACGAAACGCAACGATCTCATTTCCCTTCCAGCCGACGTCGCCCACATCCTTCGCCGCCGAAGCGCCGAGAGTCTGGCGGTAATTGAACAGCTCGCCGTCACGCTGGAAGCTGTAGGTGGACCACGCGAAGGGCGGCGCGTCTGCCAGTCGCTCGATGCTGTCCACCGTCAAGCGGACGTGGATGTAGCGCCGGTTGCTCTTCCGCGACAGCGTGACGCGGTTGACGTGCGTGTTCGGCGAGTCGAAGACGGCGCGAACGGCGGCACGGTCGGGCGCAATCGCCGGATCGGTGTCGAACGACGTGCCGCGCAGCGCGTTCAGCGCGGCGATGGAGCTGTTGACGTAAACCGTGGCGGTGCCATCGAGCGAGATGAACGTCTCCTCCTCGTATTCATAGGCTTTGAACAGATCAGCCGACGCTGCACGCGGAAAGCATGCACACCGCGAGCAACGCCAACGCCGAGCGGATCCGCATTTAATTGCAATGATATAGTCAAATTCGACCTCCCTGATGTCCTCCAAGCCCCTGCTCTACCTGATCGACGGCAGTTCCCAGATGTACCGCGCGTTCCACGCGCCGATCCGCACGGCCGAGGGCACGCTGCTGCGCAACGCCGCCGGGATTCCGACCAACGCGGTCTACATCTTCGTGACGATGCTGCGGAAGCTCCTGAAGGAGCATGCGCCTGCCTATATCGCGGCCTCGTTCGACATGCCGGGACGGACGTTCCGCGACGACCTCGCGGCCGACTACAAGGCGAACCGCAAGCCGATGCCGGACGATCTGGCTGGTCAAATCCCGCTCGTGCACCGCGCGTGCGAAGCGCTTGGCGTGCCGATCATCACGCACGACCGCTACGAAGCCGACGACGTGATCGGCACGATGGCCCGGCGTGGCGTCGCGGAGGGATTCAGCGTCGTCATCGTGACCGGCGACAAGGATTTCTTCCAGCTGGTCGACGACGACATCCGCGTCTTCAACCCCCGCGAAGAGGGCACCTGGTACGACGCCGCTGGCGTGAAGGAGAAGTTCGGCGTTCGGCCGGACCAGGTGGTCGACGTGCTCGCGCTGATGGGCGATTCGATCGACAACGTGAAGGGCGTGCCCGGCATCGGCGAGAAAGGCGCCCGCGACCTCATCAACACGTGGGGCTCGCTCGACGCCCTGCTCGAGCACGCGTCAGAAGTGCCCGGAAAGAAGTACCGCGAAGCGCTGCTTGCCCACTCGGCGGAAGCGCACGCCAGCCGCGACCTGCTGGTCATCCACACCGACGTGCCGGCGCCGTTCGACATCAACGCATTCCAGTACCGCGGCGCTGACCGCGAGAGGTGCTACGAGCTCTTTCTGGAAATGGGGTTCCGCTCGCTGACGATGGAATACGCGCCGACCGCGGACAGCGTCACGAAGGATTACCTGCTCGTCACCGACGCGACAGCTCTCGAGACACTCGTCGCACAGATTCGTGAGGCCGGGCGCGTCGCAGTGCGGGTTCTCCCGGATCAGCCCGCTGCCATCCGTGCAGGCATCGTCGGCATTGCGCTCTCGACCCATGCACGATCGGCTCGCTATATCCCGATGCGGCATTCGGGCATGCACACGGGTCCTCAGCTGACCGTGACGGATGCGCTGAACGTTTTGCGGCCGGTCTTCGAGGACGAGGCGATCGAAAAGGTCGGTCACGATCTGAAATTCGATGCGATTGTGCTCGCCCGGCACGGCGTCAGCCTTCGAGGAATCGGCCTCGATACGATGCTGGCGAGCTACCTGCTCGACGCGACGCGTTCCGGACATCCGCTCGAGGGCACGGTGCTCGAGCACCTCGGGTACAAAGCGCTCACTGAAGAAGACCTCTGCGGGCGCGGCGCGAAGGCGACGTCGATGGCGGACCTGCCCCCCGACGCGATGCTGACCTACGCCGGCGAGCGCGCCGATCTCGCCCTGCAACTCGCGGATGGTCTGTTGCCGCTGCTCGTCGCGGACGGCCTCGACACGGTGTACCTGCGGCTCGAACGTCCGCTGGTGCCGGTGCTGGTGGACATCGAGCGGGCGGGCGTACGCATCGACACCGCGGCACTCGCCGTGCAGTCGCAACGCATCGAGAAGGAACTGGCGACGCTCAACTCGCAGATCTTCGAGCTGGCGGGCGAGTCGTTCAACATCGCATCGCCCCAGCAGCTGTCGCGGATCCTGTTCGACAAGCTGCAACTGCCGGCGCTCAGACGAAACGTGAAAACGCGGACCGCCTCCACAGCGGCCGACGTGCTCGAAGAACTCGCGCAGTCGCACGATCTGCCGCGACTCATTCTCCAGTGGCGCGAACTGCAGAAGCTGAAGGGGACCTACATCGACGCGCTGCCGCTGCTGGTGAGCCCGGAGACCGGGCGCCTGCACACCTGCTTCAACCAGGCGGTGGCCGCGACCGGTCGTCTGAGCAGCAGCGATCCGAACCTGCAGAACATTCCGGTTCGCACGGAGGCCGGCCGCGAGATCCGGCGCGCCATCGTCGCTGATGCCGGTCATGTGCTGATCTCCGCGGATTACTCGCAGATCGAATTCCGCGTTCTCGCGCACCTCGCCGACGAACCGGTGCTGGTCGACGCGTTTCGCGAGGGCGCCGACTTCCACGAGAGAACGGCGCTGAAGATCTTCGGCGCGGACAGCGGGCGCGACCCGCATCAGCTGCGCAGCACCGCAAAGATGGTGAACTACGCGCTGCTCTACGGCAAGACGGCGTTCACCCTCGCCAAGGACATCGGCGTGACACCGCAGGAGGCACAGGCGTTCATCGACGCCTACTTCGCCGGGTTCCCGCGGGTGCGGGCCTTCATCGATCGCATGCTGGAGGAGGCGCGCACGTCAGGCGTCGTCCGCACGCTCTACGGACGACGACGACTCGTGCCGGAGCTGAACAGCAGGAATGTGCAGATCCGCCAGGCGGCCGAGCGGGAAGCGGTCAACATGCCGATTCAGGGCACGGCCGCGGACATCCTCAAGTTTGCGATGATCGACACGCACGCCGCCATCGCGCGTATTCCCTCGGCGCGGATGATCCTGACCGTGCACGACGAACTCTTGTTCGAAGTGTCCGCGGAGCGAGCTGATGAAACGGCGGCAGTGGTGCGCGAGCGGATGCAGGGGGCGGCGCAGCTGAAAGTGCCGCTGACCGTGGACGTGGGGATTGGGCCGAACTGGAACGAGGCCAAACTCTGAACAAGCATTAACACAGAGGACACGGGCGAAGAACACAGAGCACACGGTTCACGAATCGCAAGCCCAGGAAACGCCGTGACCTCCGTGAGCTCCGTGGTAGATCTTTGTCTTGTCAGGTCAGCGGTTCCACTTTTCCTTGAACGATTCCCACTCCTGGAGAAGTGTCTCGGCGGGCTGCCCGACCGCACGAGCGCGCTCGGGCACGATCGCCCGCTGCACGAGCCGATCGAGGTCACCGCGGAGTGCGGCGCCATGATCGGGCGCGAGCGGGCGCGGACCCACGACGCCTGCGCAACGTCCCAGGCCCCCTGCAAGTCGCCCTCGCCGCGCGCGGCGGCGACCGCCCAGTAGGCTGCCGTGGCGCTCTCCGGGCGTCGCCCGAGTTCCTCACGCATTCGCGCGCGCAGCTGTCCGTACAGAGCCTGGCGTTCGAACTCCGTGCGCGGGCGCGCATCCTCGTCGACCGCGGAGGCCCACCAGTCGAGCACGAGGTCGCGTCCTTCGAGCAGCGGCGCGTCGGGTGACTGCAACACCGAATCGAACACCGCCGCCGCCGCACCTGGCGCGCCGTCGAAGTAGAGCGCCTCACCGAGGCCGATGACGAACTCGAGCCGCTCGCGATCCACGAACCGATCCGGCGCAAGCTGACGCAGCCGTTCCCGTGCCTGCACCAGATCGTCGGACACGGCGCTGAGCCGATAACGCTCGAGCAGAGCGCGCGCGGCAATCAAATCCGCGCTGTCCGCCCGTTCGGGTGCACGCCGTGCGTCGTCGGCGGCTGCAATCGCCGCGTCGAAGTCGCGCATGTTGTACAGCTGACGAGCCCGGGCGAGCGGACTCCGGTCGTCTGCTGCCTCGGCGGGAGCGACGGCTCCGGCCAACAGCGCCACCAGCACAACGAGACGGACCATGCCGCCGATGGTAGCACATGGGTAAACTTCTGCTAACACACTGATAATCAGAGGCTTATTGGTCACCAGCAACGGGTTTGGTACAATGCCCGGCGATGGCCGAACCACGGGTGATACCCCGCGCCGAGCACACCTTGTCGCGTGCGGATTGTGATCCTGATGCGCTCAAGGTTCTCTACCGCTTGCGCCAGGGGGATCACATCGCCTACCTCGTCGGAGGCAGCGTGCGGGATCTGCTTCTGGGGCGCCGGCCGAAGGATTTTGACATCGGGACGTCGGCGCATCCGTATCAGGTCAAGAAGCTCTTTCGCAACTGCTGGATCATCGGCCGCCGCTTTCGCCTCGCTCACGTCAAGTTCGGCACCAAGGTCATCGAAGTCGCGACGTTCCGCCGGCAGGTGCAGCCTGGCGAGGAGATCGTGCAGGACGGGGTGCCCGCGCCCGAGCATCATCACGCCCAGGATGCCGAACCCGGCAACTCGGCACCCACGACCGCGGCGGCGCGCGCTCTGCGTGACGATGCCCAGCTGATACACCGGGACAATACGTTCGGCACGCCGGAGGAAGACGCCTTCCGTCGCGACTTCACGATCAACGCGTTGTTCTACGACATCGCCACGTTCTCGATCATCGATTACGTCGGCGGTCTCGACGATCTGCGCGCGTCCATCGTGCGCTGCATCGGCGATCCCGAGGTCAGGTTCCGCGAAGATCCGGTTCGCATGCTGCGCGCGATTGCGCTCGCTGCGCGGCTCGACTTCCGGATCGACCAGCCTATCCTCGAGGCCATTCGCCTGCTGCGCCACGAGATCGCGAACAGTTCGGCGCCGCGGCTGCTCGAGGAGTACTACAAGATCCTGCGCGCCGGGTCGTCCGAGAAGACGTTCCGCGGACTGGCAGAGGCCGGCCTCATCGAACCGATTTCGCACGAGTTGCACAACGGGGCGGGCGATGCGCTCTGGCGATCACTGGCGAACGTGGACGCGTACCGGCAGAAGTTCTCCTCGACGCCGGAAACGCTGACCAATGCCGTCCTGCTCGGCAGCCTGCTGGCGCCGCTCGGCCTCGCGCCGCAGCCGGGTCGCGCGCCGGCACGTGAAGCCGACTGACGCCAGGCACCGCGAACCGCTCGGCGCGGCTCGGCAGCCTGCCGCTGGCGCGACGCGACCTCGAGCGGCTGCGTCAGATTCTGGGGCTTCAGCGGCGCCTGCGCGATCTCACCGCCAGCGTGCGCACGCAGCGAGCGTTGACGCACCGCAGCATCTTCCGTGAAGCGCTCACCTGGCTGGAAATCCATGGCGACGCACCCGAGGTGGTCGAGCACTGGATTACCGTGCTCGCTGAGCGCGGAGCCGAGGAACCGGTGTGCAGCCGGTCGAAGGTGGAGAGCGACCGCGCGCGCCGGCGCCGACGGCGGGGACGAAGATTCCGTCCGGCGCAGTCAGCGGACCCCATCCCGGCGACGAGGCCCGCCTGCCGGGCAACTACCCGTTCTTCTTCTCGAACTCCTGCATGAACGAGACGAGCGCGTCGATCCCCTCTTCCGGGAAGGCGTTGTAGATCGAAGCGCGCATTCCGCCGACCGAGCGATGGCCCTTGAGGCCGTCGAGCCCCGCCGCGGTCGATTCCTTGACGAACTTGTTCTCGAGCTCTTCGCTGGGCAGACGGAACGTGACGTTCATCAGCGAGCGATCGCCCTTGTCGGCCGTGCCGCGATAGAAGCCGGTACGATCGATTTCGGCGTAAAGCTTGCCGGCCTTGCGCTGGTTGAGCGCGGCAATCGCCGGGAGGCCGCCGAGTTCGAGCAGCCACTTGATGACCAGGCCCATCGCGTAAACCGCCGAACGCCGGAGGCGTGTTGTACAGCGACGAGTTCTCCGCGTGGATCCCGTAGTTCAGCATCGTCGCGAGCGACTTGTTGCCGGCCGAGCGCGCAACAAGATCCTCGCGGATGATGACGAGCGTGACACCGGCAGGTCCGATGTTCTTCTGCGCGCCGGCATAGATGAGCCCGTGCCGCGCGACGTCGATCGGCCCGCTGAACATGTCCGACGAGTTGTCGCTGACCAGCGGGACATCGCCCACATCGGGGAGCGTCCGGTATTCAGTGCCCTCGATGGTGTTGTTCGACGTCATGTGCACGTAAGCGGCACCGGGCGTGAGCTTCAGCTCGGCCTGCTTCGGCAGGCGTGAGTAGTTTTCGCCCTTGGTGGATGCCGCCACGTTCACGGTGCCGACCTTCTTCGCTTCCTTGATGGCCTTGTCGGCCCACGAGCCGCAGTCGATGTAGTCGGCCGTCTGCCCGGCCGCAAGCAGGTTCATCGGCACCATCGAGAACTGCAGGCTCGCGCCGCCCTGCAGGAACAGAACCTTGTAGTTGGAGGGGACGTTCGCCAGCGTGCGAATATCGGCTTCGGCCTGCGCAAGAATCGCTTCGAACGCCTTCGAACGATGGCTGATCTCGAGAACCGACATGCCGACGCCTGGCAGCGCGACCAGGTCACGCTGAATCTGTTCGAGTACGGACACCGGCAGGACGGCGGGGCCTGCCGAAAAGTTGAGCACGCGATGCACGGTAGTCATAAGAAAGCCTCAATGAATTGCTGATTGCTGATTGCTGGTCGCCAAATGCCGCACGAGCGACCAACGCACACCGCCGCTCTTCCAGTCAGAGCGTCAAGTCGTTCGATCGTCAGAACGTCCATCTAGAGCGCCACGACCCTGACGTCGAGAATGTCGTCGTTGCCGCGGCGCATTTCACGAACCGTGTCCTCGGACGGCAGGCCGTCGAGATGGATGCGCGCAGCGGCCGCCTCCGCGCCCTCGAAGATGATGTTCTCCGTCTCCTGGACGTTGATGCCGCCACGACGCAGGTGATCGAACACGTGCGCGAGCACGCCCGGTCTGTCGCGGTGCCGCACCACCATCATGTGGGTGGCCGGCGTCGTCCTCGCCAGATTGACCACATTCGGTACCTTGCCGGTGGTCATGTACGAAGTAATCACGTTCACCGTCTCCGAAGCGATCGCCTCCTGTGCCTGATCGGTCGATCCGCCGACGTGATGCGTGCCGTACACGTTCGGCAGCGCCGCCAGCGGAGTCACGAAGTCCGCAACGGCGTTGGCCGGCTCGCTCGGGAACACGTCGAGTCCGGCGCGGAGTCCACGGTCGCGGACCGCGGCTTCGAGCGCAGCGTAGTCCACCACTTCGCCGCGCGCCGTGTTGATGAAGGCTGCTCCCGGCTTCATGCGGCCGAAGAACGCCTCGCCGATCATGCCGCGTGTGTCCGCGCTGAGCGCAAGATGGACGCTGACCACGTCGGATACTTCGGCGACGGCTTCGGGCGACGGCAGCACGGTGACCGGAAGGTCCGGCCGCGCCGCACCGTCGGTGAAGCGACGGCTCCAGACCACCACCGACATGCCGAACCCGAGCGCCCGCTTCGCCACTTCCTGGCCGATGTTGCCGTAGCCAATCAGGCCGAGCGTGCTCCCGAAGATGCCGCGTGCCCTGGAGAATTCCTTCTTGTTCCAGTGCCCGGCGCGCAGTTCCGCGACGTTGTCAGGGATGCGGCGGTCGAGCGCCAGCATCAATCCGAACGTCAGTTCGGCGACCGCGATCGCATTCTTCCCGGGGCAGTTGGATACGTAGATGCCGCGACGCGATGCTGTGGCGACATCGATGGTGTTGTAGCCCGCACCGGCGCGCACGATCAGCGAGAGCGACCCTGCCTCGAGCATCGACGCATCCACGGTCGTGCCGCGCACGACCAGGACGTCGGCGTGCGTGTCCGCAATCGCATCCCGCAGCGCAGCGTCCTTCAGTTCGGGCTGGAAGATCACCTCGCACCCGGCGGCCTTCAAACCGTCGATTCCGCTCTGCTCGAATTTATCGGCGATGAGAACCTTCACGTTCAGATCACGTGGAGAAGAAGACCGTCGCGCAGCTTCGGTTCGAACCAGGTGGACTTGGGTGGCATGATGGCGTTGGCGTCCGCGACAGACATCAGATCCGCCACTGACACGGGATAGAGCGAAAACGCGGCGGCAAATGTACCGGAGGCCACGTGGCGCTCGAGCTCGCCCGTGCCTCGTGCGCCACCGACGAAGTCGATGCGCTTGTCCGTCCGCACGTCCGCGATCTTCAGAATCGGCGCAAGCAGATCCTCCTGCAGGATGCTCACATCGAGAGACCCGATGGCGTCTCTCGGATCCGGCTCGCGTCTGGGCACCAGCGTGTACCATGCTCCGCCGACGTACATCGAGATGGTGCCGCGTGATATCGGCTCCGGTGGACCTGGAGCGATGGTGAAACGTTCGGCCACCGCCGCGAGGAACTGCTCGGGGGAAAGCCCAGCCAGGTCTCTGACGACGCGGTTGTAGGCCAGAACCTGCACCTGATCGTGCGGAAAGGCGACGGCGAGCACGGTGCTGAAATCGGCGCCGTCCCCGACCGACGGCCGGGCCGAGCCGCCTCGCTGGGCGAGTTCCGTTCGCGCACGGGCCGCGCTCGCCGCACGGTGGTGCCCATCAGCGATGTACAGCGCCGGGATTCGCGAGAACGCGGCCACCAACGCATCGCGATTGGCCCCGCCCACACGCCACAGTGTGTGCTGTACGCGGTCCGGGGCCGTGAAGTCGAACAGCGGCGCGCCGCCAGTGACGCGGCGGGCGACATCGTTCACGTCCGCAGACGCCCGGTAGGTGAGGAACACCGGACCGGTCTGGGCGCCGATCGCAAGCATGTGCCGCGTGCGATCGTCTTCCTTGTCGGGACGCGTTCTCTCGTGTTTCTTGATGATGCCGGCGTCGTACTCGTCGAGCGAGAAGCACCCCGCAATTCCGGTCTGCTCGTGCGCGCCCATCCGGAGCCGGTAGAAGTACAGGCTTGGTGCGTCCTCGAGCACGAATGACGACGTTGTGAGGCTTCTGTAATTCTCGAGCGCCCGCGCGTACACCTGATCCGAGTACGGCTCCGTGCCTGCCGGCAATTCGATTTCGGCGCGTGATACACGAAGGAAACTGAGAGGATTTCCGTCCGCCAGCGCCCTGGCTTCCTCGACGTTGACGACGTCGTAAGGAACGGCCGCAATCGCCGCTGCGGCAGCGGGAACCGGCCGCAGCGCACGAAACGGATGGAGGGTCGCCATGAACCAGAAATTATCGCACTACACGCCTCTCATCAGCCAGAGCGCGCCCGGGTTGTTCGATTGGCGTCGGCGTGATACGGCGCCGTCAATGGCCGAACGGATTGCCCCATTCGAAGCGAACGCGCGCGAGCACTCCCTGATCGGAGCGTTCCGTCACCTTGGGTTGACGGGTCTTCCGCGATTGCAACTGCTGTCTCACCGCTTTCGCATTGTTCCGGTCCCGCGCAGCCGACGTCCGAGCGCCACCTGCGAGCCGGTCGGAAGTTATGACACGGCTGTCGCGGCTGCTGCGGATGCCGCGAATGTCGTGGTCGGAAATCACTGTCTGCTTCGTCGCCACGCCGCGGTAAATACTGCTGGAGGTGACTCCGTTCTGTTCGGGTGCCGTTGGAACTGCAAATCCCGAAGCGGATGCGGACGCCGGGGCGGGCGGCACGGGCGCCTCGTGCGGTGGCGCCGCGCCGTGCCGGGACTGCGTCAATTCGCCGGCGGCGATCAGCGCCACGCCGGCAAGCACGCACGCCACCATGGGGGCGCGCATCGTCGCCCGACCCGACTGACCCGCGCGACCGCGCCCGCGGGTCTCGGACTGGGCCGCGTACAGCCGCAGGTCGGCCTCGCGCAGTTCCCGACGCAGTTCGGCGGCCGACGAACCGTGGTGCCGCCGCTCGCGTCGCGTTCCTGATGCGGGAGAGTGTGAGTCGCGGTCAAGGTCGGATCGGCCCGCACGCTGATACAGCGATGCGATGACGGCTGTGCGATTTCCCCGCTCGAAGCGCTCGATGTCGGCCGAGAACTCCTGGAGCGAGTCGAACGGCGGCGCTTCAACCTCGAGCAATGCGCGACTCACGATGTATCGCAGCTCGCCGGGCACGTCTGACATGCCCTCCGCGAGCAGCCCTGTCGAGGACGATGCCGACCTCGAGCGCGGATGGTGTGGCTGCCGTTCGCCTGCAGTGCACCGTCCCGTCGCCATCGATGGCAATCGTGTCGAGGGACAGCGGACCGTACGGCGCATGCGCATCTTCGTTGCTGCCCGGCTCGCAGATCAGCTTCTGTGCGATCGCCACTGCTTCGTGCGCATCAATCTCGACGTTGCGCCTCCGCAACTCTTCCAGCGTCATCGTGGTATCCATGCCTTCGTCCAGGCTGCGAGATACCTGCCAACCCCGCGCGTGAATCCCCGGTCTTTACAGAGGCAAATCACCGCAGGATTTGCAGCCGAGTTGAAGCCGCCGCTGGACGAATCGTGCTCGGATTGCGACAGCTCACCCAGGTGCGTCTTGAAACGTGACAGCCGCCATTACGCGGTTCCCTTCGAGAGGCCCGCCAGGTCGAACAGCACCGTCCCAAGTGCGGAGTAGTCGAGATCCGCTCCTCCGGCCGCGATCAGTGCATTCAGAAGCTGGGCCACGACCGCGGTTGAAGGGATCGCCACGCCGCTCGCCCCGGCAGTCTCGGTCGCAAGCCGCAGATCTTTCTGGTAAAGACGGGCGCGGAAGCCCGGCACGTAGTTGTTCTTCAGCATGCGCTCGCCGTGGACTTCGAGTACCCGGCTGGCTGCGAAGCCGCCGAGCAGCGCCTCCCGCACGCGTGCGGGATCGACACCCGATTTGCGCGCGACAGCGAAGGCTTCGCTGACGCCTGCCAGGGCGCCGCCGATCGCGATCTGATTGCAGATCTTGCAGACCTGACCCGAGCCGGGTTCAGTGCCGACGTGCACGATCCGTTCGGGATTGCCCATGCACTCCAGAATGGGCCGCACGCGCTCGAGGGCGGTCGCGTCGCCACCGACCATGATCGACAGTGTCCCGTTGATCGGCGCCGATCTCGCCGCCGCTCACCGGGGCGTCCAGCATCGTTCCGCCCTTCTGCGCCACGGCAGCGGCCAGCCGCGCGGTTGCCGCCGGCGAAATGCTGCTCATGTCGATCACGACCGCGCCTGACTGCAACGCGTCGAGCACGCCGCCGGATCCCGAGATCACGGCCTCCACGTCGGGCGTGTCGGGCACCATGGTGATCACCACCGTTGCTCTGCGCGCAACGTCGGCGGCCGAGCGCCGCGGCGGTCGCACCCGCTGCAACCAGTTCGTCCACTGCGGCGCGGCTACGGTTGTGCACCGCGACTGCGTAGCCTCTGGCGAGAATGTGCTTCGCCATCGGCCGCCCCATGACACCGAGTCCCACAAACCCTACGGTTTCAGACATCACGCCTCCACGCTTGGCTATAATCGGCGGGCCGGGCCGCCCGTGCTCCTCTCGCGCGCCTGTGATTATCCCCGACACACGTCATGAACCTTCAAGGGACCGTCGCGTTGATCACCGGCGCCAAGCGGATCGGCGCCGTCGTCGCGGAGACGCTGGCGGCGCGCGGTGTCAACGTGGCGCTTTCCTATTCCCGATCGGAGGCCGAGGCACGCGCGGCAGCGGCCGCTGTCGAACGCGGCCGGGTCCACCGCCGCCGTTTTCCGTGCGGATCTGTCGTCCGCCGACGCCTGTGTCTCGCTGGTGGAATCGGTGGTCTCGCACTTCGGGCGGATCGACATTCTGTTGAACATGGCGTCGGTGTACACCAACCGGCCCGCTGTCCGAACTGACGCTCGCAGACTGGGACGGCGTGCTGAACGTCGACCTGAGAGCGGCGTTCCTCTGTGCGCACGCGGCGATTCCCCACATGCGCCGACAGGGCGGTGGGCGCATCGTCAACTTCAGCGACTGGGTGGCCGCGAGCAGCCGGCCGCGCTATCTGGGTTTCGTTCCGTATTACGTCGCGAAGGCAGGCGTGAAGGCGCTCAGTGAAGCGCTGGCGCTCGAACTGGCGCCAGACAGGATCCTGGTCAACACGATTGCACCTGGCCCGATCGTCGCTCCGCCCGGAACCACGGCGGAGGAGTATGCCGCGGTAGAGAAGGCGACGCCGCTGGGACGATGGGGCGGGGAAGCGGAGATTGCCAAGGCGGTACTGGCGTTTCTCGACAGCGACTTCATCACGGGCGAAACCGTGCGCGTCGACGGTGGACGGCACCTCAGATAGTCACGCAGTCACGAGTCGCAAGTCGCGAAGTCGTGAGTCACGCCTCACGACGTCACACGTCACACGTCACGGCTTGCGACTGTTACAGTCCCGCTCGTCGAGGATCGATTCGAGCACGGACTGCGCGCGGCCAATCGGGAGGTTGCTGATGTAGAAGTGGCGCGCGCCGGCATCCACCAGCGCCCGCAGCGTTCGCGCGCAGACCTCTTCGGGCGTCGCCCCGGCGCCAAATTCGCGCGTCAGCCCCTCGGCGGGGACAGGCAGGAACCCGCGGAGGGTCTGCAGTGTCCGGGGATTTGCGCTCCGATAGTAGAAGACCCCAAACACCCCCGGCGTGGTCCACCCCTCGTCTTCGCACCGTATCGATGAACCGCGACACCGCTGGCACATCGTGGTGGCTCACCACCTGTGTGAGGTAGAACTCCGCATTGAAGGTGGGCGCGAGCAGGAAATCGACCTGCACGTCGGCATCGGCGTGAGGATTGGCCCAGCCACCCAGCATCAGCGACCGATCGTGCTGGCGGAGCGATCTGTCGCAGTTCCCACGCGTGCTCCACGCATCGCGGCGTGCCGACCTTCTTGTCGCCGCCGAGCACGACCAGCGCCGGAAAACCGCTCTGCCGTGCGCGTTCCGCGTACGACAGGCAGTACTCGAGCGTGTGCTTGGCCGTCATGAACGGCACGATGCGCTCGCGCGGGACATCCCGTCCGAGGTTCGTGACCAGGTGCCGGAGGTTATCCTCTTCGTGCCGCACCGACCGCGCTGTCGGTCAGGAAGACATAGGTCCCCTCGCGCGTCAGGCGGCGGACCGCATGGTAGGTATCGATCCACGCGTCCATGCCCTCAGCTCGACTCCAGCTCCGCTCGCGGCGGGCGGAGCTCTGCGGCGAACACCGGCGAACCGGAGCGCAGGGCGGTGAGGAAGTCCATGGGAGTCGACACGTGGAGGACAGGTGGGTCAGGTGAGCCTGGTCAGGCGGGTAAGCACGACACGGTCGCGGCGTTCTGAGGCGCTCTCCAGAGCCACCCAGCTCACCTGATTTGTCCGACCTGCTGACCTGCCGACCCGGCTTACCTGCCGTGGCTGCTACGCCTTGTGCCCCTTGAGAACCTCGTCGATCAGAAAGAGGTCCGTCAGGAGCGCGCGCAGGTGAATCGACGCGTTCAGGTTGTCGATGACCTGCGAGCTGATAGCCGGCTGCGCGAGGACCAGGCTCATGGCGGCCCGAGCCGCACGTGCGTCGCGATCGATGACTTCCATGAACGCGGCGTAGGGAGCCATCGAGTCGGCGTCGAGCCTGGTGACGAAGGAGCCGATGAAGGTGGAGAGGCCGGCAAGGGCAGCCTCTGCCTTGTTGAGGTATTCGCGAACCTGACCGCCCTTGGAGCTGCCTGCGTCGCTCGCCAGACCCTGGCCGGCATACGCGAGCATGAACTCGTAGGCTTCTTCGACGGCGTCGCACCGAGCACTGAGCTCGGTGCGCGCCTCGGCGAGCTGTTCAACCGGTGTGCTCACGCTCGACCAGCCGGCTGCGTCTTGCTGCGTACGTTCCAGCGGCGCGGGTCGTGATGCTCGAGGTACTGGCGACGCGTGATCTTCCCGAAGATCATCGACTTGGTGATCCAGAACTTCTCAGGACGCAGCGCAAAGTACACGTGAGCGATCACCAACCCGACCAGCGCGACACCGCACGCGCCGTGCAGCACATAGGTGAAGCCCCAGGTGGTGTCGGCCATGATGTACGGGATTGCGTTGGAAGAGCGGTTGGCGGACACGCGACATCATGATCATGCCGCTGATCGACACCGCGAGACCCACCACCACGAGCGCGAGGTGATAGAGGCGGTTGCCGAGCGGGTACTTGCCCGTCTTCGGGACGTAATCCGAAGCGCCAAGTTCAGCGGCCATTTCCGCGCGGAACTCGGGGATGTCCTTCGGTCCCACCCAGATCGACCAGAAGTCCATGAAGAAGGTGGCGTGGATGATGTGGTAGATGATCGCGCCCGTCAGCACGAGCCCGGCGATCCAGTGGAATTCCACCCACGCGAACTTCACGCCGGCAATCGGCAGAAAGGCAGTGAGGAGCAGCGTGAACATCGACGCCGCCATGACCCAGTGAAACATGCGGGCCATGAATGAGTGCCGGGTGATCATCGCCGGCAGATCACGGTGTGCTGCCTCGAGCGCGTCGGTTTCGGGCGCGCTGCGCTTGCGGTGCGCCGAAAGAATCATGTAGCTCGCGTGCGCTACAAGGAACATCAGCCCGGCGAACAGTGCTGCCCAGAGCAGGTCCCAGGAGATGTGCGTGAGGATTCGCTCCCCCCACGGGTTACGTCCCCACGTCAGAAAATCCATATCTGCCTCCAACGAGCCGCGACCAGCCGGCCCGGGCGCCATGCCCGGAACCGGCGGTCGTGCTTATGAGTGATCGTTGCTTCGGAATTAGGTCGTAGCCTGGCCGGTACCGCGGATGGCGCGCTTGACGAGATTGCGCATCAGCGGGATCTTGTACGCGTTGTAGCGCAGCGGAACCGCGCCGTCGATGGCCAGTTCTCCAGCCGCACTGGCCGTCTCTTCGGTGCGCGCCTTCCCCGCCACTGCCGTCTCCACCGCCGTCAGCCGCAGCGGCCGCGCCGCCACCGCCCCGACCGCCAGCCGCAGGGCGCTGATCGTGTTGCCCGACACCTTCATCGCCGACGCCACGTTCACCAGCGGGAAGTCCCACACGTTGCGGTCGCGCACCTTCTCGAAGTAGAACTGCGCCCCGGCCCACGTCGTCGGAATCCGGATCGCCGTCAGCAGTTCGCCCGGCCGCAGCACCGTCATGTGCTGATGTCGATGGCCGGGCCCTGGAAGTAGTCCTCCGCCTTGACCACCCGTTCGCCCCCGCCCGCGCGGCGGATGACGAACTCGGCGTCGAGCGCAATCAGCGCCGGCGCCGTGTCCGACGGGCTCACCGCCACGCAGCGGTTCGCGTCCAGAATCGCGTGCTCCCGGTTGATCGCCGTCGGCGTGTCCGCGTAGCAGATGTTGCCGCCCGCGCGGTAGCACGACCAGCCGCTGCGGTAATACCAGCAGCGCGTGTCCTGCGACACGTTGCCCGCCAGCGTCGCCTGATTCCGAATCTGCGGCGACGCCACCAGTTCGGCCGCCTCCGCCAGAATCTTGAACTTGTCCTTCACCACCGGGTGGTTCACCACCTCGGTCAGCGTCGTCGTCGCGCCGATCTCGAGACCCCCGTTGGCCTCCTTGATCCCGCGCAACTCGCCCACCTGGCTCAGGTCCACCACCACGCTCGGGCGCTTGGTGCGGTCCTTCAACCAGTCGAACGAGTCCATTCCGCCGCCCATCACCCACGCCTCGGTCCCGTGGGTGTCCAGCAGCGCGAGCGCTTCGTCGATGCTCGCCGGCTGGAACAGCTCGAACGCCGGCATCATGTCGCGAATCACGGCCATAACTACATGCTCCTGAATAGTTGGCCATCGGGCTGTCGCGTCATCCGGTCACTTGAACCGGTCACGTGCTTGCGCAGCGTGACCGGCCAATGATCCAGGTGGCCGACGAGGCCAATGGCGAAATTGACTAGATATGCGCCGTGAGCGCCTCGTGAGTTCTCTGCCCGCCATTCTCCAGCGCATTCAGGATCACGTCGGGCGTGACCGGGGTGCGCCGGAAGATTTCGTCGCCGATCGCCGCGGCAATCGCATTCATGACCGCGCCGTATCCCGCGCCAACCGGCGGTTCGCCGATGCCGCGTGCGCCGACCGGTGTTTCCGGATCGGGCAGGTTCAGCGCCGCGAACTTCATCTCGATCGGTTTGTCGAGAATGGTTGGCGGCCGATTGTAATGGAACCGCTTGGCGAGCGGCACACCGTAGTGCTGGTCGTAGACCCACTTCTGCGAGATGGCGTGACCGATGCCGAGCATCGCGCCGCCGAACGCCTGCCCCTGCAGGCTGCGCGGGTTGATGACCGTGCCGACATCGCCAATCAGCGTGAAGTCGAGGATGGCGTACTTCCCGGTCTCGACGTCGATTTCCACTTCGGCGAAACCGACCGAGTAGGACTGCGTCTGCCCGTCGCGCGGGTAGTTGTCCTTGCCGACACCCATCAGCCCGAGTCCCGCGAGGGCCGTGGCTGACGTCTTCGTCATGTTGTTGATGTCGGCCGGCAGCTCGTGGCCATCGTATTTTCCGCCGAGCTCGATGGCCTTCTGTGCGGCCTGCGCCAGCGTCATGCTGCCGCCGGGTCCGCTGACCTTGCCGCCCGCGACCTTGTAGGCATCCGGGTTTCCGCCGCGTGTCTTCGCGGCGATCTCCTGGAGCTTCTTGATCGCGTCGGTCGCTGCCGCATGCGCGGCGCGCGTCATGGCGTGCGTCGTCTGGCTGCCTGCCGAAATCGAGGTCCACGGCAGATTGTTCGCCGTGTTGCCCCAGACCACGTCACACATCGCCCAGTCGGCGCCAATCATCTCGGCGGCGACGCGATGCACGTCGATCACCGAGTGGGTGCCGTGATTACCGATGCCCGACTGGAACTGCACGCGGCCGTCCGGCTTGATGATGAACAGACCGTCGAACCCGGTGGAGCCGCCCGAGAACGCGCTGACCGCCACACCGGAACCACGAACCTTGTTGCCCACGCGCTTGCCGCTGCGGGCCTTCTTCTCTTCCCAGTTGAACAGCTCAGCGCCCTTGTCCAGCGCTTCCTTCACGAAGGAACTGGTGACGTAGGCCTGCTTGCCGCGCGCCGCGGCGGGTCCGAATGGCGCCTTGCCGGCAGGGGCGTTGATCTTGTGAATCTCCACCTCGTCGATGCCCAGCTTGCGCGCCGCCTTGACGAGCACCGGCTCCATCAGACCGTTCCCCTGCATGCCGCCCGGGGCACGCTGCGAGGTACGCGGCGGGGTATTGGTGAGCACCGTGATCCCGCGCCACCGCATGGCTTCGGGCTGATAGCAGAGCGACACGGTATTGGCCGCCGAGCGGTAGTCGCCCTGCGCCTCGTAGGGCCCGTTGTCGCCGACGGTGTAGAGGTCGATCGCGGTGATCTTCCCGTCCTTGCGGAACCCGACCTTGATGCGCGAGTGGACACCCGCGCGCGCGCGGCCGATGTAGTGCTCCTCTTCGCGGGCGATGCGCATCATCACTGGCGCGTTGGCCTTCTTGGAGAGCAGCGCCGGAATCGCCATCGAGATGGCGCCCGGGATCTTGCTGCCGAAGCCCCCGCCCGTGTACTCGCTGATCAGCACGACCTGCGCGGGGGGAATGCCCACCCAGCGCGCGATCGCACCGATCGTCTGAACCGTGCTCTGCGTTGACCCGTGCAGGAACAGCTTGCCGTTCTGCCAGTAGGCCATCGCCGAGCGGGTTTCGAGCGGCTGGTGACCGGTCGACTGGCTGACGAAGGTTTCCTCGAGCACGAGGTCGGCCTTCTTGAAGCCCTCCTCGATATTGCCCCAGGTCCATTCGCTGCCTGGAGCGGGCTTGCCCATCGGCATCTGGCCGCTCTTGTCCGCCTCGTCGAAGTCGGCCTGTTCCCACTTCCAGGTCTGGATCTCGGGACGGGCCGGCGGCGCACCGCCAGGGCCACCCGCGCGACCAGCACCACCCTGACGAGCGGCGCCTGCCGCCTGACCGGCAGCGGCGCCCGCCGCGGCACCAGCCGCTGGGCCCGCACCCGGCGTTCCCGCCTGGGGAGCATTTGCCGCGCCTGCCGCCGCGCCTGCCTGGGGAGTGACGGCACCAGCAGCAGCCGCGCCCGGAGGCGGAGCGACCGCGCCAGGAGCGGTACCCGCAGCGCCGGCGGCCGGATTTGCCGCGGCACCGGCAGCTGGGGCAGCCGTGGCACCTGCACCGGCTGCGGCACCCGCACGACCGGCGGGGGCAGCCGCCGTCTGCGGCGCAAACCACGTATTGCCCTGTGTGCGCGCGCTCGGACTGCCCGGACGGAGACTGACCAGCGGATCGACCACGAACGGCAGCGGCTCGTATTCGATCACGATCTTCTCGATCGCTTCGGCCGCGGTCAGTTCGTCAACCGCCGCCACGGCGAGGATGGGTTCGCCTTCGTACACCGGCTCTTTGGTCAGAATACGTTCGCCCTGCGTGCTGGCCTGAACGTTCTCGCCGAGCGTGCCGCCTGCCTGCGCTTCGGGCAGGTCGTCCGCCGTCAGGATCGCCTTGACACCGGGCATCGCCAGCGCGGCACTCAGGTCCATGCGGGTGATCCGCGCATGCGGCATCGGGCTCAGCAGCAGCTTCGTCCACAACATGCCGTCGACCCGGTAGTCCTCGGCGTACTTCGCCTTGCCGGTGACCTTCGCGACGATGTCGGGGGTCGTGTAGTTCTCGCCGATCAGTTTCTTGGTAGTGTCAGCCACGGCTAGGCTCCCCGCAGGTGTTCAGCACCGCGCATCAGCGCAGTGAGGATCTTGTCGTAGTCCTGGCAGCGGCACAGGTTTCCGGAGACGCCGTGCGCCAGCTGTTCGCGCGACGGATTCGGATTGGTCTTCAGATACCCGACCGCCGACATCACGAAGCCCGGCATGCAGAACGCGCACTGGAACCCCTGTTCGTCGACCACGCCCTGCTGCACCGGATGCAGCGTGCCGTCCGCCGACGCCAGGCCTTCGATGCTGACGATCTTCTTGGTGCGGACCGTGTGCGTCAGCACCGAGCACGCATAGTGCGGGACATCGTCGATCAGCACGGTGCACGCGCCGCACTCCGCGCGGTCGCATCCCAGCTTCGTGCCGGTCAGTCCCAGCTTGTAGCGCAGCGTCTGCGCCAGGGTCTCCTGCTTCATCACGTCAACCCGGCGCTCCTGGCCGTTGACCGACAACGTGATCAGCCGCTCGACGCTCCCCGGAGCGGAGGCCTGCTGGCCCAGGGCGTTGGTGCGAAACAGGTAACTTGCCGAGGACACCGCCGCGCCCGCAGCGATCACACCTTTGATGAAATTACGTCGCGAGGGATTGCTCGTCGTGTCTTCCGTCATGTTGACTTCTTCCATTGCAGGATCACCTCTCAGAGCTGACTGGCTCAATCAGACTGACTGAGACAAAAGCGAAGCGGCGCGAGCGAGGCGAACGAAACGATAAACCCAAACGCGTCGCGGTTCAACGCCCAGCCGTGCACACGATGCGTTCTCGAAAAGCCGGCTCCGCTGAGAGGACGCCGGAATACAAGACATAAAATATAGCACATAGGGCACTTAAGGAGGGCGCGGCGGAGAACCACCTGTATCGCACCCTCATCGCTCTTCTATATATTGGCGCTATGGCGTTGCTGACCTTTCTCGGCGCGGCCGGAACAGTCACCGGCTCGAAATACCTGATTGACACCGGGACGCACAGGGTGCTCGTTGACTGCGGCCTGTTCCAGGGGCTCAAGGAACTCCGGCTTCGCAACTGGCAGCCGCTCCCCGTGCCGGCGAGTTCCATCGACGCGGTCATCCTCACCCACGCTCACCTGGACCACTGCGGTTACCTGCCGCGGCTCGTCGCGCAGGGCTTCACCGGACGGATCTTCTGCACTGCCGGGACGCGCGATCTCTGCACCCTCGTGCTTCCGGATTCCGCGCACATCCAGGAGGAGGACGCCAGGGACGCCAACCGCTACCAGTACTCGAAGCACGATCCGGCGCTTCCCCTCTACACGACTGAGGACGCGGAGCGGGCACTCACACTCTTCCAGCCGGTCGGATACAACCGGCCGGTGCCGGTGATCGCAGGCATGGAAGTCGAGTTCATCAACGCGGGTCACCTCCTGGGCTCGGCATACGCACGGCTGCGGCTCGGCGGTCGGACCGTCCTGTTCGGCGGCGACCTCGGTCGATATGGCCGGCCCGTACTGCCGGATCCGACGCCAGTGGAACAGGCGGACGTTCTGCTGCTCGAATCAACCTACGGCGACCGCACCCACCCTCCGGAGGACGACGGCAATCGTCTGGCCGAGATCATCACGGGTGTCGCGGCCCGCAGGGGAAAGCTCATCATCCCCGCGTTCGCCATCGGCCGCGTCGAAGAGGTGCTCTACTGGCTGAAGCGGCTCGAGGATCAGAACCGGATCCCGTCGCTGCCGGTGTTCGTCGACAGCCCGATGGCGGCCCGCGCCCTGCAGTTCTACGCGAACCGGGCCGACGAACTCGACCCGGACATGCACCCCGAGTCGCGCCGTATCTCCGCGTTCTGCACCAGGCGCATGACGACGGTGGCGTCCCCTCAACAGTCCAGGGAACTCGTGGCGTCGCACCAACCCGCCATCGTCATCGCCTCGAGCGGCATGGCAACCGGCGGTCGCGTGCTCTATCACCTGCAGGCCGCCCTGCCCAACCCGAGGAACACGGTCCTGTTCGTCGGATTCCAGGCGGCAGGCACCCGCGGTCGCGCCCTGCTCGAAGGCGCGCGCTCGGTGCGCATCAAGGGACGCGATGTTGCGGTCGCCGCCACGATCGATCACATCGACTCGATGTCGGCACACGCCGACGCCGGCGAAATCCTCAGATGGGTGTCGAACTTCAAGACCGCTCCGTCGATGACCTACCTGGTGCATGGTGAGCCGGCCGCGCTGGCCGCACTCCAGCAGCGGCTGACGACCGAAAAGCAGTGGCCAGTCCACGTCGCGACGCATCATGAGCAGACCACAATCTGATGCCCGCGTCATGATCCGGACGTTTCTCCTTGAACGCGCCGACGATGCGGCGGTGGTCCAGGTGTATGCGGACGGATGCGACCTCATGACCCAGATGCTCGAGTACTCGAACGCCACGCGCGCGACTCGCGCCGGACTGATGCGGTAGCTGATGGCATCAACGGGCCGGCGACGGGCGTCGTGGAGGAGTGTCGCGCTTGCCGCGGTACTCATCGAACTCGTCCCCTCGTCCGGAATCGCGCAGGGCACTGCGCGCCTGTCCATCCTCCAGGCGGAAGACCGACGCGCCCCCACCGCCCAGGATCTCGCGGTCATCCGGGCGGGCGCGCGTAGCGGCGATGCGCAGACTGCGAGGATCGGACTCCGCGCACTCGGCAGGCTCGAACGTCCCGCCTTGATCCCCGACATTCTTCCAGGGCTGCGACATCCGCTCCCGGAGGTGCGCGCTGAGGCCGCCAACGCGATCGCCCAGGCAGCACAGGGACTGCGCCGCGGCCTGACCGCGCCAGTCCCGCTTTCTTCAGTGGAAGCGGCACTCATCACACGGCTCGGGGTGGAGGCGGACCCCACCGTTCGGGCTGCGCTCTGTGAAGCCATCGCGCGCCTTCCCTACACGGCAGCGGCCGACGCCGCTCGCGCCGAGTCGGCCCTCGTCGAATTCGCCCCGCGGGCCAGCACCAATACCGACCGGCTCGGACTCGCAAAGGGATTCGAGGCGCTCACGCGCCTCCAGCGCGATGTGAGTCCTGTCGGACAGCCGACGATCGACGAGCTCAAGCTGCTCTCGCGAAACGGCACGGTGCGACCGGAACAGGAACTCCTGCGCGACGCGAGAGTCCGTCGCCTTGCCATCGAGAGCCTGATCACCATCGACGCTGCGGACGCGGCAGTCGTCAACGGCGCGGCCAGCGACCCCGACCCGCAGGTGCGGCGTCTCGCCGTCCGGGCAGCGACGATGGACGGTACGGATGCAGTGATTGCGCGCGGATTGAACGATCCGGCGCCGATGGTGCGAGTCGAGGCGCTTCGCGCCGCTCGCAGGCAGAATGCACGAGACGCGTGCAGCCCGTCGCTCGCCGCTGCCTCCGATCCCGACATGAACGTCGCAATCGTCGCGATCGATCAGCTCGGCGGGTGCGGTGACGATGGTGGCGCGGTATCGTATCTGGTGCATGCCGTGTCGGACGTCGCGGACGCGGAAGCGCCGCGCAACTGGCACCGCGCCGCGCACGCCCTCGTCGCACTTGCTGCGGCCGCGCCGCCGCTGGCAACCAGCGCCCTGCCGCCCTTTGCAGGGGCGCACGCCTGGCAGCTGCGGGTCTATGTCGCCCGAGCGGCAGGGCTTCTCGGCACGCGGGCGATTCTCGACCAGCTGGTTCGCGACAGTGATGACAACGTGGTTGAAGCCGCGGTGGTGGCTCTCAGCGCTTCTGTGGGTCACGAGGCCGACGATCTGCTACCTCGAAGCGCTGTCGCGTCAGGGATACCAGGTGATTCGTGCCGCTGCCCTGGCGCTCGACCGCACCCCGAAGTCCGAAGCGACCATCAGCCTGCTCAAGCGCGCACTCGATCGGGTCGACGATGATCCACGCGCCGGTGCGGCGGATGCGCGCGCAGCGCTCCGGGCGACACTCGCATCGCTTGGTACGCCGGCGCGCGCGTCGAAGGTGACGGCGATGCCAGCCGCCCCGCTCAGCGCGGCCGAGTTGCGCCGGCTCGCCGCCCCTCGCGCCCGATTCGTGATTCGCGACGTCGGCCAGTTCGAAGTGGCGCTCTTCACGATGGAAGCGCCGGCCACAGTGCTCCGCTTCGCGGAGCTCGCGTCGTCGGGGTACTACAACGGGCTCACCTTCCACCGCGTCGTGCCCAATGGCGTCGTCCAGGGTGGGAGCCCCGGCGCGAACGAGTACAGCAGCGATGCGCCGCTGATGCGCGATGAGGTCGGTCTCTGGCCGCACGTTCGCGGCTCTCTCGGCATCTCCACGCGCGGGCACGACACCGGAGACGCGCAGATCTTCGTCGATCTGGTCGACAACCCGCGCTACGACCACACCTATACCGTCTTCGCCCAGGTGCTCAACGGCATCGACATCGTCGACCGGCTCCTCGAAGGCGACGTGATTGACACGGTCGAGATCCTGCCGTGAAGTTCTCGACACGGTTGCCCGCCGACCTCCAGGCGAACCGGTTGTCGTTGACGATGGCGCAAATGAAGCGCGACGGCGTCAGCTACATCGACCTCACGGTATCCAACCCCACGCGCGCCGGGTTCGACTACCCGAGCGACCTGCTGGCACCACTTGCCGACCCCGGCGGATTGGTCTATCGCCCGGAGCCGCTTGGCGCGATCGACGCGAGAAGTGCAATCGCGGCGGACTTTGCCAGACGCGGCATCGAAGTGAACCCGCGGCAGATCGCACTCACCGCGAGCACGAGCGAGGCCTACTCGCTGCTGTTCAAACTGCTGTGCGATCCCGGCGACGAGGTGCTGATTCCGCAACCAAGCTATCCATTGTTCGAACACCTCACGCGGCTCGATGCGGTAACGGCCGTCCCGTATCATCTCGAGTATCACGGCCGCTGGTCAGTCGATATCGGCAGCGTCGAGCGGGCGCTGACGCCACGGACACGCGCGCTGCTGGTGGTGAACCCGAATAACCCGACCGGAAACTTCGTGAGCGCGGCGGAGCTCGATGCCCTCGTCGCGTTGTGCGGTCCGCGCGACATCGCCGTTATCTCCGATGAAGTGTTCGCCGATTATGAGTTGCAGAACCTGGCGAGCGCGCCGCGGGGCGTGCTGATCGAGCGCACCGAGGTTCTCGGCTTCACGTTGGGTGGGTTGTCGAAGTCGGTCGGGCTCCCGCAAGCAAAGCTGGGGTGGATTGCCGTGAGTGGCAGCGATACCATCGTTGACGACGCGCTGCCGCGGCTGGAGCTGACGTGCGACACGTACCTGTCGGTGTCGACGCCCGTCCAGCTTGCCGCCCGCGAGATTCTGGAGCGCGGCGCGTACGTGCGCAGGCAAATCCAGGCGCGCGTGCAGGCGAACCATGCGGTGTGCAACCGCCTCGTCGCGCTGCGGCCCGCGTGCACGATGCTGTATGCAGAGGGTGGATGGAACGCCGTGATTCAGGTTCCGTCGCTGGAACCTGAGGAAGAGTCTGATGCTCGCGTTGCTGGTGGAGACCTCCGTGTTGACGCATCCCGGGTACTTCTTCGATTTCCCGAACGAATCCTTTCTCATCGTCAGCCTGCTCACTCCCGAGACACGCGTTCGCCGAAGGCCTGTCGCGCGTGCTCGACCGCTTCGCTCCGGACGGTCGATCGTGAGCGCATCGTTGCGCCGATCGGGTCTGCTCATTCCGCTCTTCTCCGCGCCCTCGTCGGACAGCTGGGGCGTCGGCGACATCGGAGATATCGCAGCGTTGAGCACGTGGCTGGCGGGCGGCGGGCAGCAGATCCTGCAGCTCCTGCCGCTCAACGAAATGGCGTCCGGCTACCAATCGCCGTACTCGGCGATGAGTGCCATGGCAATCGATCCGCATCTATATCCGTGTACCTGACGTCGCCGAGTTCATCGCCAACGGCGGAGAGAGCCTCGCTGGACGATGACGACCGCGCGCGGCTCGCACCAGGCGCGGCGGGCGGCGCGTGTGGAGTACGCGACCCTTCGACCGGTGAAGCATCACGCACTCTGCGCCGCGTTCGAGCGGTTCGTCGATTACGAATTGACGCCGCACACCGATCGCGCCGCCGCGTTTCACGCGTACGTCGCCGCGGAGTCGTGGTGGCTCGAGAACTACGCGCTGTTTCGGGCGATTCACGAGCGCGAAAAGGGCCGCGCGTGGATCGAGTGGCCCGACGGGCTCCGGCGGCGGCGTGCGGACGGCGCTCGACGAAGCCCGCACGGAACTGGCGCGCCAGATTCTCTTCTACGAGTACCTCCAGTGGCTGGCCGGCACGCAATGGAAGCAGGCGCGCACGGCGGCACGCGCCAATGGCGTGCAGCTGTTCGGCGACGTGCCCTTCATGGTCGATCTGCACAGTGCCGATGTGTGGACGCACCAGGAACAGTTCGAACTCGATCGTTCCGTCGGCGTCCCGCCTGATGCGTTCAGCGCCACCGGCCAGGACTGGGGCATGCCGCCCTACAACTGGGACGCATTCGCGAAGAGCGGATTCGTGTGGCTGCACGATCGCGCACGGCGCAGCGCGGCGCTCTACGACGGCTATCGGGTCGATCACCTGGTTGGCTTCTACCGCACGTACTCCCGGCCGCGAGCGGGAGAAGGCGAGCCGGTGTTCTCGCCCGTGGAGGAGAACGACCAGCTCGCGCTGGGCGAGCAGGTGCTCGCGATTTTTCGCGAAGCGGGGTCCGAGATCATCGCTGAAGATCTCGGCACCGTCCCTGACTTCGTCCGCGCGTCGCTCAAGGACCTCGGCGTCCCCGGGATTCCGCGTCTTTCGCTGGGAGCGCGAATGGGATGACGAAGGCAATGCCGTTCCACGACCCGGTCGAGTACCCGAGCGTGTCGGTCGCCACCACCGGCACCCACGATACCGAGCCGATGATCGTGTGGTGGGAAGCGGCGGAACCGGAAGAGCGTGCCGCCGTCGCCGCGGTGCCGACGATTCAGGATGTGGCCGCCGGGGCCGACCTGCTCGGCGCGCCATTCGTGCCGACCGTGCGCGACACGCTGATCGAGGCGCTCTTCGCGTCCGCGTCGGGCGTGGTGCTCTTTCCGGTGCAGGACGTCTTCGGCTGGCGCGATCGCATCAACGAGCCTGCAACCGTGAGCGATGGCAACTGGACCTACCGGCTGCCGTGGCCGGTCGACCAGCTCGATGCGCAGCCCGAGTCGCGGGAGCGCCAGGCGGCGCTGCGCAGATGGTCAGTGAAATACGGACGGACGACCAGCGTAGTAATGCACGGATGCAGAATGCACGGATGGCAAGGGCGAGGCAGACATGCACGAGTGCATCCCTGCACCCGCGCATTCTGCTGTAGTCGTGAATTCAAGGATCTCCAGGCGGCAGTCCGAGTGCAAGCGTTACCTGCACTGCGAGTGCCATGCCGCTCGGACGCGCTGCATTGCATATCGCTGATCCCCCGTCGCGCAGGTCAGCCGTGAGCGGCGCCGGACGCGTTGCAAATCGAGCAACGATCACTCCGCTGTCAAGTGTAGCGGTTTCGAGCCTGCGCCGAACGTTCCGGATCAGGCGAGCGTGCCCGATCCAGCGCCAGGCTACGTGTCCAAAGCCGCTGACCGTCAGCAAGCGCGCCAACTGTCGCTCGCAGGTAGTGTTCGAATCCTGTCGTTTCAGATTCACGGCGACGGCTCTCCGGCTGATCGAACTCCTCGGACAGCACGGAGCAACAAAAAAAGGGCGCGAGCCCGAAGGCCCGCGCCCCACGTCGACATCTCGTCGAATCGATCGCGCTAGACGAGCACCTTGATCACGACGCGGCGATTCTGCGCGCGACCCGCCTTGGTCTTGTTGGGCGAGACCGGCTTGTCTTCGCCGTAGCTGATCACGTTCATCTTGTGCAGCGGAATCTGGTGCTGTTCATAGAGGTAACGCTTGACCGCTTCGGCACGTTCCAGACCGAGGCGTCTCGTTGAGGTCCTTCGCACCGACGTTGTCGGTGTGCCCCTCGATTTCGAAGAACGCGCCCTTCGGGTCGGCCTTGATCTGCTGCATCATTTCATCGAGGCGCGCCTTCGCTTCGTCGGGCAGCTCGGTCTTGCCGAACTTGAAGTTGCCCTGGTCCTCGTTCAGCACGACTTCGAAGACGAGCTTCTTCGAGGCCTTGTCCACCTCGTCGACCTTCGTGACCGCGGTGTTGGCGGTATTCGCCGCAGCCGATGCGGCACTGTTGGCGGTGACAGCCTGATCGTTCGCGGCCTTGGCGGCCTGCGCAGCTGCCTGCGTGGCCTTGTCGACGTCGCCGATCTTCGCCTCGTTCTGGCGCGTGCGCTCCTGCGTTTCCTCGAGCGAGCGGCCGAGCGAGTCCACCTTGTCATTCACTTCGCCGACGCTGGTGCGGACGAACTTCTTGGTTGCGCACGCCGTCGACCCACCGACCGCGAACACCGCAATGGGAATGGCGAGAAACAGTTTCCGGAACATGTGTCGATCCTCCTAATCCGAGATCGGGCGAGATTGCCCCGCAAAGTAACCACTCCGGGCACGCACGGTGAGGTCCTTGTCCTTCGCACGGACCACGAGCGGGTGCCAGCCCGGCTTGCCGCTCGATTCGAACGCAATCAGGTACTGATGCCGAAGTTCGTCGACGATCTGACGCGCCGTCTGAGCTGCGGTCGCCGATGGTGCTCGCCACGAAGGCCTGTCCACCGGTCCAGAACGCGAGGTCGCTCAGCGGTCCCGACGAGGGCCGAGCGCGCGACGGTCGTGGCGGAGATGTCGGCCGACGGGTTGTCGATGGCCGCCACGATCCCGATGACGTAGACCGGCACGTCAATGGAGCTGGCGATGCCCGACACTTCGCCCGCGGTCAGGCGGCTCGCGTTGTCGCGGCCATCGGTCAGCACCACCACCGCGCGGCGCAGTCCTTCGCGCGTCGCCGTCTTCTCGGCGGTGCGCGCCACCGCGTCGTGGAGCGACGTTGCGCCAAACGGCTCGACTGCCGAGAGTTCCGGCGGCAGCCGCTGCAGGCCCGCCGTGAACGGCGTCACCTCTTCGAGGCGCGTGTCGAACGTGAAGATCGCTGCCTCGTCGCCTTGCAGGTTCAGCCAGCTGAGGATGTGCTCCGCGGCTTCCCGGGCGTTCCCCATCTTCGCTTCCATGCTGCCGCTGATGTCGAACAGCAGAGCGATGCTGACTCCCGAATCGTCGTGCCGGAATTCCGAAATGCGACGATTCACACCGCCGTCGAGGACTTCGAAGTCCCGAACCGACAGGTCGCGCACGAAGCGCCCCTTCCGGTCCCGCACGACGGCGCTGACCCGCACGAGGTCGACGCTCGACTTGAACGTCGCCACGGGCGGTGCGCTGGGGGTGGGCTGCTGCGCCGACGCGGCCACGGCCCACGTCGTTATCAGCATTGCCGCCACAGAATTGATGAGCTTAGTCGGCGTCATCGTTGTTCATCTACCTTCCAAATCCGTTGCCAATCCTGTAAATCACTACAGATGAACGACTTAGTCATTTTGATCGCTGAACAGCACTTGAGTTGACGATTGCCGGTACGTGCAATTTCTACACTCTTTTGGGCGATCTCTCGCCCTAATAGGGTGTAACAACTACTCACTTCCAATCGGCCGCCGAGCCCGTGTCGGCTTGCACGACGCTGTAAGATCGCGAGGTGAGTCCGACACATATCGCCATTCCTGTCTCGCGCCGAGTTGGCCAGTTCTCCTACGCCATCCGCAACATCGTTGTCGAGGCACAGCGTGTGGAGGCCACAGGCAAGAAGGTCCGCTACCTGAATATCGGGGACCCGGGCGCCTTCGGCTTTCAGCCGCCCGCGCACCTTCTCGAGGCCGTCGAGCGCGCTCTGCGCGATGGACACAATGGCTACGGGCCTTCGGCCGGGCTCGCGTCGGCACGCGAGGCGGTCGCGGCTGAGCACTCGGCGCATGGCTGGCCGATCACGCCGGATCGCGTCTACATCACCGGCGGTACGTCGGAGGGTATCGAGCTGGCACTGACGGCGCTGCTCGACGAGGACGGCGAAGTGCTCGTCCCGATGCCGACCTATCCGCTCTACACGGCGATCATCGCCAAGCTCGGCGCGCGCTCGCGTTACTACCGCACCGATCCGTCACAAGGCTGGATTCCGGATCTCGAACACCTGGCCACGCTCGTCTCGTCGCGCACCCGTGCCATCGTGATCATCGATCCCAACAACCCGACCGGGGCGACCTATCCGACCGCCGCGCGCCGTGCCCTCATCGAATTCGCAGAGCGTCATGGGCTCGCCGATTCTGGCCGACGAGGTGTACGCCGACCTTGGCTACGAAGGCCCGCTTCCCCCGATCGGGCAGCTGGATGCCGACGCGCCCATCATTTCGTTCTCGAGCCTGTCGAAGGCCTACCTGGCGCCCGGATGGCGCACGGGATGGCTGTCGATTGGTCGCTCGCCTCGCCTCGACGACGTGGCGGCGGCGATCAGGAAGCTGGCCGACGCCCGGCTGTGCAGCACCGTGCCCATGCAGTACGCGGTGACCGCCGCGCTCACCGGCGACAAATCGCACCAGGTGAAGTTCCGCGCCGATCTGAAGCTGCGCGCGACGTTGACGGCGGACGCGCTGCGCAGCATGCCGGGTGTCACGTGCATGACGCCCACGGCAGGGTTCTACGCGATGCCGCGCATTCCGCTTCCGCCCGGACGCACCGACGAGGAATACGTGCTGGGCCTTCTGCGCGAGACCGGAGTGCTGGTCGTATATGGATCGGGTTTTGGATTGCCCGCGTCGGAGGGCTATCTGCGTATCGTCTTTCTTGCTTCCCCTGGAGAGCTGGCTGAGGTGTACCGGCTGATGGCCGACTACACCGCGGATTTCATTCGGTGACACCCGCCGCGGTCGTCCGCGCGGTCCTCACGACTGTCGCTCGCGATTGCGGTGATCGCCGGGCTGTACTTCGCGCGCCAGGCGTTACTCATCATCTACGTCAGCTTTCTGCTGGCCACCGGGCTCGGCCCGCTGGTGCACTACCTCGAGCACGCGGCTGCGCCCGGCACCCAGCGGCTTCCGCGCTGGCTCGCGATCCTTCTGATCTATCTGACGATCGTCGGTGTCCTGACCACCATCGGCTTGCTGGTGATTCCGCCGATGATCGATCAGGCGCAGGACCTGGGGAAACGCCTGCCGGAACTGCTCGATCGCGGGCAGCGATTCCTCGTTGACAGAGGTCTGCTCGATCACCGCATCACGCTCGAGGAGGCGGTCCGCAGTGCGCCCGGACCCGGTCAGGCGGTCGGCACGGTCGCCAGCGCCGTGACGTCCGTCTTCACGGCGATCCTTGCGCTGATCACCGTTCTGATCCTGACCTTCTATCTGCTCGTCGAAAGCGACACGCTGTTCGCCGGGTTCGCGCGCCTGTTTCCGCGTTCCGATCGACCACGCGTCCAGGCCGCGGCGCTGAAGATCAGCACCAAGGTCAGCGCGTGGCTCAGCGGACAGCTGATTCTCGGCGGCACGATCGGGCTGAGCGCGGCCGTCGGGTTGTACCTGCTCGGCGTCCCCTACTTCTACGTGCTTGCGCTGCTGGCCGCGTTCGGCGAGATGATTCCGGTGGTCGGACCAATCTTCTCCGCGGTGCCCGCCGTGCTCGTCGCACTCACCGTCTCGCCTCAAACCGCGCTGTTCGTGCTGATCTTCTTCCTGCTGCAGCAACAGGTCGAGAACCACCTGCTGGTGCCGAAGATCATGGAACGCCAGGTCGGGCGTCAGCGCCGTGATCGTCATCGTTGCGCTGCTGGTCGGCGGTTCGCTGCTCGGCATCATCGGCGCCATTCTCGCCGTCCCGAGCGCGGCCATCATCCAGGTGGTCATCGAGGAGGTGCTCGACGAGCGCGATCGGCTGCAGGAGGGCAGCGACCTCGCGAACGGCTCGACCAGAGCCTCGCGAACGGCTGCCGAGCCGCTGCCTGCGGTGCCGTCGCTGCGCATGGCTGTGCTCGCCGAGACCAGCCGTCATCGAGGTCTGCCAACTGCAAGTCGCGCCACTGCCAGCGGCAGCACGACGCGCATGGTCTGACTTTTGACTACATATCCAATTGGGCGAGAAAAACGCAGTTTCGACTGCGGAAGTTCGTCGCCCGGTGGACAAATGTCAGCAACCGTGGCGGCAGAACGGACAACTCTATGTAGCCGGCTGGACTCCCCGCACGGGCTGTTCGGCAACGTCGCGGTGCTGGTGTTCGTGATCGTGCAGTGCCTCGACGGCGCGCTCACCTACCTCGGCGTGCATATCTGGGGGCTGTCCATCGAAGCCAATCCGCTCGTCAGCTCGGCTGTGTCGATGGCTGGTGTCGGAACCGGGCTCGCCGCCACCAAGCTGTTTGCTGTCGCCCTGGGTATGATGCTGCACCTGCGCCGCGTCCATCTGGTGGTGGCGCTGCTCGCCGGCGTTCTACATCGCAGTCGCCATCCTGCCCTGGGCGATCATGTTCCTCACCCTCAGTTGACGACTTCCAGAATTGGACGACGTAACGATTTACGTTTACGCCTGAGCCGGGTACCTCGTCAGCCGCGTCGCCTCAACGTGCCAGACCATCCAATCCGAAAACCGGTCGCATCGCGGCGCGTCCGCGGGCGCTCTTTGGCGGCGCGGCTCACTATACTGTCGGCATGCGCCCCGACCCGCTCTCCTACCTCACGACCGAGCTCGAATCGCTGCGCGCCCAGGGGCTGTATCGACACCTTCGCATCCTCGATGGCGAGCAGCGCGCCTCGTCCGTCGTTCGACCACGCCACTGTCGTCAATCTCTCGTCGAACAACTATCTCGGGCTGACGACGCATCCGCGGCTGAGGGCTGCGGCGATCGAGGCGATCGAACGGCTCGGCGTCGGCTCGGGCTCGGTGCGGACGATCGCCGGCACGATGGCCATCCACATGGAACTCGAGGAGCGGCTGGCGCAGTTCAAGAAGACCGAAGCTGCCGTCGTCTTCCAGAGCGGGTTCACCGCCAACGCCGGCACGGTCTCCTCGATCCTCACCAAGGACGACGTCGTCATCTCCGACGAGTTGAACCACGCCAGCATCATCGATGGCTCCCGCCTGAGCCGCGCGACGATCAAGGTGTTCCCGCACAAGGACGTCGACGCGGCGCGTGCGATCCTGCGGTCGCTGCCGGCCGCACAGCGCAAGCTGCTGATTACCGACGGTGTCTTCAGCATGGACGGCGACCTCGGACCGCTGCCGGACCTGTGCGCGCTGGCCGAGGAATTCCAGTGCATCATGATGGTCGACGACGCCCATGCCAGCGGCGTCTTCGGCGCGCAACGGCCGCGGCACCGTCGATCACTTCGGCGTGCACGGGCGCGTGGACATTCAGGTGGGCACGCTCTCGAAAGCCATCGGCGCGCTGGGTGGTTACGTGGCCGGGAGCCGGTCGTTCATCGAATTTCTCCATCATCGAGCTCGCCCGTTTCTCTTCTCCACCTCGCATCCGCCGTCGGTGGCTGCCTCGTGCATCGCCGCGCTCGACGTCCTGCATCGAGGAGCCGGCGATCATCGATCGGCTCTGGGACAACACGCGCTTTTTCAAAGCCGGGCTCCAGGCGCTCGGCTTCAACACCGGCTCGAGCGAGAGCCCCATCACACCGGTCATCGTCGGCGACGGCGCGCTCGCGATGACGCTGTCGGACCGCCTGTTCGCGGAAGGGGTGTTCGCGCAGGGCATCGCATTTCCGACCGTGGCGCGTGACCGGGCCCGGGTGCGCACGATCGTCACCGCCACGCACACGCGCGACCAGCTGCAGTTTGCGCTCGACACGTTCCGTAAAGTCGGTCTGGAGCTGGGAATCATCCATTGATGCGCACGCGTGCGATGCTCGGTGCCTGCATCGCGGCGATCGTCGCCGCTGGCGCCATTGCGCTGCGCGAACCGGTGCTGATCGCGGCGCCGCTCCCACAGCCGCAGGCGCAGGCATCGTCCAGCTCCGATGCCGTCGGACGATGTGACGATCCTGGCGTTCCTGCAGAAGCTCGAGCCGATCGTCAAGGCCGCAGACGTCGACGCGTTCGCAGCGCTCGAAGGTCCGCTCGGCAGCCGCGACGATGCGCTGGCGTTCGCGCAGGCCGAAATGCGCCCTGGCGCCACGCGCGTGGTCATGCAGGAGCGCGATCGACAGGAATTGACGCTCGCCGGAATACCTGGCGGCGGCTACGGCCTCACCGTCGACGTGTTCATCGAGTACGGCAATCAGGCGCGCATCGCCACATGGCAGCTCTTCGTGCGCCGATCGGGCGACTCGTGGGCCATCATCCGCCAGCAGGCAGTCTCGTCGGTCGACAACCTGTATCGCCTCACGCTCAACACCGGGAAGCAGTTCGACGCGCGCAATCTGTCGATCACGGCCGAAGATCTGACCGCTGACACTGGTCGAAGGCACCGTCTTCTCCATCGATACCGAGCAGGGCGTGACCGGGCTCGTGCTGATGGGCCACGGCGAAATGCGATTCGCTCCGGCACCGGAGACCGAACGCGGTCAGGTGCGGATCCTCGCCGGCTCCGAGGTGCTGGAAACGAGGTTCGACGCGGCATTCGTGCGCGTCGGCACGGCGGATCTGCATTTCGATCGTCGCCGCGCTGGTGCCGCGGCCCGTCGACCCGCGCGATCTGCGGCGCGCGCAGCAGCTGTTCCGCGAGGAGTCGGTCAAGTCGTTCGCAGTGGACCTTGCCGATCTGACGCGCGACACCTGGACGCTGCTGCCCGGACGCGGACGACTTCCTTGCCGAGGTGCGGACGCGGCGCTTCAATACCCTGACCTACGCGCGCTCCGCGTCGGAACCGGAAGACATATCGCTGTTCGAGCGCCGCCGTCACAAGAACATCGCGATCTACGCGTCGAAGGAGAAACTGCAGACCCGCGGGCGTTTCTACAACGAGGACGACCTCACGTCGTTCGACGTCCTCGACTACGACATCGACGTGACCGCTCTGCCCGACCGGCAATGGATCGAGGGCGCGGGCGAAGATGCGCCTCAAGGTACGCTCATCGCTCGTGGGGCAGCTGACCATCCGGCTCGCGGACACGCTGGTCGTCCGGTCGATCGTCAGCGACAGGTTCGGCCGGATGTTCAATCTGCGCGTGACGAACCAGAACACGGTCCTCGTGAACCTTCCGACAGTGCTCCCCGAGGACTCCGAGCTGACGCTGACCATCGTCTACGGAGGGCGGCTCGCGCCACAGGAGCCGGACCGCGAGACGCTCGCCGTCGCACAGGACGAACCGCGCGGCCCCCCAGGCGCAGCCGACGTTCCCGCTGGATCTCGGCCAGCCCAGGGCGGAGCCGAGTTTCCTGTACAGCAATCGCAGCTACTGGTATCCGCAGTCGACGGTGAGCGACTACGCGACCGCCACGCTCCGCATCACGGTGCCGATCGACTTCGGGTGCATCGCGTCAGGGCGATCCCGCCGGAGTCGCCGAAAGTGCTGATCGGCAAGAACGCGATCGATGCGCGCCACACGTTTGTATTCAAAGCAGCCCGGCCGGCGCGGTATCTCTCCTTCATCGTCAGCCGCTTCGTGCCGGCCGATCGGCTCGACGTGACATTTGCCGACAAGACGGTCGCACAGGACGAGGGGTCGCGGCCGGCCAGCACGGCCGATCCGCTGCCAGGAGTCCGTCTGCTCATCGAGGCCAACCCTCGGCAGACGGGGCCGGCGAAGAAGCTGGCGGCGCGCGCCGGCGACATCATGCGCTTCTACCAGTCGGTGATCGGCGACGCGCCGTATCCGAGCTTCACCATCGCGTTGGTCGAGAGCATGCTGCCCGGGGGCCACAGCCCGGCGTACTTCGCGCAGCTCAATCAGCCGCTGCCCAACAGCCCGGTGACGTGGCGGAACGACCCGGCGGCCTTCGAGAACTATCCCGAGTTCTTCATGGCGCACGAGATCGCGCATCAGTGGTGGGGTCATGGAGTGGGCTGGCAGAACTATCACGACCAATGGCTCAGCGAGGGGTTCTCGCAGTACTTTGCGGCGCTCTACGCGAGCAACTACCGCGGCGACGACGTGTTCCAGGGCCTGTTGCGTCGGATGCGCCGCTGGGCGATCAACGAGTCGGACCAGGGACCGGTTCACCTTGGGTATCGCGTCGGCCACATCAAGGGCGACGGCCGCGCCTTTCGGGCGATCGTCTACAACAAGGCGGCGATGGTCCTGCACATGATGCGTCTGCATGGTGGGCGACGAGGCGTTTTTTGGCGGTGTGCAGCGCTTCTACCTGAGTTCGCGGTTCCGCAAGGTCGGATCGGAGGACTTCCGGCTCGCCATGGAAGAGGAATCCGGCAAGGACCTCCAGCGTTTCTTCGAGCGCTGGATCTACGGTGCCAGCCTTCCGAATATCGCGTTCACGTTATCGCGTCGAAGAGCGGCTCCACCGGTCCGGTGGCGATGCTCAGGTTCGAGCAGACGGGCGAACTCTTCGACCTGCCGGCCCTGGTCACGCTGACCTACGGAGATGGCCGGACCACGGACGTCACGGTGCGCGATCACCGACAGGGTCGCGGAGGTGGCGTGTCCCGCTCGAAGGCACCCTGCGAGCCGCGAGCATCAGCAAGAAGGACGTCTCACTGGCCGAATACCACTGACCACTAACAATTTGACGATTTCAAGATTGGACGATTTAACAGTTTCAGGCGCCAACTGCAGACCGTCCGCCGTCGACTAGCCGCGGGCTCAGGGGCAGTGCCGGCTGCCTCATCCGCTAGCCAATCTCTGAATCGGCGCACCTGAACGCAGCTGACCGATGGTCAAACACCCAATCGTAAATTTGTCGAACGCCAAATCGTAAATTCGCTAAATCGTCAAATTGCCAAATGAGTTGCTAGAATCAATAACTTATGGAATCCGTCACGCTGACGATCGACGGCCGTCAGGTCTCCGTCGAAAAGGGCAAGACCGTCCTTCAGGCCGCGATCGAGGCTGGCATCTCGGTCCCTTACTACTGCTATCACCCGGGCATCGGGATCGAAGGCTCCTGCCGCGTCTGCATCGTCAAGGTCGAGAAGATGCCGAAACTGCAGACCTCGTGCTCGACGGTCGCCACCGAGGGCATGGTGGTGTCGACGCGCACCGACGAGGTCATCGCCGCCAGGGCCGGCGTCTTCGAGCTGCTGCTCGTCAATCACCCGCTCGACTGCCCGGTGTGCGACAAAGGCGGCGAGTGTCCGCTGCAGGACTACTCCTACACGTTCGGGCCGGATCAGAGCCGGATGGAGTTCCCCCGTCGCGTGTTCGACGGCGAGGGCGTGCGGGGTGACGTCGATTTCGGCCCGAACCTGATGCTGAACCGCCAGCGCTGCATTCTCTGCACGCGCTGCATCCGCTTCATGGACGAGATCGACGGCGACGCGCAGATCCGGGTCGCCAACCGCGGCTACGGCAGCGAGATTGCCACCTTCCGTGACGAAGGCGTCCACTCCCTGATCTCCGGCAACCTGATGGACGTCTGTCCGGTGGGTGCGATCACCACGCGCGATTACCGGTTCAAGTCGCGTCCCGTGGGACAACCCGAATGTGGCGGACACCATCTGCACGCAGTGCTCGAAGGGGTGCAACACGAACGCGTGGCTGAAGGCCAAGCCCGAGTGGGCGAAGGGATCGCGGCTCATCCGCTTCACGCCGCGTTTCAATCCCGAGGTCAACGGCTACTGGATGTGCGACATCGGCCGGTTCAACTACCACTGGATTGAAAGCGACGATCGGCTGCAGAAGCCGCTGATGCGCGACGCCGCTGGCCTTCAGCAGCCCGCGTCCTGGCGCGATGTGACGGCGAAGGCCGCGGACCGCTTGTCGGCTGCCGGCACCTCGGGCGCAGGCGAAGTACGATTCCTGCTGTCCGCCCACGCCTCACACGAAGAGCTCTTCCTGTTCCGGCGGCTCACCGAAGAGCTCGCGGGACCGGACGGCCCGAAATCGATCGCCGTCAGCTGGCGCGTCACACCCAAGCTGCAGCCGGAGAAGACGCAATTCAAGGTTCCGGCGGTTGATGCGCCCAATGTCAACGGCGCGCGCGCCTTCGGCCTCGCTGCCGGCCAGGTCGGCGACGACCAGGGCCCGGCGGACGTGTCGGGCCTGCGCGCCGCCGTCGACGCGGGGAACGTCGCCGCCCTCTACGTATTCGACCCTGGTCCAGACGGCTCCATCGGCGACACCAGCTGGATTGTCGAAGCGCGGAAGTCCGGCAAGTTGCCGCTGCTGATCGTCCAGGGCGTCCTCTTGAACGACCTCGCGCGAGCGGCCGATTTCGTCCTTCCTGGTGCATCCTTCGTCGAGAAGAATGCGTCCTACACCAACGACAGGGGGATCCTCCAGGGAACCTCGAAGGCGATTCAGGCGCCCGGCGACGCGATGGAAGACTGGCAGGTCATCGTCAACCTGGCAATCGCGCTGGGCGTGACCTTCGACTACACCGCCGGTGCGCATGTGCGGGCGGACATCGCGGCCCGCTTCCCTGGCGTCGAGGCACTGCAGGGGTTGACGGAGCTCGCGTTCAAGGGACCGATGTCGGCGCGGACCTGGCTCGAAGCCTCGAACCCATCGGAACGATGGAAGTGGGAGTTCCTCTATCAGGACCTGCCGCCGCTGAAGGGGTCCGTTGATACCTCGTCGCTGCCGACACCGCCGGGCGTCATCCGGCTGAACGAAGTGAGATAGTCGAGTCGACAGTCACAAGTCGTATTGAACGTCCATGCGCACCACCGCACGTCTCCTGGTCGTTCTCTTCCTGCTGCTGGCGCCCGCCAGCCTGCTCGCGCAGGGCGGTCCCGGCAAGGCCGAGATCAGCCCGCTGGTTGAGACCGAGACGGTCACGCCAGGGTCCGACGTGCGAGTTGCCCTCCGGGTTCGTCTGCCCGAAGGGCTCCACATGAACTCGAACAAGCCGCGCGATCCGATCCTGATCCCGGTCGTGCTGACGATCCCTTCACCCGATCAGCCCCTTCCCGCCGGCATCACCGTCTCGGAAGTGGTATTCCCCCAGCCGACCGATCTCAAGCAGCGGGGTTCGGATCAGCCGCTCAGCGTCTTCGAACAGGAGTTTGCGATCGGTGTCGTGCTGAAGGTTGCTGCTGACGCGGCGCCAGGAACCATCACCGTGCCTGCGCGGCTGCGCTACCAGGCCTGCGACGAGACGATGTGCTATATCCCGACACGCGCGGAGACGGGATGGACGTTTACCGTCGGCAAGACGCGTTCGGCGACGGCGCATCAGGACGTGTTCGGCCCGATCGCCTTCGGTCATGGCGACGCGCCGGGCGCCCCGGCCGCAGCCTCCACGCCCGCTGTCGCCGCTCCCACGACGGTCGCTCCCGGTGGCGTCGATCCCGGTGCGCGAACTGGCGCGGCGTCTGCCGGAGGCGCATCTGCCGGGGTCGCGGGCGACGAAATCGCGGCGCTCGATCGATTCGTGGAGCAGGGCACCACCTTCGGCTACCTTGGCAGCAGCGATTTCCTCACCTTCATCAAGAACGCAGAAAGCGGTGTTCGCGAGAAAGGGCTGCTCGAAGGTCGCGGACCACTGGCGATCATCCTGCTCGTCCTCATCGGTGGACTCGCGCTCAACCTGACGCCCTGCGTGCTGCCGATGATTCCGATCAACCTCGCGATTATCGGCGCGGGCGCGCAGGCTGGCTCGCGTCAGCGCGGATTCCTGCTGGGTCTCATGTACGGAGCCGCAATGGCCGTCGTCTACGGCGTGCTCGGGCTCATCGTCGTGCTGACGGCCAGTTCCTTCGGAACGATCAACGCCTCACCCTGGTTCAACCTCGGCCATCGCCGTGCTGTTCATCGTCCTGGGCATCGCGATGTTCGACGTGATCAACATCGACTTCTCCCGCTACTCGAACAACCTGCGCGTCGGCGGCAGCCAGGGGTCGATGGTCCTCGCGTTCACGATGGGCGGTGTGGCCGCACTGCTGGCCGGTGCGTGCGTTGCCCCGGTGGTGATCCAGGTCGTGCTCTTCTCGAGCAACCTCTATGCAGCCGGTACGAGCGCCGCGCTGGCATTGCCCTTTGTGCTCGGCGTCGGCATGGCGATTCCGTGGCCGATTGCGGGCGCGGGCCTGGCCGCGCTACCGAAGCCGGGCGCGTGGATGAACCGCATCAAGCAGGCATTCGGGGTCGTCATCATCGGCACCGCGCTCTACTACGGCTACGAAGCGTACGGTCTCTTCGCGAATCGCTGGGTCGATGCGAGCGAGGTGTCGTCGAGCGTCGAGGAGAAGCTGAAGGCCGGATGGCAGCCGTCGCTGACCGAAGGGCTCGCTGTCGCGGCGCGCGAGAACAAGCCCGTGCTGATCGACATGTGGGCGACCTGGTGCAAGAACTGCCTGGTGATGGACAAGACCACGCTGGAGGATCCGGCGGTCAACTCTGCGCTGGGCGGCTACGTGAAGATCAAGTACCAGGCGGAGGATCCCGACGACCCGCGCGTAGCGAAGGTGATGCAGTACATGAAAACGTCCGGGCTACCGACCTACGTGATCATGAAGCCGAAGGCGGCGCAATAGCAGAGGCCGCCGTCGTCACGAGTCCGCCAGTCGCAAGTCACGAGCTGCTTACCTCTCCAGGTCTTCAACTCTCCAGGTCTTTGACTCTCCAAGTCTTCCACTCGCCAACTCCCTAATTCACCAACTCACCAACTCACCAACTCACCAACTTCTTAGAACACCCCGGTGTGCCGCAGTGAGCTCAGCACGTCCCAGGCGAGCACCGCATCCAGACGGGTCTTGTTCGAAAGCGGATACGTGGCCGCGAGCGCGTGCGTCGCAAAGACGGATGCACTGAGCGGACCGTAAATCGGCACGTTCGCGATGACGAAGAACCGCCGGCCACGCTGGATGCGATCGGCGTTCAGGCCGCCGTAATGCTCGTCAATGGTGACGTAGCCGCCCTGCAGGCGAACCCACTTCGTGATCGGACGTTCGGCCGCCAGCGAGAACCCGGCCGCGTCCGGCTCTGATGTGCGGATGTACTGCTCGTATCGAACCGCCGAAAGCGCGCTTCCCGGTTTGAACCGGAGAGCGACCCCGCCGCGCAGCGTATCGGTATCGTCGTAGTTCGTGTAGTCCAGCGAGGCAGACACCATCTGTGAAAACCGCTTCGCCGCGAGCACCTGCGTGTAGTTGGGATCTTCGAGATCGTCCCAGCGATTCCAGAGGTTCGGGTCTCCCGCGGGGCCAAGCGATCCGTACGTCACGGCGATCTCGTCGAAGTACAGCGCCTTCGGTCGCCGAACGCTCGCGCGCCCGCCAACGAGATAGCCGTCGTCGTCGTAGCTGGTGTACTCGGTGTTCTCGCCCCGCGTCACGTACAGCCCGCCGAACTGCCCTTCGACGCCCGCCGCGGGCGCGGCGGAAACGTAGAGCTGCCGCATGTAGTGATCGTGTCCGTTGAAGTCGCCGGTCCCGGGACCCAGGTTGTCCCACGACCCGATGAACGAGCTTCCGGAGTAGAACCCGGCGTTCACGGTATAGCGCTTCTTCGGGTCGAGATTCACACGCGCGCGAATCTGCTCGCGGTACTGCATGTGATTGGAGGTGACGACGTCCGAGCTCGTCTCGATGATCCGGTAGCGGGTGCCGAGCACAAACTGCTGGAATTCAAACCAGCGGCGCAGTGCTGGTTCGGGCGGCCTGGCCTGAGCGGCAGGAGCTTGAGCGGCAGGAGTCTGGGCGGCACCCGTCCCAGCGGAAGCGAGCAGCATGAGCAGCGGCAGAATGCATCGACGCATCGGCACAATCCTACCTGATACATGGAGGGCCAATTGACACCGGATCGCAGCCGCTCTCAGCACGGTGAGTCTGCTGCGCAGGGTTTGATGAGGCACGCGTCGCGAGACCGTGTGATGGTTGCGCGCGTCGTGCCGAAGCGAATCGGCGGCAGTTATTCGCCGCGCTGTGGCGGTCAGCGCCTGTGGCGAGAGTCATTGACTTCGTAGTCAAATCGTCAATTCTCCAAATCGTTAAATCGTCAAATGATTGTGGTACTCTGACCGCGGCTGAGCGTCGGCGTGCGTTCGCGGGCTACGGTGGCCTGCCACGCCGCCCAATCCGCCGGTCTGAGAAGGTCCACGATGCGATCACGTCCGGCGAGACTGACCCTGAGCGCCCTTGCATGGATCGCCCTCGGTGCCGCGGCGTTCTTCACCTTCGAAACCCAACAACATATCGACCAGCGCCGCGCAGCGCTGCGCGCGTTCGAGTCGTCGGCGCGCGACGCGACCGCTGCGCTCGACGATGTGCAGGCTGGTCAGCAGGCGTACGTCGCAACTGGTCAGAACCCGCGCGAATGGACGCCGAAGGTCGCCACCTTTCTCCAGACCGCTGCCGGCAGCATCGATACGCTCCGAGCCACCGCCCTGAGTTCGAGCGCCGGACCGTCGCTGCTCGATGCGTCGACCGCGATGACGCAGATTGGGAACATCGATCGTCGCCTCCGCGAGCAGCTCGCGGCCGACCAGTCCGGAGCCGCCGCCGACACGGTCTTCTCGGAGGCCGCGGACACGGTGTCCAGCGCCGTGTCGAGTGTCGACGCGGCGATCGGCGCCGAGCAGCTGGCCGCCGACGCATTCGAGGCCGAGCAGCGTGATGCGCAGGTCTATGCCCTCGCTGGTGCCACCGGCCTCGTCGCCATCATCCTGGCGCTGCTTGGATTCGCCTCGCCCCGGACAAGGCCGGCCGACACGTCGGTCCGCGCGAGTGCCGCTGAACGCAGTAGCGAAGTCCGGCGAGCCGCGGTCTGATGCTCTCGTGGACGGCGGGCTCTCACACCGCGTTGCCGCGGCAGAACCAGTGCTCGTTCCGGATGCGACCATCGCTGCGAACTTCGGCGCGAACGACGCGCTCAAGAAACTCGCAGCGCTGTGCACAGAGTTCGGGCGCGTGCGCGATGGCGACCAGCTCAAGGTGCTCCTCGAGCAGGCTGCCGGGCTGCTGAATGCACGTGGGCTGATCGTATGGCTCGGCAACACGGCAGGCGCCGACCTGCGCCCGGTGCTGGCGTTCGGTTACAGCGACTCCACCCTCGCCCGTATTCCGACCATCGCCCGGGTGGCCGACAATGCCGCGGCGGCCGCCTATCGGACCGGCGAGGTGCAGATCGTCAAGTCGAAGCCCGGTGCATCGCAGGGCGCGGTGGTTGCGCCGCTGCTCGGAATGGACGGCTGTATCGGCGCCTTGACTGCTGAGATCCGCGATCGTGGCGAGGAACTGGACACGACGCGCGCGCTGTCGCTCATTCTTGCCGCACAGCTCGCCGGCGTCCTCGCGTCGGCCGCCGACGCCTCCGTCGCCTCGGCGGACACGACTGCCCCGCAAACCCAGGCCGCGGCCGGATAACTCAACGCAACTGGCCGCCTGGCCACCTATTCATCTCGCCTTCTTACCTGGCCACAGACATGAGTTCGCCCGCGAGGCTGACGAAGGAACAGATCCTCGAGCGCACCGAGCGCGAGAAGGTGAAGTTCATGCGTCTGCAGTTCACCGACATTCTCGGGACCATCAAGAACGTCGAGGTCCCGAATCGCCAGTTCGCAGAGGCGCTCGACGGCCAGACGATGTTCGACGGATCGTCGATCGAGGGGTTCGTGCGGATCGAGGAATCCGACATGTACCTCCGGCCGGATCTGTCGACCTTTTCGGTCTTCCCGTGGGCCGGGCCGACGGGCGAGAAGGTCGGCCGCATGATCTGCGACATCTACACGCCCGAGGGCACGCCGTTCGTCGGCTGTCCGCGGACCACGCTCAAGCGGGTCATCGCGATGGCCGACGCGCGTGGGCTGCAGATGAAAGCTGGACCCGAGGCCGAGTTCTTCCTGTTCCAGACGCGCAACGGCCGGCCCACGACCGAGTCGCACGACGCGGCGAGCTATTTCGATCTCAGTCCGGTGGATCAGGGCGAGGACGTCCGGCGCGAGATCGTGCTCGCGCTGGAGGCGATGGGCTTTCACGTGGATGCGGCGCACCACGAAGTCGCGCCGGGGCAGCACGAAATCGATCTTCGCTACGACCATGTGCTGACCACCGCGGACAACATCAGCACCTTCCGGTTTGTGGTGAAGAACGTGGCGATCCGCAATGGCCTGCACGCGACGTTCATGCCCAAGCCGATTTACGGAATCAACGGCTCCGGGATGCACACGCACATGTCGCTGTTCTCCAACGACGTCAACGTGTTCTTCGATCCCGATGCCCCGATGCAGCTGAGCCGCACGTGCCTGAACTACATCGGCGGCATCCTGCGTCACGCCAAGGGGTTCTGCGCCATTACCAACCCGCTGGTGAACTCGTACAAGCGACTCGTGCCGGGGTACGAGGCCCCAACCAACATCGCGTGGTCCGAGAAGAACCGGAGCCCGCTCGTGCGCGTGCCTGCGTCGCGCGGCATCGGCACGCGGATCGAGCTGCGAATGCCCGATCCAGCCTGCAACCCGTATCTGGCGCTGGCGGTGATGCTGCGCGCCGGGCTCGACGGGATCGAGAAGAACATCGACCCGGGCCCGCCGATCAGCAAGAACATCTTCACGATGAGCCACCGCGAGCGGCGGCACCTCCGTATCGACGAACTGCCCGGGAATCTGAGCGAGGCGCTGGACGAGCTCGAAAAAGACGACCTGGTGCGAGAGACGCTCGGGGAGCATCTGTTCGAGCATTTCCTCGCTGCGAAGCGCGAGGAGTGGCACGACTACATTCGCCACGTGTCTCCCTGGGAGACCGACAGATACCTCGGGGTTTACTGACTTCACATTTGACGATTTAACGATTGGGCGAATTGACGATTTGAAGGGTGCGACGGCCGCGACGGGCGCTCGCAACCTCATCTCAGACCTTGACCAGATGGACCGATGTGCCGATCCATCACAGCTGGCCGTTCGATCGATGGCGATTCGCCTGTCGCCGATGGAGGTCGGTCCTACGCAGTTCGTCTGCTGGTCAGGACGGCCTTCGAAGCCCCCACTTCGACTCGCCGCCGATTTCCCTGCCATTCCCGCGTGTTCTGCGCGGGCACGCGATTTGATGAAGAGTCCCGCAGCCGCATCGGGTCAGCGGAGGACGTAACGTCAGACAGGCACTGGCATCGCGTCCTTCGTGTCAGGCTCACGATCCGCGAACGGCCATCCCGGGGCGAGACATACTCGCCTCGGGAGCTTCAACATTGACGGTATGGGTCCGGCCGTTGTGTGGGACCTGGAGAAGAACGGGATGTCCGCGATCACTCGACTCGCTCTGACGATCGTGCTGGCTGCGGGACTGTCGGCATGTGCGGCGTCGCTTCGCAATCCGCGAGTGGCGGACCTGCGCGACAACCCGGGCCGGTATCAGAACCACTCCGTCAACATTGATGGCGTCGTCACGACGTCGTGGGGCCTCCCCCTCGTGCCGTTCCGCCTCTACAAGGTGGACGATGGGACTGGCGAGGTGACGGTGCTGTCGCAGGCTATGCGAATGCCGGCGCGCGGTGCCAAGGTGCACGTGCGCGGACGGGTTGACGACGTTGCCGTGCTGGGCGGTCAGGCGCTCGGGCTGCACTTGAAGGAAGAGAAGCTGGACGTCAAACGCAGATAACTTCACATTTGACGATTTCACGATTTAACAATTTGTCGATTGATTCGGGTCGACCCGCCCGACCCGCTTCACCCCTGGCGTTTCCGCGCCTCCACTTCACGCTTGTAGTTGCGTCGCGCGGTGCTCAATGACGCGGAGAGAATGGCGCTCAATTCTTTGCCTTCCGCAATCAGCCGATTGAGTTCGCGTGCGGACCCCAGGCCAAGCTGACTGGCCATCCACAGCCAGTGGCCGGTTTCATCGGCCTCGATGACCGCCACGCCCAGCGTCGCGATGAACTCCGGCCTCGACCGAGCGCAACAGGCCGCGCGATAGTTGGCGGACACTCCGCCAGCCGCTCGGGCGATCTGCCTGATGATCGTGTCCGAGGCCACGTCCCCGGGCAACCCGCGCACGAATCGCAGCACGGCCAACGCAAAGTCTCCGACCCGCCTTCGCAACGCGTCCGCCTGCTCACTCATGCTCCGGTCGGGAGCAGGGAGTCTGCCACAACAGAACGCGTCGATATCCGAGGAAATCGAGGAGAGGTTGCGAAGCGCGATCAGATTGTGCGCGCGCGCGGCCGGCGCCGCGCGGCAGAAACAGCGACGCCACGCGGCGACACTCGCCAGATCGCAAATCGTCAGATCGTCAAATCGTCAAATCGTCAAATCTTAGTTCACCCGTGATTCGTACCGCCACTGCCGTCGTGTCGTCATTCGGCGCAGTATCGCCGCGAAACTCCTGTACCGCATCGAAGATGCCGTCAACAATCTCACGCGCGGAGCGGCCGTGCATCTCGTCCACGACAGCCAGCAGCCGCTCGGAGCCGAATTCGCGCATCAGCGCGTCATTCGCCTCGGTGACCCCGTCGGTGCAGAACACGAACAGGTCCCCCTCCTTCAGATCGAGCACGACCTCGTCGTAGTTCGACCCCGAGAACGAACCGAGCGGAACACCGGGCAGCTCGATCTGCGTCGCCGGTCCGCCTCCGGGCAGGCCGTCGGCACGCTTGCGAATCGGGTACGGCAAGCCGGCGTTTGCCAGCGTCACCGTGCGACGCTTGAAGTCGAAGACGGTGTAGAGCAGCGTGCAGTAGTACTCCTCCAGCTGCCGCTCGTACAGGATCGTGTTCATCGACGCCATCACCGTGGCAGGCCCGGAGCGATCCGCGGTGTAGCGCCGGCGGAAGGTGCGCGACCGCACGAGCTCCCCGGCGAAGGCGCCGTACAGCGCTGCCGGAACGCCTTTGCCGGAGACATCGCCGACCGCGATGACAAGGCTGTTCGGCTCGGGCGCGAGGAAGTCGTAGAGATCCCCGCCCAGTTCGCGTGCCGGCTCGAAGCGCGCGGCCACGTCGACCTGCTTCATGCGCTTGGGCAGTTCGGTCGGCAGGAGCGCCGCCTGCACGCGCTGCGCGAAACGGATCTCCTTCTCCAGCCGGAGTTCGTTGGTGCGGATGGTTTCGTAGAGTCGGGCGTTCTCAATCGCGACCGCCGCCTGGCTGGCGAGCAGCGTCAGGATCTCCTCGTCGGTTTTCTTGAAGGCGTCCAGCTCCGGGCTCTCCAGATCGAAGACGCCGATGCAGCGGTCCTTCAGCAGCAACGGGATCACCAGCTCGGAGCGCGCGTCCTCGACGAGTCGGATGTAGCGCGGATCCTTCGAGACGTCGCTCACGAGGACCGACTCCTTGTGCAGGGCGGCGTAGCCGGTGAGTCCGAGTCCCACCTTGATGCGCGGCACGGTGGCCTGCTCACCGTAGCGCACGGCCACCTTCATCTCGAGTTCGTTCGTCTCCTCGTTGACGAGCAGGATGCCGAACGTGCGGTAATCGACCACGCGCCGCGTCAGGTTGGCGATGCGCGTCAGCAGCTCTTCGAGGTGGAGAATGGACGCGAACTCGCGCCCGATCTCCGCCAGCGTTTCCAACGTGCTGGTGTACTGCCGCTCGTGCTCGAACAGCCGCGCGTTCTCGATCGCGACGGCGACGTGCGCGCCGAACTGGCGCATCATCATCTCGTCGATCTCGGTGAACTGCCCGGCCCGATCGCTCAACAGGTTCAGCGCGCCGATCACCCGTCCCTTGCGTCGCAGCGGCGCGACCAGTTCAGCGTTGGTCCCGGGTACGGCTTCGACGTACCGCGCGTCGGCGTGCACGTCGTTGACCACCAGCGGCTTTCCTTCGAGGACGGCCGCGCCGACCAGCCCCTCCCCCACCTTCAGGCGCAGCGCACGCGCAACGTCTTCCGGATAGCCAACCGAATAGGCGACAGCGAGCTCGCCGGCCTTCTCATCGAGCAGGTAGACCGCAAAGGCGTGGAACCGCGTCAGCCGCGAAATCAGCTGCGGGATCTTCTGCAGCAGTTCGTCGAGGTCGAGCACCGAGGTGACCTCGCGGCCAAGCTCGAACAGCGTGACGACGATCTCGCGGAGATTCGCGGGTGGTGTCGAAGGGGTGACGGATTCAGGCAAAGGATCGGCAGCCAGTCAGCCCAAAGTATAATCGCAGGACCGCATGGACCTCACGCTGCCCCTCGATCACGCCGCCATCGAACGGATTCTGCCGCACCGCTATCCTTTCCTGCTCGTCGATCGCATCACCGAGTTCGAGGAGGACAAGCGCATCGTCGGCATCAAGAACGTCTCGTTCAACGAGAAACATCTCTGGCAGGGGCCGGACGGCGTGCGCGTGATGCCGCCGACGATCCTCACGGAAGCGGTGGCGCAGGTCGGTGCCATCCTGATTCTCGCCAAGCCGGAGAACCGCCAGCGTTTGCCGCTGTTTGCCGGCATTCAGAAAGTTCGCTACCGGCGGCCGGTCCATCCCGGCGACGTCGTGGAAATCGAGGCGACGGTCATTCGTTTGCGCAACCGAATGGGCCTGTTGAAGGGCGTCGCCCGCGTCAACGGAGCGCGCGTGGTCTACGGCACGATGACCTTCGCGCTCGCGCCGCCGACGGCAAGCGACAATCCGCAGAGCTAGCCGTCGCTGATCGGGCATCTCCCTTGCAGCCCTCATCGGCAACTTGGATTGGAGGACCGACACATGCTCGAGACAATCGCGATCATCCTGTTAGTGCTGTGGCTGCTCGGGATGGTAAGCGGCTACACGATGGGCAACTTCATCTACGTGCTGCTGGTGATCGCCATCGTGCTGTTCCTGGTGCGACTCATCAGTGGACGTCGCGTCGTCTGACGTGCGGGAGCGTAAGGTCGGGACGAGTGACCGCGCGGGCAAGCCGACCTCACTTTCTGACCATCCCCATTCCCACCAGCACAACGGCGCCCGCCGCTGCGAGTCGTGGACTGAGCGGCTCGCCTAGTACCAGCGTTCCGAGCACCATGGCGATGACTGGATTCACGTACGCGTAGAGCGACACCGTCGCCAGCGGCAGGTGCTTGAGTGCGAACGCATAGGCCGAGAATCCGGCCAGCGACCCGAACACGAGCAGGTATCCGAGTGCCGAACCCGTGCGCGCATTGAAGGACAGCGCCGGCCACTCGCCGTGCAGCAGGCCGCCAGCCAGCATCGCCAGCCCACCGAACAGCATCTGGAACGCGGCCACCGCAAGCACGTTCTCCGCGGGTCGTCGGCGACGTGAGTAGCTCGAGCCGATCGCCCAGCCAAGACACGCCAGTTGCGTCGCCAGCACGCCGATCAGGAATGCGGCCCCCTCTCCGAGCTCCAGTTCCGGCCAGACCAGGAGGACGATCCCACTGAATCCGATGACGAGGCCAAGTGCACGCCACGGCGTCAGCGGCGCGCCGTTCCCGGTGAGGAGTTCGACGCCGATCATCCAGAACGGGATCACCGCCACCAGCACGGCCGTTAGCCCGCTTGGCAGCGTCTGCTCCGCCCACACCACGCCCCCGTTCCCGAACCCGATCAGCAGCAGGCCGAGCAGCGACAGCGCCGGCCACTCGGCCCGCCTGGGGATCGCATCGCCTCGCAGCTTCATCACGGCGAGAATCAGCGCGCCGGCCACGGTCCACCGGAAGCCGCCCATCAGCATTGGCGGAATCGTTTCCAGCGCGATGCGGATGCCGAGGTACGTCGTGCCCCACAGGAGACAGACCGCGAGCCAGGCGCCGTACGCCAGTCGAGTCGTGGAGGTCGATGGCATGAACCCAAACACTGTAGAATGGCGCGCATGAATACCAAAGCGACATCGCTGGCCGCGCTGTTGGCGATTGGCCTTATTTCGTACGGATGCGGCGGCAACGCGCCAGCCACTGGCAGCACTCCGCCCGCCACTGCTCCCGTCAATGATGCGAACGCGGTCGCCGCTGCAGCGAATCCCACTCCGGAAGTCGAAGCCGCGACCAGGGCGATCGCGGCACTCGGGCCGCACACGCAGGCGAACCTGCCGCCGATTCCGTTTCGCGGATACGCGCCGCCGCGGCCTCCTGACGTAGTGGCCGCAGCGTTTCATTTTGCGGCTGAGCATCCCGAGGTGGCGAGCTACGTGCCCTGCTTCTGCGGTTGCCAGCAGTCGGGCCATCGTGGGAACCACGATTGTTTCGTCCGCTCGCGCGCAGCCAATGGCGACGTGATCGAGTGGGAGGAACACGGACTCGAGTGCGCGGTGTGCATCGACGTGGCGACCCGCTCGCGACAGCTGCTCGCGTCTGGTGCGTCGCTCCCCGAAATACGCACGGCGATCGAACGCGAGTTTTCACCGAACTTTCCGTCCATGACGCCCACCCCGAAGCCACCAGCGGCGCACAGCCACTGATGCGTCGTGGATGAACGGGCTGCCGCGTTCGCGCGGCTGTTCGTCGCGGTCAATGAAGGTGTGTACATCGGGACGATCGGTCCCGATGGCACGTCCACGATTGCCGCCAACCCGCACGTCAAGCTGATCCTCGGCTACGGCAGCGAAACGCCGGACCCCGAGGTTCGTCCGTTCGATCCCGATCGCTTTCACGACGCGCAGTCGCGCGTCACTCTCCTCGAACGGCTCGGGAGCGACGGCAGCGTCGTCAATTACCTGGTGCGGCTGCGCCGCGAGGATCAGGCGTCGGTCTGGGTGGAACTCACGGCTCGGGCCGAAACGGTGGCCGAAGGTCTGCGGGTCGAGGCTCTCGTGCGCGATGTCAGCGAGCGGAAGAAGCTCGACGATCAGACGCGCGACATCTACCACCAGCTGCTGCAGGCCGAGAAGATGGCTGCACTCGGCCAGACGGTGTCAGGTGTCGCGCACGAACTGAACAATCCTCTCGCCACCATCCTGACCTGGGCCGAACGTCTCTCGCAGAAGCCTTCGCTCGAACCGACCGTGCGCCGCGGGCTCGAGATCATCCTCAGCGAGTCGGAGCGCGCTGCCCGGATCGTGCGCAACCTCCTCACCTTCGCGCGCAAACGTCAGACGACGCGCGCGATGGTGGACATCAACCAGGTCGTGCGCGAGACGCTGAACCTTCGCTCCTACGAGCAGCGCGTCACCAACATCGTCGTGATCGACGCGCTTGCCGCCGGGTTGCCGCAGGTGTTTGCCGACGCGCACCAGGTCCAGCAGGTGCTCCTCAACCTGGTCATCAACGCCGAACAGGCCATGCTCTCGGCCAACGGGCGCGGCATTCTCGTCGTCCGCACCTGGCACGACGCCGAGCGCGACTGCGTGATTCTCGAGATCAACGACGATGGGCCCGGCGTCGCCGAGGATGTGCAGGCGAAGATCTTCGACCCGTTCTTCACCACCAAGGAGGTCGGCAAGGGCACCGGCCTCGGGCTCACTGTGGCGTACGCGATCGTCAACGAGCACGGCGGACGCATCCGCGTCGAATCCCGGCCCGGCGCCGGGGCGTCGTTCTTCGTCGAGTTGCCGGTGTCGGGCGCGCGGCTTGCCACCGACGCCAGTGCCCCGCCCGCGGCAGACGACCGGCACGGCGCCGCCGCAGCACGCGTCGGTGCTGGTGGTGGACGACGAAGCGGCGCTCGCCTCGGCCGTGTGCGCGGCGCTGCAGGATGCCGGCTACACCGTCGAGCAGGCGTCGGACGGGGAGCAGGCCTGGCTCCACATGCAGGCACATCCCTTCGACCTGGTGATCTGCGATCTGAAGATGCCGCGCGTGGACGGCAGGACGTTCTACGGCAAGCTGACGTCGTGGAAGCCGGCGATGGCGGAACGGGTGATCTTCGTGACCGGCGACGTGGTCGGCACCGAAGCGGAAAAGTTCCTCGAGGAGTCCGGCTGCCGATGGCTGGCGAAGCCGTTCAGGCTCGCCGACCTGGTCAGGGCCGCGAAGGAAGTGCTGGCGAGTTGATGCAACGTGGGGCGGGTCTAAGGACGCGCCCGTGTGATGGTCGTACGGGGGGGTCTTCAGACCCCTCAGGTCACGAGCGTTCACGTCGCCGCCGGATCCGTTGCCGCGCCGCGGGAAACGGCTCCTCGGCGATTTGTCGGCGGAAACGCTGGCGTCCGGAACGTCCGGACTCCAGCGTGGAACTCACGCCTGCGGGGCCGTTTCCCGGCTGTCGCCTGCGACGCGGCGCTCTACGGCCCGGCGTCAACGCGAACGCTCGCGCCTGAACCCTGATCGTGACGGCGCGGACGGCGAACGGGAGCCTCGTTTGGCGCAACCCTGCGAGCAGGGCCGTCTTGATCGCGCGAAAATCGCACCGAAGGCGCCGAATCCTAGCGGGGTGACGTAGTGGGGCCCCGCGTAGACTGCCGACCCGCCGCCGCAGGGGCGTGTTTTCCGGCCCGCGGAACGGGTTTGCGCCGAGCGAGGCTCCCGCTCGCGGCCCGAAGACTACGACGCGACGCTATAGTTCGCGGTTACATCACACCGATCTGAAAACCGCCCTAAACTAACGCGCGACCGCGATCGGCGCAACGTCGCGCATGCTCGGACGAATCGCCACCTTGATCGGTGCTGCCATCCGCGTCTTGCGCGGCGCTTTGTAATTCAGCACGAGCGCCGGCTTCAGCGCGGTCATCGGCCGCTTCGCCGTCCTGGCCAGTGCAGCCTTCGCCATCGCCGGGCGGCTCGACGCCAGTTCCACCAGCGCATCGCGCATCACCGCAACCTCCTGCGCACCCATCTGGCCGAGCGACTCACGCAGGCGCTTGATGGCGCGCGCGTGCAGCTGCGACACGCGCGACTCGTTCACGCCGATCTCGGCGCCGATCTCTTTCATGGTCGCCTCGGCGTAGTAGTAGAGGCTGATGACCTTCTGCTCCCTTACCGGCAGCGCGGAGATCGCCGTGCGCACGCGCTCGCGGGTCTCCGCCTTCTCGTAGGCCTTGTCCGGCGCATCCGGCACCGACGGCACGAGCACCGTCGGCAGGTTGCTCTCGTCGATGTTGTCGCCACTCGCGAGCGGCGACGTCGCTTCGATGGTGTTGATGCGGACGATGGTGCGGCTCAGACGCTTTTCGTCGGACCCGACGCGCGCGGCCAGATCCGCCATTGACGGTTCATGTCCCAGTTCGCGGCGCAGCGCCTCTCTGGCGGCATCCAGCTCGCGACGCTGGCGACGTACTCCGCGCGGCCACGCATCCTTGCGGAGCGCGTCAATCATGGCGCCGCGAACGCGCCGCTCGGCAAAGGTCTCGAACTTGATGCCGCGGCTTTCATCGAATCGGTAGGCCGCGTCGATCAGACCGATGACGCCGTCCTGCACGAGATCGCCGATATCGATCGAGTTCGGCATCGATGCCGCCATGCGGCGTGCCAGCGCTTCAACGAAAGGCAGGCCGGCGACAATACGGCGGTCCTGTGCGACGGTAGCAGTCTGAACGCGCATCTGAGTGATCTCCTGGGAATCGGAAGTTCACTGACCTTCCGGTTGCTGACCAGTATCGCAACCTCAGTACCAACAGCAGAGCCTGTGCGCCATTACGGTGCAGACTGCGCAGCAATAGTCCGGTATCATCCTCAATCTAAAGTGTTTATGTGGCGTGTTCCGAATTGGAAACGAGTCTGTCCAAAGGGCGCGGAACTGTGAAATTTGTCAACAACATGACGGTACGCGCGATAAATCCGTCAAAATCATGACGATGCACTTACAACGGAATTGCGATCGAAGAACGGATTTGAAAGCGCAGTTACTGCGCGTCTGAGGCGGGCGAAACGAGGTGCAGCCGGAGATCTTTGATGGTGCCCATGGCCTCGAGCGCGCTCGCCACCACCTGGGAGGCTCGCGCGCGATTCGGGGCGTCTGTCACTTTCGATTCGAGGAGTTCAGCGTGGGCGAGGACGATGCCCAACTGGTTGTTCAAGCGGTGGAACAGGAGGCGGAGTTCTGGTGAATCGGTCACGTCGCCCCTCACGCTCACCTCGCTGCCTGACACGAACCCGATCAGGCCTGATTGCGCTGTTCCTGCTGCCAGACGGTCTCGGTCGCCGGCCGATCGGCATTGTTCGGGTCGCGCCACAGGCTGTCGACGAAGATACGGACGGACCCACCGGCGGTGCGCACGTACTCGATCTTGCCAGACGAGAGCCAGTTGTAGATAGTGCGTCGGCTGACGCCGACAAGTTCGCAGGCCTTCATAATCGAGATCGTCTTTCGTTCCACGGGTTCTGCCTCCAGCAAGGGTATCGGGATGTGTGCGGCAGTGCTGTAGAGCCGCGTTTTGAAATTGGTGATTTGTCGAAATCGTCGCCCTGATGAGCCTAATATTCGACCGGCCACATGCTCCCTGTTCAGCGCGTGTGACAACATTCGGGCTCTCGATTCATGACTGATACTGCGAAACATCTGCTGCTCGTCGAAGATGAGCCGGCGCTTCGCACCGCGGTCGCCGAACAGCTGGCGGATCGCGGGTATCTCGTCGACCAGGCCGAATCCGGCGAAGCCGCCCTCGCGAAGCTGTCCGACTTTGCCTACGACGCCATCGTCACCGACCTGCGCATGCCCGGGATCAGCGGCTCGGACGTGGTGGACGCCGCCATCGAGCGCTATCCGGATATCGTCGCGATCGTCGTGACGGGATATGGGACGGTGAAGGACGCCGTGGAAGCAATCAAGCGCGGCGCCTCTGACTTTGTCAGCAAACCCTTTCAGATCGATGAGCTCACGCACGCGCTCGAGTCGGCGCTCGAGCAGCGACGCCTCAAATCCGAGAACGCCTACCTTCGCGCGCAACTCGATGCGCGGTATCGCTTCGAGGGCATCGTCGGGAAGAGTCCGGTGATGAAGAAGCTGTTCCAGCTGCTCGAAACCGTAGCGGCGACCAACAGCACCATTCTCATCACCGGGGAGACGGGGACCGGTAAGGAGGTGGTCGCGCGCGCGATCCATCACAACAGCCCGCGTCGCGCCCAGCGTTTCGTGGCGCTGAACTGCAGTGCGATTCCGGAAACGCTGCTCGAGGCGGAGCTGTTCGGTCACGTGCGCGGCGCGTTTACGGGAGCGATCGGCAATCGCCAGGGCCGTCTCGAACAGGCGCACAAGGGCACGCTGTTCCTGGACGAAGTGGGGACGATGAGCGCGGCGCTGCAGATGAAGCTGCTGCGCGTGCTCCAGGAGCGCGAGTTCGAGCGCATCGGCGACTCGAACACCGTGAAGGTGGACGTGCGCGTCATCGCCGCGACCAACAGCGAGCTCACGCGCATGGTGGCCGAAGGTCAGTTCCGCGAGGACCTGTACTACCGGCTCAACGTCATCCCGGTGCAGCTTCCCCCGCTGCGCGATCGCAAGGACGATGTGCCGCTGCTCGTGCAGCACTTCCTCGACAAGCTGCTCGTCGACAAGCGGATACCGCTGCAAGGTCTCGCAGGAAGCGATGCGCGCCCTGATGGCGTATCCCTGGCCGGGCAACGTGCGCCAGCTCGAGAACGCGATCGAGCGCGCTGTCGCCTTTGGAAGTGGCCGCGGGCAGATCGATCTCCAGGATCTCCCGCCGGAGGTGGCGAGTGCCCAGGCCGATTCGACCACGCCCGGTGTGTTCCTGCCAGACGAGGGGCTCGATCTCGACACGCTCATCACTGGCATCGAGCGCGACCTCATCCAGCGGTCGCTGGAGCGCACCAACGGGAACAAGGGGCGCGCGGCAAAGTTGCTGCACCTGAAGCGCACGACGCTGGTCGAAAAGATCAAGCGGCTCCATCGCTAGAACGAACGGGAGCCTCGCTCGGCGCAACCCGTTCCGCGGCCCGGAAAACACGCACCTGCGGCGAAGTGTCGGCAGTCTACGGGGGCCCCACTACGTCACCCCCTAGGATTTCGGCGCCTCCGGTGCGGTTTTCGCGCGATCAAGACGGCCCTGCTCACAGGGTTGCGCCAACCGAGTCTCCCGTTCGCCGCACGCGGAATCCCGATCGATTGTCGGCCCGAGCGTTCGCGGCGACGCCGGGCCGTAGAGCGCCGCGTCGCAGGCGACAGCCGGGAAACGGACCCGCAGGCGTGAGTTCCGCGCCGGGGTCCGGACGTTCCGGACTCCGGCGTTTCCGCCGACAGATCGCCGAGGAGCCGTTTCCCGCGGCGCGGCAACGGATCCGGCGGCGACGTGAACGCTCGGGCCTGGCGTTGCGGGGTTGAAGGTCGGCCGCTGGGTCGATGTGGAAACGCTGCTCGCTTCCGCGCTGAATCAGCCCACAAACTCCAAATCTTTTCCACGTACCCCCGCACCGTTCCCCCAAAGTCCGCAGACGCGCTCCGAGCGCCCGAATCCCACGCGTTTTCGCCCGTCTCGCGGCTCACGCGTCTGGCACTCCCGTTGACTGACACATCTCCTGAACGCGGGCCGCGTCGGCTCGCGCGCGAGGCTCGTCGCTGGAGCGGCTTGCACAGCCATCGACGGCGGGTCTGAAGACCCACCGCTACGACAGTGTTCCAGACCGCGCAACGACGCCACGCGGGGAGCGGATGTGATGTCACATGGGCTGGCGGTGCGCCGTCTGATTGGTGCGTCGGTAACGCTGCTGCTGTTGGCGACACCGGTCGCCGCGCAACAACTGCCCGAACGGACACGGGAGCGGCCCCCGGCTCTGCTGCCGCTCTACATCGCGTTCGCTGGCCTGCAGGCGATCGATGCGCATTCGACGTTGAGTGCTGTCGATGCCGGCGCTCGCGAAATGAATCCCGTCGTCCGAGGTGTGGTCGGAAACCCTGCGGCCATGTTCGTGCTCAAGACTGGAACGGCCGTCGGTGTCGTGCTGCTGACGGAAAAGATCTGGCCGCACAATCGGACCGCCGCGCTACTGACGATGGTGGCGCTGAACTCCGCGTACGCGACGATTGCCGCAAACAACTACAGGGCACGAGGTGGAAACAACTGACGAAGCATTTGACGATTTAGCTATTTAACGATCTGACGATTTTAGCGAGCGAGCGCTCAGGGATTTGGCCACAGAGACCGAGCACACAACGGCCCGAACGCATCTGGCCAAATTCTTCGTGTGCTTCGTGCCTCCGTGGCGAAGGCCTCGTTTCGACAAATGGCGGAGCATCGTTTTAATCGGACTCTCAGCGTCGCGATTCGAGTTGACGAGCTAACACACTGGTCTCGTTTCCGCGAATTCGGCCTGCCTATCGGGGCGCGGCACCGGCCGGCGACCGGTCCACCGTCGCGTCGGTAACAGCAAATCGTCAAATCGTTAGATCGTCAAATCGTCAAATCCCCCGTGTACACTGGGGTCGTGCCTCCGCGCTTTGTGTACTGGACAATTCTCATCGACGGGAAGGCGACCGCGTTCCGCGCGCAGGAACGCGAGGAGCTGCTGCCGACGCTCAACCAGTTGAAGCGCAAGAACGAGGATGTAGCGCTCCGTTACTTCGCGAAGGGCAAGCTGTGGGACTCGCCCGAGCAGGCGCAGTGGGCCAGGAAGAACGTCCCCTCCGGCCCGCGCGAGAAGCGGGATTACGACTGGCGTCCCGGCGGCGCGCACAAGGATCCACGTGCGCGCTTCGACAAGAAGACCAAGGGTCCCGAAGACGCCCGTCCGCGCGCGGAGCGCCGTGCGGCGAAATACGGCCCGCCGACCGGTGGGTCTTCGGCATCGGCGGCGCCGATCGATGACCAACGCTCTTCGTCGAGCGACAATCGGCCCCCGAGCGAGACACCGCCGTCACAGACGCAGCAGCCCGAGGGCGAGCGTCCCAGGGCACCCATCCCCCGCGAGGGTGGCGAGCGTCCGTGGAGCGACACGCCGCGCCCGCAGCGCGACCGACCCTGGAGTGGCAAGCCGCGCGAGCGTGACGAACGTCCGCGCGAAAATCAGTCTCGCGACGATCGCGGGCGCGAAGATCGGCCCCTGCCTTCCACTGAGAAGCGTCCCTGGACCGAACGGCCGCCGCGACCGCAGGGTGACCGACCGTGGAGCGGCAAGCCACGTTCCGACGAACGACGGCCGTGGAGCGGTAAGCCGCACTCGGAAGAGCGACGTCCGTGGAGCGGTCAGCCACGGTCCGATGAGCGACGTCCATGGAGCGACAAGCCACGGCCGCACGGCGACCGGCCCTGGAGCGGCAAACCGCGCGAGCGTGACGACCGTTCACGCGAGGATCGTCCGCGAGACGATCGTCCACGCGACGAGCGCCCCCTGCCGTCCGGCGACAAGCGTCCGTGGAGCCCGAAGCCCCCCGGAGGCGATCGCCGTCCGTGGAGCGGCAAGTCACGTTCCGACGAACGTCCGTGGAGCGGTAAGCCGCGCTCCGACGAGCGACGTCCATGGACTGACAAGCCACGGCCGCAAGGCGATCGACCGTGGAGCGGGAAGGCGCGCGAGGATCGCCCTCGCGACGATCGGCCGCGCGAGTCGCGAACCGATCGCCCCCTCCCGTCCGGCGACAAGCGTCCGTGGAGCCCCAAACCGCCCGGAGGCGATCGACGTCCGTGGAGCGGCAAGCCGCGCTCCGACGAGCAGCGCCCGTGGCAGCAGAAACCGCGCACTGACTCGCCGCGCTCCGACGAACGACGGCCGTGGAGTGACAAGCCGCGGCCGCAGGGCGATCGACCGTGGAGCGGAAAACCGCGCGAGCACAACGAACGGCCACGCGACGACCGCGCGCGCAACGAGCGACCACGCGACGATAGACCCCGCGACGACAGACCGCCTTACAGCGCACCACGTGACGACCGGCCGCGCGACGATCGTCCCCGCCATGACAGGCCGCCCTCAGGCGAGAAGCGACCGTGGACCGCGAAGCCGCCGGGCTCTGGCGACAAGCGTCCATGGAGTGCGAAGCCACCGGGCTCTGGCGAGAAGCGGCCGTGGAGTGCGAAGCCGCCCGAGTCAGGCGAACGGCGGCCGTGGACGCCCAAACCGCCCGGCGCCGGTGAACGCCGTCCATGGAGCGGCAAGCCGCCGTCCGGCGACAGACGTCCCTGGAGCGGCAAGCCACGCAAATCGTGAGGTCGCCTCTTCGATGAGCAGCGCCAGCGCGTCACCGCCCGCCCTCGGGCGGAGATAATCAGTCGTCAGTGGCTGACATCGGCTGGTTCGTCTTCTCCGCGGGCGGAGCCATCGTCTTCCTGATCATCGGCGCCGGCTGGGCGCTGATCTCGCGCGGGTCCGCCGCCTCGCGTCGATATCTGGTCGCCGTCGCGCTGCTCTACTGGATCTGCAGCGCCGACATCTTCCCTGAAACCGCCCGGCGGCTCATTTCCGCGGGGTACACGCCGCTCAAACGAGCCGACGTGTCGCCCGGGCGCACCGCTGTCGTGCTGCTCGGTTCCGGCAGCTTCCAGTTCCGCGACTGGTCCGAGAATCACTTCGCCGTGGTCGATCGGATCGGCGCGTCGCGCCTGCTCGAAGCCGCGCGCGTGTTTCGCCTGCTCAGTGCTGATTACATCGTCAGCTCGGGCGGACTCGCCACCGTCACCGAACGCAATCGCGCCTCTGGCCTGACGATGGCGGAGGCGCTGACGGGACTCGGGATTCCGACCGATCGCATCCTGGTCGAAGCGCAGTCGCGGACCACGCGCGACGAGGCCGTCATCGTCAAAGAGATGCTTTCGGCGCATCCGGTGGATCACGTGGTGCTCGTCACTTCACAGATTCACATGCGCCGTTCGGTCGGGGCGTTCAAGGCCGTAGGTATAGATGTCATCCCCGCCATCGCGCGCGAGCCGGTGAGCATCGACACGTGGTGGGGAAAGCTGATTCCGACCGATAAAGCATTGGACGAGACCGGCATGGCTGCGCATGAGTTCCTCGGGATCGCCATCTATGCAGCGCGCGGCTGGTATCGGTTTTAGGCAAGATGATGCGACCTTCTGCAGGACAGCCCGGTGAATAGCGACGCGGCCAAGGCGCCGACCCTGCTCGTCGTAGACGACGATTTCGGGGTGCTGGCGCTGATCGACCGGCTCGCGACCGAAATGGGCTTCAGCGTCGTGCGCCGATCCGGAGGCCGCGCCGCGCTCGCGTCGCTGCCGCAGATCCGTCCTGACGGCGCCATCATCGACGTCGGGCTCTCCGATATCGACGGGCTCAGCGTCCTGCGCGAGATCAAGGCCGCCGATCAGCAGTCGCAGGTGATCCTGATGACCGGTTCGGCGATCGATCGACTCCGCCGTCGAGGCGATCAAGGCCGGCGCGCTCGACTACATCACGAAGCCGTTCGATCTCGATCGGCTGCGCGAGCTGCTGATCACCGTTCGCAAGAGCCTCGAGCGGCGCGAGACGCTGCTGCGCATCGACGCGGACGTCGCGCGACAGTTCGAGTTCTACGGGCTGATCGGCCGCAGCCCCGGGATGCAGGAGCTGTTCGACTCGGTGCGTCGCTTCGCGCCCTACGCTCGCACCGTGCTCGTCACCGGCGAGACCGGCACCGGCAAGGAGCTCGTCGCCAAGGCGCTGCACAAGCTCGGGCCCGGCGCAAGGATCGACGGCTCATCACCGTCAACTGCTCCGCCGTCGTCGAAACGCTGTTCGAGAGCGAGCTGTTCGGCCACGTGCGCGGCGCGTTCACCGGCGCGACCGAGACGAAGGTCGGCCTCTTCGAGCACGCGGACTACGGCACGATCTTCCTGGACGAAGTCGGCGAGCTGCCGCTGCCGCTGCAGGCCAAGATGCTGCGCGACCGTGGAATTCGGCGAAGTGCAGCGCGTCGGCTCGCTCGAGACGCGCAGCGCCGACGTGTTCGCGATCGCCGCGACCAACCGCGACCTGCGCAGCTCGTCGTCGCAGGGCAAGTTCCGCAGCGACCTGTACTTTCGTCTGAGCATCATCGAACTGCACATTCCGCCGCTGCGCGATCGGCGCGAGGACATCCCCTACCTCACCGCGGCGTTCATCCGCGAATTCGCGACAAAGCTGAATCGCCCGATCAAGGGCATCACGCGCGCAGGCCGAACGGCTGCTGCAGCAGCACCTGTGGCCGGGCAACGTGCGCGAGCTGCGTAACGTCATCGAGCGCGCGTGCATTCTCACGGACAGCCGCATCGTGACCGAGCGCGAGCTGGCGACCGCGATGCACACCGGGCCGATGAGTCAGCTCGATGCGGCGCACGCGGGGCGAGTTCGATCGGCGGTGCGCCGCGGCAGGATCATTGCCGGACGATGGGCCGGAGTCGACGCTGATGTCCACGGCGCAGCGCGAGCAGATCGTGCGCGTGCTGAAGCAGGTGGACGGCAACAAGGCGGCGGCCGCCAAGCAGCTCGGGGTCAGCCGGCGGTCGCTGTATCGCTGGATTGAGCGGCTGGGGATCGCGCAATAGCGCTTCGCCACTTCCCGGCTGGTGACGTTTCACCGTCAAGCCGTTCGAAGTCAATGCGATCTGGTTCCAGGACTGGACGTAGTCGCGTCAGGTCTTCCGCTTTCGCTGAAGCTACGGCGGACCGCCGACGCCTTGGCTTAGGCTGGTCAGACCCGACGTCCAGGGCGGGTCCTCAGTGACCCGCCCCCTACGTTCCCCAATTCTCGAAGCCAGGCAAATCGTGAAGGTTTGCGGCTACACGACGCTGATGGGCAGAGCGCGCTCGATGTTGCGGCGGGCTTACTGCCGCTTACGGCGTGCGCGCGTTGCGACGGCAAACAGGCCGGTGCCGAGCAGCATGAGAGTCGCCGGCTCCGGAACCGGCACCTCCGTAGGAACTACCGGCGCGGTGTACACGAAGTTCTGAATGTGCCCGGTCAGAAGAACGGACCTTGGCAGCGCCGTTCCAGCTAACAGCGTTATGTCGTTCGGGATATAGAACTGGAAGGTGCCCGTGCCGCCGAGTACATCGCTAAATGCAAAGTCGAACAGTGATTGAGTGAAATCAATCGTAATGTCACCGTTGGTCCCGTTTCCGGTGATTTGCCCGGTAACCGTGGCGGTGTACAGTCGAAGAGCCCCAGCCGGCAAACTAAACGTCGGCACCGTGAAGTTCAACCCAAGGGTGAACCTGTCGATTGAACCGGGATTCACGTTAGCGGCGGATGTCGAAAACGTTCCCAGGTCGATGTCGCCACCAGGCGTGACAATGTTGACATTGGTGTTCGTGACACCGGCGAAATCGAGCGTCTCGGACGGACGTGGTGGTCAACGTCGGAGAACAGCCCGAATTGACATCGGTGAAACACCCGACCGTCGAGTAGGTCATCGCGGTCGCGGCTGCAGGTCGAACGGACAGAATTCCGAGAACTCCGAGAAGTGCCAGCGTACGGCCCGCGCGAACGAAGAATTGTCCATTCATCGAATTGGTCCCTTGGGTTAGCTTCCATAGCGACGAGGGCAGATGACGTCATCGTCAGCGGCGCACTCGTGGCGACTGCCCTCTCTTGAGCAAGGCATCTGCCAATTACGCTTCTGTTCGCAAGTCGAACAAGCAGAAGGACATGAACTCGGTGCCGTGTCCGATTTACGCGCAACATGCAAGAAGTTCTGTGAAATGGAGACCATGGCCGAGGCGGAGTTCCGCCAGGAATTCCCGGCGGAATCCGGACTTCGTGATTCGCGCCACAGCGTCTGTGCGACGCACACGTCGCGTCTTCGAGTGCGATGGTGACTGATCGAGATGCTTTAAGTCGCCTTATCCGTGAACTACCTGTTGCCAGGATTCAGTTCGGCCAGCTACGCGTCGGCCGCGAATTAGGACCTGGTGTGTCTGGCAGACCGAAATTGAATCGCAGCTCGAAGACCGAGAAGGACCCTTGACGGTCTTGTCGTCACAGACCGATACTCCGTGCGCATCTACCGCCGCTTCCATCGAATGAGACTCGCACTCCTCTGCATCGTCGTCGCACTCTGACGCCCTGGTCACTGCGGCCGCGCAGCAGGCCGAACGCACCGCCCGGCGCGTCCGGCAGTCCCGTGGTGAAAGTGCTGAAACCGCAGGACTTCTGGGGCGAATACGCCATCTGGGGGGCAACCGGCTTCGATCGCGCCGGCCATATCTTCTTCGGCATGACCAGCAACGACGATCGCGGCTCCGGCTCCGCGCATCTGTTCGAGTTCGACCCCGCCACCGAGCGCTTCACCGATCGCGGCAATGTCGTGTCGGAACTGGAGCGCCTCGGCCTGCGTCGCCCCGGCGAAACCCAGATGAAGATCCACTCGCGGATCGTCACGGCGGTCGATGGCTACCAGTACTTCGCGTCGATGGACGAATCGGGGGAAAACGACGATGGGTCGAAGCTGCCGACATGGGGCGGACACCTGTGGCGCAGGGGTCCGAGCGGCACGTGGGAACACCTGAAGGCCACACCGGAGGCCCTCATCGCGGTCGCAACGGGCGGCCCCTACGTCTATGCCCTCGGCTACTTCAACCACGTGCTCTATCAGTTCGACACGCGGACCAAGCGCATTCGCTCCGTCACCGTCGGCGCTGTCGGCGGGCACGTGAGCCGCAATTTCTTCGTGGACGAACGCGGCCACGCGTTCGTCTCACGAATCGCCGCAGGCGCCGCCGGCGCCGCCGACGGCGGCACTGGTCGAATTCGACACCGAACTGAAGGAAGTCGGCAGCCAGGCCGCTCAACGAGTACTTCGAGAGTGGCCCTCGGCGACTCGCACGGCATCGTCGCCACCACGCCAGACGGAGACGGTGGCTGGTATTTCACGACAGGCAAAGGGCGCCTCTATCGCGAAACACCTGAATCGGCTGGATCCTTCAAATTGAGCGATCTTGGCTGGATACACCCGGCAGGATCCCGGTATCCGGCGTCGATGTTCCGGAACGAGCAGACCGGAACGGTCTACGCGGTCGCCATGCCTTCCCACAATGGAGGACGAACATTCGAGTGGATTCGCAGGCTGTCGGACGGAAAAACGACGGTCGCACCCTTTCCGTATGGTGACGTTCGTGACTTCCCGGGCGATACCCTGGTCTATGGGTCTATGACGCGCGACGCCGCCGGGACGCTTCTACGTCGTTGGAACCATGGGCTACAAACCGGTGATTCTGCAGGTCACGGCGGCCAATTGAGGCCTCCAACAACCGGTCCGATGTGCGGCTGCGAAGCAAGAGTGTGCACCGCCACACGTGTGTGCTGTTGTGAGCGCGCTCCGGCATACAATCGGTTGGCACGACGCGATGGTCGACACAAGGAAAATCGCGGCCGTCACTCTGCTGCTTGCGGGGCTGCTTCTGGTCTACTGGCAAGTATTTCGAAAGCTGATCTACGACTGGGGCCATGACGACAACTACTCGCACGGATTCCTGATCGTTCCACTCGCGCTCTACCTCGTGTGGGAGCGGCGTAAGCGACTGCAATCCCTGGAGCCTCGCCCCACCTGGTTCGGCCTCGTCGTCTTTGCGGGCGGCATTCTCGTGCTTCTGGCCGGCATTCTCGGTTCGGAACTGTTTCTGAGTCGGGTGTCGCTGCTTGGCGTGCTGGCGGGTGGGATCCTGTTCCTCTTTGGCTGGGCGCACCTGCGTGCACTGGTCTTTCCGCTCGGCATTCCTGCTGCTGATGATTCCGATACCGGCGATCATCTTCAACCAGATCGCATTTCCTCTTCAGCTGCTCGCGTCGACGAGCCGGAGAGTTCGCGATCAGCTCCGCCGACATTCCGGTGCTGCGAGAAGGCAATGTCCTCGTTCTCGCGAACACGACGCTCGAAGTCGCCGAAGCCTGCAGCGGTATTCGTTCGCTCATCTCTCTGCTGACGCTCGGGCATCGTGTTCGGATATTTCACTGATCAGCGCGGCTGGGTGCGGACCGCTGATCGCGTTGTCCACTATCCCGGTCGCGATCGTCTCCAACGGGGCCAGGGTTGCCGGGACCGGAATCGCCGCCCATCGCTGGGGACCGTCAGTCGCCGAGGGTTTCTTCCACGAGTTTTCAGGGTGGGTAGTGTTCATGGTGGCGTTTCTGCTGATGCTCGGCATTCAGCAGCTCATCGTCCGGCTGGCGCCCGCGCGGCGGAGCCACCGCTGACCACCGAAGCCGCAGCCTGAGAGAGGACGTATGTCCAGACGAGTGCTCGCGTTGTTCGCGTGTCTTGTTGTAAGTGCCGGAGTCATTGCGCGCGCGGATCGAGCCGAAATCATGCCGCCGCGGCAGTCGCTCGAGCATCTGCCGCTGGCGATCGACGACTGGAACGGGCGTGCACCAGGACGCCGTTCACGAAAGACATCCTTGCCATTCTGGGCGTTGACGACTACATCACCCGCGCTTACTTCACGCCAGCGCGCGAAGGTGTTGGTCTCTACATCGGCTACTACCAGAGCCAGCGGCAGGGCGACACGATGCACTCGCCGCAGAACTGTCTTCCGGGCGCCGGGATGGGAGCCGGTGTCCAACGGCGAGATGAAGCTGCGCGTGCCAAGCAAGGTCCGTCCGGCGGCACAGAAGACATCCCGATCAACCGATACATGATTCAAAAGGGACTGGACCGCCAGCTGGTGCTCTATTGGTATCAGGCGCACGGCCGTGTGGTTGCCAGCGAGTACTGGGGCAAGTTCTATCTGATCGCGGACGCCTTCCGCCTGAACCGAACCGACGGTGCCCTGGTGCGGGTGATTGCACCAGTCGCGCCGGGTGAACAGGGCGAGGCGGACGCGGAGAAAGCCGCGGTCAAGTTCGTGAACTCCCTGTTCCCGCTGCTCCCGAACTATCTGCCGATTTGAAGCTTATGCGCCCACGTACGCTCTTGATGATAGGGCTGGTCTGTGCCGTCGGTGGCAGCGGCTGCCAGAAAGACACTGCCGAGGAACACGTCAAGAAGGGGAGCGCATACCTCGAGCAGAGCCAGGTCTCTGAGTCGATCGTCGAATTCCGGCGCGCGCTGCAGATTGACCCCCAGCTTGGCGACGCGCACCTGAAGCTTGCCGATGCCTATGTGCGCGCCAACGATACAAATAACGCGATCAAGGAGTACGTCCGGGCCGCGGATCTTCTGCCCGACAACGCCGACGCGCAAATCAAGGCCGCGGAGGGACTGCTCCTCGCCGGCCGATTCGATGCCCTGCTGCCCTCGTTCGATCTGGATGCCGCTCTGGCCGCGTACGGCGAGGCACGCACCGAGTTGGAGACGGGCGGGACGACATGAGCATACGGATCGAAATCGACGGAGTGCCGGTGTCAACCGAGGCGGGCGCCACCCTGGTCGACGTCGCCGCCGACGCCGGCGTGTACATCCCGACGCTGTGCTACCTGAGGGGCAAGCCGTGCCTCGGCACGTGCCGGGTGTGCTCGGTCAAGGTGAACGGCGCAGTGGTCGCGGCCTGTACGGTCCGCGTCTCGGACGGGATGACGGTCGAGGTCGACGAACCGGAGACCACTGATCTGCGGAAGGCTCTGGTAGAGCTGCTGTTCGCCGAGGGCAACCACAACTGCCCGAGTTGCGAGAAGAGCGGTCGCTGCACGCTGCAAGCGGTCGGCTACGAAGTGGACATGCTGGTGTCACGCTTCCCGTACGGTTCCCGTGCGAGAGCGCGACCACGCGTCCGACCGGATATGGCTGGAGCGGGACCGCTGCATCTTCTGCCAACGCTGTGTGGAATTCGTCCGCGACGAAGCGACCGGGCAGAAGATCTTCAGCATCAGCCACCGCGGCCGCGAGTCCCGCATCGAAGTCGATACCGAACGTGCCAACGCCATGCCGGACGAGCAGGTCCGCTATGCCGTCGAGATCTGCCCGGTCGGCGCCATTCTCGAGAAGCGGGTCGGCTACGACGTGCCGATCGGCCGACGCAAGTACGAAGTGAAGTCCGTCCGCGACTGGGCACTGGACCCGGCAGAGGAGTCGGAGGCGTTATGACCCACGAGATCAGATCGGACGAACTGCCCACGACATCAATGGATCCCACCCTGTCGGCGGCCCGCGACGGCAAGATCAAGGTGGCGATGATCAGTCTGTGCGGCTGCTGGGGATGCACACTGTCGTTTCTCGACATGGATGAGCGGATCGTGCCGCTCTCGGAAAAGGTCACCATTCACCGGTCCTCACTCACCGACATCAAGAGGATCACCGAACGATGCGCCATCGGCTTCATCGAAGGCGGCGTTGCCAACGAGGACAACATCGAGACGCTGCATCACTTCCGGGACAACTGCGACATCCTCATCTCCGTCGGAGCCTGCGCCGTCTGGGGCGGCGTGCCGGCGATGCGCAATGTCTTCGAGTTGAAGGATTGTCTGGCTGAGGCCTACGTCGACTCGCCGACCGCGGTTCCCGGTGCAGCACCTGTCATCCCTTTCCACCCGGATATCCCCCGGATCACCACCAAAGTCCACCCCTGCCACGAAGTGGTCGAGATGGACTACTTCATCCCCGGTTGCCCACCGGACGCCGACGTCATCTTCACCGTGCTCGACGATCTGATCCACGGTCGCCCGGTCGCGCTGCCCCGCTCGCTGAATCATTACGACTGATCCCGGAGGCCAGGCGTGAGCCAAAAGATTGTCATCGATCCCGTCACCCGCATCGAGGGTCACGGCAAGGTGACCGTGAACCTCGACGACGACGGCAACGTCGTCGACGCCAGGTTGCATGTCGTCGAGTTCCGCGGCTTCGAGAAATTCGTTCAGGGCCACCCTTTTTGGGAGGCTCCGATGCTGATGCAGCGCATCTGCGGGATCTGCTTTGTCAGTCACCATCTGTGTGGGGCCAAGGTGCTCGACGACATGGTCGGCGCCGGCGGGGCAGCGGGCGATCGGGATCACCCGGACGGCCGAGAAGGTCCGCCGCCTCGGCCATTACGCGCAGATGCTGCAGTCCCATGTGACGGCCTACTTCTACCTGGTGGTGCCGGAGATGATGTTCGGGATGGATGCCGCGCCCGCGCAGCGCAACGTCCTGGGTCTGATCGAGGCGGATCCCGAGTTGATGCGTCGAGTGATCATGCTGCGTAAGTGGGGCCAGGAGGTTATCAAGACGGTCTTCGGCCGAAGGATGCACGGCATCAACTCGGTGCCCGGCGGGGTCGACAAGAACCTGAGTCGCGCCGAATGTGACCGCCTGCTCCAGGGCGAGGAGGGGCTCCTTGCGATCGATGAGGTCATCGACTACGCACAGGACGGTCTGCGGCTGTTCTACGACTTCCACGAGAAGAACCGCAGCGCGGTGGACAGCTTCGCGGTCGTTCCTGCCCTCAACATGTCCCTGGTCGACGCCGACGGCAATGTGGACTATTACCACGGCTTGCTGCGCATCGTCGACGAGAACAAGCGTGTGGTCAGTGAATTCGACTACCACGACTACCTGAATCATTTCTCGGAAGCCGTCGAGGCGTGGAGCTACATGAAGTTCCCCTTCCTGAAGGAACTTGGCAGGGAGAGGGGCTCGGTTCGGGTAGGGCCGCTCGCGCGGATGAACGTGACGACCTCGCTGTCCACTCCGCTCGCCCAGGGAGCGCTGGAGCGCTTCCACGCGTATACCGGTGGCGCACCGAATAACATGACGTTGCACACCAACTGGGCGCGGACCATCGAAGTGCTCCATGCCGCGGAGCTGATCGCGGAGTTGCTGCGCGATCCCGATCTGCAGAACGACGATCTCGTTGTGAGTCCTGGACCGGGCGCCTGGGTCGGTGAGGGTGTCGGTGTCGTCGAAGCACCTCGCGGCACGCTGCTGCATCACTATCGCGCCAGCCCGGAAGGCGACGTCACCTTCGCCAACCTGATCGTCGCCACCACACACAACAACGAGGTGCTCAACCGCACGGTGCGCTCGGTGGCCGACGACTATCTGGTGGGTCGCGGCGAGATCACCGAAGCGATGATGAACGCCATCGAAGTCGGGATCCGCGCCTTCGATCCGTGCCTGAGTTGCGCGACGCACGCCTTCGGGCAGATGCCACTGATCGTCACCGTCCGCGATCCGGCGGGAAACGTGATCAACCAACGCGTCCGGTGAGCATCCTCGACGAGTTCGACGACGCGTCCTGCCTGATCTATGGGATCGGCAACGTGGGCAGGCAGGACGACGGTTTGGGCTGGGCATTCGTCGACTGGCTGGAGTTGCGGGGCCGCTGCCCGAACGCGGAGATCCAGCGGAACTACCAGCTTCTACTCGAGGACGCGGACCTGATCAGCACCAAGAAACGAGTGCTGTTCATCGACGCCACCAAAGACGCTGCCGTGACGTCGTTCACCCTGGAGCGCGCGGCGCCGAAGATGGACTTCACCTTCACCTCACATGCCATTTCGATCCCCGCCGTCATGGCGACGTGTCAGCAGTGTTTTGATCGCCTGCCGGAGGTGCACGTGCTCGCGATCCGGGGATTCGAGTTCGAACTCGAATTGGGGTTGACACCTGCGGCGCAACGCAACCTGGACGAGGCGACGGCGTATCTCTCGTCGCGAAGGGACTGCTAGGCACAGAGACCTCGATCGCGCCGCGCCGAAACTGTGTTTCCGCAGCGTGCTCTCGAACTCGTGCTGCTGGAGAACAGGGCCGGAGACGAAGGAGTTCGGTTGGAAGCCCACGCAGGTCACCACGGCCCGTAGTCGGCGCTGTTCGCCTGGCGCAGCGCGCTGACGTAGTCGCCGCGTTCGTGTGCGGCCTCGTCGGTACCGATGGGCACAGCGAGAAGCCCACGGAACTCCTCGACACTTGCGTATCCCTTGTGCCGCATCCATCGGGACAACCCGTCGAGCATCACGGCGGCGTAGTCGGCACCGTGCCGCAGAAGTGCTGACGCGGTCATCACGACGTCCGCGCCGGCCAGCAGGTACTTGATCAGTTCCTTCGAACCTTCGACGCCGGTCGTCGCCGCGAGCGAGGCGTCAATCCGGCCGTGCAGCAGGGCAATCCAGGTCAACGGCAGGCGCGCCTCGCCCGACCGCGACAACGACGTCCCCGGCGCGACGGCCAGCGTCTCGGGATCGATGTCGGGCTGCAGGAATCGGTTGAACAGCACCAGCCCGTCCGCGCCGGCGAGGTCCAGGCGCCGTGCCATCTCAGCGGTGGCGCTGAAGTACGGGCTGAGCTTGACCGCGACCGGCACGCTCACCGCATCCTTGACCCGCTCCAGGATGTCGAGGTGACGTTGTTCGACGTCGCGGCCGGAGATGTGCGGATCGCCGGGCAGGTAGTAGATGTTCAATTCGATTGCGGCCGCGCCGCAATCCTGCATCGACCGGGCGTAGCCGGCCCAGCTGCCCGGCGTGCTGCCGTTGATGCTGCCGATCACGGGAACCGAGACGGCCGCGGCCGCCCGTTCGAGCAGGCTCAGGTAGCGGCGCGGGCCGTGGTCCTCGTCGGCGGCGTCCGGGAAGTACGACAGCGACTCGGCGAAGCTCTCCGTGCCTGCGGCGGCCAGTCGCGCGTTCTCCTCGGCCTCGCGACGCACCTGCTCCTCGAACAGCGAATACAGCACCACCGCACCGACTCCGGCGTCGGCGAGGCGCCGGACACCGTCGACGGTCTTCGACAGCGGCGACGCCGACGCGACCAATGGGTTGCGCAAATCCAGGCCCAGATAGCGAGTGGACAGTTCCATCAGCGTTCCCTTCGAGCGTCGGGGTGGAAGTGATCGGGACCGCGGGACGCCATCTCCTCGTAGACGTTCCAGCGCTGTTCGATCGCCTGCTCGGCCATCCCGAGCAGCCGTTCGGCCTCGACCGGATCGGCGTTGGCCAGCGCGCGGTAGCGAAGCTCCCGGTACACGTAGTCGGCGAGGGGGATTCGCGGACGGTGTGAATCGAGCAGGAACGGGTTCTTTCCCGCGCCATGCAGCACCGGGTCGTAGCGCAGCAGCGGCCAGTGCCCGCTGGCGACCGCGCGGTACTGCTGATCCATGCCGAGGCGCATGTCGATGCCATGCGCGATGCACTGGCTGTAGGCGATCACCAGCGACGGCCCGTCGTAGGCCTCCGCCTCGCGGAAGGCCTGCAGGGTCTGCTGCGGGTCGGCGCCCATCGCGACCTTCGCGACGTAGACGCTGCCGTAGGCGATCGCCTGCAGCGCAAGGTCTTTCTTCGGCACCGTCTTGCCCGCGGCGGCGAACTTGGCGACCGCGCCGAGCGGCGTCGACTTGGAACTCTGGCCGCCGGTGTTCGAGTACACCTCGGTGTCGAGCACCAGCACGTTGACGTTGCGCCCGCTCGCCAACACATGGTCGAGCCCGCCGGACCCGATGTCGTACGCCCAGCCGTCGCCGCCCACGATCCACACGCTGCGCCGGACCAGCTGGTCCACCACGCTGAGCAGGTCCGCGGTGACGGCCGGATCGAGGTCGCCGAGGCGGGTCTTTCAGCTCGGCGACCCGCTCCCGTTGCGCGGCCAACTCCGACTCCCGCAGCTGAGGCGCCGCCAGGATCTCGTCGACGAGATCGGCGCCGAGCGCGTCGCGCAATTCGGTCAGGCGTCGCCGGGCCAGTTGGACGTGCACGTCGCCGGCCAATCGCAGGCCGAGCCCGAACTCCGCGTTGTCCTCGAACAGCGAGTTCGACCACGCCGGGCCGCGCCCGTCGGCGTTGGTGGTCCACGGCGTGGTGGGCAGGCTGCCGCCGTAGATCGACGAGCAACCGGTCGCGTTGGCCACCATCAGCCGGTCCCCGAAAAGCTGCGACAGCAATTTGACGTAAGGCGTCTCGCCGCAGCCCGCGCACGCGCCGGAGAACTCGAACAGCGGGTCCAGGAACTGGGTGCCACGCACGGTGCCGAAGTCCACCTTGGACCGGTCAGTTGGTCGGCAGCGATTCGAAGAACGCGATGTTGTCCCGCTCGGTCACCAGCCGTGGCTCGGCGGGGCCGAGATTGATCGCCTTGGTCACGGCTGGCGCCGGGAATGACGACCGGGCAGGCCTCGACACACAACCCGCATCCGGTGCAGTCCTCGACGTACACCTGCAGCGAGAACCGGGCGTTCGGCAGGCCGACCGCGTCCAGCGGTGCGGAGTCGAATTCCGCAGGCGCCCCGGCCAGCTGAGACCCGTCGTAGAACTTGGACCTGATCACGCTGTGCGGGCAGACGAAGGCGCAGTTGCCGCACTGGATGCAGCTGTCGGAATCCCACACCGCGACCGACTCGGAGATGTTGCGCTTCTCGTAGGCCGTGGTGCCGCTCGGATAGGTCCCGTCGACCGGAAGTGCGCTGACCGGCAGCAGGTTTCCACGCCCGGCCATCATCTCCGCGGTCACGGTCCGGACGAACTCCGGCGCCGATGCGGGCACCAGCGGCGCCGGCACGCGGGTGGAGGTGATCAGGGTGGGTACCTCGATCCGCTGCAAACCGGCCACCGCGCCGTCCACCGCGGCCAGCTCCTTGGCCAGCACCTCGGCGCCGCGCTTGCCGTACGTCTTCTGCACCGACTCCTTGATCCGGGCGATGGCCCGGTCGCGCGGCAGCACCTCCGAGATCGCGAAGAAACAGGTCTGCAGCACGATGTTGATGCGGCCGGCCAGCCCGGCCTCCCGCGCGATCCGGTCGGCGTCGACGGTGTAGAGCGTGATCCGCTTGTCCAGAATCTGTTCCTGGACCCGCCGGGTCAGGGCGTCCCAGACTTTCGCAGCGGGCAGCCGGCAGTTCAGCAGCAGCGTCGCGCCGGTGCCGGCCCGACCGAGTACGTCGACCTTGTCGAGGAACCGGAACTGATGGCAGCCAACGAAATTGGCCCCGGTCACCAGGTAGGGGGCCCGGATGGGATCGCGGCCCGAAGCGCAGGTGCGACTCGGTCTGCGAACCCGACTTCTTCGAGTCGTAGACGAAGTACGCCTGGGCGTGCAGCCCCTCTTCGGATCCGAGGATCTTGATCGTGTTCTTGTTCGCGCCGACGGTGCCGTCCGAACCCAGCCCGAAGAAGACCGCCCGGACCGTGTCCGGCGACTCGATATCGAACGACGGGTCGTAGGGCACGCTGGTCCCGGAGACGTCGTCGTCGATACCGATGGTGAACCGCCGCCGCGGCCGCTCGCGCGCGAGTTCGGCGAACACCCCGGCCACCATCGCGGGGGTGAACTCCTTCGAGGACAGACCGTAGCGTCCACCGCTGACTCGCGGCATGACCGGCCGCGCTCCGTCGGCGCATGCCTCGGCGAGCGCCGCGACCACGTCCAGGTAGAGAGGCTCGCCGATCGAGCCGGGCTCCTTGGTGCGGTCCAGCACGCCGACCGTGCGCACGGACGCCGGCAGCGCCTCGAGAAGCGCTGCAGTGGGAAACGGCCGGTACAACCGCACCTGCACCACGCCGACCCGCTCGCCGCGTTCGACGAGCGCGGCGACGGTCTGCTTCACCGTCTCGGCGCCGGAGCCCATCAGCACCAGCACCCGTTCCGCCTCGGGGTGGCCCTCGTAGTCGACGATGTGCATCGTCCGGCCGGTGCGCTCGCCGAGGCGGGCCATCAGGTCCTCGACCACATCCGGGACCCGCGCGTAGAACGGGTTGACCGTCTCGCGTGCCTGGAAGTAGACGTCGGGGTTCTGCGCGGTGCCACGGATGAACGGGCGCTCGGGGGACAGTGCGCGTCCGCGATGCGCCCAGATCAGTTCCTCGGGCACCAGCGACCGCAGGTCGTCGTCGGAGAGCATCTCAATGGTGTTGATCTCGTGGGAGGTTCGGAATCCGTCGAAGAAGTGCACGAACGGTATCCGGGTCGCGAGCGTGGCCGCCTGCGCCACCAGCGCCAGGTCGTGGGCTTCCTGCACCGAGGCGGACCCGAGCAGCGCGAACCCCGTCTGCCGGACCGCCATCACGTCCGAATGGTCGCCGAAGATCGACAACCCCTGCGCGGCAATCGATCTCGCCGCCACGTTGATGACGGCCGAGGTCAGTTCACCGGCGATCTTGTACATGTTCGGGATCATCAGCAGCAGACCCTGCGACGAGGTGAACGTCGTGGTCAGCGCGCCGCTCTGCAGGGCGCCGTGCAGCGCCCCGGCCGCACCACCCTCGCTCTGCATTTCGACCACCGTGGGGACGGTGCCCCACACATTGGTCCGCTGTGCGGTCGACCATTCGTCGGCCAGTTCGGCCATCGGCGACGACGGCGTGATCGGGTAGATGCAGCACACCTCGTTGAGCCGGTAGGCCACCGAGACGGCGGCCTCGTTGCCGTCCACCGTGGCGCGCGTCATCTCGGTTCCGGGAACATCTCGATGGCGTGCACCGGGCACTGATCGGCGCAGACGCCGCAGCCCGTGCAGGTGTCGTAGTCGAACCGATACCGTTGCCCCACACCGAGTTTGATCACCGAGTCCTCAGGGCAGGCGCCGAGGCAGCCGTCGCATTCGAAGCAGTTCCCACACGACAGGCAGCGCCCCGCCTCGTAGGCCGCCTCGTCGGCGGACAGGCCGCCGACGACCTCCTCGAAACCGTGCACACGTGTCGTCGCCGTCGAGTTCGGGCTGCCGACGTTGCGCGGTGTCACCGAAGTACCAGAGGTGCAGTGCGTCGAACGTCGCCGTCGGGTGCTTCGGCGGCCGCTCGGCCCGCGACTCCGCGCAGCCAGGCGTCGATGTGATGGGCCGCCTTCTTCCCGTGGCCCACACCGACGGTGACCGTGCGCTCACTGGGCACCATGTCGCCACCGGCGAACACGCCCGGACAGCCGGTCATCAGAGATTCCGACACCTGCACGCTGCCGTCGGCGTCGAACTCCACTCCCGGCAGCGTCCGCATGAACGCCGACTCGGTCTCCTGGCCGACCGCCAGGATCAGCGTGTCGGCAGCCAGCGTCTCGAAACGTCCGGTCGGTCGCGGGTAGCCCGTTTCGTCGAGTTCCATGACCTCGACCTGGATCTCGGGGCCGTCGAAGGCGGTGATCGTGCGCAGCCAGTTGATCCGTACGCCCTCGCGTTCGGCGTCCTCGGCTTCCTCGGCGTGGGCGGGCATCTGATCGCGGGTGCGCCGGTAGACGATCACCGCGTCCTCGGCGCCGAGGCGGCGGGCGACGCGGGCGGCGTCCATCGCGGTGTTGCCGCCACCGTAGACGGCGACGTGACGGCCGATCACCGGCTTCTCGCCGGAGGCGACGCTGCGCAGGAACGACACCGCGTCCGTCATCGTGCCTGCGTCGCGGGCCGGGATGTCGACGCGTTTGGCCAGGTGTGCGCCGATCGCGACGAACACCGCGTCGAAGCCGCCCTCGTCGCGTTCGGCCGCCAGATCGTCGACCCGATGGTCACGCGTCACCCGCACGCCCATGGCCGCGACCCGGTTCAGTTCGTCGTCCAGCACGTCTCGGGGCAGTCGGTAGCTGGGAATGCCGTAGCGCATCATCCCGCCGGGTGCGGCCCCCGCGTCGCGGATCTCGACCTCGTGGCCCAGACGCGCCAGATGGTAGGCGGCGGACAGACCACTGGGTCCCGCGCCGACGACCAGAACCCGCTTGCCGGTGCGGGCAGGCGGTGGTTCGAACGTCCAGCCGCGTTCCCGGGCCAGGTCGCCGAGGAACCGCTCGACCGAATGGATCGATACCGCGGTGTCGAGATTGGCTCGGTTGCAGACGGTTTCGCACGGGTGGTAACACACCCGACCGTGGATGGCGGCGAACGGGTTGTCCGTGACGAGCTGTCGCCACGCGGCTTCGTGCCGCCCGGCGGTGGCGTGCGCCAGCCAGGCCTGGATGTTCTCTCCGGCCGGGCACCCGGCATTGCAGGGCGGCAGCAGGTCGACGTAGACGGGCCGGTGTTCGCGCACCGGGCCTGCCCGGGCATGCCCATGGCTCAGGTCGGCGAGCGGCGTGACGTCTCTGGAGTCAGCCATCAGCCGGGGAATCGGACCGTGGTTCCGGGCATCAGCTCGACGACCTGACCGTGGCATTCCACTTCGATCCCGGCAGCGTCGCGTGGATCGACGCTGATGATCACGCCCTTTCCGCTGACCCGCAGGTGCAGGTGCAGGCCGCGGTAGTGGATCGGTATCGCCAGCACGCCAAGGCTTTCCGGCCAGTGCGGGGACAGGATGATGCGGTTGGACCGGGTCTCCAGCCCGGTGAAGCACCGCTGCATGAGGTCCACGGTGCCGGCCATGGCCGCCAGGTGGATGCCCTCGGACGTGGTGCCGCCCTGGATGTCGGCGACGTCGGACTTCAGCGCCTGGGTGAAGAACTCCATCGCCCGGTCGCGGTTGGCCCTGGCGAGCACCCAGGTGTGCACGACACCACTGAGCGTCGACCCGTGCGAGGTGCGGGCCAGGTAGTAGTCGACCATCTCCGGTACCTGCTCCGGTGTGAAGCGATAGCCGAGCCGGGCGAGCAGCTCACGCAGCTCGTCAGCCGACAGCAGGTAGAGCAGCATCAGCGCGTCGGCCTGCTTGGACGCCTTGTAGCGGTTCACGTCGTCGTGCTCGGCCTCCAGGATGCGGTCCAGCCGTTGGATGTCGCCGTACTGGCTGCGCAGGCGGTCCCAATCCAGTTCCGCCAGATCGCCGTAACCCTCGAACTGGCTGATCACGCCGTCGTGGAACGGGACGAACATCCGTCGGCTGACGTCGTCCCAGTGCGTCGAGCTCGGCACTGTGCAGTCCCAGCGTCTCCATCAGATCCAGGCGGTTCGGCAGCGGCAGCAGGTTCAGTGCGTCGATGGCGCGCATGATGACCCAGACCGCCATGACGTTGGTGTACGCGTTGTTGTCGATGCCGTCGTACGGGGCGTCGGGATAGCCGGAGTGGAACTCGTCGGGGCCGATGACGCCGCGGATGCCGAAGCGTGCGCGCTCGTCGTCGTAGGTGGCCAGGCTGACGAAGAACCGCGCGATCTCGGCCAGCAGCTCGGCGCCGTAGTCGATCAGGTAGGCGAGGTCGCCGGTGACCTGATAGAACTTCCACGCGTTGTAGGCGACGGCGATACCGATGTGGTGCGCGCGGGCGCTGGCGTCCGGGTTCCAGTGGCCGCTGCGCGGATTCAGGTGCAGCCGTTGGCTTTCCTCGCGACCGTCGCTGCCGGACTGCCAGGGGAACATCGCGCCTGCGTGGCCGGCCTCGCGGGCGGCTTGCCTGGCCTCCGGCAGCCGCCGGTAGCGGTAGCCGAGCAGCGACCGGGTCACCATCGGGAGCCGCAGGTTGAGCACCGGGAAGATGAACAGCTCGTCCCAGAAGATGTGGCCGCGATACGCCTCGCCGTGCAGCCCGCGGGCCGGCACCCCGACGTCGAGGTCGGCGGTGTTCGGCGACACCGTCTGCAGCAGGTGTAGCAGATGCAGTCGCAGGATCCGCACTTCGTCGGTGAAGTCGTCGAATTCGATGGACAACCGCTCCCACAGATGCGTCCAGGCGGTCAGATGTCCGTCGAGCAGCTCGGCGAACCGGCCGAGGCCGGGCGACCCAACGCTGCGCGTCGACACCGGGTTCGGAGGTCGCCACGTCGCGCCCCGTGTAGACGGTCACGATCTTCTCGATCGTCACCGACTCACCGGCCGACAGCAGCACCGCGATGTCGTGGCCGATCTCGGCGTCGTGATCGAACAGCTGATAGGTCGGCGGGGACGGGTTCACCGTCGCGCCACACGGTGTTTCGCGCGGCCATGGCGACGGGAATGCTGCGATTGGTTGGTCTCGCACGGTCAGCAGGACGGAATTGTTCGAGAGTTCGCGGGTGACCGCCGACCCGAGATGCTCGCTGGCCAGGTCCCGATAACGCTCGACCAGCGAGTTCGTCACGTTGCCGTCCACCGTCGAGCGGAACTCGATCGTCCCCGACCAGTCCTCGGCGACGACCGTCGTCTCGAGGGCGCCGACGTGGGGCAGGTGCATCGCCACGAACCGTCGTTGCGTCAGTGAGCTCGTCCGGCCTGCGTCGTCGCGGAAGCGCACCTCCCGATGCAGCACCGCGCCGCGAAGATCGAGCTGTCTGCCGGTAGGACAGCACGGTGACCGCGTCGAGGTCGAACCAGCTGCCGTCGTCGATACGGAAGGTCAACGCAAGCCAGTTGGGCAGGTTGACCAGGCTCTCGTTGTCGATCTCGGTCCCCGACACGTCGTCGACGAGCCGGTTGAACACCCCGGCCGCGTAGGTGCCTGGGTAGTGCACCTGCCCGGCCTTCGACTCGGGCGCGGCTCCCCGGGTGGCGAAGTAGCCGTTTCCCAACGTGCACAACGCCTCACGGAGCTTCTCGTTCTGCGGATCGTATCCGTCGAAGACGTAATCCCACGCCTCACCCGACACCTGCTGCTTGTAGGCCAGCCACTGAGACCCGCGCTGCATGAACTCGCGCACCTGATCCGGGACTCTGCAGGGTGAAGTGGGCAGCCGTCTTGCGGTCGCCGTCCTCGTCGTGTCCGACGACGATCCCGATGCCGTCGAACTGGACCGCATCGAAGGCGTCCTCGTCGGTGAGGTCATCGCCGATGTAGATCGGCAGCAGCGAGCCGGAGGCGTCGATGCGGTCGCGGATCCAGGCCAGCGTGGTGCCCTTGTCCCAGTCGAGGTCGGGCCGCAGCTCCACGAGCATCCGCCCACCGGTCACGCGCAGGCCCGCCCGCGCCCCGATTTGATGTGCGGCAGAGACGATCTCACCGACTCGATCCGGCTCCACCTCACGGTAGTGCACCGCGACGGCAAAACGCTTGTGCTCGACGCGCACTCCCGGGATCTGGTCCAGGCTCGTGGCTCAATTCCGCGGCGGCGTGCTCGAGGACGGGTACGAACACCGCAGCCGCGTCGTTGCAGTGATAGGTGCCGTCCGGCGCCGTCAACTCGAACCCGTGGCTGCCTGCGTACCAGACGCCGGGAATGCCGACCCGGTTGCGGACGTCCGCGAGGTCGCGACCGCTGAGGATGGCCACCGGGCACACCTTGGCGACGAGCTCCAGCGCCTCGGCGGCGCCGTCGACGAGCCTGGCCGCACGCGGGATCCGAGACGATGGGGGACAGCGTGCCGTCGTAGTCCAGGAACAACATCGACTCGCGTGCGCTGGTGATGCCGATCAACTGACCGTAGGACGCCAGCGCATTCGGGAGTGCCGAGATCCGCTCGTCGCCCGTTCGAACAGCGACGTCGTCCAGGTCGGCGAGCACGACGTCGGCGCCGTGGCGGGCCAGCTCGTCCGCGCGCCCGCTGCCGTCGATGCCGATGACGAGCGCGAACCCGCCGTCGCGACCCGCGGCCACGCCCGCGGCGGAGTTCTCGACGACGACACACCGTTGCGGTCGCACACCGAGTCGGCGGCCGACTCCAGAAGCACCGTGGGGTCCGGGCTTTTCGGCTGTTCCGCGTTCGCCGGCGACCCCGTCGACGCAGACCTCGAACAGGTCGTCGATCCCGGCGTGCCTTCAAGGCCTGCTGGCACTGCGGGCTCGACGAATAGGCGGCCGCGGCCATGCCGACGCCCTGCAACTTGCGGGCCAGGTCGACCGTCGCCCCGAAGAGCGGCACGTCGCTGGTCAGCGCACCGTCGAGGTCGAAGAGCACCGCGTCGTGGCGACGCGGGTCGATGGTGATCGGCAGCTTCATCGGGGCGCGGGGCACGAGCGGTCGTTCCAACTCCAGGACCTGACGGGTGGTCTTCACCACGGTGTCGGGATTCAGGCTCATCGAGTCGATGCCGAGCCGGACCAGGAACTCGGCCATGTCCGGGTAATCCGACGGGGCCTGTCCGCACAGCCCGGAGTGAATCCCGTTGCGGCGGCAACCCTCGACGGCCAACCGGATCATCTCCTTGACACCCTCGTCGCGTTCGTCGTAGTCGAAGGCGACGATCTCGCTGTCCCGGTCGACGCCGAGCGTCAGCTGGGTCAGGTCGTTGGAGCCGATGGAGAAGCCGTCGAAGCGCTTGGCGAACTCGTCGATCAGGATGACGTTGTTCGGGATCTCGCACATCGCGTACACCTTGAGCCCGTTCTCGCCGCGCTTCAGGCCGAGGTCGGCCATCGTCTGCAGGACGAGATCGGCCTCGGCGACGCGACGCACGAACGGCAGCATGAGGATGACGTTTGTCAGGCCCATCTCGTCGCGAACCCGTTGCATCGCGCGGCATTCGAGCGCGAAGCCCTCGGCGTAGGCCGGATGCGCGTAGCGCGACGCACCGCGGAAGCCGAGCATCGGGTTGCTCTCGGTCGGCTCGAAGCCTGCCCCGCCGAGCAGGCTGGCGTACTCGTTGGTCTTGAAGTCCGACATCCGGACGACCACGGGCTTGGGCCAGAATGCGGCGGCGATGGTGCCGATTCCCTCGGAGAGCCGCTCGACGAAGAACGCGCTGCCGTCGGGGTAGCCCTGGGTGAGCCGATCGATCGTCTGCCGTGCCTCCGGGTCGTCGACCTTCTCGGGGTGCAGCAGGGCGAGCGGGTGCACCCGGATGTACTCGCTGATGATGAATTCCATCCGGGCCAGTCCCACGCCGTCGTTGGGCAGGAACGACGTCTTGAACGCTAGGTCGGGGTTGCCGAGGTTGAGCATGATCTGCGTCCGGGGCCGCGCCACGTCGCCGACCTCGGTGCGATCCACGTGGAAACCCACCGCGCCCTTGTAGACCCGGCCCGAATCGCCCTCGGCGCAGGACACCGTCACGACCTGGCCGTCGGGTACACAGGTGGTCGCGTCGCCGGTGCCCACCACGGCGGGGATGCCGAGCTCGCGGGCGATGATCGACGCGTGGCAGGTGCGGCCGCCGCGGTTGGTGACGATCGCCGCGGCGGTCTTCATGACCGGCTCCCAGTCCGGTGTGGTGGTGTCGGCGACCAGCACCTGCCCGGGCTTGAATTCGTGGAGCTGCGTGAGATTCTCGATACGTTTCACCGCGCCCGAGGCGATCCGCTCACCGACCGAGCGGCCCTCGGTGAGGATCTCGCCCGTCCCTCGAGCACGTAGGTTTCCAGCGCCGTCACGCTGTGCTGGGAGGCCACCGTCTCGGGGCGGGCCTGCACGATGTAGAGCTGACCGTCGAGACCGTCCTTGGCCCACTCCATGTCCATCGGTCTGCCGTAGTGCGCCTCGATGGTGCACGCGTAGCCGGCCAGCTCGAGGACGTCGGCATCGGTGAGGCAGAACCGGGTGCGGTCGGCCTTCGGGGTGGGGATATTCCTCGTGGTGCTCTTGGTCTCGCCGTCGACGAGGATCATCTTGACGGCCTTATCGCCGAGCAGGCGACGCAACACGGTGCGATGGCCGGCGAGATAGGTCGGCTTGTGCACGTAGAACTCGTCGGGGTCGACGGCGCCCTGAACGACGTTCTCGCCGAGGCCGTAGGCGCCGGTGATGAAGACGGCGTCGCGGAATCCCGATTCGGTGTCGAGGGAGAACATCACACCCGACGACGCGATGTCGGAGCGCACCATCTTCATCACGCCGATCGACAGCGACACCTTGAAGTGGTCGAAGCCCTGATCGATCCGGTAGTGAATCGCCCGATCGGTGAAGAGGCTGGCGAAACACCGTCGGCAGGTGTCGAGCAGACTCTCCTCACCCTTGATGTTGAGGTACGAATCCTGTTGGCCGGCAAAGCTCGCCGTCGGCAGGTCCTCGGCGGTCGCCGAGCTCCGAACCGCGAGGCTGACCTCTTCGCCGTACTCCCGCTGCAGCGCCCGGTAACCCTCCAGAATCGCGGCGGCCAGGTCGTCGGGGAGTCCGGCGCCGTAGACGATCTCCCTGGCGCGCTTGGCCTTGCGTGCCAGCGCGGCGACATCGGCGGGGTCGATGTCGTCGAGTTCGGCATGCAGACGGTCCCAGGCCCCGGCCTCGTCCAGCATGTGGCGATAGGCGGCGGCGGTGATGGCGAACCCGTGCGGGACGCGCACGCCCTGCCCGGACAGCTTCTGGAACATCTCGCCGAGCGAGGCGTTCTTGCCGCCGACGAGCGGCACATCATCGATGCCCATGTCTTCGAAAAAGCGAACGTAAGCCAGACGTACCCATGACGTTTCCTCCCGTAGCGCAGCGCCACTGCCGTCCTACGACCTCAACCTCCCACAGCGGTAGGTGGGGATACAGGGCCGAAGGTCACTCGAACGGGTGACGCTTCCGGTTGTCTGTCAGGTGCTCGTGACGCCGGAAGGGTCTCGCACTCCGGATATCTCGACGAGATGGTTCATTCCGCGCCTGCGGGCGCGGTGACTCGATCGGCTCGGGAGTGATATCGAACAGCCGCTCCACATCGTCGCGGGTACAGCAGGCGGTTCCCGGGGTCATCAGCATGGCGGCGCCCGCGGCGACGCCGAGGCGAACTGACTTGCAGAGTGGCCATCCGCGGCTCAGCCCGCACGCGATCCCGGCGACCATCGCATCGCCTGCACCGACACCGCTGCCGGACGGTACCACCACCGCCGGGAAGCGCTGCGCGCCGTCGGCGGTGACCAACAGGGCACCTTGGGCGCCCAGCGACACCAGGACGTTGTGTGCACAACGCCGATCGATGAGTGCCCGGGCTGCCGCGACCTGCTCCGCTTCGTCGAGCAGCTCACGGCCGAGACATTCGCGCAGCTCGCGGATACTGGGTTTGAGCAGGAACACCTTGGCGCCCGTCAGGTGCTGCAGAGCGCTGCCGGAGGCGTCGATGATCAGTCGGGTGTCCGTCCGCGCACACACATCGGCGATCCGATTGTAGAAATCCGGTGAGACGCCGGGCGGCAGGCTTCCGCTGGCGACCACGAAGTCGGCCGTCGCCGCGGCCGAAAATAACTGGTCGAGACAGGTCTGCTGCTCGGAGGCACTGAGAAGCGGGCCCGGCAGCACGAACCGAAACTGGCGTTCGGTGAGGCGTTCGTTCACGGTGAAGCTCTCCCGGGTCGACTCCGCGATCGGTACCAGGCGCGACGGTAAGCCTGTGGCCTCGAGCATGTCGGCGACCACATCGCCGGTGGCGCCGCCGGCCGGGAACACCGCCATCACCCTGGCGCCCAGGGCGTCGGCAACCCGGGCGACGTTCAGGCCGCCACCGCCTGGGTCGTAACGCGCAGCGCCGCAACGCATCTTCTCCGTCGGCATGACGATCTCGGTACTGGTGGCGATGTCGAGTACCGGGTTCATCGTCAACGTGACGATTCGCGGGCCGCTTGCCGGTGAGTCCGCGTTGGTGGTTGTGTCGGCCATCGTTGGTGTCACGACGATCACCCGCCTTCCATTCGGCTCCAACCCTAGGGACTTGATCGGTCGGGGTTAATGGCCATAAGTCCCTCAGCCGATGCCGTAGGCCCGAAGTACGCGCCGATGACCTTCGCCCCTATCGACGTCGGTTCGGTGCAACGACGATGAGCTTATGACCGCGAGATCGAAGGGGCTGCGATGATGTCTGTCGTTTCGTGGGGCGCGCCGGAGGCCAACATAGGACCCGCACATCGGCGGGGCATCGTCGGGCTCGGCGCACCGGACGCGAACCGCCCGACCCCGAGCAGCACGATGGCCACATGAATGCGACCGGGACGTTCATCGACGACCGGGTGGTGCGGGAGGCGGTGACGCTGGCCTGCCACGCACCCTCGTTGCACAACAGCCAACCGTGGCGTTGGGTATCCGACGGACCGGTGCTTCACCTGTTCAGCGATAGTGAGCGGGTGATACCCGGCGCGGACAGTTCCGGCCGCGAACTCCTGTTGAGCTGTGGCGCAGTGCTGGATCACCTCGTGGTCGCGATGTCGGCCGCCGGCTGGACCACTGCCGTGGAGCGGCTCCCGGACCCATGCGACCCGGAGCACCTGGCGACGCTGAGCTTCCGCCGGTCGGAGTCCATCACCCATGCGCAACGCCTGCGGGCAGACGCGATCCTGCGGCGGCGGACAGATCGGCTGGCCTTCGGCGAGCCCGTTGACTGGGCGGAGATCGAGCCGCGGTTACGGATGGCGGTCATCCCGTACCACGTCATGGCCGATGTGGTGCTCGACGCCGATCGTCCCCAGCTGGCGAAGGCATCCCGACTCACCGAGGAGCTGCGCCAGTACGACCCTTCCTATGAAGCCGAATTGGAGTGGTGGACATCCCCGTTCGCATCCGGCGATGGGGTGCCGCTGAGTGCGCTGGCGTCGGCGACCGAGGCAGGCCACCTGGACGTCGCCAGGGTCTTCCCCACGCCGACACGCAACGATCGTCGCCATGACACCGGCGACGATCACTCCAGGATCTTCGTGTTGTCCACGCACAACGGTGACGCTCGGCTCGACGTGTTGCGTTGCGGCGAAGCACTGTCCGCCGTCCTGCTCGAGGGCACCCTCGCGGGACTCGCAAGCTGCACCTTGACCCACATGACCGAGATGCCGACCAGTCGCGAGATCATTCGGTTGCTGACCCGGCAGACCGGTACGCCGCAGCTGCTGATCCGGTTCGGGGCGGTCCCCCCGAGCGACGACCTGCCCATGACACCGCGACGGCCGTTGGCCGAAGTCATGCAGACGCGTCACTAGCCGCAACGACGACGTTGTCCCTACGGGTTGGGGACTTGCGACCCTGCCACGACGACCGCCGCACGGTGCAGGGTCATTCTATGGAGCATCTGACCAACCTTGATGCGAGCTTCCTGCAGGCCGAGGATTCCGATCCCCACGTCAGTCTCGCGGTCGGTGCCGTGTCGATCATCGAGGGTCCACCCCCGGACTACGCTGATCTCGTTGCGGTGTTCGCCGCACGGGCGCAAAGCATTCCACGGTGCACACAGGTGCTGCACACCCGGGCATTCGACCTCGGTGCACCGGAATGGGTGGACGATCCCCACTTCGACGTCGCACACCACATGCATCGCGTCGCGTTGCCGCACCCGGGCGGCGACGCCGAGCTGTACGCGACGATCGCCAACATCATGGAACAACGGCTCGACCGCGATCGGCCGTTGTGGGAGTGCTGGATCATCGAAGGCCTCGCCGCCGACCGGTGGGCCACGCTGATGAAGATCCACCACTGCATCGCCGACGGCATCGCCACGGCGCAGATGCTGGCGAAGTTGAGTGACGACGGCGCCGGTGAGACCTTCGCGAACGATATCCGCGCTGGCGCGGGAATCCGGATCGTCGTTCCTGGGCCTGCTGCGGCCGAGGCTCAATCCGCTGGACTGGGTGAACGACGTCTGGCGGGCGACGGTCACCGCCACCACCGCTGCCGAACACGCGGTGGTGGGTGCGGTCGAGCTGACAGCCCGGGTGCTCACCGCCGGCCAGGAGTCATCGCTGAACGGACCCGTCACCAGGATGCGTCGCTACAGTGCCGCGCTCGTCGATCTCGCCGTGATGAAGCAGGTGTGCCGGGACTTCGACGTGACGCTCAATGACGTGGCGTTGGCAGCCATCACCAGCAGCTACCGGACCATGCTGCTCGACCGCGGCGAGACACCGGGACCCCACACATTGCGCACGCTGGTTCCGGTGTCGATGCGCTCGTCGGACCACTTGGACGACACTGACAACCGGGTATCGGCGATGCTTCCGCTGCTGCCGGTCGACGAACCTGACCCGGTCAAGCAACTCGAGATCGTGCACCGGCGGCTGAACCGAGCCAAGGGGAGTGGCCAACGGGAAGGCGGCAGTGCCGTATTCGCAGCCGCGGGCAACATTCCCTTTGTCCTCTCGGCGTGGACGATCCGACTCCTCATCCGGTTGCCGCAGAAGTCGGTGACCGCTCTGGCGACGAATGTGCCGGGACCCCGCGGACAGCAACGAGTGATGGGCCGTAAGGTCCTGGACATCCTGCCGATACCGCCGATCGCGCTGCACCTGCGCACCGGCATCGCGATGCTCAGCTACGCGGGCCGGTTCTGCTTCGGCATCACCGCCGACTACGACAGCGCACCCGACGTCGACGCGCTAGCCCGTGGGATCGAGGACGGGGTGGCGTCGCTGGCGGCTATCGGTCGCTCGCGACGTGGCACACATGCGCGCCGATCGGCCGGAGTGGAAGCCGTTGGTCGATGACGGACTTCATGAGTAACAGCGACGCGTTCACCTGGGCCATGGAAAGTGACCCCCGACTTCGTTCGACGGTGGTCACGGTGATCCTGCTGGACCGATCGCCGGACTGGGACGAGGTGCGTCATCGCTTCGACGTGATCTCGCGCGCGGTGCCGATGATGCGGCAGCGCGTCGTCCCGTCGCCGCCGCCCGCGCCGCCGCGGTGGGAGCACGCACCGGATTTCGACCTCGACTTCCACATGCGCAGGGTGACCGCACCCGCACCCGGCACCATCGACACGGTGCTGGAGATGGCGCGGGTCGCGGCGATGGAGGACTTCGACCAGGCCCGGCCACTATGGGAGGCTACGCTGGTCGATGGACTTGAAAACGACTGCGCCGCAATGGTCCTCAAGTTTCATCACGCGCTGACCGACGGCGTCGGCGGCGTCCAGATCGGGATGATCCTCTTCGACCTCTCGGAGGTGCATGAACAGCACGGGCCGGTGGCGGCACCTCCCGAAGTGCCCCCACCGCCATGGCTGAGCGGCTACCGCGACACCGCGAAGTACGACGCTCGCCTCGTCGGCAACGTGCTGCTGGGCACCCTGAAGATGGCTCCTAAACTGGTTTCCCAGGGCATCCTGCGGCCGGTTGACACCGTGTCGTCGGCCGTCGGGTTGGCCGCATCGATCTACCGGACCATGCGCCCGGTGAACCGGAGGGGCTCGCCGCTGATGAGCGAGCGCAGCCTGATCCGCAGGCTCGGGGTGCTTGAGGTTCCGTTCGGACAGCTTCGGGTCGCGGCCCATCAAGGCGGCGGTGCGTTGAATGACGCGTTTGTTGCCAGCGTGGCCGGAGGGTTGCGCCGCTACCACGAAAAGCACGGTGTCACTGTCGGCGAACTTCACCTGACGATGCCGATGAGCGTGCGTCAGGAGGGCGACGAGATCGGCGGAAACCGAATCACCATCATGCGATTCGACGTGCCGGTCGGTGTCGCCGATCCGGCCGAGCGAATCCGTCAAATCCACGACAGAACCGGCAGAGTGCGTCACGAGAAGTCGCTGCCGTACACCCAGTCGATCGCCGGTGCCCTGAACATGATGCCGCGGTGGTACATCGGCTCGATCCTGCGCAACGTGGACTTCCTGTGCAGCGACGTGCCGGGGATCCCGGTGCCGGTGTTCCTCGGTGGCGCACACGTATTGACCCAGTACGGCTTCGGCCCGACCATCGGCTCGGCCGTCAACGTCACATTGTTGACGTACGTCGACGTGTGCACCCTGGGCATCGACGTCGACACCGCCGCAATCCCCGACTACGACGTGTTCTTCGACTGCCTCGTCGCCGGTTTCGACGAGGTGTTGGCGCTGCGCTGAGCCTCACGACAACTCAACCGCAACCTGATCCGCAGCGCGGACCGGGCGCTAGGCAAGTCCGACGGTGACTAGACGACCTCGTGTTGACGCTGACTCGCACGGGAACCTGGCAGAGAACCCGCAGCCCCAGGCCAGTTCAACGAGACGTGTACCGCAGAGACGACGACTCCACTGAACCGGCCGCGTGGTTGCGGCGTTGGACGCAGATGACGGGGTTGGGCGTCGTCCGCGATATTCCCGCAGACGATCTCCGTGACCGCATGTTCGCCCCATGCAGAGTCAGCGGGAGTCGAAATGAGTGTTGTGAAAGAAAGCGATTGCAGCGGAATTGATTCCGTGGTTATCGGCTCGGCGCGACGAGTCGCCGGACGTGTTGGTCGGCAACACTTCGGTCAAACATCCGGTCGGGGTACAACTCATGCCCCGACGATTCCTGCGGCACATATTGCTGCGCACAGCTGATCCCGCGTCCCCGCGAGCGCCGGGCGACGCTGACCAGCAATCTCGGTGTCTGCTGCAGTCATGCCCGGACCGACGATTGCCGTCACTTCACCGACGTCGAAGGGCGCACTGGTGCCGGGTCCATGGTGGGCCCGGTTGTGGGTCGGCCCGACGCGGGGGCGACCCTCCGTCGATCAAGCGGTCCGCCGAGAATGGCATTCGCCGGATCTCGCATCGATATCGCGACATCGGCGACCCTGTGCTTGACCCCCAACAACAACCCTCGGGTCAGCAGCGCGGTCACCGGACCGGCAAGCTCGACGCCCAACACCTCCCCGGGATGCCGCAGCCGGGTGCGGGTGCGGACCAGGAAGCGACAACGGTTCTGCAAGCGCGGAAGAAGATGGAAGGACCACACCGTCTCCCATAGCATTCCCGGTCGTGTTCCGCGCAGCACGAGGGTGCTTTCATCGACGACCTGCTCCACGTTCAAGGTGAGGCCGTGCCGCAGCCCCAGCCAGCCCCTCGGCGCCAGTCGGACAGTGTCGCCCACGACCACGTGTTGCCACTCGGGATGAATCCGATCGGCGTTGTCGTAACCGAGACCGATCAGGAGCAATACGGAGCGCCAGTTGAGCAACGACATAA
>CAVOPD010000017.1:0-132634 GCA_963697745.1 uncultured Acidobacteriota bacterium | reverse complement strand
GGCGTGTGCCGGCCAGTGGACCCGAATTCACCCAGCTGCCGTCCGGCCGCAGAATCAGGCGCATCGGCTGGAACATGTTGCTGGTGTTCGAAATGAACAGGTGCAGTTGGGGGTCATAGGACGCGCCCCAGAAGTTGATCCCGCCAGCCGGGCCTGGCGGCGAGATGCTGTACTGGTTCACGGCGATCGGCATGAATGGTCCGCCCAGCTTCATGTTGTTGTCGTCCACCATGTGTTCGCAGTAGGACTGATGCTGCGGCTCGCCCTTGTACAGATTGTCGCGAGACACCCTCATCTGCGTCAGTGGTTCGGGCTTGACGGGGAACGGCTGCGTCGGCGAGGTCTGCTCGCGCGGAACGTCGCTCTTCGGCACCGGCCGCTCTTCGATGTCGAAGATCGGCTTGCCGGTGACGCGGTTGAGCGTGAACATCAAGCCGGTCTTGTTGACGATGATCACCGCCGGAACGGTCGTCCCGTCCCGGTTCAGGTCAACCAGCAGGGGCGCCGACTGCGTGTCGTAGTCCCAGATGTCGTGATGAACGAGTTGAAAGTGCCACAGGTACTTGCCGGTGTTCGCATCGACAGCGACGACCGACGAGGAGAACAGGTTGTTGCCGGGACGATCCGAGCCGACGCGATCGTTGTTCGGGGCGCCGAGTGGCATGTAGAGAATGCCGCGCTGCTCGTCAACCGACATGTAGCCCCAGACGTTGACACCTGACCGCTTCAAGGCGCTGTTCTCGCCCCACGTCTCGTAGCCGAACTCCCCTGGGCGGGGCACCGTATGGAACGTCCACACCAGTGCGCCCGTCCGGGCGTCCCAGGCGCGCGTGTCACCAGCCGGTCCGGCACCGCCACTCGAGCCGCCAGGTCCTTCCCCGGTGCCTGCGCCCGTGATGATGAGGTTCTTGAAGATGACCGGCGCGGACAACAGCGAGTAGGCGGGCGCCATGCCGGTCTGCATGATCTCAGGCGTCTTCATCGTGATGACGCCGTTGTCGCCGAACCCCGCTCGACGGCTGCCGTCCGACGCATCGATCGAGTAGAGGCCACCCGAAAGCGACCCGAAAATGATCGACGGCCGTGCGCCGTCGCTGCCCGGCCAGTACGCGATGCCCCGCTTCGACGGCAGATCGTTGTCAGGGAGCTGGAATTTCCACTTCTCGGCTCCGGTCGTGGCGTCCAGGGCATGGATGTAGCCGTACGGCGACCCGAGGTACATCGTGTTGCCGATCACCAGCGGAACGGCCTCATCCTCGCGCGGCCGGCCGGTGTAGCCGGCGGGCTTCAGGTGAAAGCTCCACACCTGCTGCAACGTCGCGACGTTCTGTGGAGTGATTTGATCGAGCGGGCTATACCGGTTGGCGCCCTGCTGGTAATTAATGCTGGGCCAGTCGGTGGCTCCGGGTGACTCGGCTGCGGTGACCACCGCCGCCATGGCCGCCGCACACACCGCGCCGACCATCAGTCGTGAGGGCAATCCTGTCATGTCCCGCTCCCCGGCTATGCCGCGTCCGGCGGCTGAATCGTGGACGCGATGATAGTCCGAGTGGACCCACCTTGTGCGAGTCACCGCGGAAATCGAGCGGCGTTACCCTTCCACGCACCACATCACGAAGCGGACGATGCGGCGCACGATGGGGCCCAGAAGCATGGTGACGAGACTGTTCAGCATCCCCACAGACGGCTGTGCTCCGCTGCCGTGGAAGGTGGCTGACGAGTAGTCGTGCCGCACTGTTGAGGCCATGACGATTGACGACTCTGCAAAATCCGGGCTCAAGCGGCGTTGACGGGTCGACGCCCAACCGGAGCAGGAAACTGACGAGGCTGTTGGCCGTCCTGTAACCGGTGACGGTTTTATAAATCGAACATCGGCGGTCGTGTCGCGGATCGTGTTGAAGCGTGTCGCAGATCGTGTTGAAGCGTTATTGCGGATACCGGCAGAGTCGAGGCAAACGACGTCAGACGAGCTTCTCTCCCCTGCGCCAGACGAGTGTCATTTTGTACGTCGTGCGCCGGAATTTACACTCGCATTCCTACACGCTCGCAGGCGTTTCACACCACACGCGCCAAACGCTTCACGAAGTGATGAGGTACGTGTACGACCTCATCAGCCGCTCGGTTCAGGAGTCGCTGGAGCGCTGCTCCGCGCGTCGGACGAGCTCATCAAACACGGAGGGTGCCGTGTGGCACTTCAACACGCACACGAGCAGACGGTGCGGCGCGCCCACCGCACTGCACTCGTGCGGAACGTCGCCGGACGCGAGATCTGCGCACGATACGTACGCGTGAATGATCGGGCGCGGTGCACCCTGCGGCTGATGCCAGTGCACGTTCTGCAGGGCATTGGAGCGGCGCCATTGCCTTCTTCCAGCCTTTCCAGTCGCGCTGCACGACAACTAAGGCGTTTGGCTGCCGTGACCGGCCTGCGTCTGCGGCGCGATGTGGGTTCGGGAGGGCGCCTGGATGTGTGACCGGCTGCAGATGCATCATTCATCCAGTAGACCCGACGCACGGCCCTCCGTCCATCCTGTCTACAGGGGAGGCTCACACAATGAGCCCTTTCCTCACCGCATACAGCACGATCTCGGCGGTATTGTGCAGGTTCAGTTTCTGCATCAGGTTGGCCCGATGAGTTTCCACCGTAGACAGGCCGAGATCGAGCAGGTTCGCCACTTCTTTGTTCGAGCGGCCTTCCGCCAGCAACTGCAGCACTTCCTTTTCGCGATCCGTCAGCAGGTGATACGAATCGGTCAAGCCGCGCTGCTGCAGACGACGGACGTAATCTTCGACGAGCACTTCTGAAACTGCCGGGCTGAAGAACGGCTTTCCGGCTGCCACGGCTTTCACCGCCGGAATCAGATCTTCGTCAGTGGCGCTCTTCAGGAGGTAGGCGCGCGCACCCGCCGCCAGCGCACGCATGATGTAGGACTCGTCGCCGTGCACGCTCAGGATGATCACGCCGGGCGGACGCTCCATCTTCTGCGCGCGGGCGGCCACCTCGATGCCGCTCAGCTTCGGCATGGAGATGTCGAGGATGAGCAACTCGGGCCGATGCTCCTCGCACAGGCGCATCGCTTCCAGTCCGTCGCCGGCCTCCGCCACCACCGTGACGCCGGCCGCTTCCAGCAGGCCACGCAGCCCGCGTCTGACGATGCTGTGATCGTCAGCCAGCAATGCGCGCAAGCACCGGCTCCTCGGTCTGCTGTGACGGAAGCGGGATGTGCGCAGCGAGGACGGTCCCTCCACTGGCGCTATGGCGACCGAGTTCCACCGTCCCGCCCAGTTCCTTCACACGCTCCTCGATCCCGCGCAGGCCAAACCCGGTCCGGCGGACGTCTGGCTGCAGGCCGACACCGTCATCAGCCACTCTGACGTGGAGGTAGCGGGTATCGGTCACCAGCGAGATCTTGATCGTGCGCGCCCGCGCGTGACGCACGCAGTTGGTGGTGGCCTCCTGGATGACGCGATAGACGCAGGTCCGGTAGCCGTCAGGCAGCGCGTCGACATCCCCCTCCACCGCCAGTTCGACATCGATCGAATACCGGCGCATGACGTCCCGTACGTGCCACTCGAGGGCCGCCTGCAGTCCGAAGTCGTCCAGCATGCTGGGACGCAGGCCGAGGGCGAGGTTTCGCACCGTGCCGAACAGATCGTCAACGAGTTGCTTGCAGCCGGCCACCGTCGCAGCGATCTGCGCGTTGGCTCCAGATGCGCGATCGAGCCGGCCGAGCTCCATGCGCAGCCCGGTCAGCACCTGTGCCACATGGTCGTGGAGTTCGCGAGACAGGTGACGCCGTTCTTCCTCCTGGGCCTTCACCACTTGCTGGGACAGAAGCCGCATCTGGGCTTCAGCACGCTCCGATCGGTGCTCGAGGAAGCGCAGACGCAGAACGACGATCAGGGCGACGACCAGGCCGAGCAGAACCGTCTGCCATCGAAGCCGGTCAAGATCGCGGCGGAGAGCGGCATGACTTTGCGCGACTTCCGCGCGCTGTTCCGCCAGGTTCGAGTTGTTCAGCTCTTCGATCTCCTGAGCAATCGTCAGCACCGCGTCGCGCCGCGGCACCACGTCGCGGCGAAGGAATCCGGCACTCTTGACGATCTTCTCAGCCGGAGTCCAGTCGAACAGCGGATCGAGTGCCTCCCAGTAATCCTCGAGCTTCGTCTGAAGGCTGGCAATCTCGTCGTCCCGATTCACCAGCTTCCGGAGTTCGGCGAGGGTCGCCATGTTCGTCTGCCGGAATGTGGCCAGCTGCTCCCGATACTCAGGCGCTTTCTCTCGCGCGACATCGAGCAGGTAGTCGCGGACGAAGATGCCGGACAGATTGACATCGGATCGGAGCGCGCGCAGCTTGACCTCGACGTTGCGGTGATGGGTGTTGAGCTGGTCGAGCTGGACGTAAATCTCCTGCGCCTTGCGTGACGAAGCCAGCATCGACAGCGCGATCAGTACAACGAGGCTGGCCAGACCGGCCGCGGCCACGATCCACGTCTTGAGTCGCATTGCACCTCCGCTCTTCACCGGGCTCACACGACACTATGTCATCTCGCGCGCCGATGACATCCGGTCCATACAGGATGCTCAACAGTCGCGCTGGCCGGAAGATCGCTGAGCTGCGCTCCCCCGAGATATGTCGTGCTCTCCGGTATCCGCCTGATACCCCCGCACCCGCTCCCCGTCGTTTACTGCTGGTAATGTCAAACAGCCAGCGGACAGAATCACGACGCCTCAGTACCCACCGCGACACAACCCATATGAGTCACAGGCGCACCGTGTCAGGGGCGCCCTTCAGAGCCGCTCCGCCTCGTCCTGCGATGCCGCTCATCGTTCTTGCCAACCGCGCGCCGTTCAGGCGCGAGCGTCTCGCTGACGGGAGCGTCTCGGTGGTTCGATCGTCAGGCGGACTCGTGACCGCGATCGAGCCGTTGATCCAGGCGCAGTCGGGGACGTGGGTCGCGCACGGCGAGGAGCTGGATTTCGCAGCCGCCGACGCGTTCGGCCGCGTCGGTGTGCGGTCGGGGCGATCGCGCTACCACGTCCGTTACGTGCAATGCGATTCGACCGAATACGACGGCTTCTACTGCGGCTTCGCCAACGAGGCGCTGTGGCCGCTCTGCCATGCTGCGCACGTACAGCCGACATTCCGCGCGAGCGACTTCCGGCACTACGAGGCGGCCAACCGCCGCTTCGCCGCGGCCGTCTGCGAGGAGGGCACCGGCCTGGCACCGATCGTCTTCGTGCAGGACTATCACTTCGCGCTTGCGCCGATGATGATCCGTCGCGGTCTGACCGAGAGCACGATCGTGTCCTTCTGGCATATACCCTGGCCGCACGTCCGCGTGTTCAGGATGTGCCCCTGGGCGGCTGCGCTCCTCGAAGGCCTGCTTGGAAGTGACATCGTGGGCCTGCAGACCGAAGAGGACTGCCGCAACTTTCTCGACGCGGCGGCAACACTCCTCCCATGCGACGTCGATCCGTCACAGGCAGTGATCAGGTACCAGGGCCGCAGAATCAGGGTGCGGGCCTATCCGGTCGGGGTGCAGTTCAACTCCGCCGCGGTGCGGGCCCTCCCCTCGCCGGACGTCTGCAGGGCGCAGCTTCAGCGTGAACTGCAGCTGCCTCGGGACATGCGCCTGGGCGTCGGCGTCGATCGCCTGGACTACACGAAGGGCATTGCGGAGAAGTTCGTCGCGGTCGAGCGGCTGCTGGAGATCCGCCCCGAGTTGCGCGGACGATTCGTTTTCGTACAGGTGGCCGAGCCAAGCCGGACGCAGCTCGAGGCGTACCGTCGAACGCGCGCCACTGCCGTGGCGACCTGCGAGCGGGTCAACGCGCGTTTTCAGTCAGATGGCTACCGGCCGATCGTGCTCCTCGAGCGGCACGCCGACGTGGCGGAGGTGTATCGGATGTACCGCGCCGCCGATCTCTGCTACGTCAACAGCCTCGACGACGGGATGAACCTGGTGGCGAAGGAATTCGTCCACGCTCGCGAGGACGAACAGGGGGTCCTCCTCCTGAGCGAGTTCGCGGGTGCGAGCCACCAGCTGACGACAGCATTGATGGTGAACCCCTACGCCGCGGACCAGTGCGCGCGGTCGCTCGCCCTGGCACTCGAAATGCCGGCGGACGAGCAGGTCCGGCGCATGCGCGACATGCGCGACGTGGTGTCCGGAACCGACAGCACCTGGTGGGGAGAGCAGGTGCTGCACGACGCGATTACCAGCCGCATCTACTCGGCGCGGGCCGAGCGCGCAACAGCCTGAGCGGACATCGGCGACCTCAGTCATCTCGTCAACAGCCCACGCCATCATGCGAGGAGCGGCCAGCCCCCGGCGAACGCCGGGGGGCGCAGGCTGCGGTAAACTTCACCTTCATGATGAACAGGCTCTTCCTTATTTTCTGTCTCCTCTGCCTTACACTCGCGCCCGCGGTGGCCCGCGCCCAGACTCGTGACGCGCAGACCCCGGCGGTCCCGACTCCGACCGACGTCAAGCCGACCAGCATCACCTGCGAAGAGTGCCCGTATCCGTATCCCAGTTCCTACCTGCCGCTGAATCTCTACGGCCAGGACGTGCGGATCGCCTTCATGGACGTGGCGCCGCAGGGCACCGGCCAACGGCCACACGGTCGTGCTGCTGCACGGCAACAACTTCGCCGGGCTTCTACTTCGGCGTGATCATCGATGCGTTGAAGAAGGAAGGCTTCCGGGTGGTCGTGCCCGACCAGATCGGATACGGCCGCTCGTCGAAGCCGATCATCCCCTACAACTTCACCGACATGGCCCGGAATACGCGCGCCATCCTGCAGAGCCTGAAGATCGACAAGGCGATGATCGTCGGCCACTCCATGGGCGGGATGCTTGCGGCGCGGTTCGCGACGCAGTATCCCGGACGTGACCGAGCGGCTCGTGCTCTTCAACCCGATCGGGCTGACCGACAGCCGCTTCGATCGGCCCTATCCCGGCGTCGACGAAGCGTACAAGCAGAACCTCGCCTCCACCTACCAGGGCATTCGCGCGAGCCTGATGCGCTACGTCGCGCACAACCCGCCGGCCTGGAACTCCATGTTCGAAACGTATGCGCGGATCCGCTACGGCTGGACGCTCGGCGCCGACTGGCCGCGCCTGGCGATGGTGCAGACGCTGATCTCCAACGTGAACTATCTCGACCCGGTCGTCTACGACTGGGCGCACATCAAGTCGCCGACGCTTCGTCTACGGTGGCGCCGACGACTACCTCGCCGGCACGCCCGCGGCGTTCCAGGAGCGGATGAAATACATCGCCGCGACCATCCCGAACGGCAACGCCAGGCTGGAACTGCTGCCCGGCCTCGGGCATGTGCCGTTCCTCGAGGACGCCGGCACGCTCGGTGCCTCCGCTGGTCGCCTCCTGAAGGAGGGGCGGTAGCGACGTACCGGTCAGGAGCAGGGCGATGGGTCGGCGAAGTGACGGCGTCATGACCGCCCACCACCCCGGGTCGTGGCCGTGCTCGACATGGGCGCGACCGCGATCCGGCTGGTCATCGCCGAGATCTGCGGCAGACCGCCGCATCCGCATCATCGAGGAGGCGTCGCGTGGGGTCCTGCTGGGGCGGGACACGTTCTCCGGCGCCGGCGTCATCCAACCGCGCACGGCCGATGCGGCGTTCGCGGCGCTCGACGGATTCCGCCAGATCATGGACGGCTACGGCGTCACCGAGGTGCGCGCGGTCGCCACCAGCGCCGTGCGCGAGGCGCGCAACGGCGCGCTCTTCCTCGATCGGATCGAGTCGCGCTCGGGCATCACCTTCGAGATCATCAACGAGGCCGAAGAGACCCGGCTGCTGTATCTCGCGGTGCGCGACTCCCTGAAGCGCCATCCGGCCATCAAGGGCGCATGGACCCTGCTCGTCGAGGTCGGCGGCGGCAGCACCAGCCTGACGCTGCTGCGCTACGGCCAGCCGATGCGCTCCGGCGTGTACGCGCTTGGCGCCGTCCGCTTCCGGCAGCGCCTCGACCTGCGCCGCTACGGTCACGATCTGCAGGTCGCCCTGCTCAAGCGCGTCATCGCGAATGTCATCGACGAAATCCGCGTCGAGATTCCGCTCCACAAGGTGACGCAGGTGGTCGCACTCGGCGGCGACATCCGCCTCGCGGCGACGCACATCCACGCGCAGGAGGGCGCCGAGAATGCGCGCGAGATCCCGCGCGACGCGCTGCGTGGCGTTCTCGGCCGATATCGAAAAGCTCGACGACGAGAGCCTCGTCAGCCGCTTCCGTCTGCCGGCCGTCGAGGCCGACACGCTGCTGCCGTCGATGCTCATCTACTCGACGCTGCTCGCCGAAACCGCCGCCCGCCGGGTGATCGTCTCCGACGCGTCGATGCGGTCGGGCGTCGCTGATCGACCTGGCCGAACCGGAGGCGCAGGTCGCCGCCGAGGACTTCGAACACCAGGTGCTCGCCAGCGCCGAAGCGCTCGGGCACCGCTTCCGCTTCGACGCGGAGCACGGGCGGCACGTCTCGATGCTCGCCACGCGGCTGTTCGACGAGCTGCGCGACGAACACCGGCTCGGCGAGCCGCGAGCGGCTCCTGCTGCAGACCGCGAGCCTGCTGCACGACGTCGGCATTCACGTGAGCCTCCGCTCGCATCACAAGCACTCGCAGTACCTGCTGTCCGCCGCGCAGATCTTCGGGCTCTCCGACGACGAAACCGCCGTCGTCGCCAACGTCGCGCGCTACCACCGCGGCAACCTGCCGCAGCGCAGCCACCTGCCCGTACGTCGAACTCGATCAGCACGAGCGGCTGCTCGTCAACAAGCTGGCGGCGCTGCTGCGCGTCGCCAACGCCCTCGATGCCGAACACCTCCAGAAGGTGCGCGACCTCCGCCTGGTCCTGGGCGAGAAGGCCTGGCTGCTCGAACTGATCGGCAACGGGCGACGTCACCATGGAGCAGCTCGCCGCGACGGCGCGCGCGGACCTGTTCATCGAGGTCTTCGGCCGCGAGCTGCTGATTCGGGCCGTCCGGAGTAGGCGCATGACCGCGCACGCGCACGACCGAACGCTGTTTCTCAACCGCGAGCTGTCCTGGCTCGCCTTCAACGAGCGCGTGCTCGAGGAAGCGGCCGATCCGTCCAACCCGCTGCTCGAGCGCGTCAAGTTCGCCGTCGATCGCCGCCTCGAACCTCGACGAGTTCTTCATGGTCCGTGTCGCCGGGACTGAAGGAATCGATCGACGAGCACGAGCACGGCGTCCGATCTCTGCGGCATGACGCCGCAGCAGCAGCTGGCGGCCATCGGCATCCGGGCGCATCAGTTCGTGGACGAAGCTGTATCGACTCGCAGTCGACGAACTGCTGCCCGCGCTGGCAGGTCACGGCATCCGCCTCAGAAGCGTGGACGACCTGCCGGAGCATCGCCGCGCGGCGCTGGCGCCGTTCTTCCGCGACTCGGTGCTGCCGGTGCTGACGCCGCTCGCGATCGACGTCCTCCGGCCGTTTCCGCGCCTGTCCTCGCTCAGCCTGAACATCGCCGTGCTCCTCGAGGCGACCTCGGACGACGCGCGCGCGCCGGCTCGCGATCGTCCAGGTCCCCGCCGGACCTCCAGCGCCTCGTCCAGGTCGCCGACGACGACGGAGCCTCGTTCGTCTTTCTCGAAGACCTGATCCGCCTGCACCTCGCCGCAGCTCTTTCCGGGACAGCGTATCGTCGAAGCGTCGGCCGATCCGGCTGTCGCGCGATTCGGAGCTCGAATTCGACGACGAGGGCGGTCGCACCCAGCTCGAACGGGTCGAACGCGAACTGCGGCGCCGGCGGCTGAGCGACGTCGTGCGGCTCGAAATCGAGGCACGCGCCTCGCAGGAACTGGTCACGCTGCTCTGCGAACAGGTGGAGCTGACGCCTGGACGACACCTACGCGGTGCCCGGGCCGCTCGACCTCCGCGTGCTGATGCAGCTGCTCGACCTGCCCGGCCACGCCGAGCTGCGCGATCCGCCGCTGCAGCAGGTCAACGCTCTCGAGGGGGCGACCGTCCGACATGTTCGCGGCGATCGACGAGCGCGATATGCTGCTGCATCATCCCTACGAGTCGTACGATCCGGTCGTGGCCCTGCTCGCGCAGGCCGCCGACGATCCCGACGTGCTCGCCATCAAGCAGACGCTGTATCGCGCGAGCCCCAGTTCCGCGATCATCGACAGCCTGCAGCGTGCCGCCGAACGCAACAAGCAGGTCACCGTCGTCGTCGAGCTGACCGCGCGGTTCGACGAGGAGCGCAACATCCGGTGGGCCCGTGCGCTCGAGGAAGCGGGCGCGCACGTCATCTACGGCATCCGCGGCTACAAGGTGCACGCGAAGATCTGCCAGATCGTCAAGCGCACGCCGTTCGGCCTGCGCCGCTACGTGCACCTGGCACCGGCAACTACAACGAGCGCACCGCGCGGGTCTACACGGACTTCGGCCTGCTCACGACGTCGGCGGCCGATTGCCGAGGACGCCAGCGCGTTCTTCAGCGCGCTGACCGGCTACTCCGATCCGCCGCGGCTGAAGAAGCTGACGATGGCGCCGACCGGCCTGCGCGAGCGATTCCTGCGGCTGATCAACCGCGAGCGCCGCCGCGCGGAGGCCGGCCAGCCGGCCGAGATCATGGCCAAGATGAACTCGCTCATCGACGACGAGATCATCGAGGCGCTGTATGCCGCGTCGCGCGAGGGGGTCGTCATCCGGCTCAACGTCCGCGGCATCTGCGCGCTCAGGCCGCGGCGTGCCCGGCCACAGCGAGACCATCGAGGTCGTCTCGGTCGTCGATCGTTTTCTCGAGCACTCGCGCATCTACTGGTTCCTGAACGGCGGCGAGGAAGAAACCTACCTCGCCAGCGCCGACTGGATGACGCGCAACTTCGACAAGCGGATCGAGCTGCTCTTTCCGGTCGAACGCCCCGAGCACAAGGCCAAGGTGACTGCACGCGCTGCGGTCGATGTTCCGCGACAACGTCAAGGCGCGGCAGCTGAACGCCGACGGAACGTATCAGCCGGCGGTCGCCGCTGCCGGCGAGAGCACCGTGCCGCGTGCAGCAGGTGCTGCAGGACGAGGCGCTGCGGGCGGCGTCGCTCGCGCGCGAAGTGCGCGGGCGTCTCGTTCCACCCCGATCAGCGCGCGAGGCCGCGCGGGCAGTGGACGTGTCCAGCGCGACAGAGGCCAAGAGGGTCTGAACCCGGGGTCTGACCCCTCTTGAGACGGGTTCTGCGTACCTGCGCGAGGATTGCTCGGGTCAGTGCGTCAGGCCGTAAATCAGGTAGTTGACGCCCAGCTTGTAGGCTTCGTTCGTGTCGTCGAAGGGGCGCAGCCCGCGGCCCGACCACTCCCAGTACTGCGACACGTCGGTGTTGTAGTTGACGATCATCAGCAGGCGCTTCTTCGGATCGTTGTCCTCGTAGACGCCGCGGAACACCGCCTTGCCGTAGGTGTACGCCTGCGGGAAGTTGTCGAGCGTGGTGATCTCGAAGAACGCAGTGGAAGATCGGATCGTCCGGGCTCATCTCGAAGAACTTCGCGCCAGGCAGCACCCGGTTGCACGTTCTCGTCGAACGGCTCCCAGCCGCCGCCAGGCAGGCCGCGCCATCCCTCGACCTTGAAGTCGTCGACGATGAGGAAACCGCCCTTCTGCAGGTACGCGCGCAGGCCTGCCGTCTCCGCGATCGGTCAGCGTCCACCAGCCGACCTCGATGATGTAGGCAATCGGATACTTGAACAGCTCGGGATCGTCGAGCGTGACGACGTTCATATCGTCGACGTGCGCGTCGAGCAGCGACACCTCCTTCATGATGCGCATCAGGTTCTGCTTCGGCGAGGGGATAACCGTGCACCCATGACGGGCGTCCGCCGGCCCAGTTTCCGCCTGGCGCCGGCGTGTAGCGGACGCGCGCGAACGTGAAGCGGCCGTCGTACGGGACGTTCTTCACCGTCTCGTCCCACCCGTAGAAGAATCCGCCGGCGCTGCGCGGCCGCGACCGCCGTGAGCCACGGCAGCACGACCAGCGCCACGGCAGCATTCGCGGCGCGCACGGTCTGATCGCGTCGTTTCACCTGCGATGCCTCGTCATCGCCCTTTCCCTTCCGTCTGCGCTTCGGGTCCACCATCTTCACCAGGTCGCCGGATACCGCCGCCAGCCGCCGCTCCGATCGGGAACGCCGCGTCCAGTTCCGCCACGTCAGCGGCCGAGAGCACGATGTCCACGGCCGCCGCATTGCTTTCGAGATAGGTGCGCCGCTTGGTACCGGGAATCGGCACGAGATCGTCGCCCTTTGCAAGAATCCAGGCGAGCGACAGCTGCGACGGCGGTGCAGCCCTTCTTCGCCGCGAGGTTCTTCGAGCGTCCTGACGAGCGCGAGGTTCTGCTGCAGGTGCTCGCCCTGGAACCGCGGCAGGTTGCGACGGAAGTCGTCGGGCGGCATGTCCGTCGGTCGTGGTCACCGTCGCCGGAGAGAAAGCCGCGGCCGAGCGGGCTGAACGGCACGAATCCGATGCCCAGTTCGCGGCACGCCGGAATCACGTCCTGCTCGGGCTCGCGGTTCCAGAGCGAGTATTCGCTCTGCAGCGCCGCGATCGGATGGACCGCGTGGGCGCGGCGGATCGTGTCGGCCGACGCCTCCGACAGGCCGATGTAGCGCACCTTGCCGGCCCGGACGAGATCGGCCATGGCGCCGACCGACTCCTCGATCGGCACCTTCGGGTCGACCCGATGCAGGTAGTACAGGTCGATCTGGTCGATGCCCAGACGACGCAGGCTCGCGTCGCACGCCTGTCTGGCGTACTCCGGCGACCCGTCGACGCCGCGCGGCGTACCGGTGGCGTCGCGCAGGATGCCGAACTTGGTCGCGAGCACGACCTCGTTGCGCCGGTCGCGGACGTCGCAGCCGACCAGTGTCTCGTTGTCGCCCCCGCCATACGCGTCCGCGGTGTCCAGGAAGGTGACGCCGAGATCGAGCGCACGCCGCAGAGTCAGCCTCGACTCGTCGTCGTCGCGCGTCCCGTAGGCCTGCGACATGCCCATGCAGCCGAGCCCGATCGCCGACACCTGCAAGCCACTGCGTCCCAGCATTCTGTGCTTCACGTCGCCGACTCCTCCGGGGAACGCGCCTCGTTGCGCCTTGCACGCCGATCGCCTGCATAGTAGCTCACGGGCAGCAGTCAGGCCGACGTGAAGGTCGCCACGCGCGCCGACTGAGCGGAGCGCACCGGCAGCGGATGGGTTGAGCGGGCACGGCCGTCGCATGCACAATGTCATGTATGCAGTTGCGCATCGCCCGTCTGTGCCTGAATTGCGAAGAGATTCACTCGGCTGCGCACTGCCCGATCTGCGCGTCGGAGAGTTTTGCCTACCTGTCCCGGTGGATTCCGCCGGAGGATCGACGTCCCGACCGCAGCAGGGTGTCTCCCGAGGCTCTGACTCAACAGCAAGGTCGGGCGCGCTGGGCGAAACGGGGCGCCGCGGGCGTCGCCGTGCTCGCAGCCACGCGTCTGCTGTGGCAGATCAGCCGCCCAGTCGAATGGACCTCGCCGGAGATTCCGGACGACGTTGATCCGTCTGCTCCTCGCCGCGATCGCGAGTAGTTCTTCAACATCGCGTCCACAACCGTGCGATGGCCCGTCGTCGGAGCGGGGGCCATCGCACCGGGACTGCCTCGACACGCTCAGCGAGTCGACCCGAACCGTCTCGAATCGGATGGGCATATAATCTTCGCGATGCCCGCCCGCCAGTCGAGGCTCGCGATCGTTCCGCTCGTCGTCCTCCTGCTCGGCGGGACCACGTCGCACGCGGCGGCGCCGCTCACCGTGGCGGCGGCCTCGGATCTTCAGCCCGTCATGCCCGAGATCGTCGCGCGATTCGAACGGTCGAGCGGGCGAACCGTGAGGGTGTCGTACGGGTCGTCGGGCCAGTTCGCAGCACAGATTCAGAACGGCGCCCCATTCGACGTGTTCCTGTCCGCCGACGAGGCGTACATCCAGCGCCTCGTCGCCTCCGGGGATGCCGACGGGACCACGGTCGTCCAGTACGCCACCGGGCGACTCGCCTTGTGGACGCGCAGCGATCGCGGCATCGACATCACCGGGGGCATCGGCGCGGTCGCGGACGCGCGCGTTCGCCGCCTCGCCATCGCGAATCCCGACCACGCCCCGTACGGTCGCGCGGCCGTCGACGCGCTCCGCCGCGCCGGCCTCTACGAGCAGGTGCGCTCGCGGCTGGTGCTGGGCGAGAACGTGTCGCAGGCGGCGCAATTTGCCCAGACAGGAAACGCGGATGTCGCGATCATCGCCCTGTCGCTCACTGGCGCGCCCGCCATGCGTCGCGTCGGCACAGCGGTCGAACTTCCGCGGACGGCCTTTCCCGAACATCCGACAGTCCGGCGTCATCGTCGCGCGGTCCGCCAGCAAGGAGGACGCGCGCCGCTTCCTCGCGTTCATGACCCAGCCCGACATCACCGACCTGCTGCGCGCATCGGGCTTCGGGGTGCCACAGCCATGAGCGGCATCGACTGGCAGGCGATTGCACTCAGCGTCAGGCTCGCCACGGTGGTGGTGGTGCTGCTCCTCGTGATCGGGGTGCCGCTCGCCTGGTGGCTCACCTTCCGCCGAAGGAAATGGACCTTCCTTCTCGACGCCGTCGTCGCCTTGCCACTGGTGTTGCCGCCAACCGTGCTCGGCTTCTACATGCTGATCGCGATGGGGCCGCGCAGTCCGCTCGGACGAGCCTGGACGGCGATGACCGGGCACGGGCTGGCCTTCACCTTCGAGGCGCTCGTGCTCGCGTCGCTGCTCTACAGCCTGCCGTTCGTCGTGCAGCCGATTGCCGCCGCGTTCGCGCAGATCGACCCCACGCTGCTCGAGGCGTCGTCCACACTGGGCGCGTCGGGGTGGCGCAGCTTCACCCGGATCACCGTTCCACTGGCGCGCGATGGCATCCTGGCGGGGACGGTGCTTGGATTCGCGCATACGCTCGGGGAATTCGGCGTGGTGCTCATGGTGGGCGGTAATCTGCCCGGCGTCACACGGACCGTCTCGATCTCGATGTACGACCAGGTGCAGAGCTTTCAACTCGCCGCGGCGAACGGGACGGCGCTCCTGCTCCTGGCGTTCTCCCTGACCGCACTGGCCGTGGTGTATGCCCTCCTGCACAGGCCATGGGCCGTGGCCCCCAGCGCATGACGCTGCGAGCAGCGGTCCGGACGCGGCTCTCCGATCAGTTCTCGCTCGACGTCGACGTGGAGGCGCCCCCCGGGATCACCATCCTGTTTGGCGCATCGGGATCGGGGAAGTCCACGCTGCTCCGCTCGGTCGCAGGGCTGGTGCGACCGCAGCAGGGCCGTATCACCATCGGCGACCGCGTCCTGTACGACTCCGCCACCGCGCAGGATGTTTCTCCGCAGCACCGCGGCGTCGGTTTCGTCTTCCAGCATCTCGCCCTGTTTCCGCATCTCTCAATCCGGGCGAATCTCGAGTACGGGCTTCATGGTCGCGATGCTGTGGAGCGGCAGGGCCGCGTGGAGGCCATCGCGACGCGTTTCCACATCGCGAACCTCCTGGGCCGGCGGCCGCGCGAGATATCAGGAGGCGAGCGACAGCGGGTGGCGCTCGCACGCGCGCTGGTCACCGACCCGCAGGCGCTGCTGCTCGACGAGCCGCTGTCGGCGCTGGATCACGCGACACAGTCACGCATCATCGACGACCTTCGCGACTGGAATTCGGCGCATGGAATCCCGGTGCTCTACGTCACCCACGCCCACCGTGAGGTGTTCGCCCTTGGCGAACGGGTCGTCGTCCTGGAGCGCGGGCGCGTGCTGGCCACGGGCACGCCCCACCAGGTGATCGATCTGCCGGTACACGAAACCATTGCGCAACTCGCTGGCTTCGAAAACCTGTTCACGGCCGCGGTGGTCGCGCGCCGCCCGTCGGGTGGCGTCATGCAGTGCCGGCTTGGCGATACGCGCACGGAACTCGAAGTACCGATGGGAGCGGCCGATGTCGGCGCGTCGGTGCGCATCGCGATTCGAGCCGGCGACATTCTGCTCGCCACCGAGGAACCGCGCGGGCTGAGCGCGCGCAACGTGCTACGAGGCGAACTGGCAACCATCTCGCATCAGGGCACAACCATCGTCGCCACTGTCGATGCGGGCGAGCGGTTCGTCGTACATCTCACACCGGGGGCGGTCGAGTCACTGGGTCTTCAGCCGCGGATGCCGGTCTGGCTGGTCGTGAAGACCCATTCCTGCCGGATCGTGGCGCTGTGATACGCTCCGCCTCAATCCGCAGAATCCCGCCGCGAGCGGGACGCGATTCTCATCCATGGCACTGCTGACCGTTCGCGCCGCCGCCGAGCGCCTGGGCGTCGGCTACTCCACTCTCAAGCACTGGATTCACGAAGGCCGCGTCCGCACCACACAGACGCCGGGCGGACATCACCGTATTTCCGACGCGGAGATCGACAGGCTGGTGTCGAAGACCGGTGCGCCGGGGATTGCGACGGTTCGCGATCAGCCAACCGGGCTGATCATCGCGCTGAGCGGACGCAACCGCCTGCACGGGTACGTCGAGGAGGTGCGCACCGACGGACTGCTCGGTCAGGTCAGGCTGCGCATCGGCGACCAGGTGCTGACAGCCGTGATCACGGCGGACGCGATCCGCGAGCTCAAGCTGCGGCGCGGTGATGATGCACTGGCGATCATCAAGTCGACCGAGGTGATGATTGCCCGCGAGGCGCCGCTCCCCGCCGGAACGGCCGCGGAGCCCAGGCGCCAGCATGCCGCTGCGCGCCGCAAGGGGTGACACGTGCGCGCCGCGCTGCGTTCCCTTCTCGCGAGCCTCCTCATTTGCGGAACCTGTCTGGTTCAGCCCGCGCCGATGCACGCCGTCGACCTGCGCGACGTGCTGACCGACTACACCTTTACCTCCTGGAGTCGCAAGGACGGTCTGGTTGGGCCAGTGTGGGCAGTCGCACAGGACGCGAACGGATTCCTGTGGCTGGGCACCGACGCCGGTCTCGTTCGCTTCGACGGTGTCCGCTTCATCTCGTGGGAGGGACTCGGCGGGCAACCGCTGCCCCGCCTGCCGATACGTTCGCTCTACGTCGCGCCCGCCGGCACACTGTGGGTCGGATTCGGCGTCGAGCGGAGGCCTGGCGCGGATCGACAACCGCGCCGTAACCAGCTTCGTCGCCTCGGACGTCGCCAATTCGACAGGCGCCGTGACCAGCATTCTCGAGGACCAGGCGGAACCGTCTGGGCGTCAACGGCCTCCGGACTGTATCGGCTCGTTGACAACCGTTGGGAGCGGCTGGGCTCCGCTGACGGGTTGCCCGATGAAGGCGACGGTCAACGCCTTCGTCGATCGCAGCGGCGGGCTGTGGGTCAGCACGAGCGACGGTCTGTACCATCGCAAGCGCAGTTCGGCGGGCCACTTCGAGCAGGTCGAACCGTCCGTCGATCCCCTTCGCCCGCTGAGCCTGAGCCAGGATCCGGAAGGGCGCATCTGGACCACCGATCCGCTCGTCGGTTTCCGCGCGCTTGGTGACGGGCGCTCGCTGCGCGGCAGCGAGGCAGGACGCGGCTATCGCCTGCTCCACGATCGTGACGGCAATCTGTGGGTCGCCACAATCGGGCAGGGGCTCTGGCGCGTCACGCCACACGACCAGCGATCGCGGACCGCTGACGGTCGAACGCACGACCGTCCTGTCGGGCCTCTCGAGCGACGCCGTTCGCACGGTGTTCGAGGATCGCGACGGCAACATCTGGGCAGGCACCACCGAGGGTGTCGATCGGCTCGTCCCGCATCGCGTGACACCCTGATTCGGGTCTCGGGCTCGTGAACACGATCGACACCACGACCGACGGCCGCGTCTGGGCAGGAACAGCCGATGGCCTCATCCCCTTTTCGCGCGATGCCCGAGGCTGGCAACCCTCGCCATCGCGTCTGCCCGTACGCGGCGCGACCGCCGTTCGCGGGGCGAGCACCGGCGGGCTGTGGGTCTCGACGACGACGGCGTTGTATCGCGTGCAGGGGTCGTCGGTCGTGCAGATCCCGGCGCCGCGGACCGCCAAGCCGCTGTCGATCGAGGCGCTGGCCACCGACGCCGGCGGCGAGGCGTGGATCGTCACGAGCAGCGGTGAGGTCATGCGCACTGGCGGCGGCCCGCTGCGACTCGAGGACCAGGTGCCGGAACTGCGCGGCGTCCGTACGAACGCCGCCCTTGTCGACCGAAACGGGCACCTGTGGGTCTCCTATGCCGGAACCCGCATCGGCGTCGTCAACGGCCCGGGCGATTTCCGCACGTTCGGCGACAGCGGACTCGGGACCGGCCCCCATTACGACATGTACGAGGACCCGTCAGGCACCATCTGGATCTGCGGTGCGGACGGTCTGAGCCGGCTGACCGGCGACCGGTTCACACTTCGCCGGCCGCGACAACGGTCTGCCCGCCGGGCGGCGTGTACTCGATCACGCAGGACGGCCGGAACGATCTCTGGCTGGCCACTCCGAGCGGCATCATCCGCCTCGACCCGAGCGAGTTCGATCGCGCGATCAAGTCGCCGCAGTACGTGATGCGCTTCCGGATCTACGACACGTCTGACGGCCTGGCCGGATATCCGGTCGTACTCGGGGATCGCAACGCCGTCCGTGCGTCGGATGGGACGCTCTGGTTTGTCACCAGCCGCGGCATCTCGGTCGCCGATCCGCGGCCGCTCGGCACCCAGCGGCTCGCACCGCTCGTGGCCATCGACGAGGCGCGCGCAGACGACCTGCGGATCGACGGCAACGTGCTGCCACCTGGCACCGTCGAAGCTCGAGATCGACTACACCGCTCCGGAGCTGACATCGCCGCTCAAGACCCGCTTCCGCTATCGGCTCGAAGGGTTCGACCCCGACTGGGTGGATGCCGGCACACGACGCCAGGCGCTCTACACCAACCTCCCACCGCGGGATTACACCTTCCGGCTTGCGGTCAACCAGGACGATGGACGCTGGTCGGAGACGGAGGCCACCTGGGCGTTCGTGCTGCGCCCGCGCTTCTCTCAGACCTGGTGGTTCGTTGGCCTGGTCGTCCTCTCGATCGCCGGCGTCACGTGGGCAGCGTGGCAGATTCGCGTACGCCAGCTGCGTCGCCAGTTTTCGCTGGTGCTTGGCGAGCGGGTCCGGCTGAGCCGCGAACTGCACGACACGCTGCTGCAGAGCCTGGTCGGTGTCGCGCTCGAATTCGACGCGGTGTCGAAGACCCTCGAGAGCTCGCCCGCGACGGCGCGCGAACGGGTCATCAAGATTCGGGAACAGGTCGAGGAATACATCCGCGAGGCGCGCCGCTCGATCTGGAGCCTGCGTTCACCGGCGCTGGAAACAGGCGACCTCATCGAGGCGTTGCGCGACAGCGCCACGCGCGCGACCGCGGGGCACGACCTCGCCTTCTCGTTCGACCAGTCGGGTGAACCGCGGCGCCTGTCCTCCAATGTCGAGCACCAGTTGCTCCGCATCGGCCAGGAAGCGCTGCTCAACGCCGTTCGGCATTCGGGCGCGTCGGCCATCACCATGCAGCTTCACTACGCACCGGAGAGCATTTCGCTCACCATCAGGGACAACGGGCACGGCTTCGCGTCCGGTCGCGGGCCCGAAGGCACGACCGATCACTACGGGCTCACCACCATGCGGGAGCGTGCGCAACAGGCTGGTGGACAGCTGACCATCGTCTCCGAGCCCGGGAAAGGGACGACGGTCGACGCCGTCGTGCCGACGCGGTCCGTGGCAGAGGACGACGACGAGGGCGAACTGGACTGATGACCAAACCAATGATTCGCGTCATGTGTGTCGAGGACCACCGCATCGTGCGGGAAGGGCTCGCGCTGATCATCAACCAGGAGCCGGACATGAAGATCGTGGGCTCCTGCGCAACGGTCGAGGAGGCCATCGACCTGCATCGGACGCTGCGGCCGGACGTCACCCTGATGGATCTGCGCCTCGGCACCAGCAGCGGCGTGGACGCAATCAAGGCGATCCGCAAGGACGATCCAGAGGCACGCGTCATCGTGCTCACCATGTACGAAGGCGACGAGGACATCTTTCGCGCGCACCAGGCGGGCGCCGCGACATACCTGCTGAAGGACACGCTGTCGTCCGACCTTGTCCGCGTCGTTCGCGAAGTGCATGCCGGCGAGCGCCCGGTGCTGCCGGAGGTGCAGGCGCGGCTGGCCGAACGTGCGTCGATGCCGACGCTGACGTCTCGCGAGATCGAAGTCATCCAGCTCATTTCGCAGGGGCTGCGCAACAAGGAGGTCGGCGCGATGCTCGGCATCACCGAGGGCACCGTCCAGATCCACGTCAAGAACATCTTCGCGAAACTCGGCGTCAACGACCGGACCGGCGCCGTCCAGGTGGCGGTGCGCCGCGGGCTGATCCACATGCGCTGACCCCTTCGGCGTCGCCGGCTTCGCTCACAACGGCGCGATCGGAATGACGACGACGAACGAAAAGGACCAGTGGCTGGCGTCGTCGAGAAAGCGCGAGCCGTCTGCGAAGACGTCGCCCTTCCTGGGCAGGCCAGTCGCCAGGTAGTCGAGCGACGTCTCGAGTTCCAGGCCCCGGAGCCATCGGCCCTCCGGCAGACGCTTGAAGATGTGGAGGGCCGTGTCCAATTCGAAGTCCAGCTTGTGCGTGTACGCGCTGGTCGCGTCCGGGCGTTCGGCTGGGCTGAAGTTATCCACGACGTCGAAATGCGAGGTGACCCAGCCACGGGACATCGGCTCGGTCAGCCAGTAGAAGTTGGATTCGAATTCAAGCTGCGCAGCGTTGTCGTCGCTGAATGGGGCGGCGCTCATTTCGGCGGTGAATCCGAGCCGCGGCACCCTGGTCTTCATGTCGAGTGCGAGCACCGTTTCGAAGACCCGTTCCCGGCTGACACGTTCGGTGGAACCGTCCGGCTGTACCACGCGGTGCCGATTTGCGAGGTTTTCAATGGTGAACGTGGGCTCGAGCTTCCATTCCAGGTCGCAAATGAATTTGCAGGAGCGGGCCGCGTCCTGGGCGTCGGCGCCATGGTCCCACGAATAGCAGTGCCGACCAAACACAGCGCCCACCACCTGACTATCGTGACAGAGCGTCGCCGCGGGCTTTCGCAGCTGGGCATAGTTCTCCGTACCATGTGCGTCATGACACGACGCACACGTGACGCCCCGGCGAACATGACGCTCTGAACGAAATGGTTCCCCTGCATGCGGTTCTGGTGTGCGGTGCGGTCGGCGTAGTGAGTGACGTTGGTTTCACCGGGCGTGTGCGGCTCGAGCGTCCAGAAGTCCTGCAGACGCGGGCCGACGTGGTACCCCACAGGCCAGTCATGCCGCCGCGGTAAAGATGTTTACGCGCGAGGGAGGCGCCGCGTGTGCACTGCCCAGGACCGTGGCACTTGTCGCAGCCGACGTTCCATTGGCCAAGCTGGCGTTACCACCCGTTCATCACTGTGCCACTCGCCATGGCGACATCCCGTGACCAGCCCCTCAACGCCTCGGTGGCCCAGGCGTTCGACCGGTCGGTGTGGCAGCCGGTGCACGCATTCGGAATCTTGAACTGGTCGGTCATCGACGGCGTGATGAACTTGAACGTGTGGCTGCGCACGTTGACGTCGGCGATGGTCTGCTCGATCTTCGGCATGTGGCACGCCACGCACTCGCTGCCGGCGCTGCCCGCCGCGTGATGCGTGTGCGCCTCGATGCGTGGCCGCGTGCGGTCCGTTCGGCGAAGTCGGGCCGTGGCAGGTCAGGCACAGATCGCGTCGCCGGCTTCATCGGTGTCGGCGTTGTTCGCCGTGCCGTGCACGTCGTGACAGCTGAAGCAGGTGACGCCGCGGCGGTACATCACGCTCTGCACGAAGTCGTTCCCCTGCATCCGGTTCTTGTGCGCCGTGCCGTCCGGCGAAGTGCGTGAACGTCGTCTCGCCGAGCTTGTGCTCTTCGAGCTTCCAGAAGTCCTTCAGCTGTCCGCCCTGGTGGAAGCCGACCGGCCAGTCGTAGTACCTGCCCTCGATCGGATTCGTCAGCGGCTGTCCCTGCGAGTGGCACTGGATGCACGTGTCGTTCGCGCGCACGTAATCGAGCCGCGCCGGATTGACGATGTTCGCGCGCGTCGGGCTGCGCGACGTGTTCGCTGCCCGGGCCATGGCAGTGCTCGCAGCCGACGTTCCACTCGGTGACCGCTTGCGTCTTGACGTTGTAGTTCACCGAATGGCAGCCGTCGCACAGCGGTCCGGTCGGACGCTCGTTGTTGTCGCGCCGGATAGTGCGGCACCCACCAGTCGGTGTTCGGCGCGACGAGGTACGGGCGCCACACCTTGTTGCGTCACGTCCCACTGCGCCGGCAGCGGGAAATAGTCGTCGCCGACCTTCTTGAAGTAGCGCTGCTTCCACTTGCTGCCGTAGACGAAGGCGACGTCGTCCTGCGTGAACGTCACCAGCGGATTCGGCGTCGAGAAGTCCGGGATGATCGCGTCGGGATGCTCCTTGCGGATCGCGACGACGTTGGCCATCCGCGTGTTCGCCAGCGGTCGTAGGTCGGCCGCGTGGCAGCGACGGCACGCCTGGGAGCCGACGTAGGTCGCGCCGCTCGGCCACGCGGATCGGAGGTGTCGCCGCGGCTGTCGCCGTGCCGTTCGCGATTGCCCTGCGCAGGTCCCGGGTTGCGACCGGCACGCGGTCGCCGCAGCGAGCAACATGCGACTCCGGCCAGCATGAGTCGACGCTCACGCGCGTCATCATCGAGAGCTTCCGCCGTGCTTGCCCAGTTCGTCGAGGGCGGCCTTGAAGCCCGTCGCCAGCTTGTCGGCCGGTCCGGTGCCCCAGTAGTGCAGGAAGAAGATCGTCGGCTGCGTTTCGCGTCATGTGATGGTGAATCGCGACGACATCGAGTCCGTTCTTGCGCAGCGCCTTCAGGACCGGCGTGACCTCATTGCGCCAGCATCGCCACGTCGCCGGCAACCGCCGCCTTGCTCGTTGCTGCCGACGAAGGCGGCCCAGGTATTCAGACCCATTCGCGCATTGATCGGCGCGCCCATCTCTGTGATCGTCAGGTCCTCGCGGCCGACGGTGATCTTGTAGACGGCACCGGTTTGCTCGCCCGGCTGACCGACGATCTGTGCGATCTTCGCGGTGTCGATCCGTGCCGACGGTGCTGAGGCGGGCGGCCCCGCGGCGGCTGACGTCGGCGGCGCTTGCCGATGAGATCGATCGCGGGCTTCAGCTTGCGCGCCAGGTCGGCCGGCGATCCATGACCGTGCACGTGCATGTAGAAAATGCGCGGCTCTTCCCAGAAGAAGTGATTGTGCAGGGCGGTCACGTCGAGACCATTGTCGAGAAGCGCAGACATCACGGGATTGACTTCGTCCTGAGTCAGGACGAGATCGCCCATCATGACGTCCATGCCGCGTCGCCTTTCGTCAGCGCGACCCAGCCTCCGAAGCCGAACGGCGTCGGCGTCTTCACGCCGGCGACCGTGACCTGAGATCGTTACGCGGAATGTTGACCTTCAGAACGTTGGCTTTGAAGTCTCCCTGCTTCCCGAGCGTCGTGAGCACTTGCTGGTACGGCGCGGGAACGTCCTGCGCGCCGATGGCGGTCGCCGATAGCCCAGCGATCCCATCAGCGAACGAAGCGATGCGGATCATGGTCAATCCTCCGGTCTCTGCGGCAGGCGCAGCGTGGCGAACCCGTGATGTGGCGGGCTGCTCTGCCTGCAAGCCTCGGTGCAGGACGTCGAAGAGCGCGATGCCGCGGGCCAGCAGTTCGTCGTCGTCGCTGAACGCTGATCTGCAATCCCTCGACCATGGCGGCGACGCCCGGCGCCTGGCGCGGTCGGTACCGTTCTTCCTTCAGATCGAGATCGTGGACGATCTCGCCGACTCGTCGGACCGCTGGTCGGTCGATGCCGAAGCGAATCTGCAGCACTTCGAACGTGCACAGCGCACCGTCGTGACCGAACCCGGTGTTGCCGTACATGTCGAAAGGCACGCCGTCGGGGATGTCGTCGGCACGGCTGGTGAACGCGAAGCGGGCGGCGCTGTCGATGAACGTCGAGATCAACCACGCCGAGGCCATGCGATCGACCCGGGCCGCGGCCGGGTGATCCACAGCCGCGACTGGTACTCCGCCAGCGTGACAGTCGCCTCTTCGACGACATCCGTCTCCTCGATCCGCGGCCGGACCAGCGCGTCCAGTGCAGCCAGTTCACGCTCGGCGAGTGTGCGCGCCGGGGCTGCAAAGAAGTCGATTTGCCGAATGTGGGTGAGCCGCTCTTCGAGCTGGCGCAAGATCTTGCCAGGCTCGGGACTTCGCGCGGATGACCGACGCGCGCGCACCTGCGCGGCCTTCAACGCCTTGATCAGGATCTTGTAGTCGCCGTCGCGCGCCTTCCGGAACTGTTCGACGATGGTGGAGTCTTCGAGCGCGTCCAATGATCCGGCCGCGAAGATGCTCGCCTGACCTTTGAGACCCTGCACTTCGGTGCGCAGCCACTCGAAATCCTCGACGGCCTGCGCCGAATTCGGCAACGTGTACAGAGACCCCTTGAGTGCGATCGCGCCAATCTGCTGCAAGCGCCGCCACGTTTTGACGCGTGCGTTGGACGGGTGCGCCGGCAGTTGCAGCGCGAGGAGAAGCCACGGGGTCGTCCTCGAGTGAACGATTGGTCCAGGCTCCGGCCGACCAGTCTGACGCTGCAACAGACCCACATGCGATGTGTAACACGTGTTGGATCGTGAGGTCAAACCGCTGTTCTCGAGCTCGGCACCGAGCGCCGCGGCGGCGCCGCTGCTGGGGCGATCCCAGCGTCAGAACGTCACTTGCGCGCTCGCTGCAGCTCGTCCATCAGTGCCGTGACATGCCGGACAATGGCATCACGCGTGGCTACGCAGACCCGGTTCATCCGACACGCCCATTGGCAAGATGATGGTAATTGCGTGGCGGAGAGGTTGCACGTGTACCGGTGGTTTCAGTGGAGGGGAGTGATGGCGAACACGCGAGTAGTATTGACCTCCGCAATCTCACTGGTCGGCACGATCGTGGTTTCGGCGCAGATTGGAACTGCCGGGCAACAAGCCGCAACCTCAAACACGACCACCGGAGGGTCGGTTACCGTTACGGGGTGCCTGCAGGGCGGCACCGGGAGCACGACAGGCACGACGGTGACGGCACGGCCGGGAGGAAGCTCTCCCTTCGTGCTGACGAATACAACCAGCAACCCGGGCGGCACGTCGGTCACCGGAGGACCGGCGGCTAGTGGCACCTCCGGTGCGGCCGGAGCGACTGGGGGCGCTGGCCGTCCAGGCACTGCCGATTCCGGTGGATCGAATACAGCGAGTTCGAATTCCCAAAACAGCACCGGTCCTCCGCGCTACATTCTCGACGGGTTCGACACGGAACTGGCACAGCACGTCGGTCATCGCATCGAAGTGACCGGCACCCTGACATCGCCGGCGCCGAGCACTGCCGACGCGCGACCGGCTCGTGAGCCGAACCCGGCAACGCCGGGTGCCGCGCCCTCCGGCCGCACCGATGCGAGTGGCTCTGCGAGCAGCGTCCCGCAGCGGGTGCAAGTAACCGGCGTGCGGATGATCGCCTCGACGTGCTCGGGTCGATAGTCTCTGCTGCGCGTGACGGGATTTCACCGAGGGCTTCCAAATTGCCTTTTTGATGGCCGCTGTCAAAGACCGAGGATGGAAGCCCCCCGGCGGTGAGACGAATCCTATCGACGCGCCTCATTCCAGCCTGCCTGACCTGGAGCAGCACGGATGAAGTCAAATTGCTGGAAGCGCCCAAGGACTTCCACGTCCGCGCCTTGTTCCAGTGTCGTCATCAGTGGAGCCGTGAGCTGAGGTTTCTCCCGCAACCCGAGCGGCCGGGTCGCCCGTTGTCGTCGCAGCGGCACGCCGGCGCTCACGACGGCGTTCTCGGCGACATATCCGACAGTCCCGTCAGGCATCAGCATCCGATGCCAGCTCCCGGCGACGCCGAGACGCTGGCCGATCGTCTCCGGTTGGAGGAGGACCCGCTGCGGCGCGGCGGCTGAAGGCCCCGCCCGGAGCGGGGTGCGCACGTTTCGGGTGCGTACAGAGACCCGAGTAACGCAGGGTCAACGGTCAGCGTTGCCACGCTCTCGTCCGGCTGCAGGAACGGCGCCGGATCGAGTGCGCCATCGTCATAGACGCCGAAGTGCAAGTGCGGCGATGTCGTGCGCGCATTGCCGGTGTTGCCGACGTAGCCGAGTACGTCGCCTTCACGCACGCGCGTGCTGCCCTCGATGGCCCAGCGATCGAGGTGCGCATAGTATGTACCGGGTGCCACCGATCAACCCGTTGCGCAGCCACACGACATTCCCGCCCAGGCCATTGGTGTCACGCTGGGCGACACCGTCCGTTACCGCGACCACAGGCGTGCCGCGCGGGGCAAAGATGTCGATGCCTTCGTGGGCACGGGCGCCGCGGTCGCGTGCGGCGCCAAAGCCGCTCTGTATGACGCGCGAGGTCAGACCACTGACAGGGAACGTGCGGAGAGCGGCGACCGTTCTCTCCGCAAGCGTAAATCGGCCACTCCGCAGGAGCTCTGGTTGGAGGCGAAGCACGTAAGTGGCGGTCCGATCCACGACGTACCTGGATCAGCGGCTCGTCGCCTTCCATCGACGCAACACGGCGCAGCGCGCCATTGCTCTCGGTTCTGAACAAGTCGACGAACAGGCGACCGGGCTCGATCGCTTCGAATCCAACCTCAATGACCAGGCGACGCCCCCGCTGGAGCTCCAGCCGATACGCGACGGCGGTTGGCTGGCCGGCGGCGAAGTATCCGGTTTCCGCGAACGGCGACGTGATCGGTGCGGCGCTTCGGAGAGCCGACGCGCTGGCAGCGGTCCATGCTCCGCCGAGGTTGGTTTTGTCGAGGCCGCTCCGCTGAAGCATGGCGACGTACTGGTCGTACGGCGAGGACCTCGGCGACAGCCGGGCTGCTCCACTGCAGCCCACGCACAGGACGAATGCGAGCAGCGGTGACAGTGTCGCGGTCCGGCGTCCAGCCGCCATTCTCCAGCGTTTCACGAAAAGAGACCGGGTGACAACCTGAACGCCCGCGAAGTCCGGGCTTGGTCCACGTTGGAGACCTCGCAGTCACTTCGAGATCAGCAGCAGGGCCGCCATGCGCTGGCGCTCGCGGTCACGGCCCCATCTCTCGCGGTCGCCTCAAATGCCGGTGTCATGAAATGCGGACTTGCGCGATCATCGGTGGATGCAGCTGCGCGACGAGAGGCTATTCCGGCAGAGGTGTTACGTCAACGGCGCCTGGGTGGCCGCCGCGTCGGGGTCGACGATCGACGTCGAGGATCCCGCGAACGGGGAACGGCTCGGGTCGGTGCCGAACGCTGGAGGTGAGGAGACGCGCGAAGCGATCGCCGCCGCTGCTGCCGCGTTTCCGCTGTGGCGCGCCCACACCGGCAAGGAACGCGCGCTCATTCTCCGGCGCTGGTACGACCTCATCATGCAGCACTGTGACGACCTCGCCATGCTGATGACCCGCGAGCAAGGCAAACCGCTCGCCGAGTCACGGGCGGAGGTGGCCTACGGCGCCGCGTTCATCGAATGGTTCGGCGAGGAGGCGAAGCGCAGCTACGGCGACGTCATCCCGTCACACGCCCGCGATAAGCGGATCATCGTCACGCGCGAACCAGTCGGCGTGGTCGGCTGCATCACCCCGTGGAACTTCCCCATTGCGATGATCACGCGCAAGGTCGGCCCTGCGCTCGCCGTCGGCTGCACCACCGTCGTCAAGCCGGCCTCGCAGACCCCCTTCTGCGCCCTCGCCCTGGCGGAACTGGCCGATCGCGCTGGCGTACCGAACGGCGTCTTCAACGTCGTCACCGGTTCGGCGCGCGAGATTGGGAGCGAGCTGACCTCGAACCCCGTCGTGCGCAAGATCTCCTTCACCGGATCAACCGAGGTGGGCAAAGTCCTGATGGCGCAGTGCGCGTCCACCGTAAAGAAGCTGTCGCTCGAACTGGGCGGCAACGCGCCGTTCATCGTGTTCGACGATGCGGACCTCGACGCCGCGGTCGAGGGCGCGATCGTGTCCAAGTACCGCAACACCGGACAGACCTGCGTGTGCGCCAATCGCCTGCTGGTCCAGTCGTCGGTGTACGACACGTTCGCCACCAGGCTCTCCACAGCTGTGGGTCGGCTCAAGGTCGGATCGGGCCTCGAACCCGACGTGACGCAGGGACCGCTCATCGACGATGCCGCCGTCGCCAAGGTGGAGGCCCATATCGCCGACGCGGTGGCCGGCGGCGCGACGATCGTGCGAGGCGGTCGTCGAACCATTCCGGGATCTCGATTCTTCGAGCCGACGGTGTTGACGGGGGCGACCGAGACCATGGCTCTCGCGCGAGAGGAAACGTTCGGTCCCGTGGCTCCGCTGTTCAGATTCGACACGGAAGCCGAGGCGATTCGCCTGGCCAACGCCACGGAGTTCGGGCTTGCGGCGTATTTCTATGGGCGCGACATCGGGCGAATCTGGCGGGTCGCGGAAGCCCTCGAATACGGCATCGTCGGGGTGAACACGGGTCTGATCTCGACCGAAGTGGCACCTTTTGGTGGAGTGAAGGAATCCGGAATCGGTCGCGAGGGCTCGAAGTACGGAATCGACGATTATCTCGTCGTCAAGTACATGTGCCTGGGCGGCATTTAAGGAATGCTGCACTTCTCGCATATCCTGCGAGTGTCATGACTACGCCGAAGGTGGCGCACACCCCGACGCGCGCCGCGCGATTGAGTCTTGTTGCGGGAGCCGATCTTCATCCGCCCGAACAGGCTTCTGGAACCGACGACTTGCGTTCGGTCACCATCGTCGTACCCACCTATCGGGAAGCGGAGAACCTGCCGCATCTGATCAACCGCGTATCGAAGTTCCGCGCGTCATCGGGACTCGACATCGATCTCGTGATCGTCGACGACGACAGCCGCGACGGCTCAGTGGAGCTTGTGGAGTCGTTGGCCGAGCCGTGGGTGCAGATCATCGTAAGGACCGAAGGCCGCGGGCTCAGCCAGGCAGTGCTGGCAGGTCTGCGGCGTGCGCGCGGCGAGGTGCTGGTGTGCATGGATGCAGACCTCAGTCACCCGCCTGAAGCGCTGACGCACATGCTGCACAAGCTCCGTTCGGGCGCCGACTTCGTGGTCGGATCCCGCTACGTCGATGGCGGATCGACGTCGCACGACTGGGGATTTCTCCGATGGATCAACAGCCGCGCGGCGACCATGCTGGCGCTTCCACTAACCACAGTCCGCGACCCGATGTCTGGATTTTTCGCGCTCAGACGCTCGACCTTCGAGGCCGGTCGCGACTTCAACCCGGTCGGTTACAAGATCGGGCTCGAGCTGATCGTGAAGTGTGGCTGCGAGCGTGTGGTCGAGGTGCCGATTCATTTCGAACAGCGGAAATACGGCGAGAGCAAGCTGACCCTGACGCAGCAACTGCTCTATCTCCAGCACCTCCGCCGACTCTACATCTTTAAATGGGCGCTCTGGAGCCAGTTGACGCACTTCCTGGCAGTGGGCGCGCTCGGCACTGCGGTGAACCTGGGCCTGCTGACCCTGGCGCTGACTCTCGGGATACCGACGCAGATCTCGGTGGCAATCGCCATTACGCTCTCGATCGGCTTCAATTTCGTTCTGAATCGGCGCTTCAGCTTTTCCGGTGCGCATCACCAGCCATGGCTGCGCCAGTTCGTCACCTACCTGGGAGCGTCGTCAGTTGCCGCGCTCATCAATTACGGGGTCACTCTGTGGGTGCTGGCGCGGTTCCCTGGAATCCGTCCGCAGGTGGGAGCGCTCGCGGGGATCGGGGTCGGCACGTTGTTCAACTTCGTCGCGGGCCGGTATCTCGTCTTCCGCATGACGCACATCAGGAAAGTCGAACCGCACGACCCCGGCGAGTGACTCAGACGCGCGGCTACGGCGACAGAGGGGTTGCGTAGGCGTCCTTGTAGATCTCGCGCAGCACCGACTTCTTGAACTTCCCCACCGAAGTCCTGGGGATCTCAGCCGCGAACTCGATGGTGTCGGGCAGCCACCATTTCGCGAAATTCGGCGCGAGAAACTCCCGCAGTTCGTCAGCGGTGGCGCGCGTGCCCGGGCCGCAGCACGACAACCGCCAGCGGCCGCTCATCCCACTTCGGATGCGGCACCGCCACGACCGCTGCCTCCGCGACCGCGGGATGCGCCATCAGCGCGTTCTCGAGCGCCACCGAACTGATCCACTCGCCGCCCGACTTGACCAGATCCTTGGCACGGTCGGTCAATTCGACGCACCCGTCGGGGTGAATCATGACGACGTCGCCGGTGCGAAACCAGCCGTCCTCCGAGAACCGCTGCGTCGGGTCCATCGACGTTGTAGTACTGCCGGGCGACCCACGGACCCCGCACTTCGAGTTCGCCCATCGTCTGGCCGTCCCACGGCGCTTCCTTGCCGTCGGCCATGGCCCGGATCTCGACGAACGGCAGCGGCTTGCCCTGGCGTGCGCGATAGCGGCATCTGCTCCGTCGAACGGCGCGTCGTCCAGGGCTGCGAGGCAGGTTGCAGACGGTGCCGAGCGGCGTCAGTTCGGTCATGCCCCACGCGTGAACGACCTTCACGTGATGCCGTTCCTGATAGCCCGCGATCATCGACGCGGCGCGGCACTGCCGCCGATAGCGATCGTGCGCAGCGCGCTCAGATCGTGGACGCCGGGCTGCGCTGTCGAGTTCCTGGAGCATGGCGAGCCAGACGGTCGGCACGCCGGCGGTCAGCGTCACCCGTTCGCGGACGATCAGGTCGAGGACGCTGGCGCCGTCGAGATACGGCCCCGGAAACACCTGCCCGGCACCGAACATGGTCGCCGGTGAACGGCAGGCCCCACGCGTTCACGTGAAACATCGGCACGATTGGCAGGACGATGTCGCGCTCGCCGATCGCCAGCGAGTCGACAAGCCCCTGTGAAAACGAATGCAGCACGATCGCCCGGTGCGAGTAGAGCACGCCTTTCGGCCGCCCCGTCGTTCCCGACGTGTAGCACATCGCTGCGGCATCGCCTTCTCGTCGAGTGCGACGTCCGCGAGCGTACGCCGGATCGGCGGACGCGAGCAGCGATTCGTAATCGATGAAATCCGTGCGCCGGCGCTGGCTGGCTGTCGCGACGCGACGCGATCACGATCACGTGCTCGATCGTCGGCGTGAGGGCACGGAACTGCTCGAACAACGGCAGCAGGCTCTCGTCGACGATCAGCACGCGGTCCTCGCGCGTCGTTGACGATGTAGGTCAGATCGTCGTGGTGAAGCCGCAGGTTCAGCGTGTGCAGCACCGCACCGATCGACGGAATCGCCAGATACGCCTCGAGGTGCTCCTGGCTTGCCCACGCCAGCGTCGCGACGCGGTCGCCGCGTCCGACGCCGAGCGCCGCGAGGGCCGCCGACAGCCGTCTTCGGCGCGGTCGAGCACGACCGCGTAGCTGGTGCGGGTGATACTCCGGTCGGGGCGACGGCCGGAAACCGGCCGGTGACCGAACAGCGTCTGCGCACGCCGCACGATCGCGGGAATCGTGAGCGGTAGTCCATCATGAGTCCGTGCATGCCGCGGGACGATATCCGGGTCTGGTCTGCGAGGCAAGACGGAAACACACGGGTGCGGTAGACTATGCCGTTTCGCTTTCGCGCCATCTCCTTGAGATAGGATTAGCCCGCCGTGCATCCTGACCTCCAAGAAGCGATCGACTTTCACAAGGCCATCATCGAAGAAGGTGGCAAAGCACTCGTCGGCTACGACACCGCCAAGGCCCTCGCCAACGTCGTCCTGATGTCGGAAATTCCGACCACCTACGACAAGCGCGAACAGCGTCAGGTGAACGCCGGCAACCTGCTGCTGCGCGGCGTGCCGGGCGTCGGCAAGACGTTCTTCGGCGTCATCCTCGCCGCCATCAGCAACGCCAAATTCGCGCGCCTCCAGGGGCGCGCCGACCTGCAGCCGACCGAAGTGGTCGGCTTCCAGATGATCAACCCTGCGACCGGCGAGCTGGTCACCGAGTTCGGGCCGATGGCGTCGGCCGAAGTCATCCTGCTGGATGAAATCAACCGTATTCCGCTGAAGTCGCAGAGCGCGTTTCTCGAGGGCGCTGCAGGACCGCACGATCACGGTCGGCAAGGAAACCTACGAGCTGCCGCTTTCAGCTTTGCGATCGCGACGATGAACCCGGTCGAGCTCGGGCAGGGCACGTTTCCGCTGTCGGAAGCCGCGACAGACCGGTTCGCGATCATGATCAACATCGGCTACCTGCCTCCGGAGGAGGAAGAGAAGCTGGTGAACTTCGACTTCAAGCGCGTCCGCCTGAATCCGCTGATGGCGAAGGAGCGGATCATCGAGCTGCGCGTCGCGGATCAACGAGCAGGTGTTCCTGCACGAGCGGCTCGGCAAATACATGCAGCGCCTCGTCGCGGCCACCCGGCCCTACAACCCGGACACCGACTGGCTGACCAAGTCGCCGTCGGAGCTGGTCGAGCGGGGCGTCGACCTCGGCGCCTCGCCGCGCGCCATCATCTGCTGGGGCCGCCTGGCGAAGGTCTGGGCGCTGCTCATGCACGAGCGCGAGGAAGTGCTGCCGGAAGACATCCAGGAACTGGCGCCCTACATCCTCAGCCACCGCATCTGGCTCGGCCCGCATGCGGCGAGCCACGGCCTGACGACCGATGCGGTGATCGACGACATCATCGACGCGGGTTCCCGTCCCATGAGGACGCGCGACCACGAGGAACTCGCGCCGCTCGTCAACCTCGCGGACATCACCGAAATCGAGCTGGTCATCCTCAAGCGGATGCGCGAGATGACGATGGGCGACCATCGCAGCCGTTCGCAGGGATCCGGGTTCGACTTCCAGGGGCTGCGCGACTGGCAGGCCGGGCGACAAGTTCTCGCACATCGACTGGGCGCAGTCGTCGCTGAACAATTTCTCGCCGCTCGTCATCCGCGAGTTCGAGCAGCAGAGCACGGCGACGGTCATGCCGATCGCCGACTTCTCGCCGTCGACCCGCTGCGGCGTCGGCGGCGTGCCGATTGCGGCAGCCGTGGCGCGCGCCATCGCGACGATCGGCATGTCGGCGGTCTTCTTCCAGGATCCGTTCGGGCTCGTCACCTTCGATCGCCGGCTTCGAGCACCTGGCCGCGCTGCGGCCGCGCCTGGGCAAGAGCCACGTCGTGCACTGCGTGGACGCCTATCAGTACGAGCGCGGGCTGCAGCACCTGCCCGCAGTCCGGCATCGATCAGCACCTCGCTCGGCGGCTTCGTGCGCCGTCAGGCGATGCTGCCGGTCATCTCCGACTTCCTGTTCGATGATGTCGGACGAGGTGATCAAGGAACTGTCGCTGCTGTCGATCACGCACGACGTGTTCCTCGTGCTCATCGACAGCGCGTTCGCGTTCGACCTGCCGAAGGTGTCCGCGGGCTGGATCGAGATCTCCGACGTCGAGACCGGCCAGGCGCGAACGGTCTCGCGGCGCCAGTACGCGCAGCTCGCCGACCGAGCACGCGAATGGCAGGACGAGCGTGCGGCGCGACGCCGAAGGAACTCGACCTGGACGTCGTCGTCATCGGGCTGGATCAGGCGAAATCGGATCTCGCCCTCAGTGAATTCGTCGTCGAACGACGCTTGCGGAAAACCCATGAGTAAACGGCTGCTGCTTACCGGCTTCCTCTGCTTGTCGGCCTCGCGGCGATTCGCGGGCGCCCAGCCGGCGCCGACCCGCGAGACGGGCACCCGGAACGTCGAGGTCGACCCGATCCGCTGCTGGTGGCGCACCAGCGCCGGCGCGGTCCGCATCGGCGAGCAGTTCGATGTCTCGCTGACCTGCGCGGTCCTCGAGTCCGAAGCGGTGTCGGTGGTGGTCGACGAATCGCGCCTGGGCAACGCGGTCGTGCAGATGGCGCCGTTCGAGGTGGTGTCGGGCTCTCACCCGGCCGACCTGCATGCGGGCATCCGCCGCTTCTTCCAGTACGACTACCGGCTGCGCATCATCAATCCGGACGTGATCGGCACCGACGTGCGGATCCCGGACATCGCGATGCACTACCGGGTCAACAGCAAGGTCGCGGCGAACGCCGCGGTGCAGGGGCGCGACCTGCTCTACTACCTGCCGCCGCCAGGTCATCCGGGTCGACGTCGATGGTTCCGGACGGTTCCACCGACATCCGCGACGCGTCCGGGGCGAGCTTCGCGTCGATCGATGCGCTCAACTTCCGCGCCGGCATCTTCAACATCATCGGCATCGCCCTGATCGCGTTCGGCGGACTGATGATCCTGCTCGTGCTCGTGCGAGTGGCGCGCGGCGCGCGCAAGTGGACGCCGGCCGACCAGCGCGCAACTCTCGACCGGCACGCTGCGTCGGCGTCGCCACACGCGAACTGGCGGCCGTGCGGCGCGAACGCGCGTCCGCCGGCTGGACCGACGAACTGCTCGATCGGGCCCTTGCGGCGACGCGCATCGCCGCCGCCGGCGCGCTGGGCCGCGCTATCAGCCAGCGCACCGCGACGCCGATGTGGTGGTCGGCGAAGGACGCCTGCTCGCACGCGGTCCGCGCCGCGGCACCAAGCGCGTCGTGTCGGCGTCGACGACCGCTCAGCGACCTGACGCGGCAGATCGCGCGGCTCTCCGTGGCCGACTCGCGCCGCACGACGCTCGAGGCGCTGCGCGACGCGCTGACGACGTTCACGGCCGCCCAGTACGGGCGCGACGCCGCGCGGAACGAGTCCGCCCTCGACGAGGCGCTGGAGAGCGCCGCGAGAGCGGCGTCGACGAGTCGCGTCGCAGCACATGTTCCCGCGGACGCTCCTGCGGCGGTGGACGGCAAGTCGAGCGCCGGTGGAGAGCCAGGCGTGAGATGTCCTTCAGCGAGGCGCGGCAATACCTCGCCAACACGATCGCCGACTGGCAGGGCGTCCGGCTCGCCGACCTGCAGTTCTGGCATCGGGGCGACGGCCGCCTGTTCGTGCTCGGCCTGGCTGTTCTCGCCGCTGTTCGTCCTGGTCGGCCCGCTCGTTCCTCGTGCGGCAGCCCGGACGGCATCGGCTGGTCGTGCCGGCCATCCTGACGACGCTGCGGCCACTCTATCTCGGGTTCTTCGGCACCTGCCGCTGCTGCTGTTCATCGCCGGCGTTCCGTTCCTCACGCTGCGCTCTTGCCGATCCGTTCTCGTCGCTGGTCACGAGCGAGGTGTCCTATCCCGGCCGCCGCATCGCGGTGATGATCGACGCGTCGACGAGCATGCGCACGCCGTTCAAGGCGTCGCACCTGAATTCGCGCGCCGAGACCGACGCCACGTTCTTCACCACCGTCGCGGCGGCCGAGCGGTTCGTGCAGATGCGCATGGGCGAGCGCTACCGCGACCTGATGGCGCTGATCGAGTTCGGCAACGAGGCCTACGTGGTCACGCCGTTCACGAACGACTACGACAACATCCTGCTCAGCATCTCGCTCATCGGCGATCCGGTCGAGTACTCGCTGTTCCCCGACCAGGGCACGATCATCGCGCAGGCGATCGAGCAGGGCGTCGGCCTGTTCAAGGCCTTCAACTTCCTCGATGCGGCCGGCAACCTGATGGTGCTCTTCTCGGACGGCGAGGACACCCGCGTGCAGGTCGGCGACAAGACGCTCGACGAGATCCTGCAGAACTCGATCGACAACAAGATCCCGGTCTACATGGTCCGCACCAACTACGAACGCGAGCGCGGCAAGGTCATTCCGGACGAGATCTGGATTCCGGCCATCGAGAAGACCGGTGGCACGCTTCTACGCCGCGAACAACGAGGACGCGCTCCTCGCCGCGATTGCGACATCGACAAGGTGGCGGCCGGAACGATTGCGACCCGTCAGTACACCAGCCAGCGGCCCCGCTTCGCGTTCTTCGCGATGGCGGCGGCGGTCTGCTGGCTCACCGCCGCGGCGCTCAAGCTGGCGCTGCCCCAGTTCCAGAAACTGCCCTAGGAGAGAGCGATGAGAAGCATCGCCGCAGGACTCATAGTCGCCGCCCTGCTGTTTGCAGCCGGCACGGTCAGCCTGGCCGAGTCGCGCCATGCCCGGCGGCTGGCCGAGCGCGCACGAGCGGCTGGCCACGCTGCAGTACACCGACGAAGGCGACCTCGCCGAGCGACGCCACGCTGGTCGACCGGCTGCCTCCGCCGCTCGGGCTGGATCCGCAGGGCACCGAGACGCGACACGAGCGCCACCGTTGTCGTACTGGCTGGCGCGGTACACCGCGCTCACGGAGCTGACCAATCCCGGCAACGGCCCTGCGCCCGACCGATCCCGAACTGCTGCTCCTGGCGGCCAACGCGGCCTTCCGCACGAGCGCGCCGCAGTCGAAGGACGACCAAGGGCGTGGTCGCCCGGCTCGACACCGTGGTGCAGGCCTACGCCGACGTGATGCGCAAGGCGCCGGAGCCTGAGCGACGCCGCCTACAACTACGAGTTCGTCGTGAAGTTGCGCGACCAGATGGCAAAGGGACCGCAGAAGAGGCGCGCAGGGATGCCAAGAAGCGAAGCCGCCGGCGCCGCCGGACGTCAGCGTCGATCTGCCGACCGGGCCGACGATTCACGGACGGCCGGGCGGACCGCCCGAGGGCGAATCGATGAGCGACTTCAAGACCGTGACGCCGATGCGCTACGACGAGCGCGAAGAACAGATGGATCCGGGCCGCGGCCAGAAACTCCGGCGCAAGGGCTGATCCACGTGCCCGTCCGGATCGACCTCAGACAGATCGCCTTCGGGCAGCCGGAACTGCTCTGGCTGCTCGTCGGTGCCGGCGCTGCTGCTCGTGCTCTGGAGCTGGCAGCTGCTGCGCCGCCGTGTCCTCGCACGCGCAGCTGCAGCGCGGACGCACGCGTGCCCGTGCGCGAGCGGTTCGCCCCGCTCGGCGATCTGCCGTTCTGGCTGTGCCTGATCCTGTCGTCGATCTTCCTCATCCTCGCGCTCGCGCGGCCGCACGGGCCGGCCACGGCGGTGCGCGCCGGCGGCGTGGACGTCGTCATCCTTCAGGACGGCTCGGCGTCGATGTACGTGCAAGGACGTGGCCGGCAGCCGCTGGAACCGGTCGATCCAGTTCCTGCGCATCCTCGGCGATTCCCTCAGCTGGAACAGCGACCGCATCGCGATGGCGCTCTTCGCGCACATCGCCGCGCCGCAGATCCGGCTCACGAAGGATCCGAACACCTTCTTCTTCTTCGTCGATCACCTGGACGCCACCTCTCCGTTCCGCATCGAGGACGAGACGACCTGGGACACGAACCTCGAACAGGGCATCTACTGGGGCCTCCGCCTGGTCGAACGCGACGAGGAGATGCACGGCAAGTCGCCGAACGCCAAGGCGTTCGTCATGCTGTCCGATGGCGAGTCGCTGGAGCGGCGAAGTCGCAGAAGTCGCTGAAGCGCGCGCAGGACGCAGGCATTCCGCTGTTCGTGATCGGCGTCGGCACGCTCGGCGGCGGGCGCATGCCGGAGTTCAAGGACAAGGACGGCAACGTCGTGCACGACGCGGAGGTGCCGACCACCTCCCGCCTCGACCGCGCGTCGCTGCAGAAGCTCGCGTCGGCTGGCAGGCGGCCAGTACTTCGAGCTCGATCGCGACGGCGACCGCCACATCGCCAACACCATCATCGACACCGCCAAGCGCATGGCGCCCTCGCTCGGCGCGAGCGAGCAGGCCGAAGAACTCTACTGGCGCTTCCTCGTGGTCGCGGCGATCTTTCCGTTCCTCGGGATGATCTTCCTGCGCGACCGCGCCGAACTCTGGATCCAGACGATCGGCGTCAGCCGCGGCGGCGCCGTCCTGTTCATCCTCGGCTGACCATGCCGCCGCGCACGCACTGCTGATTCCGTTGCGATTGGATGGCCCTCGAGGTCGGGGTGACGCTCGCCAGCGGCAGGCGCGAGGCATGGGACGCGGGGTGTACTGGAGCATGGGCCTGCCGCTGCGGTGCTCGGCGCGCAGCCATCGGCTACCTGTCCGGGGACGCGCTGGCTGGCGACGCCCGATCGTGCCGGCGCAGGTCGCCACGATGATGTATCGCGGCGGAGCGGCAACCTGTGGCCGCTCGCCCTCGCCTGTCGTCCGTCCTCAGCCTGCCGTTTGTGGGCGTCGCGTTCGCGGCCCGGCGCCTGCGAGGACGCGCGTAACCGTCGCCGCGGCAGGACGATGGCGCCGGCCGGCCTTACGAAGTGAACCGGCGCACGTCGACGCCGTACTTCTTCACCTTGTAGTTCAGCACCCGTTCGGTGGTGTCGAGCAGGCGCGCCGCCTTGGCGCGGTTGCCGCGCGTGGTCTTCAGCGCGTCCTGAATCAGGTCCTTCTCGAAACCGGCCACCGCGTCCGACAGCGAGACGCGGGTCACCGTGCTCGGACGCTTCGGCCGTCTGCAGCGACGGCGGCAGATGGTGGCCGTGGATGACCTGCCCGTCGCACATCAGCACCGCGCGCTCGAGCGTGTTCTCCAGCTCGCGCACGTTGCCCGGCCAGTGATAGCTCATGAGCATGTCGATGGCCGGCGTCGAGATGCGCTTGATGTTCTTGTGGTGCTCGCGCGAGAACTTCTCGAGGAAGTGATCGACGAGCAGCAGCAGGTCGGCCTTCCGCTCGCGCAACGGCGGCACGAAGATGATGAAGACGTTCAGGCGGTAGTAGAGGTCCTCGCGGAAGGTGCCGGCCGCAATCGCCCGCTCCATGTCCTTGTTGGTCGCCGCGACCATCCGCACGTTGACCTTCATCGTCTCGGTGCTGCCCAGGCGCTCGAACTCGCGCTCCTGCAGGACGCGCAGCAGCTTGACCTGCGTCGACAGGTTGATGTCGCCGATCTCGTCGAGGAACAGCGTGCCGCCCTCGGCCAGCTCGAAGCGCCCCTTCTTCCGCTGCTCCGCCCCGGTGAACGCGCCGCGCTCGTAGCCGAACAGTTCCGACTCGATCAGGCTGTCGGGCAGCGCCGCGCAGCTCACCTTCACGAACGGCTTGTTCGCGCGCGGCGAGTTGTAGTGAATCGAGTGCGCGACCAGTTCCTTGCCGGTGCCCGACTCGCCGCGGATGAGCACGGTGGTGTTGGTGGCCGCCACCTGCGCCATCTGCTCGTACATCTGGCGCACGGGTCCGCTGGTGCCGATGATGCTCGAGAAGTCGTAGCGCTCCTTCAGTTCCTGCCGAAGGTGCGTGTTCTCGTCGACCAGCCGCTTCTTGTCTTCCTCGACCAGCCGCTGGATCTTCACCGCCGCGGCGATGCTCGACGCGACGATGCCGAGGAACTTGACGTACCGGTCGTAGTCGCGGTCCGGCGTTGAACTTGAGGTCGACGCCGATGGCGCCGACCGCGCGCCGGTTCAGCAGAATCGGCACGCAGATGAAGCTGAGTTCGTCCTTGTGGCACCTCCGGCCGCTTGGCGGCCCGGTTCAGAAACGTCGGGTTCCTTGCTGACCCGCGGGACGACGATCGGCCGGCTGCTCTCGACGACCTTGCCGACGATCCCTTCGCCGAGGCGGTAGCGGACCGAATGCGACGGCGCGTCGAGGCCGTCGGCGGCCTCGACGTGCAGTTCGCGATTGTCGTGCAGGAAGACGATGAGGCTGCGGACGGTGCCGTGATGCTTCGCCAGGATCTCGAGCACCCGGTGCAGCGCCGACCGAAGGTTGAGCGTGCCCGAGAGCGCGTGGCTGACCTCGAGCAGCGTGGACAGCCGCCGCGACTCCCGGGCCTGGACGGCGGCTGGATCCTCGGCCGATCGGGTTTTAGCCATTCTGGCGAGACAGTCGGCGCTGTTCGACGTCCTCGTCGGTGATCGTGACCGGCCGCAGGAACGGCATCATGCCGCGCAGCTCGGCGCCGACCTTCTCGATCTGGTGCGACCGCTCGGCCTTGCGCGTCGCCTCGAACCACTTGCGGCCGGTCGCGTTCTCCTCGACCCACGTCGGCGGCGAACTTGCCGCTGCGGATGTCGTCGAGCATCTTCTTCATCTCGGCCTTCGTCTCGGCGGTGATGACGCGCGGGCCCGCCGTGTAGTCGCCCTGTTCGGCCGTGTCGCTGACCGAGTAGCGCATGTAGTTCAGGCCGCCCTGGTACATCAGGTCGACGATCAGCTTCAGTTCGTGCATGCACTCGAAGTAGGCGACCTCCGGCTGGTAGCCCGCTTCGACGAGCGTTTCGAACCCGGCCTTGACCAGCGCGCTGACGCCGCCGCACAGGACCGCCTGCTCGCCGAACAGGTCGGTCTCGGTCTCCTCGGAGAACGTCGTCTCGATGACGCCGGCGCGGGTGACGCCGATGCCCTTGGCGTAGGACAGCGTGAGCGCCTTGGCGTTGCCGGTCGCGTCCTGGTGAATCGCGAACAGCGCCGGGGTGCCGGCACCTTCGACGTACAGTTCGCGGACGCGGTGCCCGGGCGACTTCGGCGCCACCATCGACACGTCGACATCGGCCCGGACCTTGATGGTGCCGAAGCGGATGTTGAAGCCGTGCGCGAACATCAGCATATTGCCGGGCGCGAGGTTCGGCTCGATCGCGTCCGTGTACAGCTTCGCGGCCGTCGTGTCCGGCACCAGCACCATGATGACGTCGGCCCACTTGGAGACCTCCGCCGGCGTCACCGACCTCGAGACCGGCAGCCTGCGCCTTGGCGCGCGACCGGCTGGTCGGCGACAGCCCGACTCGGACGCTCACGCCGCTGTCCTTCAGGTTGAGGGAGTGCGCGTGGCCCTGCGATCCGTAACCGATCACCGCAACCTTCTTGCCCTGAATGAGGCTGAGGTCTGCGTCCGCGTCGTAGTACATCTTCGCCATTCGATTAATCTCTCCAGTCGATGCTGTCGCACAGACTTCGTAGCGCGTCAGCTCGCAGTACTAGGCCGACAGTGGCGGCCGGCGTCTTCCAGGTCCTGCACCTTGTGCCGTCGGGTCTAACGTTCCGACGCTTCGCCGTGCTCGTTTCTAGACCGAAACCGCTCCGCCGTCCTTCGGGCGGGTCGGCCCGTCGCCGATGCCGCGCGACGGCGAAATGGCGCGCGGCCTGCGTCGTGCCGCGCGCCATCTCCACCCGGCCGGTGCGGACCATCTCGATCACCCCGTAGGGCCGCAGCACTTCGAGCAAGCTGTCGATCTTATCTTCAGTTCCGGTGGTTTCGATCACCAGCGTTTCCGGGCTCACATCCACGATGCGGGCGCGGTAGACGTCCACCAGCTGCATCACCTGCGTGCGGGCGTCGCCGGTGGCCGAGACCTTGATCATCGCCAGGTCGCGCGCGATGGTCGGCACGCGCGTGATGTTGTCGACGCGGCGGACCGGCAGCAGCTTGTACAGGTTCGCTTCGACCAGCCGCGCGCCGCGTTCGTCCGTGTCGACGACGATGGTCATGCGGGAGAGACCCGACGAGCTCGGTGTGGCCGACCGTCAGCGACTCGATGTTGAACGCGCGACGGCGGAACAGCGACGCCACGCGGTTCAGCACGCCGGGCTTGTTGTCGACGTAAACAGCGAATGTTTGCATCTTAGTTCGGCTCTGGGCTATCGGGCGATGGGCGCTAGGCGCGTCGGCCGCAGGTTCCTGATCCGAGCCGACGCGGCCCGATGCCCTGATGCCTGAAGCCCGACCCTGTCTAGTCCGCGGACGTTTCCACAATCGGCGACGGTCGCCGAATCATGTTGTGCAGGTCGTTGCCGGCCGGCACCATCGGAAACACCGAGTCTTCCTGCTCGACCCGGAAGTCGATGAGCGCGCCGCGCTGACGCCGGGCCGTGTCGACGGTCGGCTCCACCTGGGCCGCGACGTGACCGTGGCGCCCCACACGCCGTAAGCGCCTGCGCCAGCTTCTCGAAGTCCGGGCCCGGTGATCGGCGTCGCCGCATAGCGGCGCTGGTAGAAGAACTCCTGCCACTGCCGCACCATGCCGAGATAGCCGTTGTTGATGATGCAGATCTTCACGTCGAGGTCTTCCTGCACCATCGTCGCGAGCTCGCAGAGCGTCATCTGGAACCCGCCGTCGCCGACGACCACCCACACCTCGGCGTCCGGCTTGCCCGACCTTGGCGCCGATCGCCGCCGGCAGGGCGAAGCCCATCGTGCCGAGACCGCCGGAGGTGATCAGCGAGCGCGGTGTCTCGTGGTGGTAGTACTGCGCCTCCCACATCTGGTGCTGGCCCACGTCGGTCACGACGATGGCGTTGCCGCCGGTGATGCGCCAGATGTCGTTGATCACATGCGCGGCATACAGGTGCCCGTCGTCCGGGCAGATTCTTGATGTCGCGGACTGCCACATCGCCCTTCATGTCGGAGATGTGCGCCAGCCACGCGAGCGATCGACGTCGACCAGTTTCGACATCCAGCCGGCGACCACCTCGCCGACGTCGCCGGAGATCGCCGAGTCCACCTTGACGTTCTTGTTGAACTCCGCCGGATCGATGTCGACGTGAATCTTCTTGGCGTGCGGGGCGTAGGTCTTGATGTTGCCGGTCACCCGGTCGTCGAAGCGCATGCCGAGCGCAATCAGCAGGTCCGCCTCCTGGATGGCCGTGTTCACCCAGGCCTCGCCGTGCATGCCCATCATGCCGAGGTTCAGCGGGTGCGACGCCGGCACGCTGCCGATGCCGAGCAGCGTCATCGCGATCGGGATCTGCGTCTTCTCGGCGAACGCCCTGATCGCCGCCTCCCCGCCGCCGAGGATGATGCCGTGGCCGGCGAGGATGACCGGACGCTGCGCCGCGTTGATCAGCGCGATCGGATCGACGCCGAACGAGTGGCCGCTGCGATCGATGCTGGCCATGTCCGGTGCCGCATCGTCCCAGTCGAGCTCACAGACGCCGAGTTGGGCGTCCTTGGTGATGTCGATCAGCACCGGACCCGGACGGCCGCTCCTTGGCGATGGCAAACGCCTCGCGCACGGCCGGCGCGACCTCGCTGGCGTGCGCCACCAGGTAGTTGTGCTTGGTGACCGGCAGCGTGATGCCGGTGATGTCGGTTTCCTGGAACGCGTCGGAGCCGATGAGGCCGCTGCCGACCTGACCGGTGATGCAGACGATCGGCGACGAGTCCATCATCGCGGTGGCGAGCCGGTCACCATGTTGGTGGCGCCGGGCCCCGACGTCGCGATGGCGCACGCCAACCTTGCCGGTCGCCCGCGCATAGCCGTCGGCCATGTGCGTGGCACCCTGTTCGTGCCTGACCAGGATGTGGCGAATCGGGTAATCCAGCATGGCGTCGTAGGCCGGCAGGATCGCGCCGCCGGGATACCCGAAGACGACCTCGACGCCCTCGCGCACGAGGCATTCCCACAGAATCTGCGCACCAGTCAGCGTTTTTTTGCTCATAAGTTGTCCTGACGCACCGTCTCTCGGCAACTACACGACGCTGCACCGCGTCCTGGCGCACCGCGGCCGGCTTCGAGCTTGGATACGACCCGAGCACCCGGACCATCGAGCGCGAATTCCGCCAGGTGCGCCAGGGCACGCGCGCACGCCAGATCGTCGCGCGCCGCAGCCAGGTCGACATAGAACAGGTATTCCCACTTCCGGCCCGGGATCGGCCGCGATTCGAGCTTCGTCAGATCGATGCCGCGCAGGGCAATCGCCGCCAGCGCCTTGAACAGCGCGCCCGGTTCGTTCGACAGCGTGAACACGATGCGTCGTCTTGTCGGCGGGCGGCCGCGGACAGCGGCTGCCGGCCCACCACGAGAAAGCGCGTCGTGTTGCTGTCGTAATCCTGAATCGACGAACGCACCGGCACGAGGCCGAACACCTCGCCGGCCCGGGCGGAGGCGACGGCGGCGGCGTCGCCCATCTGCTCGTCGGCGATCATCTTCGCGCTGCCGGCCGTGTCGTAGGTCGCGGTGATTTCCACGCCCGACAGCGTCCGCAGGAACCGGTCGCACTGCGCCAGCGCCTGCGGATGCGAGTAGATCCGCTTGATGTCGGCCAGGGTCCGTCCCGGCAGCGCCAGCAGGTGATGCACGACCGGCACTTCCACCTCCCCGACGATCGGCAGCTCGTGCTCGAGCAGCAGGTCGAAGTTGCGATGGATGCTGCCGCCAATCGAGTTCTCGATCGGCAGGACGCCGTAGTCCGCCGCGCCGCTGTTGACGGCCGCGAACACGTCTTCGAAGCCTTGCACGGCAGCAAGTCGGCCGAGGCATTCACCTGCCTCGACGCTGCTTCGCTGAACGCGCCCGGTTCACCCTGATACGCAATCTTCATCGTGTCGCCAGTCACAGTCGCCAGTCGATTGGGGTCGGGCCGTACAACAAAAGGCCATCACTCCTGCTGCGGATGATGGCCTCGGAGAATCTCGCGATTCCTGCGCTGCCATCATCCGGTGGGCCGGACGACCGTAACGACGCCCGTAACGACGACGACGAAGCCGACGACGGCTCCGGCAGACGCGACGACGGGGTTGGAAACCAGCAGCATGTAGTAGGGAATTACACCGGTTTACGCGGAGTGAGTCAAATTGAAACAATTTACCAGAATATAAGCGCCGCGAATAGTCGCGTGTTTTACATAATCACGCGCGAATGACCGGGCGCTGATCGGATCGCGCGCATCACTCGCGGTGACCGACCGTCGCGTCCCACTGCTGCTTCCATCCGGCGCATCACCTGCGCGACGTCCCCTGTCCAGCAGGTAGCCGCTCCTTGACCAGGCGCGTCGGCCGCGTGCCTGCGCGCTGGTCAGATAGCGCGTCGCGCGAAGGATAGCGCTGCGGCGATCGGCTTGCGCGGGTCGTGTGACGCCGCCGCCTCGGCCGCGGTCTTCGGGAAGCGGAATGCGCGAGCCGAGCAGCGATACCAGCAGCCGGGTACCGCCGGTCGGTCGCATTGCGGAAGTTCCAGCCGGTGTAGGTCGCAAGCGGCACGAGCGACTCCGGGGTGCGGATGCCGGCGCGCTCGTTGCCGTCGGCATCGACCTGCGGGCACGAGGAACGGGATCAGTTTGCCGTCGCGCCGATGCTGTTCGACGGTCGTCGGTGACTGGACGCCAGGAATCGCAGGAAACGCGACCGTGGTCGGCCGGAGACGAGCGTGCCGTCCGACAGCGCGGGTACCGGCTCGGCGGAGGCGCCGTGCCGTCGCGCAGCCATTTCTCCATCCCGCTCATCAGCGCCCGCATCGTCCACCAGTACTCGAGCGGATTGTCGGGCTGCTGGCCGTTGCCGATGGTGGTCGGGAAACGCGCCGGCCCATGTTGTGCGCCGGTCAGGTAGTAGACGCGCGTGTTGTCGGCAGAGTGCAGATCGCTCTTGCCGTCGGGAGCGGTATGCACCAGGGCCGCACTGCGGCCGCCGCCCCAGTATTCCACCGACGTGTTGGTGAAGAACGTCTTCGGCTGGAACGCACGGGCGCGGTCGTTCTCCAGCAGACCCTCGGTGCGACCCGAGATCGGATCGCGCGTCGCCTGATTCGCGTACGGGAACCGCGTGATCTCGTACATCGTCAGCGAGGTCGGCGTTGCGGCGCGCGCGTTCACGTCAAGCGCCGCGGCGCCGGCGATGTGCATCCAGACGGCGTCATAGACCTGCCGCCCCTTCTCGTCGCCATTCAACCCGTTGTAGAGGAACGTGCGCAGGAATCGACCGCTCTGTGACGAGCCGAACGCCAGCGTCTGCTTCGCGTGCACCAGCGCATCCGGCGCATGCTTCACCCAGCTCCCGACGTCACGAAAGGCCGCGAGCCCGAGGCCGGAGATCGGCAGTTCCTTCGCGGTGAACGACAGCTGGTAGATCCGGCCAGGCTCGAATCCGCCGGCAAGCGTGACGACGTCGCCGTCCAGGTCCAGCGCGACCGCTCGATCGTCTCGGGTGTGCTGAACTGGCTGTCGCGGACCGTCAGCGTATTCTGCGGCGAGAAGCCGGATCGGCGGCGGTGTAGCCGACGAGATCGCCGACCGTCTGCCGCTCGTTGGCGTTCGCCGGCATGAAGTTGCCCGAGACCAGGCCGGTGACGCCCCGCGCGGACGGAACGGTGATGCCCATCAGCCCGTTCTGCCGCCGGACGTCGAACTCCCATCCGACCCAGACCAGCGTGAAGCCGTGATCGAGCAGAAATCGATCGCCAAGGTCGGCGTCGCTGGCCGGATCGTTCGAGCCGCCGCGTATGAAACCGCGTCATCACCGGCTTGTTGCCGCGATTCAGCACGTCCACCAGCGCGATGTCGTTGGAGGTCGCGGCATTCTTCGACCGGATGATGTAGAGGTCCGCCGAGAACTCCACCCGTCCGGCGGCGTTGACCGGCGCCTTGTCGATGTCGGCGATGACCTGATTTCGCGCATCCTTCGGATCGACTTCGAAGTGCGCCGTGCCGACGATCTTCTCGTAGCCCGAGGCATCCGATGTCCGCGCGCGTCTTCACGTCGACCCGGGTGACCTCCGCGCTCACCCGCGACGGGGAGCCCATGAGGAGGATGGCGGCAGCCATTCCGACGGCAAGCGTTTTAGACATGCGCGGAATTGTATGGGAAATCGACCCCGTTCAGGTTGCATCCAGTGACGCGGGGAGCGATTATTGAAGACACTCATGGCCATACAGAACAGCTCGGGCGCAGAACGGGTCGGCTCGCGTGACGGGCGACGGGATGGTCAGGATCTGATCGCGCTCGCGCAGAAGCTCGCGCGCGACGCGGAGCGCCACGCCCTGCTCTCGGCATCGCTCGCCAGCCAGGCGGAACGCCTGATGGTTGCAGGCCTGCGTCAGCTCGAAGGGCGGACGGCTGCGGGGCTGAACCGGCTCACCTGATCGTCGGCGCGAGGTCCAGCGGGTTTCAACGGCCGCCGTTCCACCGGCTGCCTCGAGTGCCTTGCCGGCGGTGAAGCGGGCCCGGCGGGTTTCGGGCCGCAGGCATCACGTGAGACAATTCCGTCATGTTCAAGATGGCTCGCCTGCTGACAGCCGTGGCTGTCGCAGTTTCGCTGGCCGCGTGCGGCGGCATCGACTCTCCCTCCAATGAAGTGTCTGAGAATTTCACCGGTACGGTGGATCCACTCGGACAGGCGAGCAACACCGTTCTCCGTCAGCAAGACCGGCGAGATGCAGCTGACGCTGCTGTCACTGACGCCGCGGCCGGTGGTCGGTTTCATCGCGCTCGCCATTGGCCAGCCGGTCGGGACGGGTTGCGCGCCGGCGGCAGGCTACGTCGTGCAGCAGGCTGCCGTCGGTCAGCAGTACGCGTTTCCCCAGATCAGCAAGGGCACGTATTGCGTGCTCGTGGCCGACGCGAACGGTGCCCTCACCGCTTCGGCCATCTACACACTGCGACTCCTCCACCCGTAGTCGGCCGCCACGTGAGCACGCTCGACGCCAGGATCGACGAGCTCTATGCCCTGCCGCTCGCCGAGTTCACGGCGGCGCGTAATGCTCTTGCGAAGACGGTCAAGGGCGACGACGCGACACGTGTCAAGCGGCTGGAGAAACCGTCCCTCGTACCCTGGGCAGTCAACCAGCTCTATTGGCGTGAGCGGCGCACCTACGATCGCCTGATCGCCTCGGGCGAAGCGCTGCGCAGCGCCCAGATTGCCGCCCTCAAAGGGCGGACCAGCGACGTACGCGGCGCCACCACGGCACACCGCGCGGCGGTATGCCGCCGCCGTAGCCACGGCCAACCAGCTTGCTGCACAGGCAGGCGCGCGGCCGTCGGTCGAGCCGCTGTCACGGATGCTGGAAGCGCTGTCGCTTGTCCGCTGACCCGCCGGCGCCGCCGGGCCGCTTCACCGAACTGCTGCAGCCCGCCGGATTCGAGGCACTCGTCGGAGTCACGCCAGCAGCACGGCCACATCCCGCGTCGCCCCAGCCGCACCGCGATCCGGCAGCGCCACCGCGGCACGCCGGGACGAGCCGTCCGCAGCCGGAGTCGAAGAAGAAAACCGCCTCGCGCGCAGATGCAGCCGCCGAACGCCGCCGGGCCGCAGCGGCCGAAGCTGCGGCCGAAGCCGCCGCCGCTGCCGCAAGGAAGGCGGCCGAAGCTGCGCTACAGACAGCGCGTCGCCAACTGGAACATGCGCAGTCCGCGGAGGATCGTGCACAGCAGAAGGCGGACGCTGCGCGCGAGCAGTTGCGCACCGCCGAGGACGCCCTCGCCCGCGCCCGCGAAGCGACGGCGCGGGCAGCGACCGAGCTCACGTCAGCGGAAGCCGCGCTGTCGCGACTCTGAACGCTGCGTGTGGCCGAGGGCGGGTCTGAAGCCCCCTCCTGGGTCGTCAGCGTTGAACGCCATCCAACCGCGGCCGCTGCCCGGACGCTGTCTGCGCGTGTGCTAACGTTTTCCTCATGCATGACATCGTCCTTCTTCTGCACTCGTGGGTTCGCTGGCTGGCCATCATCGCGGGCGTTGTCGCGACCGTCACGGCCCTGGCGGGCAGGAACTGCGTCGGATCGGGATCGATGGGGCAAGATCTTCACGATCTCGGTCGATGTGCAGTTCCTCCTCGGGCTGCTGCTGTTGCTCACCAGCACCGCCTTCTCGAACATGGGCGAGACGATGCGGGATGCGACCGCACGGTTCTACGCCGTTGAACACCCGACGATCATGCTCGTCGCCATCGCGCTGGCCCACATGGGCCGTGTGTTCGCGCGCAAAGCCGCCACGCCGGCGGCGGCGCGAACCCGATCGATCATCTTCTTCGGCCTGTCCACCCTGCTGCTGATCGGCGGCACGCCGTGGCCGGGCATGCACGACAATCGTCCGCTGTTCCGCCTGTGAAGCGACGCACGCTGATCCTTCTTGCCGTTGTCGTCGTGACCGTGGTGGCCGGAACCGTGGCGCTGGCACGCCGCGGTCCGGCGAGGGCTGACCGTCGATGTCGGCACGGCGACGCGTCAGGCGCAGTTCCGCTCGACAGTCACCGCATCCGGCGAGATCGTGGCCTCGCAATATGCAGACATCGGGTCGAGCGTGATGGGCACGGATCGTGGCCCTGCCGGTGGCAGAAGGCGACCGTGTCAAGGCCGGCCAGGTGCTGGCGCAGATCGATCGTGTCCAGGCCGAGAGCGACGCCACTGGAGCGAGCGAACAGATCAGGGCGCTCGAGTCGGAGGAGCGGGCATCGCGCGAGCAGGTCCGCGCCGCCGAAGCCGACATGGCTGCGGCAGAAGCCCGGGTTCGCGACGCGGAGCAGCAGCTGAAACGCAAAGCGAGAGCTGAGTGCCGAACAGCTCGTTGCCGCGTCCGAGCTCGACACCGCAAAGGCGGCGGCCGACACCGCTGTTGCGCAGCTCGCGGCTGCCCGGGCGGCAACCGACCGCGCCCGTCAGAACCTGGAAACCGCCGCGCGGCGGATCGCGCAGGCTCGCTCGCAGCTGGTGCGCGCCCGCGACGTGCTGGACAAGACTTCCATCGTGTCGCCCATCGACGGCGTCGTCACGCGCCTGCGGGTCCGCAACGGAGAAATGGTCGTGGTCGGTATTCAGAACCAGCCGGGGACGACGCTGATGACCATATCCGATCTTGGAGCGATCGACGCGGAGGTCAGGGTGGCGGAAGCCGACATCCTGAACGTGGCACGGGACCAGAAGGCGGAAGTCACCCTCGAGGCGCTGCCTGGAAAGAAGTTCAGCGGCAAGGTGGTCGAGATCGGTGCAAGCGCGCTGCCGGTCACTGGAGCCGCCGCTGCCCGCGAGTTCCGGGTCGTCGTCCGTCTGGACGCTCCCGATGCCGGGCTGCGTCCCGGGCTCACGGGTGATGCCGACATCGTCACGAGCGAACGGACGAACGTGCTGACCGTGCCCGTTGCAGAGCGTGGTGTTGCGGACGATCGACGGGCAGGAGCGCACGGGAGTGTTCACCGTCGCCGACGGGCGCTGCGAAGTTCATCCCGGTCACGTCCGGCGTGATCGGCGGACTGAACATCGAGGTCGGCGGGATCGACGAGGGCGCACCGGTCATCACCGGCCCCTATCAGGTCCTGCGCGAACTGAAGGACGGTGCGCTCGTCGTGGTGACCGGCAAGGGCTGATCGTGCTCGCGCAGATGGTGGTCGAGGCAGCGGGGACCGTCGCAGGAACCCGCTGCGTTCGTCGCTCGCCGCGCTGGCGGTCGCCGCGGCGGTCGCGACGACCGCCGTGGTACAGACCGGCCTCGACTCCCTCGCCCGCTCGGCTCGCGAGACCAGCGCGCGGGCGTTCGGTGCCGACACCTTCGTGCTCGCCCGCCTGTCCTCCGGAAACCTCAGTCGTCGCGAGCTCGCCGACAGACTCGCACGCAACCCGGCGATCACCCGGGGCGACGTTCGCTACATCCAGAACATCGCCGACGGCAAGGTTCGATACGCCGCCACCGCGCAGCGATCGGCGGATGTGGCCGCCGGCTCCCGGACAGTTCGAGAACGCCACCATCAACGGCACGCAGGCTCCCCTGCTCGACATCCGCCACATCGAGGTCGAAGTGGGCCGCTTCATGACAGACGACGAGGATACTGCCGGATCGCCGGTGGTGATTCTCGGACGCGCTGTCTCCGACGGGCTGTTCCCGACCGGTCGATCCGCTGGGCCGGCAGGTCCGCATCGCCGGCAGGGCGTTTACGGTGATCGGCCTGCAGACGCGTCAGGGCACCGCCGGGGGCGTGTCCCTCGACCGCTACGTGTGGATGCCGTTGCGCGCGTTCGAGCGCGCCTTCGGTGCCGCGGCCTCGGTGCAGGTCTTTGCCAAAGCACCAGACGGGATCACCAGCACCGCCGCCGAGGACCACGCGCGGATCTCGATGCGCGCCCGCCGTCATCTCGGGCCGGGTGCCGACGATACGTTCGACATCATCACACCCGAAGCGTCGCGGAGTTTCGTCACCGCGATCACCGAGCGCATCGGCGCCGCCGCGATTCCGATCTCGCTGATGGCGCTCATCGCCGCCATCGTCGTGGTCACCAACACCAGCCTGGTGTCGGTGACGCAGCGCACTCACGAGATCGGCATCCGGCGCGCACTCGGCGCCACCCGGGCGGCGATCATCGGGGAGACGCTCGCGGAAGCGGCGATGGTCGGCCTCCTCGGCGGCACGCTCGGCCTGCTGGCGGCCGCCGGGCCTGCTGGCCGTGGTCTCGCGCGCTGGCCGGGATCGCGTTGTCGATCAGCGGGCCAACCGCGGTCGTCAGCCTGGCCGCGGCGATCCTGAGCGGGGCCGCCGCCGGTTGGTATCCGGCCCGTCGCGCGGTGTCGATCGACGTCGTCGCGGCGCTGAGGCACGAGTGATGGCTGCTCCACGACTCTCGCGGTGGACGCGGATGGTCGGCGAACCGGCCTGGCTCGCGTTCGACTCGCTGCGCACGTCGCGCGCCCGCTCCTTTCTGGCCATCGGCGGCATCGTCATCGGCATTGTCACCGTGGTGCTCGTGGCGGCGGTGCTGGCGAACGTGCGCAACCAGGTGGCGCTGCTGTTCAGGGATCTCGGCACCGAGAACGTGTTCGCGTTTCACCTGACCGGCGATCCGTACGTGACGCCGAGCGAAGCGGAGGCGCGTCGCCAACCGCTGAAGCTGGCTTTCATTCCGGAACTGCTCCGCCTCGGCATCGGCGATCCGTGATGTCGGCGCCGAAGTGATCGTGCCGACGACGGTGAATGGACAGGCGCTGGTGGCCCGTGCCGGATCGAACGAGTCGGACACCGTCCTGGTCGAAGGGGTATCGCCCACCTTCTTCGACATCGTCGGCGCGGAATTCGCGCGCGGGCGTCCGTTCACCGCGCTCGAGGACCGGCCAGGGCGCGCGCGTGGCGATCGTCGGCGCCAGCCTGGCCAGGGCGCTCTACGGCGACCAGTCGCCGCTCGGCAAGACGCTGACGCTGGCCGGCGAAACCTACACGGTTGTCGGCGAACTGCAAAAACGCCGTGGCGGGTTCTTCGGCGAGAACCGGCAGGACAACCTGCTGAATCTGCCGGTCGGCACGGTGCGGCGCCGATTCGGTGAGCCCGATCGGCTCGTGCTCTACATGCAGGCGCAGCCGGGACAGCGCGAATTGTGCATGCGCCAGTCCGAGACGATCATCCGCCAGTTGCGGAAGGTGCCACCCGGCGCAGACAACGACTTCACGCTGTCCACGGCCGACTCGATCATCGCGACGTTCGACGGCATCAGCGTACGGATCGGCCTGGCCACCGTGGCGCTGGCCGCCGTGAGCCTGCTGATCGGCGCCATCGGCATCGCCAACGTGATGTTCATCAGCGTGACCGAGCGGACCCGCGAGATCGGGCTGCGTCGCGCGCTCGGGGCCAGGCGGGGCGAGGTCCTGCTCCAGTTCCTGCTCGAGGCCGCCTTCCTGTCAGGGATTGGCGGCCTCGCCGGCGTCGCGACGGCGCTCGGCATCGGCCTGCTGCTGACGCTGGTCGTGTCCGGCTTCTCCGCCGTCGCGCCGCTCTGGGCGGTCGCCGCCGGCCTCGCGAGTTCCGTCGCTGGTCGGCCTCACCGCCGGCTACTGGCCGGCGCGACGTGCCGCGCTGCTCGATCCGGTTGAAGCGCTCCGCCACGACTAGCGAGCAAGCCCCGCGTATAATCCGGCCGTGCCCACCATCGAAAATGCTGCCGTGGCCTGGATCGTCCTCGCCGTGGTTGCGGCGGTCGTCGAGATCTCCATTCCTCACTTCGGCCTGATCTTCGTCAGCGTCGGCGCCGTCGCCGCCGCGCTCGCGTCGTTCGCCGGGATTCGGCTTCGCCGCGCAGCTGATTCGTCTTCGCGCGTGGCGCTCGGCGTCTCGCTGGCGCTGCTTCGCCCGAGGATGATGGCGCGCCTCGGAAGCCGCGGCATGCCGTCGCGAACCGAGCGTCCTGATTGGCCGCGAAGGCGTCGTGACCTTCGACATCGAAGCGACGGTCGGTGCCGGGCGCGTCAACGTCGGCGGCGAGGACTGGGCCGCACGCGCGACCGGCGCCAATTGCCGCCGGCACGCGCATCCGCGTCGTCGTCGGCCGACGGCATCGTCCTGGAGGTAGTTCCCGCATGAGCATTTTCCTGCATCGTCGTCGTCCTCTTCGCGCTGTTCGTGCTGATGCGCACCATCCAGATCGTTCCGCAGAAGCAGGTCAAGATCATCGAGCGGCTGGGCAAGTACCACCGCACCGCCGAAGCCGGACTCAACACGATCGTGCCGTTTCTCGACTCGGTCCGGGAAACGATCGACCTGCGCGAGCAGATCACCAAGATCGAGCCGCAGCCGGTGATCACCCGCGACAACGTCACCATGGAGGTGGATGCGGTCATCTACTCCGTGATCGTCGATCCGGTGCGCGCCACCTACGAGGTGCAGAACCTGCGCTGGGGCCTCGAGCAGCTGACGCTCTCGGCGCTGCGCAACGTGATCGGGCAGCTCGATCTCGATCACACGCTCGTCCTCGCGCGACACGACCAACTCGCAGCTGCGCGCCGCGCTCGACACCGCCACGCAGCAGTGGGGCGTCAAGGTGATGCGCATCGAGCTGAAGAACATCACGCCGCCCGAAGAGATCCGGCTGACGATGGAGAAGCAGATGACCGCGGAGCGGACGCGCCGCGCCGTCGTCACCACGGCCGAGGGCGACAAGTCGTCGGCCATTCTCCGCGCGGAAGGTCAGAAGCAGTCGCAGATCGTGACGGCGGAGGGCTCCAAGCAGGCGGCGATCCTCGCGGCCGAAGGGCAGGCGGAGGCGAGGCTGCGCGTCGCGCGACGCCGAGGCGCAGGGCGATCCAGATGGTGGCCGCAGGCGATCGGCAGTGCCGGCAATCCGGCGCAGTACCTGATCGCGCAGCGCTACCTCGAGTCGCTCGGCGCCATCGCCAGCGGCGCGAACAAGCTGGTCTTCATGCCCTACGAAGCGACCGGCGTCGCTGTCGTCGCTCGGCGGGATCAAGGAACTGCTGCAGCAGAAGTGATCAGGCGCCTGGCGGCGACGGCGCGTGGGAAATCTCCGCAGGCCGGGCGAGTTTCCCCGCGCGGATCGACCGCCTCCACCGGCGTTCGCACGTGCCCGGCTGCCCGCAAATCGCTGCGCACATCCAGCCGATCGCGCCGCCTCGCCCCGTGGCACGTCAGCTTGCCCCTGACGACATCCCGTAGTGCCGGATTACCGGCAGGAGATCATCATGCGGCGCACGCTTTTGACCGCTACGGGCTGGACCGCCTTCATCTTCGCCATCTACGTGTTTCTGGGCTTCCGTCCTGCCCCGCCCGACACGATCGGCGAGGGCGAGATCTGCTACCGCTGCCACCGGGTCATCGCCGACGCCAGGCTCGCCGCCGAGATCATGGACCGCAACCTGCCGACCAAGTACAAGACCTCGGGCTGCATGGCGACGCTACGTGGCCGCCCATCCCGAGCGACGGTTCCACGGTACTACGTCACCGACTTCGCCTCTGGCGGTCTGATCGAAGCCGAGCACGCCTTCTTCGTGCCGGTGCTGATCAACGACAAGACCAACGAACGCGACTACCGCGCCTACTCTCGCGCGGCATGGCCGACATCGCCGCACAGGTGCTCGGCGTCGAGCGTCGTCAGGTGGGACACGGTGGTCGAGCGCGCCAGGCGTAGGGCGTAATCGTGAAGCCGGCCTAGCCGGAATGGCCTGAAGGCGCGGTCGCACCGCGAAGCGAATCGAGGCGATCGTGAACTCTGGTTCAAGACTATCGGCGGATGGTCGGCGGCGCCTTTGGCGCTACGCGCGGATGGGCCGCCGTGTCGTACGCGCGATTCGGCGCGTGACCGTCTGCGCGAGCAGGACGAGTCTGCTCGATCGGTTCATCCCCGACTACGACGTCTACGAGCGTCACACCATCGTCGTCGAACGCTCGCCCGGATGTGACGCTCGCCGCCGCGCGCAACCAGGACATCCTCGACTCTCCGCTGATCAACGCCATCTTCAAGGCCCGCGAGTGGGCGATGGGCAGTTCGCCGGAGACGGCGCGCCAGGCCGCCAGGGGCTGCTCGGAGCCACGCTGGCGCTCGGCTGGCGCGTGCTCGACGATGTGCCGGGCCGCGAACTCGTCGTCGGAGCCGTCACCCGGCCGTGGCAGGCCAACGTCACGTTCCGCGGCATCGCGCCCGAGGCAGTACGCCGCCTTTCGACGAACCCGACTACGTGAAGATCGTCTGGACGCTGCGGGCGGATCCGATCGACGGAGGCGACCGCTGCCTCTTCTGCACGGAAACGCGCGCGGTTGCCACCGACGCAGAGGCCGCCCAAAGTTCCGGCGCTACTGGGCGCTGGCCTCGCCCGGGCATCTCGCTCATCCGGCGCATCGGCCTGCCGACGCTCAAGGCGACGGCGGAACGGATCGGCGCTACAGCCGCACCTTCACCACGACTTTCCGAACCGCTCGAACAGCCTGTGCTGTGAGTCCCGGCATGTGCACGTCGTGCGGGAACAGGATGACGAACTCGCCGGCGCCGACCTCGACGAATCGCTCGCTGTCCCCACGGGCCACGACCAGATCGCGCTCCTCGTCATAGGGATCCAGCTTCGAACGCCGGCGAGTCGCCGTAGCCGATCCGCTCGGATCCCGCATGCACGAACTGGACGTCGACGTGACGCCGGTGCGCTTCCCAGAACGTGTCCGCCGGATGCGCGCGTGTCGTAGTCGGACACCAGCGCGAACACGCGATCGCCGTCGATGTCGTGGCGCCCAGCATCCAGCGCGCCGAGGTCGGCGCGCTGCAGGTATTCGAGCGCGACGCGTGATGCCGGGACTCAGGTTGAAGTATTCTGACGCGTATTTGATGTGATCGCTGACCATGGAATCGGGCTCCTGTTCCGGCTGAACAGATGGGGGTATGGGATGAGTGCCGCAATCGAGAGTCTCGTCGAACAGTTCGAGTCGCGCAAGCTGTCGCGTCGCCAGCTCGTCGCGTCGCTGACCGCGATCGTCGCCGGCGCGGCCACGGGCGCGGCGGCGCAGACCCGACGGCTCCGACCGTCTCGCTGCTCGCCCAGGGACGGTCGCTCAACCACGCGTCGCTCGCCGTCACCGACGTGGAGAAGGCCGCCGACTTCTACGGCAAGCTGCTCGGCGCGAAGGTCGTGAGCCGGCCGGGCAACGGCGGCATCAATCTCGGGCTCGGCGACGGGTTCCTCGGCCTCTACAAACTTGCCAACCCGGGCACCATCAACCACATCTGCATCGGCGTGGACAACTTCGACGCGGACCGCCTCGCCGCGAAGTGCAAGGAGATGGGCGTCACTGCCAACGTCGACCGCAATCCCGCGAACCGCACCAGCGGCGGCGACCAGCTCTACATCCAGGCGTTCGACAATCATCGCCTCCAGATTGGCCCGCACGGATACCAGGGATAGTCGCTAGCGCACCAGGCGAGAGGCGACGATGCGAGCCTGAGCAAGTCGGGTGACCGTGATTCAAGCGTGGCTCCGGGCCTTCGTACTTGCGCGGTCTTCCTGCCGAGCGGCGTACGCCGGGCGAGCCAGGCTCGCTGCGTTGCGCTGAGCGCCGTGCTCGCGGCAGCCTGCACCGCGGGATCGGCCGACTGCAGCTACTTCGGCAAGACCGAGCCGCCCGCCGGACAGGAGCTGCGCTACATCTCGGGCTCCGAGCCCGAGTCGCTCGACCCGCAGGTGGCGACCGGCCAGCCGGAAGCGCGCATCATGATGGCGCTCTTCGACGGGCTGACCGAGTACGACCCGAAGACCGGCGCAGCCGCATTCCCGCGCTGGCCGAGACGCTGGGAGCCGAACGAAGACAACTCGGTCGTTCACCTTCCACCTGCGCGAGGCGAACGTGGTCGGACGGCACGCCGATCACCGCCGACGACTTCGTCTACTCCCTCCGGCGCGGGCTGACGCCGGCGCTCGCCGTCCCGCACCGCCTACATGGCGTACGACATCTCGAACGCGCAGGCCTACAACGAAGGCGCGGTCTTCGCGCGCGACCGCGCCACGGGAGCGTTCGTCATGGATCCGGCGCAATCCGGCCGAGCGGCTCGCGCTGCCCGGGCGATGAGGCCGCACGCGCCGAGGCGCTCACGGCGCCGGCGATGGCGCATTGCGAGGGACAAGGAATACGTGCCGGTGCGCGCCGAGGACGTCGGCGTCGAAGCCGTCGACGAGCGCACGCTCCGCATCCACACTGCGGCAGCCGGTTCCGTTCGTGCCGGAACTGGTCAGCCACCAGTTCTTCCGTCCCGTGCCGCGGCAGGCGATCGAGCGGTACGGCGACCGCTGGACGCAGCCCGGCAACATCGTCGCGAGCGGCGCGTTCACGCTCGAGAGCTGGCGGCCGTACGACGCGATCGTCGATGAAGCGCAACCCGCAGTACTGGGATGCGGCGCACGTCAAGCTCGAGCGCGATCACCTTCTACCCGATCGAAGATCATGACGACGATGATGAACCTGTACAAGGCGGGCGAGGTGGACGCGACCTACAACCACACCGTGCCGGCGCTCGTGGATCACGCTACGTCCGGCAGTTCAAGGACTACATGGACGCGCCGGAGGTCGCGCACCGAGTCCTACGTGTTCAACACGAAGCGCGCGCCGACGCGACGACGTGCGCGTGCGCACAGGCGTTCAACATGGCCGATCGACAAGGCACGCGCTGGCGCGCTTCAGGCGGGCCGCCAAGCCGATGACCTCGCGTCGGTGCCGGACGGCATCTTCCCCGGCTACCCGTCGCCGCAGGGCGACCCGTTCGATCCGGAGCGGGCGCAAGACGCTGCTGGCCGAAGCCGGCTATCAGGGACGCCGCCGGCCAGCTACGATCCGTCGACCTTTCCCGTCGTCCGACGTCGAACTGACCTACAACACGTCCGAGAGCAACCGCTCCGACGCCGAGTTCATGCAGGCGCAGTGGAAGCAGAACCTCGGGATCACCGTGCCGCTCGCGCAACATGGAGTTCCGCACGTTCCTGCAGACGCGCAGCCGCGCTCGAGTACCGCGGCCTCGCGCGCAGCGGCTGGATCGGCGACTACATGGACCCGTTCACGTTCCTCAGCATGTATCGTCGATCGACCGGCGGCGAGAACGGCAGCGGGTGGTCCGACCCGAAGTTCGTGCGACCTGCTGAGCGAGGCGAACCGGCAGCACGACCCGGCACGGCGCTACCGAGATGCTGGCGCGAGGCCGAGGCGATGCTGCTGCGACGCACAGCCGGTCGCTGCCGCTCTACAACAACGCCACCAACTGGATGAAGAAGCCGTACGTCAAGGGCATGTACGCCAATCCCGTCACGATGCACGCGTGGAAGTTCGTGTACATCGAGCACGACCCCGCGAAGTGGGACTAGACGCGGCTGCCATGGGCAGATTCATCCTCCGCCGTCTGCTCGTCATCGTCCCGATGGTGCTCGTCGTCGTCTCGCTGACGTGGGGGCTGATCCGGCTGGCGCCGGGCAACTTCTACACCGGCGAGAAGCAGCTGCCGGCGGCGATCGAGCGGAACATCCGGGAGAAGTACGGGCTCGACCAGCCGTGGTACGTGCAGTACGGGCGGATGCTGTCGAACACCGTGCGCGGCGACTTCGGCGAGTCGCTGAAGTACCCGGGCACGACCGGTCAACGCGATCCTCGGCGGCGACGTTGCCGGTGTCGGCGACGCTCGGCGTCCTGGCCTACCTGCTGGCGCTCGTCGTCGGCATCACGGCCGGCACGATCGCCGCGCTCCGGCAGAACTCGCGCGTCGACTACGCGTCGATGGCGGTCGCGATGATCGGCATCTCGATGCCGAACTTCGTGCTCGGCCCGACGCTCGTGCTCGTGCTTCGCGCTCACGCTGGTACTGGCTGCCGCCGGCGCGCTGGGACGGCTTCGGCGCGCACCTGATTCTGCCGGTGCTCACGCTGTCGGCGGTCTACATGGCCTACATCGCCCGGCTCACGCGCGCGGGCATGCTCGAAGTGCTGCGCTCGAACTACATCCGCACGGCGCGCGCCAAGGGGCTGTCGCGAGCGCGACGTCATCGTCCGCCACGCGCTGCGCGGCGGGCTGCTGCCGGTCGTGTCGTTCTCCGGCCCGGCGCTCGCCTTCCTGCTCACCGGCACGGTCGTCGTCGAGCGCATCTTCGCGCTGCCCGGCCTCGGCAACTACTTCATCAACGCCAACCTGAATCGCGATGAACCGCTGATCATCGGCATCGTCGCCTTCATGTCGATCGCGGTGCTGCTCTTCAACCTGCTCGTCGACGTCGCCTACGCCTTCGTCGATCCGCGCGATCCGCTACTGACGATGGCCGACACCGACGATCTGCCCGACCGCCGACCGACGAGCCGGTCGCCGGCACGTCGCTCTGGAAGGATGCGTGGCGGCGGCTGCGCCGCAACCGGCTGGCGGTGTTCGGCTTGGTCGTCGTCTGCTTCGATCGTTGCGGCCTCGCTCGGTCGGCCCGCGATCATCGAGCGGACGACCGGCTACACCTACGACTACATCCCGACCGATCCCGGCGCTGGTCAACTCGCTGCCGCCGTTCACCGCGCCGGACGGCTCGTTCTCCTGGACGCATCCGATGGGCACCGACGATGCCGGCCGCGACCTCCTGGCGCGCGTGCTGCTCGGCGGACGCATCTCGCTGATGGTCGGCGTCATCTCGACGCTCGTGTCGCTGATCATCGGCATCGCCGTCGGCGCGATGGCCGGCTACCTGGGCGGACGCGTCGACGAAGCGATGATGCGCATCGTCGACGTGCTCTACTCGATCCCGTACATGATGGTCGTCATCGTCCTGCTGGCGCTCTTCGGCGGCCGCTCGCCGCTCGGCCAGCTGGTGCTGCTCTTCGTCGCGCTCGGCGCCGTCTCGTGGCTGACGATGGCGCGCATCGTCCGCGGCCAGGTGATGTCGCTGAAGAACCAGGAGTTCATCCTCGCGGCGCGCGCCACCGGCGTGCCGGCCGCGCGGATCATCGTCCGGCACCTCGTGCCGAACACGCTCGGCCCGGTCATCGTCTACGCCACGCTGACGATTCCGTCGGTGATGCTGCTCGAAGCGTTCCTCTCGTTCCTCGGTCTCGGCGTGCAGGCGCCGCTCGCGTCGTGGGGCAGCCTGGCCGCGGACGGCGTCCAGAACATCGCCGTCTTCCCGTGGCAGCTGATCTGTCCCGGGCTCACGATGGCGGTGACGCTGTTCTCGCTGAACTTCCTCGGCGACGGCCTGCGCGACGCGCTCGATCCGCAGATGAGAAAGGGCTAGACGTGGCGCCGTGCTCGCTGCTCTCGGTCCGCGACCTGCGCACGTGGTTCGACGAGGACGGACCGCACCGTGCAAGGCGGTGGACGGCGTCAGCTTCGACGCTGCGACGCGGCGAAACGCTCGGCATCGTCGGCGAGTCGGGGTCGGGCAAGTCGGTCACCAGCCTGTCGATCATGCGGCTGGTGCCGTCGCCGCCGGGCGCATCGTCTCCGGCGAGATCCTCTTCGACGGCCGGGATCTGCTGACGCTGCCGGCCGAGGAGATGCGGCGCAGTCCGCGGCAAGCGGATCGCGATGATCTTTCAGGATCCGATGACGTCGCTGAATCCGTTCATGCGGATCGTCGCAGCAGCTGATGGAGGTCACGCGGCTGCACCTCGGGCACTCGCAGGCGCGAGGCCTGCGAGCACGCGGTGCACATGCTCGAGCTGGTCGGCATTCCGGACGCGCGCCGCCGCGTCGACGGCTACCCGCACCAGTTCTCCGGCGGCATGCGGCAGCGCGTGATGATCGCGATGGCGCTCTCGTGCGAGCCGGAGCTGCTCATCGCCGACGAGCCGACGACCGCGCTCGACGTCACGATCCAGGCGCAGATCCTCGAGCTGATCCGGACGCTGCAAGCGCGAGACCGGGACGAGCGTCATCCTGATCACGCACGACCTCGGCGTCGTCGCCGGCATGACCGACCGGATCGTGGTGATGTACGCCGGCCGGGTCTTCGAGAGCGCGCCGACCGACGGAGCTGTTCGCGCGGCCGGCCAATCCCTACACGACGGGACTGCTGCGATCGGTCCCGAACCCGGCCGACGACTCGCACGCGCGCGCTGTACCAGATTCCCGGGCTGCCGCCGGACGTCGCGCAACTGCCGCCGGGCTGTCCGTTCGCGCCGCGCTGCGACCGCGCGGAGGCGATCTGCCGCGAGCAGTTTCCGCCGTTCGTGCAGCTCGCACCGCAGCACCAGTCGCTCTGTCACTTCGCCGTGGAGCTGTACATCGCGGGACGATCGGCACGCCGGCGACGACGGCGCGCGACCGGGCATCGACCGCGGCGCGACGCCGCTCGTCGTCGATCGACGACCTGCAGGTGCACTTCCCGCTGTCGCGCGCCGTCGCTGCTCGACCGGCTGCGCGGCGCGCGGCACGCGACGCGCGTCGTGAAGGCGGTGGACGGCGTGTCGCTCGACATCAACCGCGGCGAGACGCTCGGCCTGGTCGGCGAATCGGGCTGCGGCAAGACGACGCTCGGGCGGGCGATCCTGCGGCTGGTCGAGCCGACCGGCGGACGCGTCGTGCTTCGGCGGCGTGGACGTCGCGGCGCTGTCGCGCGGCGGAACTGCGCCGCCAGCGGCGGCACATGCAGATGATCTTTCAGGATCCGTATGCGTCGCTCGATCCGCGCATGACCGTCGGCCAGATCATCGCCGAGCCGATCGACACGTTCGGGCTCGCCAGCGGCGACGGCACGCCGCAGATGGTTCGCGAGCTGATGGCGACCGTCGGCCTGAGCGAGCGGTTCATCAACCGCTATCCGCACGAGTTCTCCGGCGGCCAGCAGCAGCGCATCGGCATCGCGCGCGCGCTCGCGTCGCAGCCCGACTTCATCGTCGCCGACGAGCCGATCTCCGCGCTCGACGTGTCGATTCAGGCGCAGATCATCAACCTGATCGAGCGGCTGCAGCGCGAGCGCAACCTGACCTACCTGTTCATCTCGCACGACCTGCGGGCGATCCGCCACACCTCCGATCGCGTCGCGGTGATGTATCTCGGGCCAGATCGTCGAGCTCGCGGACGCGCAGCAGCGTCTACCGCCGGCCGCTGATGCCGTACACGAAGGCGCTGATCTCGGCCGTGCCGGTGCCCGATCCGGCGGTCGAGGCGCAGCGCCGACGCATCGTGCTGCAGGGCGACGTGCCGTCGCCGATCGATCCGCCGCCGGGCTGCCGCTTCCACACCCGCTGTCCCTACGTCGTGGACGCGTGCCGGCGCGTGGAGCCGCGAGCTCGTCGAGATCGTGCCCGGGCACTTCGCCGCGCTGCATCCGCATCAGTCCGGAGCAGCCGGACATCGACGACCGTCGCCGCCGGCGCCACGCCCGGACGTCCGGCTGACGCGCGCGTGGCCAGAAGGCCGAACTGCTGCTATCATGCCGGCTTCGAGCCGGACGTTCTGTTATCATTCGCGACGCGCTCGAACTCTCATCATCTCGCGACAGGCTCGTCCGCTCCCAGCTGAGGTTTCCATGACGTTAGTCGACCGCGTCCGCAACATCTGTGTCAGCCCGACGCACCGAGTGGCCAGTCATCGAGCAGGAGAACACGCCACCGGCCGAACTGGTGACCGGCTATCTGCTGCCGCTGGCCGCGATCGGCGCGGTCGCCGGTGTCATCGGCGGCACGATCATCGGCGCCACCGTGCCGTTCGTCGGCACCTATCGCACCCCGCTTCTCGGCAGCCTCGTGTCGGCGCTGCGTCGGCGTCGTGTTCACCGTCATCGGCTGCTTCGTGATCGCGTTCATCGTCAACGCGCTCGCGCCGACCTTCGGCGGGCGGCAGGACTGGAACCAGGCGTTCAAGATCGTCGGTCTACTCGTACACGCCGGCCTGGTCGCTGGCGTCGCTGCGGGTGCTGCCGATGCTCAGCGTCCTGGTCTCGGTCGTCGCCGGGCTCTACGGGCTATACCTGCTGTATCTCGGTCTTCCCGCACGATGAAGGCCCCGCGGGACAAGGCGGTCGGCGTACACGGTCGTCGTCGTGATCGCGTCGATCGTGCGTGATGTGGCGTGCGTGACGCTGGTCGGCTGGGTTCTGTTCGCGGGGATCGGGCATGATGGGCGCCGCGGCGCTATGACCAGGTATCGACCGTGATCAGCGAGCGCCGGCACCGGCACGTCTGCTGATCACCCGGACGAGCGATCGCGACGTCAAGAACCGGCAGATCTTCGCGTCGCTGGACGGCACAGGCATCGGCGACCTCCTGTTCAACGAGCAGATCTCGAGCGAGAGATCGAGCCGGGACCGCACCGCCTGCGCATCCACAACACGCTGTTCTGGAAGACCATCGACTTCGAGGCGGCGCCCGGGCGAGACTGATGCACTTCGAAACGGTGAACTACGCCGGCCGCGGCTTTCTGAATCTCGCGCTGATCATCGGCGTCGCGCCGCTGTTTCTCGCGGTAGAACGGACCAGGCGAGCAGGATCAGGGATCAGGGACCAGATCGCCCGATCCCGATCCCTGATCCCTCCCTGATCCCCGATCCCTGATCCCCGATCCCTACTTACTTCACTTCGACGATTTCGATCGCAATCCGGTCCGGGCCTTCGATCATCGCCGCGCGCATGCTGCCCCACGGGTGAATCTCCTCGAGGAACTTGCACGCCTTCGCTCTTCAGGCGCGCCACGGTCGTATCGAGATCGGTCGTGCTGACCGCCCAGTGGTCGTAGAGGCGGCCGCGCGTGCTGCGCAAGTCCGCCGCCGGGCCACGGGACGCATCGAGATCGAGATGTCGTCGAACTGCACGCCGCCCGGCGGGTCGCGCACGAAGCCGCCCTTGGCGAACGACGGGAACGTCGGCGGCGAATACCGTTTCGGTTTGGCAGTCCGCGCGTGCCGGCGGTCGGCGCTGCCGTGCTGCGCCGCCACGGCCGCCGCCGCGGCCCTGCGGCACTGCGCGCCGAGATGTCGACGTACCATTGCATCGCGCAGGCCGGATGCTCGTGATACATGTGCACGTGATTGAAGCGTTCCTCGTTGCCCGACTGCGCGTTCTCGATCATCACGCCGTCGGGACCGCGCAGGTAGCCGAAGCCGCCAGGCGTCACGGCCGGATCGACCTTGGCACCCTTCGCGCGAAGTTCGAGCACCTGCTCCTGCGTCGGGAAGCCGCTCGGCGCCATCGGCACGTCACCTGACAGGTCCACCAGCTTCGCGTCGGCGTCCGAGCCGTTCCACATCTGCGCGATCGTGAGCCCCATCTTGCGGAAGTTCGCGTTGTACTCGCGCGAGTTCGGCGTGTTCCAGCCGAAGTGCCACACCGAGGTCTGCGGGCCGGTCAGCTCGTTGGTCGGAGGCGTCGACACCTTGTGAACAGGATGTAGATGTTGCCGGTCTTCACGGCGTCGACAGCCGTTGAACGTCGTCTGCGTCGCGGTCTTCGCGAACGGCTTCGGGTAGTAGGCCGCAGCCGCCTCCGGATCGACCGAGTTCAGGTGCACATGATGGAACTGCAGCGGCTCGAACGCCGCGGCTGGCGCCGGCGCCTGCGCCTGCATGGCGGTGCCGCCGCTCAGCATGACGGCGATTCCGGCAAACAGGGCCGCGACGGTTGCGGCCCGAACAATCACTTTCATGATAGCTACTCCACAGATCAGTCGGAGACCGTCACGTCGGACGATCTTCGTTTCCTGCGCTGCATCATAGGCCGGGTCAGCGCTTGAACACCACACCGACGATGAACGCCATGTCGTTCTTGTCGATCCCGGCGACACGAGGTTCTTGTAGGTGTCGAGTAACTCGACGTTCAGCTCCCCCACTGACCACGTCACCAACTCACCAACTCACCAACTCACCAACTCACCAACTCACCAATTGGTTGGACACTGCGCCGGTCTATCAGGTACAACTGCCGGCCATGCGCGCATGCCACCGGGTGCTCCTGCTGCTCGCGCTTTCCGTGCTGTGGCTCGGTGTGTCGGGCGGCAGAGCGGGAGCGCAGCCGGCGGCCGACCACCAGTACACCTCCGCCGACATCGAGGCCGGTTCGCGCCTGTACGCGAACCAGTGCTCGCTCTGCCACGGCCCCAACGGTGACGGCGTCAACGGCGTCGACCTTCGCCGCGGTGTGTTCCGCCGCAGCGTGTCCGACGAGGACCTCGCGCGCGTCATCACCAGCGGCATTGCCGCGGCCGGCATGCCGGGCTTCAAGTTCCAGCCTGCCGAACTGAACGCGGTGCTCGCGTTCATCCGCGCCGGCTTCGATCCCAGCGGGACGGCCGTGAAGGTCGGGCAATCCGGCGCGCGGCCGGACGCTGTTTGCCGGCAAGGCGAGCTGCGCCAGCTGTCACCGCGTCGAACGGCGATCGGCCCGCGCACGGCGCCTGACCTGAGCGACATCGGTGCCGTGCGCACCCCGGCAGCGCTCCAGCGCTCGCTGCTCGACCCGACCAGCGCGCATGCTGCCGATCAACCGGCCCGGTGCGCGCCGTCACGAAGGACGGCAAGACGATTCGCGGACGCCGGCTGAACGAAGACACCTACACCGTGCAGATGATCGACGACCAGGAGCGGCTCGTCTCACTCATCAAGGCCGACCTGCGCGAGTACGAAATCGGGAAGACGTCGCCGATGCCGCCGGCGGCGACGGACGCTGTCTCGCTGACGAGATCGCCGATGTCGTGGCCTATCTGCTCACGCTCAAGGGAGGTCTGTGATGGCGCTGTCCGAGCCGAACGGTCCCGACGATCGCCCTGCTGCTGGCGCTCTGGTTGCCGCGGCGTCGCCTCGCACGCTCGACGCGCAGGTGTCGTACGACCGCATCCTCAAGGCTGCCGCCGAGCCGCAGAACTGGCTCACCTACAACGGCACCTACAACAGCCAGCGCTACAGCACGCTCGCCCAGATCACGCCGGACAACGTCGCGAAGCTCGAGTCGAAGTGGGTGCTGCAGAACCAGGTCTTCGGCGCCTGGCAGTCGAATCCGATCGTCGTCGACGGCGTGATGTACCTGACCGAGCGGCCGAACGACGTGATGGCCGTGGACGCGAAGACCGGGCGCATGTTCTGGCTGTATCGGTGGACGCCGTCGCCGGATGCGCGCGTCTGCTGCGGCGCGAACAATCGCGGCGTCGCGATCCTCGGCGACACGCTCTTCATGGGCACGCTCGACGCGCATCTCATCGCGCTCGATGCGAAGAACGGCAAGCCGCTCTGGAACGTCACGGTCGCCGACGTGAAGCTCGCCTACTCGATCACCCTCGCGCCGCTGATCATCAAGGACAAGGTGATCGTCGGCGTCGGCGGCGGCGAGTTCGGCATTCGCGGCTTCATCGCCGCGTTACGACGCCGAAAACCGGCAAGGAAGCCTGGCGCTTCAACACCATTCCCGGGCCTGGCGAAAAGGGCCACGACACCTGGAGACGGGACGACTGGAAGTCCGGCGGCGGCTCCGTGTGGGTCACCGGCTCGTACGATCCCGACCTGAACCTGACCTACTGGGGCATCGGCAATCCCGGTCCCGACTGGAACCCGTTCCAGCGTCCGGGCGACAACCTCTTCTCCGACTCGGTCGTCGCGCTCGATGCCGACACCGGCGAGTTGAAGTGGCACTTCCAGTTCACGCCGAACGACGGCTACGACTACGACTCGGTGCAGATCCCCGTGCTCGCCGACATCAACTGGAAGGGCACGCCCACCAAGGTGATGATGTGGGCGAACCGCAACGGCTACTTCTACGTGCTCGATCGGCGCACGGGCAAGTTCCTGCTCGGTGAACCGTTCGTGAAGGTGAACTGGGCGAGCGGCCTCGACGCAGAACGGCCGGCCGATTCAGACGCGCCAGCCGGCGGGCATGCCGACCTATCCGGGCAACCAGGGCGGCACCAACTGGTATCCGCCGTCGTTCAGCCCGCGCACCGGACTGTTCTACTTCTCCGCCTGGGAGAACTACGGCACCATCTACCGCGCCGAGGAGTCGACCTATCAGCCAGGGCGCAATTTCTCGGGCGGCGGCTTCACGGTGGTCACGCCGGTTCCCGGGGCGCCGACGCATCGGCATCGGCCGCCGCGGGCCCGATCAACAACTGGACCGACGAAGTCGGCAACGGCGCGGTGATGGCCATGGATCCGCAGACCGGCAAGCCGAAGTGGAAGGTGACGCAGTTCGATGTCACCGACGGCGGGATGCTGACGACCGCGTCGGACCTGCTGTTCACCGGCGGACGCGAAGGCTACTTCCACGCGCTCGACGCGCGGACCGGCAAGCTGCTGTGGAAGACGAACCTCGGCGGCCAGATCGTCATGGCTCCGGTCACCTTCGAGGTCGACGGCAAACAGTACGTGTCGGTCATCGCCGGCAGCACGCTGGTTACTTTCGCTGTGCGCGACAATTAACCTCCCAGTTGACGATGTAAAGATTTGGCGATTTGGCGATTTGCTCGCCGGCGTTCCAGTGTCTTGCGTTCGGGCGTTCGGGCGTTCGTGCCTTTGCCGTCTTCCGTTCCTGCGTTCTTGCATTCGTGCATTTCTGCGTTTTGCCATCGTGAGCCTTCCTGCCCTTCCTGCCCTTCCTGCCCTTCCGGTCTTTCCTGAGTGAACCTCCTCCTCCTTGACCCTGCCGACGTCGATGACCTCGGTCGTGTGCATCTCGACGACGAGCGGGCCGTTCACCTGCGGAGTGTCCTGAAAGTGGTGCCCGATCAGCGATTGCGCGTCGGTCTGATCGACGGTCCGACGGGAGTCGGCCGCGTCACGGATGTGGGTGCCGGGTCGGTGACCCTGTCCTGCGTGTTCGATCGGACACCGGCGCGCCCGCCGGTGGACCTGTTGCTGGCACTGCCCCGCCCCAAGGTGCTGCGGCGCCTCTGGGCGCAGCTCGCGGCGCTCGGCGTCGGACGCATCATCCTGACCAACGCAGAACGGGTGGAGCGTAACTACTTCGACACGCACCTGCTCGATCCACGCGTCTTCCGGCCGCTGCTCATTGAAGGGCTGCAGCAGGCGCGGGACACCCGTGTTCCACTCGTCAGCGTCCACCGCCAGTTCCGTGTCCTGATCGAGGACGAACTGGACGCCCTCACGCCCGACTGCCACCGCGTGGTCGCGGACCCCTCCGCCACCCGATCCATCTCGGACGCTGTCCCCACTCGCGCCGGGACGCGGGTATTGCTGGCGATCGGTCCCGAAGGCGGGTGGAACGGGTTCGAACTCGAGCTGCTGCGCAGCCATGGCTTCGATCGCGCCGGACTGGGCGCGCGCACCCTGCGCTTCGACACCGCCTGCATCGCGCTGCTCGCGCTCGTGCACGATGCGCTCGGACGCAATGCAGTCGCGCAACATGCCCTCGGACGCAGTGCAGCCGCGGCGGCGGTCCACGTCGATCCTGACGACATGACCAGGTGAGCACACTCGATCAGGACGATGCCCTGGCTTCGTGCTGAGGTGGAGCGCTCGTGATATACCACTGAGAGACGATTCATGAGCGAGACCCCAGGTTCCCGACAGCCGCCCGCCCACGCCGCGCCCGCTCACGAGGACCACGCCGCCCACCCAGCCCCTCGCGGTCGCTACCTGCTGACCCTTTCGATAGCCGCTCTCGGCGTGGTCTATGGCGACATTGGCACCTCGCCGTTGTATGCCTTGCGCGAGTGCTTTCACGGTCCGCACGCCATCGAGCCGACGCCGGCAAATATCATGGGCGTCCTGTCGCTGGTGTTCTGGGCGCTGATTCTGGTGATCTCCGGGAAGTACCTCACTTTCGTCCTGCGCGCCGACAACCAGGGCGAAGGCGGCATCCTTGCCCTCACGGCGCTCGCGACCCCCATCAAGATTGTCAGCAAGACCGAGCGCTGGCCGCTCGTGCTGCTCGGCATCTTCGGCGCCGCCCTGCTCTACGGGGACGGCATGATCACACCGGCCATCTCGGTCCTCAGCGCCGTCGAGGGGCTCGATACCGCCACACCGATCTTCACGCCCTACGTCCTTCCGATCACCATCTCGATCCTCGTTGCCCTGTTCCTGATCCAGAGCCATGGCACCGGCGGTGTCGGCAGGATCTTCGGTCCGGTGACGTTCGTGTGGTTCGCCACGCTGGCAATCCTCGGCGCCAGTGAAATCGTGCGGAACCCGGCAGTTCTGGCGGCAATCAACCCGATCCACGGACTGCAGTTCTTCACCACCAACGGCTGGACCGGCTATTTCGTTCTCGGCACGGTCGTCCTGGTCATCACCGGCGGCGAATCGCTCTACGTCGACCTCGGACACTTCGGCCGTCGTCCGATCCGCATCGTCTGGTTCGCGATTGTGATGCCGGCGCTGCTGCTCAACTACTTCGGACAGGGCGCGCTGCTCATGTCCGAACCGGAGTCGGCTGCCAACCCGTTCTACCTGCTCGCGCCAGGCTGGGCCCTCTATCCGCTCGTGGCGCTGGCCACGTGCGCAACGGCCATCGCGTCGCAGGCGGTGATCTCCGGCGCCTTTTCAATCACGATGCAGGCCGTGCAGTTCGGCTTCCTGCCGCGTCTGCGGATCGCGCACACATCGTCTCGCGAGTTCGGCCAGATCTACATCCCCGCCATCAACTGGGCGCTGATGGTGGCGTGCATCCTGTTGGTCGTCAGCTTCCGCGAGTCCTCGAACCTTGCCGCAGCCTATGGCGTGGCCGTCATATCGACCATGACGATCACGTCGATCATGTTCTTCGTGGTGGCGCACCAGCGCTGGCATTGGAATCTCGCCGTCGTCGTCACGCTCGTCGGCGTCTTTCTCGCGATCGACCTGGCCTTCCTCGGCGCGAACATCGTGAAGGTGCCGCATGGAGGCTGGTTCCCGCTCGTCGCGGCGCTCCTGGTGTTCGTGGTGATGACCACGTGGAAGCGCGGACGACGCGCGGTGACTCGGCTGCTGATCGCCAACGCGTTACCCGTCGAGCAGTTCCTGCGCGACATCACCAGGAATCCGCCTCTCCGCGTTCCTGGCACCGCGGTGTTCATGAACGGCAACATGGCCGGCACGCCGCCGGCGCTGCTCCATAACGTGAAGCACAATCATGTGCTGCACGAGCGGAATATCCTGCTGACCGCGACCACCCATCAGACGCCGCGTGTGCCCGGCGACCAACGGCTTCATGTCGAAGCGCTCGGCCACGGGTTCTGGCGCGTGATCGTCAGCTTCGGCTTCACCGAGGAACCCGACATCCCGAGCGCGCTCGGCGAACTGCGGGATCCGGCGCTCCTCCTCGATCCCGACCAGCTCACCTACTTCCTTGGCCGCGAAACCCTGATTGCCACCAAGAAGGTCGAGGACATGGCGTTGTGGCGTGAACAGCTGTTCGTCGCCATGCAACGCAACGCCACGAACGCCACGAGCTACTTCCGTCTGCCCATTGACCAGGTGATTGAAGTCGGTTCCCACATCGAAATTTAATGCGCGCGACTCGAAACACCACCTCGAGTTGGGGTTTCCCCCAATTGATCCCGGTTACGTGACCGGCGACACTCAGTTCGACGCAATGCAGCGGCGACAGCCGCCGGCACTCGCGCCAGCGCACCCACGGACGGCCTCTGCTCTCGCCGGCACTCCATATCCAGGAAAGGCATCGATGCTTCCCGCTCGAGGCGCCCTGCATTCACGGCCAGCCCACGTGGCCCATCCTCGCCTGGCACTGGTCATCGACGACGATCGGCGTACGCGCGAGCTGTATGCGGCAGTGCTAGTCCCCAGGCGGTTCGTCGTGGAGCAGGCAGGCGACGGCCGCGAGGCGCTTGCCAAGGCGATAGCCGAGCCGCCGGACGTCATCGTCATGGAGGCGACGCTGCCGGGCATCACCGGCTACGATTTGTGCCAGCTTCTTCGCAAGGATCGCGACACAAGCACGGTCCCGATCCTCGTCGTCACCGCCGACGCCGATCCGCAGACCCATCAGCGGCTGCACGCCGCTGGCGCAGACGTCGTGCTGTCGAAACCCTGCGCGCCGACGGTCCTGGTCTCCCACGTGGATGAGGCGATCGAGCAGGCGGGAGCGCGACTCACCGGCCTGGGAGTGCCACCGGGGTCGTCGAACGTTGCCCATCAGCAGCGGATGTCGCACGCCCTCCGCCGGTACGAGACGACGACGCCCCCTGCCGCGCCTCCGCCGTTGCTCTGCCCCGCATGCCTGGACGTCCTCGAGTTCCAGCGCAGTTTTGTGGGCGGCGTCACGCACAAGTTTCAGGAACAGTGGGACGAACTGTCGTGCCGTCACTGCTGCGGCGAGTTCCAGTACCGCCACCGAACCCGCAAGCTCTCGAGAGTGTCCATTCCCTCCAGCGATCGGTAGATTTTTACCTACCACATCAACGGTCGCGCGCTACCCGCGCCTGCCGCTTCACCCGTAATCCGTCGTGCTACCCTGCCGGGGCAGGCCGGGAATTTGCTTAGCCATCTATGGCTGAGCCTTGGACCAATGGCTGTGATGCCGCACCCCACCGCGGTGGCTGGCTGACCGTGTCAGTAGCGCATGGCTATGCGCCGACACACTGAGGTGAACGGACGTATGCCGTCAAATGGCGAACTGGTATCGAGCGGGATTGCAGGACTGGATCAGATCATCGCGGGAGGCTTTCCGGCGGAGCGCGTCTACCTGATCGAAGGAGACCCGGGTAGCGGCAAAACCACGCTTGCCCTGCAGTTCCTGCTCGAAGGGCTCCAACGCGGCGAGCAGGTGCTGTACGTCACCCTCTCTGAAACCGCCACCGAACTCAACGTGGTCGCGGCGTCTCACGGGTGGGACATCAGCGGCATGGCCATCCACGAACTGGCCGCACACGACGACGGGCGATTCGACCCCGACGAGCAGTACACCTTCTTTCATCCGTCCGAAATGGAACTGGGCGAGACCACGAAAGCTGTGCTCGCTCGAGGTCGATCGCGTCAACCCGCGGCGCGTCGTCTTCGACTCGCTGTCTGAAATGCGGTTGCTGGCCCGCGACCCGCTTCGATATCGGCGGCAGATCCTTGGGCTGAAACAGTTCTTCGTCGGCCGCAACTGCACCGTGCTGCTGCTGGACGACCGCACGTCGCGAGAGCAGGGACCTTCAGCTGCAGAGCCTGGCGCACGGCGTCGTGGCCCTGGAGCAACTCGCGCCCGAGTACGGTGCCGAGCGCCGGCGGCTGCGCGTGGTGAAGCTGCGCGGCGTGAGATTCCAGGGAGGATTTCACGACTTCGTGATCGCCACCGGCGGGCGTGCTGGTGTTTCCGAGGCTGGTCGCGGCCGAGTCGCGGATCCAGGACCGCAACCGCTGGCGCCGCACCGGGCATCGACGGCTTCGACCAGCTGCTGGGCGGCGGCATCGATCGCGGCACCTCGACGCTGCTGCTCGGTCCGGCAGGAGTCGGCAAGTCCGCCATTGCCACGCGAGATGGCGGTCGCGGCGGCGGCACGCGGGCGAGCATGTCGCGATGTATCTGTTCGATGAAGGCATCGAGACCTTCACGCCGCCGCGCGCTGGGGCTCGGCGCCGATGTCGAACCGCTACGTCGCCTGCGGCCACATCGTGATTCAGGAAGTCGACCCGGCCGAGTTGTCCCCCGGGGAATTCGCCGCACCGCATCCGGGGGGCGGTCGAACGCGACCACGCAACGGTCGTCGTCATCGACAGCCTGAACGGCTACCTGAACTCGATGCCCGAGGAGCGCTTCCTGCAGGCGCAGCTGCACGAGCTGTTCATGTTCCTGCGTCACCACGGCGTCGTGGCCGTCTCCATCGTCGCCCAGCACGGGCTGCTCGGGCAGATGCAGGCTCCGGTGGATGTGAGCTACCTGGCCGACAACGTCGTTCTGCTGCGCTACTTCGAGGTGAACGGCAGCGTGCGGCAGGCGATCTCGATCGTGAAGAAGCGATCCGGCGCGCACGAGAAGACCATCCGCGAGCTGCGGCTGCAGGCGACCGGCATCGACGATCGGAGAGCCGCTCACAGAGTTCCATGGAGTCCTCACCGGCGTGCCGAAATACACCGGGGTAGACACCGAGATGTCGAAGCCGCAGCCATGAACGCGGCGGCCGAGCGGGTGGTGGTGCTGGCGCCGACCGGGCACGACGCGCAGCTCGCCTGCCAGGTCCTGCGAGTCCGAAGGCATCACCGCGGAACGGTGCAACACCATCGAGGAGCTCTGCGCGGCGGCGACCGAGGGCGCGGATGCGCTCCTGATCGCGGAGGAGGCGCTCACACCGACGGCCCTGCCGATGCTGGTGCACACCCTCGACGCGCAACCTCGCGTGGTCGGATATCCCGGTGATCGTCATGGCGGGTGGCCAGTTCTCCCTGTCCAGCGTACGGCCGCTGTCGGTGCTCGGTCCGCTGCGCAACGTCATGATTCTCGAGCGACCGGTGCGCCGCCTGATCTTCGCCCGCACCGATCGCGATCGCGCTGCGCGGTCGCCGGCGGCAGCTCGAGCTGCGGAGCTACATGGAGGAACGCGCCGAACTGCTCGAGCGGGAGCAGCTCGCCAACCGCATGAAGGACGAGTTCCTGATGACGGTGTCGCACGAACTGCGCACGCCGCTGACCGCCATCTACGGCTGGGCGCGCATGCTCGTCACCGGCGAGATTCGCGAGGACCAGCGCCAGAGAGCCGCGGAAGTGATCGAGCGGAACGCGCAGGCGCAGGCGCAGATCGTCAACGACCTGCTCGACGTGTCGCGCGCGATCTCCGGCAAGGTTCGGCTGAATCTGCAGACGCTCGATCTCAGCCAGTGTGGTCACGGCAGCGGTAGAGTCGATGCAGCCGACAGCCGACGCCAAGGGCGTTCACATCGACGTCGATCTCGGACGCCGGCCCGATCACCGTCGCCGGGCGATCGTGATCGCCTGCAGCAGGTGGTCTGGAACCTGCTGTCCAACGCCATCAAGTTCACGCCCGCGGACGGCCGGGTGCGCGTGAGCGCCGAGCGGCGTCAACGCCCACGTGGAGCTCGTTGTCAGCGACACCGGCCAGGGCATCGACCGGGCGTTCCTGCCGCACGTGTTCGATCGCTTCCGGCAGGGCGACGCCGGAACGACGCGTCAGCATGGCGGCCTCGGGCTGGGAACCGCCATCGTCCGTCACCTGGTCGAACTGCACGGCGGCACGATCACCGCCGAAAGCGACGGCGTGGGTCGCGGAGCCACCTTCCGGATCGTGCTGCCGACGCGCCAATCGGATGCGGCGGCGGACGCCCGTCTGTCGGTCAGCTCGAACGCCTCTGCCGGACAGAAGTCTCAGCGGCTTCGCGGCGTGCGGGTCCTCGTCGTAGACGATGAGCCCCATGCCCGCGAACTCTTCGCGGCCATTGTCGAAAATGCCGGCGCCGAAGTGCGCGTCGCCGGGTCGGCGCGAGACGCCCTGGAAGTGGTTCGCACGTGGTCGCCGCACGTGATGCTGTCGGACATCGAGATGCCGCACGAGGACGGCTATCACCTGATGGAACAGATCGACGCGCTCGAGGGGGCGCACGGGGAGCACATGGTGGCGATCGCGGTCACCGCGCACTCGCGCCACGAGGACAGAATCCGCGGGCTCGAAGTCGGGTTCAAGTGGCACCTCACGAAACCGGTGGAACCCGCCGAGCTCGTCGCCGTGGTCGCAGCCCTCGCTACGCGCGTCATTCAGCGATAGCACGAACTCCCCTGCCGAATAATGCTCGTGCTGCGCCCGCGCCTCTCGTGGGAAGATGTCCCTCGCCCGGCACTGGCCTCAGAGGGACACACGAGATGAAGAGATCCGCAAGCAAGACGACCGTACTGACGAGAACCGTGGCAATTGCCGCGGCACTGCTGGCTTTGGCCGTCGCTGTGCCGACGCTGCTCGCCCAATCGCCGCAGGGCGTCATCTCCGGCCCGGTCGGCCCCAGCCCCTACGACATCGTCCGGTACTGGCACAAACCGTTCGCGGAGCCGGGCTTCGCGTTTGGTGGGAACTCCGGCGTGTTCGCCGAATCGCCGAACCGGATCTTCGTGGCACAACGCGGCGAGTACAAACTTCCGGATCCGGTTCCGCCCACGTTCGCCGGGTTCGCCGGTTCGATCGGCGTGAACGTGCTCACTGCCACGGCCGGGCGCGTCTGGAAGAACTGTCTCTACACCCTCGATGCCGACGGCAAAGTGAAGGAGCGGTGGACGCAGTGGGATTCGCTGTGCGAGGGATCGGAGGGACCGGGACCGCATCGACTTCGGATCAGCCCGTACGACGCGGAGCATCGCGTGTGGGTCGTCAACGAGACGTTCAACACCATCTATGTCTTCTCGAACGACGGCAGCAAGCTGCTCAAGACGCTTGGCGAGAAGAACGTCCCTGGCAAAGACGGCACGCACTTCGGCAAGCCGCAGGACGTGGCCTTCCTGCCGGACGGCAGGATTCTCATTGCCGACGGGCTCGACAACCACCGGGTCATGATCCTCGACCGGAACATGAAGTATCTCGGCGAGTTCGGCGGACAGGGCAAGGGCCCCGGGCAGTTCAACGGCGTGCACGCGCTCGGCATCGGCCCTGAAGGGCGCATCTTCGCGCTCGATCGTTCAGGCGGCCGCATCAACGTGTTCAAGACCACGGCGGATCCGGCGAAGGTGGAGTTCGTCACCGAGTTCCCGGGCTTCTCGCTGCCGCTCGACATCATCGTCAACGACGATGCGATCTGGGTGACCGACCTGAACCCGTTGCGCTTCACGAAGCTCGATTTCCAGGGAAACCATCTCTACACGTGGATGGTCCCGAAGGAGCTCCCTGACGGCTATCTGGAGGTGCACACCTTCACGGTGGACTCGACCGGAATTCTCTACGGTGGCGACAACCAGTACGGCCGTACTCAGAAGTTCGTGCCGAAGCCGGGCGCCGATCCGAAGCAACTGATTCGCGCGCCGTGGAGAGCACGCTAGGCCCATCGTCGGCTCTGTCTTGTCAGCTACAGTGAACGCGTGAGTCTTCGAGGGCAGAGCGTACGGTCCGGTGCAGCACTGCTGATCCTGATCATCGTCAACGCGACCGCCATGACGCAGGGCGCCGGTAGCCAGGCCGCCACGTTGAGAGTGGAAGTCCGCGCAGCGGGAGCACCGGTGAGTGCCGCGGAGGTGAACGTCAACGGGCAGACGGTGAAGACCGACAGCAGTGGCGTTGCCTCCATGTCGGTCCCCGCTGGCCCAAGCACCGTGACCATCGCGAAGGATGGTTTCCTGCCGGCGGCGGCCACTGTCTCGATCGCTGCCGGCGAGACGCAGGCTGTGCTCGTCGAGATGTCAGCGCAGCCGGACGAATTCGTCACCGTCTCGGCGACGCGAACCGGCGCACGCCTCGAGGATTCCCCCATGCGCGTCGAGATCCTGGGCGCCGACGAACTCGAGGAGAAGGTCATGATGACGCCCGGCGACATCGTCATGATGCTGAACGAAACCGGCGGACTGCGCGTGCAGACCACGTCTCCATCGCTCGGTGCGGCGAGCGTGCGCATCCAGGGCATGCGCGGCCGCTATACGCGGTTCCTCTCTGATGGACTGCCGCTCTTTGGAGCACAGGTCGGAGGGCTGGGGTTGCTGCAGATTCCCCCGACCGACCTCGGGCAGGTGGAGGTCATCAAGGGCGTGGCCTCGGCCCTCTACGGGGCCGGTGCGATGGGCGGTGTGGTGAATCTCGTCTCGCGGCGTCCGACCGACACGGCGTCACACGACGTCCTGCTGAATCGGTCCAGCCGCGGCGCCACCGACGCCGTCGCGTACTCGAGCGGGCCGGTTCACGGCCAGTGGGGTGCGACCCTGCTCGGTGGCGGACACTGGCAGAGCGACAATGACATCGACGCCGACGGCTGGGCCGACCTCGCAGGCTACTCGCGCGGAGAGATTCGTCCGCGGCTGTTCTGGGACAATCACGGCGGCAGTTCCCTGTTCCTCACCGCAGGAGCGACCAGCGAGGCGCGCCACGGAGGAACCGTCGACGGTGCCGTTCTGGCCGCCACCGGTCTCCCCTATGAGGAGTCGCTGGACACCCAGCGGTTCGATGTCGGCGGCGTTGCACAAACGCTGCGCGACAACGGCGCGCTCCTCGCGTTCCGCAGCAGCGCCACGTGGCAGAACCACGACCACACCTTCGGGACGCTGCGCGAGCGGGACCATCACAACACATTCTTCGCGGAAGCCTCGGCCCGCCGGCAACTCGGCGCGCACACCCTTGTGGTCGGCGCGGCGCTGGAACGTGACACGTTCGAGGCGCATGACGTCCCGCAGTTTTCATACGCGTTCACCGCACCCGGAGCGTTCGTCCAGGACGACATCACCGTTGCGCCGTGGCTGGCGCTCTCAGCCAGCGGGCGGCTGGACGTGCACAGCACCTACGGCGCCTTTTTCAGTCCTCGAGGGTCGGCGCTGCTGCGCGGCGGAGGCTGGTCGGGTCGAGTGTCGGTCGGCGGCGGGTTCTTTCCAGCCACGGCTCTGACCGAGGAGACCGAAGCCGCAGGCCTTTCAGGGCTGACGCTGGTTCGGCCGCTGGAGGCGGAGACGGCCCGGAGCGCATCGGTCGATCTGAGCCGCACCGACGGCCCGCTCACCTACACCGGAACACTGTTCGCGTCCCGTGTGCGCCACCCGGCCTGGGTGAATCGGGAGTCCGATTACACGCTGCAGAATCTCGCCGAACCCACCACCAATGCCGGAGCGGAACTGCTTGCGACATGGCGACAGGCGCCGATGGCCATCACCGCCAGCTACGCCTACGTGCGTGCGCGGGAGGTCGTGGACGCACTGGCGCAGGATGTGCCGCTCACGCCACGTCACTCGTTCGGGCTGGTCGGCATGTGGGAGCGCGAGGGGGTCGGACGCGTCGGCGTCGAGTGGTACTACACCGGCCGACAACGCCTCGAAGCCAATCCGTTCAGGACCGAGAGCGAGCCCTACACGCTCGTCGGCCTTCTGATTGAACGCGTGTTCGGGCCGCTGCGTCTGTTCGTCAACGGCGAGAACCTCACCAACGTCCGCCAGACCCGCTTCGACCCGCTGCTTCGTCCCAGCCGCGGTGCGGATGGCCGCTGGGCCGTGGACGCATGGTCGCCGCTCGACGGCAGGAACATCAACGGCGGGGTCAGACTGAGGTTCTAGTCGGTTAATCGGCTGCCGCCTTGCGCGAGCCGAACATGCTGATCATCTTCATCACCGCGGGGAGCGTCGCGGCCACACCGGTGACGATTCCCAGCGTCGTGTTGAACAGTTCCCGCTGCGTCGCGATGAAGAATGCGAGGCTGCCGATCAACAGCACCAGGAACGGCGCCCGGATGGCGTCCCATGCGCTGTTCGTTTCCTGCTCCAGGACCGTGACCTCCGCGCGCGACGACTCCGAGAGGACGAACTGGCGGAAGGTTTCGTTGAGGAGCACGAAGTTCGGCTGCCGCCGCACCAGCCGGCGCGCCATCAGCATCCGTACGGTTCGCTTCGTCTTGCCGTTGACCAGTCCCTCCGCGGCGATCTGGCCAAGCACCAGTTTTTCCGCCGGCGTGCAGCTCTCCCAGATCTGCTGGTAGTGGCTGTGCGAACGTTCGCCCACCTCGGTCAGCAACTGCTCAACGCTCAGCGTACGATCCGGATGCCAGGCGTACGGCAGCACATCCTTCCACGCCTGTCGCACTTCCGGGTCGCGCCGCTCGTCGTCGAGGAAGCTCGCGCTGTGCGAAAACCCCAGGGCGTTGACGCGCCAGAGGACCTCGCGCCACCCGGCGGTCACCCAGTCCAGCGATGAGGACCCTGCACCAGCCGGCGCCACAGCCGCCGCGGCCGGAGACGCCACAACGGGCACGACAGTAAAGTTCGACAGCAGTCGGGCCCAGCGCTGTGGCCTCGTTCGGTGACGCGACGTGACGGTCACGGCCGGCGCAACGGCTGTCCGCGTGACGGAGAATCGATTCGGAGGCACGGCCGACACGATCACCGTCGTCCGGGCGAGGGTGTCGATGACGCGTTCGAGCAGCGCAAGCTTCCGTCCATGAACGGCCGGGTCCTGCAGCCGATGCTCGAAGTGCAGCAGCAGCACGTGCTGGCCGGATGGTGACTCGCCAATGCGTGCGAGCTGCTGGTCGAACCAGCGAGTCAGCGCCGACGAATCTGCCGGCATCGCCGCCAGATCCACTTCGCAATACCTCGACGTGTCCAGCCGGTCTGAAAGTGGATCGCTGCTGACCAGAAAGAGGTTCGACGCCCACGCCGCGTCGAGAGAACCGGCCTGACCAGTCCACAGAGGTTCCGTCAGGTCGGTGACGAACACCTTGTGCAGCGCGAACCTGACCAGCCAGACGACAACACCGGCAAGCAAGGCGATCAGCAGGATCTGCGCGAATCGGTCTCCGACGACGTCAGCGGAGAGGCCGGCGGCGAACAGCGCCGGAATGGTTGACTGGAATGGCTTCACCTCGTCGTTCTTCGCACAGAACGTCAGCGTCGGCCCCGACCGCCGCCAGCTCCATCGCCCGTCGTCAGCCTGGTCGTGACCCAGTTCGCGCATCGGCACCGACAGTCCGAATAGAACGGCAGGAACCCGCGAGCACGCCCGCAGCCGGATCGGTTCGAGGCGCCCGTGCAGGGCACGGGTTCGAGTCACCTGCTGGTCGCGTCGCGAAGAAGAAGGCCTGATACACGCCGACCCCACCGATGTGGTCGTTCAGTTCTTTCGCGCGATACACCCGGCGCGTCGCGTCGAGACTCTCGACCGCTTTGCCATCCCAGTCCTGGTAGGTGAGGACTTCGAGGTCCTTCGCGTCCGTTGCCCGGTCGCGCGTGTCGTCGGCGATGCGCGCTGACGCCGCGTTCAGCTGTCCGTACTTGATGAAGTTCTCGATCTGGATGGCGTGACTGACCTTGAAGAAGGCCGCGGCCGGCAGCACCGTCGCTGATCGTCAAGGCGAGCGCTGCGAGCAGTCCGAAGGACACGTTGACCGGCAGCGGCAGCGCAGGCCCGCGGCTGGTCGTTCTTCCTGGCCTGCGCCAGGATCACCAGCACCGACGCCGTCAGCAGCGCCGCGATGAGCGTGAACGCCGCGACGCGGTTATCGAGCCGCCAGGCCTGGACGAGCAGCAGACCCAGCGGCACCAGCGGCGATCGCGAGCGGCCATCGGGCCGCGCGTCCTTGCGCGCGGGTCGCGCAAGCGCGTAGTACAGAAGCAGCCAGGTCAGGCACGGCACCAGCCACGCCACTCTGACGAGCTCGAGATTGTCCTGTGTCAGCGTGCGAGGCATGAAGGCAGCCGCGAGCAGAACCAGCGGCGGCAGCAGATCCACGTACTCGCGCGAGCGGGTCGACGTCCGGCCAGAGCCAGGGCGCGCGGTACTTCGGCCGCAGCACCAGGACACCCACGACGAGCGCCGCATACGCGCTGATGTACAACCCGAGCAGCACCAGGGCGAGAATCACCCATTCGACGTTGACCGTCCGGATCAGGTCGGTGTCGTAGAACGTGACCAGCGTCCAGCGCTGCCCGATTGCCATCGGCGTGACCAGCGCCCTGTGCTCGTCGCCCCAGGTACTGGATGTCCAGCCACTCGGAGTGCCGCGCACTGACGAGGGCGCGCAGGCGCCGGCTGCTGTCCGATTCGAGAAAGAAGTTTTCGGAGAGATTGTGTTGCGAGTCGGAATGGAACAGCACTTTCCCGTCATCGTCGATGACGACAAAGCCAAAGCCCGGAACCAGGACCGGGTCGAGCAGCGACCGAAGGGGCGTGCTGAGCGCCGCCACGCGATAGCCCTCAACCTCTGAGGGCATCGAAATCACCGCCTCGCGGGCGCCGGTGGTCCTGGACCTGATCGCCTCGATGAATCTCGAGGCTCAGCGCCGCAGCGTCGCAGCGGCTGGCGCGGGCTCCGGGCTTCCGGCCGCTGAGGCGCTGGTGCTGACCGGTCGTGCGCTTACCGCGCTCGACTGACGGCCAATGGGTGAAGTACTCACGGTCAGCCGCGGCGACGAACAGCGTGCCCAGGAGCCCAGCGTCAGCTTGCGGCGCTGCATACCTTCGTCGTCGAGCAGTGCGAACGACTCGAAGTAGGGATACTGGGCCAGCAGATCGCGCCTGGTGAAGAGTTCGCCGATATGCGTCAGGTCGGATCGTCCTGACCTTGAGGCCCTTGACCGTCGTCTGCAGCGTCCGCAGTTGTCCGTACGCCGCATTGACCTCCTCGGTGGCCTGCGTGTTGATGTCGTCGGCCAGCGCTCGCAACTGGCGGTCCAGTTCCCGCTGCAGTTCGCGTCCGTACGCGACGTAGTCCATCGCTCCGACGGTCAGCAGCGCCACGCCGATCGTGGTCGCGAACATGACGAGCACGACGTCGTACGCCTTCACGCGCTGCGCCTCACCCAGGAACGTCAACTTCAGAAACGGCCAGCTGAGGAGCCCGAGTACCAGCAATGCACACAGCAGCACGAGGTCGAAAACGACACCGCGTAGCTCTCTGGAGGAGAGGTTGGCGGACGACACAAGACCGCACAGCACCCATCCATCGTCGGACGGCTTTACCGGCGCGGCGCTGCCTGACGCCGGTGCGGCAGGCCGCGCCCGTCCCCCGCTGTGGACGCGACGGGAGCACGGATCATCCGACCGCAACATGGTTGCGTGAGTAACTTGTAGGTGGCGCCCGACACCACGACATCGGTCAGCGCACGGCGCGCGGGCAAGGTCCTGAAACGTCGTCTCAGTCTGCTCCGGAGCGGAACGCCGGGTGAGCCGGTCCAGGGACGCCATCCGCAGCTTCGCATCCCCGGACTGAAACACGACGCGACCGTCAGGAGACGCGATCAGCAGCGAGTCGAACGCGCCTCGCCCCTCGTCCAACAACGGCTGCAGCAGCTCCTGCAGTTCCAGTCGGACCACCCCGGCGTTCTTGTCCGCCTGGTCTTCGCGGCTGACCCACAGCAGGCGGGAATCCGGCTCGGCCAGTTGCACCGTGATCGGCAGCCTGGGTTTCGGCGGGAACTGCGCCGAACGGAACGCCGGGACGAAATGGGTGGCGTGCCGCTTGACGAAATCGAACCCATCGTTCTGCTGCTGGGGTGCGCCGATGATGGTGCCGATCACGGAGCTCTGGCTGTCGATGGTCTCGACTATCTCGTCGCCGAGTGTGGCCAGCAGCCTGAAGTCGCGTTCGATGAGGTAGGTCTGGTGCAGCGTGACGTAGAAGAAGTAGTAGGCGGCCAGGACGGCTCCGAAGAGGCACAAGATCGTGACCTGGACCTTGAGCGCAGCGACGTAAGCCGGAGCCCTCTTCGAAACCATGGGTTCCCCTTGATTAACGTCGATTGCGGCTAGAGCGAACGCATCACGGGCGTTCGCGTCTGACCATCATCACTCCAGCCGCACTCGTGGATCGAGCAGCGCCTGCACCAGATCGACGACAAGGTTAGCCGCCACCACGAGCACGGCGGAGAGGATCGTGATGCCCATGATCACCGGGAGGTCCTGCGCCTGGATCGCCTGCACCGCCTCGCGACCGAGGCCAGGTAAACCGAATACGACCTCGGTCACGATCGCGCCGCCCAGCAGCCCGCCGAGATCCACGCCGAACTGGCTCACGATCGGCGTCAGTGAACTGCGCAGCGCATGCCGCAGCGTGATGCGCCCCTCCGTCAACCCCTTGGCGCGTGCCGTACGAATGTAGTCTGCCTCCAGCACATCCAGCATCGCACCGCGCGTCAGCCGCGAGTAGGTGGCGGCCGTCACCAGCGCAATCGACAGCCACGGCAGCGCAAGGAAACGCGCCCACTGCACGGGGCTGTCGCCAAACGCCACGTAGGAGCCCGGCGGGAACAGCGCAAACCCGGCCATGTACATCCGGAAGAACAGGAAGAACAGCAGCAGTTGCCCGACGAGAAACGGCGGCATCGAGTAGAAGCCGAGCGCCAGCGTCGTGACCACCCGATCCGTCGCCGACCCCCGCCTGGTGGCGGCGAGCACGCCGGCTCCGACGCCGAACACCAGCCACAACACCCCGGCGCCCGCCGCGAGCGAGGCGGTCACCGGCAGGTCGCGCGCGACCACCGTGTTCACGCGCTCCTGCGTGATGAAGGACTCGCCGAGATCTCCCTGCGCGAGCCGCCACAGAAATCTGCCGTACTGCGCGACAGGCGGCCGGTCCAGCCCGAGACGAGCACGGACAGTCCTGACCGTGTCCTCGCTCGCCTGGCGCCCGGCAATCAGTCGAGCCACATCGCGGGGAGCCACGAAGTAGATCACGAACACGCTGGTTGCCACCACCCAGATGACCACCACGCTCCACAGCAGGCGCCCGAACAGATAGCGGATCACGATTCACCATCCGGCGGTGGCGCGGAACGTCCGCCGCGCGGATCCAGCGCGTCACGAACGCTGTCCCCCAGCATGTTGAACGCCACGGTCGTCGCGAGCAGCGCAGCGCCCGGGAAGAACACGAACCACCACGCCACCCTGTAGTACGCCATCGCATCGGCGAGCATGCTGCCCCACGACGGCGTTGGCGGCACCACGCTGAGACCGAGGAACGACAGCGTCGCCTCGGCGACGATCGCGCCTGGAATCAACAACGTCGCGTAGACGATGACCGTCGGCGCGACGTTGGGCAGGATATCGACCAGCATGATCCGCATCGGGCTCGCGCCGAGCGTGCGCGCCGCCTGCACGTACTCGTGCTCGCGGATCGAGAGCGTCTCCGCCCGCACCATGCGGCCCACCGATGCCCAGCTGAACGACGCGATCACGATGATGCTGATCGCGAGGCTCGGTCCGACGACCGCCACCAGCGCGAGAGCGAAGACGAGAAATGGCAGCGCGAGAAACACGTCCATCGTCCTTGCCAGGAAACGATCGACGACACCGCCGTACCAGGCGGCGAGAATTCCCACAGCCGTGCCAACGACCACGGCAAGCGCGCTGGCGACGAGCCCCACGAGCAGCGATACGCGTGTGCCGTAGGCGATGCGAACCAGGATGTCACGGCCGAGACTGTCGGTGCCGAGCAGGAATGTCCGGCTCGGTCCGATCGGAATGCCGGATTCGGACAGACCGGCATGGAGGAACTGCTCGGATGGTCCGTGCCCGACCACCGTGGCGACCAGCGGCGCAAAGACCGCGACAGCGATCACGGTCGCCAGCGTAGCCGAGGCGCTGATGGCCGCGCGGTCCTGTCGCAACCGCTGGAAGGCAAGCTCCCACGGTCCACGGGTCCGGACAGGCGCGAGTGTCGCAGCCATCATCCGACCGCAACGCGTGCCGCGCTGATCGGGTGAAGCGGGTCCCCCGCCGCCATCGGGAAGTGGCATGCCGCCACGTGGTCGTCACCATCATCGAAATGCGATGCGAGGGCGGGGACCTCCGTCGCGCAACGGGCCTGCGCCCGGGGGCAACGGGGATGGAAGCCGCAGCCTGCGGGTGGATCGATCGGCGACGGCGGATCACCCTGCAGCACCAGGTCCTCACGCACGTCGGCCTGATCCGGGTCCGGAACGGGCATCGCGGACAGCAACGCTCGGGTGTACGGGTGCCTGGCACTCTCGTACAGTTCCTCTGATGGGGCCAGTTCGACGACCTTGCCCAGGTACATGACCGCGACGCGATCGCTGACGTGACGGACCACCGAGAGATCGTGGGAGATGAACAGATAGGTCAGGCCCAGGTCCACCTGCAACTGTTGAAGCAGGTTCAGGATCTGGGCCCGGATCGACACGTCGAGTGCCGACACCGCTTCGTCGCACACGACCAGATCCGGTGAGAGCGCGATCGCCCGCGCAATGCCGACACGCTGGCGCTGGCCGCCGGAGAAGTCGACCGGAAAGCGGTTGTAGTGTTCCGGGTTCAGGCCGACCATTGCCATCAACGCCTGCACGCGCCTGATTCGCTCGACGCCGCTCGCAAGGCCGTGGATCTCGAACGGGTCGCCGATGATCGACCCGACCCGTCGCCGCGGGTTGAGCGAGCCGTAGGGGTCCTGAAACACCATCTGCATGCGTCGGCGCACGGGACGCAGGTCGCGGTCAGACGCCGTCGTAATGTCCACGCCGTCGAACAGCACGCGCCCGGAGGTGACCGTGTGCAGCCGCACCAGGCACCTCGCCAGGGTCGACTTGCCACAGCCCGACTCGCCAACCAGCGCCAGCGTTTCGCCACGACGGATGTCGAGCGTCACTCCCGCTACCGCATGAACCTGCTCGCGCCGACGTGCGAACAGGCCGCCGGGGCTCACCTGGAAGTCCTTGACCACGCCTTCGAGGCGAGCCAGCGGCGCGCTGCGTTGCAGTGACACACCGGGCCTCGGATGCGTCATGACCTGCGCTCTGTGTTCAGCCAGCAGGCGGCGAGATGCGTCGTCACGGACACCGGCACAAGGCGCGGATCCTCGACCCGGCAGCGATCGATCTGCTGGGTACACCGTGGATGAAATGCGCATCCGCCCGGAGGAGCGAGTGCGCTCGGCGGCTGTCCCGGTATGGGCGTGAGGCGAGCGCCGCCACCCACACGAGGGATGGATTCGAGCAGCCCTCGCGTATACGGGTGCTGCGGCGTCCTGAACAGCGCCCCGCGTGGAGCGGCCTCCATCACCTTGCCCGCATACATCACGAGCACCTCGTCGGCGACCTGCGCGATCACGCCAAGGTCGTGCGTGATGAGAATCACCGCCATGCCGAACTCGCGTTGCACGCGTCGAAGCAGGCGGAGGATCTGGGCCTGCACCGTGACGTCGAGCGCCGTGGTCGGCTCGTCCGCGACGAGCAGCCGCGGATTCAGCGCAAGCGCCATCGCAATCATCGCCCGCTGCAGCATCCCGCCCGAGAACTGGTGCGGGTAGTCGTCCACGCGGCGGTCCGGTCGCGGAATCCCGACCAGGCCGAGCAGTTCAATGGCACGCGCCCTCGCCAGACGTGCGCTGGTCGGCTCGTGCGCCTGGATCATCTCCACGATCTGCCACCCGACGCGGTAAAGCGGGTGGAGGCTGGACAGCGGATTCTGGAAGATCATCGCGATGCCGCGGCCGCGCACCGCGCGAAGTTCGTCGGGCGCCAGCGTCAGCAGATCTCGCCCCTCGAACAAGCGCCTGCCCCGTCACACGCGCGCCGCGCGTCAACCCCACCATCGTCTGGGTCGCGACGCTCTTGCCCGAGCCGGACTCACCGACGATGCCGAGGACCTTGCCGCGATCCACCGTGAACGAGATGCCGCGCACCGCATCGAGCACGCCGTCTGGTGTCGCGAACGATACGCGCAGGTCGCGAACGTCGAGCAGCGGCGGCGGCCCCGCGACGGGCTGGGGTGCGGTCGGCGTCATCGCACGCTTTCCGGTGTGGACCGGCCATCGGCGAGCCAGACTGCGGTCGGATCGCAGTTCAGTCCGAGGACTGTCCAGTTGCAGTTGCGCAGCCGCCGCGAGCGCGCAAAGGCGACCTTGTAATCCACCAGCGGCACCACGGCCACATCGTCCATGAGACGCCGAGCGACGTCACGCCAGGCCTGTTCTGCGAGTCGTGCGGTCGCTGCGGTGTTCGCCCGATCGATGGCCGCGTCAACCTCTCCATTGTGATAACGGCCGAAGTTGGTCGAATTCGCACCCAGGTGACGGCCGTCGAACAGTGGCGGGATGACCGAGCGCCCGTTGTTCGCACCAAACCAGTCGGGAATCCAGGACGACCATCGCCAGATCCCATTCACCGCGACGCGCAGTCTCGGGATTGGTCAGGAGTCGCCCGTACAGGTCACCGCTGGTGAGTTGCACGAGCTCGACGTCGATGCCCGCGCGTGCCAGGCTCGCCTGGACAGCCTGCGCGGCCAGCGGAAACCACACGGGGTCCGGTGAATAGGCAAGCCGCAGTGAGAGGGTCCGGTCGACGCCCGCGTCGGCAATCAGCTTGCGCGCGGCCGCGACGTCGCCGCGATCGTCGGGGGTGACGTACTGGTCCGCACCCTCCTCGTACCCGGCCGTGCTCCGGGACACCGCCTGTTTCAATGCCCGCGGTCACGCGTGGCCCGCCCGCCACCTGCATCACCGCCGCGTGGTCCACCGCGAGCGCGATGGCGCGGCGCATCGCCACCTGCTGAAGGATCGCATGGCGATCGGGTCCGACATGGTTCAACGCGAGGAACGCAAATCCGGTGAATGCCGCGCCTGGCGGCGCGAGCCAGACCGTGGGATCGTCGGTGGCCAGCAGTGACGCCAATTCCGCCGACGGCACTCCCCCGCCGAAGCTCATGTCCGCAGTGCCTGCCTCGATCTGCAGTTGCTGCAGCTGGACATCGGCGCCGATCCGGATGCGGATGCGCTCGACGTGCGCCGGCCGAATCGGATCGGTGGCTGCGGTCCAGGCAGGGTTGCGCTCGAGCAGCAGCTCGCGGTTCTGCAACGTACCTGGCGATGCGGTACGGTCCGACCGAGAGCGTGTGCTGACGGAACGCTGCGCTGTCGGGCAGATAGTCCAGGTACTCGCTCGGCACCGGCGACGCGAATGGCAGCGCGAGCAGGTTCAGGAAGTCCGAGGCGGCGTGCAGAAGGTGGAAGACGATGGTGTGATCGTCGACGGCACGCACGCCGTCGAGGGCCTCTGTGTTGACGAAGTCGCGAATCCCCTGCGACCGTTCCGGCCGCGCCCGCGAAGCGCTCGCAGTAACTCGCCATCCCCGAGATGGTGTCGGTGTAGTAGGCGGGCGCGCCGACCGGACTCACCGGATTGCACATCAGCCTGAATCCGCGCACGACGTCGGCGGCAGTGACCTCGCGGAACGGCTGGCTGTCCCACCGGACCCCGCGTCGCAGGTGAAAGGTGTAGATCAGTCCATCGGCGCTGATCCCGCCATTTTCGACGGTCGGTACGTCGACTGCGAGGTCTGCGGCGAGCCGGGTGCTGGTGTCGAAGTCGGCGGCGGACGGATACGTCACCAGTTGCCGCGTGAACGCGCGCGTGAGCCACCAGCTCTGGACCAGATACGCGCTGGTGGTCGCGAGGTGATCCACGTCGCTCGCGCCGACCACTTCGAGCGTGCCGCCGCGCACTGGCGGACCGCCATCGTCCATGGGTCGTTCAACACGGCGGTTCGAGCAGCCAGTGCCGAGGCACACCGCGATGAGCAGCGGGACGATCGCACGAACCGACGGGCCTGCCACGGGTGACGTGATTATACGGATGCGTCGTCTGAGCGGGCGAGCGGAAGTTCGCGGACTGGATTCGCGGCTGCACGAGACCGCGACAGGTCTGCGGTCGCACTCCCAGACGGAGATGGCGGCCGGATCACACCATGGTGCGAAGCGCGCCGGTCGCCTTGCGCCGCAGCGTCAACCAGACGAGGACCCCGAACAGCGCGAGCGCGCCGAACGTGTACGGCGACGCCGCTTCATAGAGCAGCGCCATGCGTCGTCCGCCGAAGACCAGCGGCAGGATGGTGGCCGGCGCAGCCGTCGCGAGCAGCCCCAGCTGGATGAGCCGTCGATCCGGCGCGGACTGCGTACGCGGCCACAGCGTCAGCAGTGCCACGACCGGCACGTACAACGCGACGAAGTATCGCCGCTGCGTGTGCGGCGAGGCGAGCACGATGCCGGTCACGACAATCGAGAACTCCAGCAACCTGGTCACCGGATCCGCATCAGCGCGCCACACGGCGGCGAGCGCCGCCGCACCGAGGCCCGCCAGGCCGCACAGCCAGAGGACGTTGACAACCGACATCGGCAGATCGGCGATGTTCGCCTCGACGTGCGAGACGTCCGCCGGCATCGGGGTGAGATACCGGACGAGCACGCCTCGCAGCGAATAGTTGTCGCCCTCGTCCACCTTTTCCAGGGCGTAAGTGACAAAGGCGCGCAGCTGGCGGGTGTTGCCGGCCCAGCCCATGACAGCCGCCGGCAGCACGATCAGCAGCGCGACGATGACGATCGTCGCCACCGACCGCGGCGATCCGTCTGCGCACGACGAAGTACGCGAGCAGCGCGAGCGGCGTGATCTTCGTGGCGATCGCAATGGCCAGCGCCACCGCCGGCGTCAGCACCTTTCCTGATTCCGCCCGGTCGTAGGCCAGCACCATCAGCGCAACCGTGAAGAAGTGCGCGTTGCCGAACCGCAGTTCCTCGACGACGTAGCCACCGACGATGACGAACGCGAGGGCAAAGAGACCGCGTCCCCAGGTCGATGCGCGCGCATGCCGCGCCACCGTTGCGCCGACCCACCAGAGCGCGGCCAGCTTCAGGCCATAGAACACCAGGGCGGCAGCCTCGAGCGTCAGCCATCCGAGCGGCACGAACAGGAACGCGATCGCCGGCGCGTAGCGGAACCCCTGCGACGGGAATGGCTGGCCCCCGTACGCCTCGGCGGGATACAGCTCATAGTTGCCCGCCAGAATCTGCCGGGCCGCGCGGTGATAGACGGGGAAATCGATCGAGTGCAGGGCCGACTCCCGCGCGAGGAGGGCCAGGAGGAGGATCAATGCCGCCAGTGGCAGCCCGCTGCACCCAGATCGTTCGCGCGTGGGCGGCGCGTGGGACGGAAGACAAGCCGATGCCTATGCTATCGCAGAACGTGCGGTCACCTCCCGCTCAGGGCCAGAGCGGCTGATGCGCTCAGCGCGCTGCGATTGTCGGCACCTCGAAGACGCCACCGTCCTGTTCGTGTAACCGCTCGACCAGTTTGTGCGCGCGTTCCCTGTCTTCGAACGACAGCATCCACAAGGCAAACAGCGTTGGACCCGGGAGCACGTTCGCGCCCAGCCGCTGCAGGAGGTTCAACGCCTCGGGACCGACCGTCGCGCTCCGCTCCGACGGCCGGGCGGCCGGGTCCGCGTTGGTCACGAGGACGACGCGGTCGGTCTCCTCCGCGTGTTCGTGCAGCATCTCGAACACGTGCGCGACTTCGGTGCCCTTCTTCTGGATGACATCCGTCGTCGCCGACACGAAGAGCAGCAGCCGTCGGCGCGCGTCCAGCTTCACGGTCACGTAACCGAACGTCGGGCCGGTCACGCGGCCGGTCTCGAATCCGAGGGCGGCAAAGCCATCGAGTACCGCTTCGGTCAGGTCAGGTCCGACCTGCCACAGCAGGTGGCCGAACCGCTCCATCGCCCGCACTTCTTCGGACAGGCGGCGCAGTTCGAACAGCCGGTTGTGATATCCCGGCGGCATTTCCGCGACGAGCCAGTCAGGGGCAGGCTTCTCCATGTCATCCATCTCGGCACAAGTGCGTCGAAACCGTAACTCGATCGACACGTCTGACGATCTCACGGTGCGACGGTGTGCAAGTGCAGGCTTGATTTCACCGAGCGCCGCGGCCATGCTTGACCGCAACCGCCCACCTGAACAGTAACATCGACGCTTCCGACGTACGCGGAGAGAACCATGCCCCTCGCAGCTGGAACACGGCTCGGTCCGTACGAGATCCTCGGCCCCCTCGGAGCCGGCGGAATGGGCGAGGTCTACCAGGCCCGCGACACGCGCCTCGATCGAACCGTGGCGATCAAGATCATGCCCGACGCACTCGCGGCGGACCCGCACTTCCGCGATCGCTTCGAGCGCGAGGCCCGCACCATCTCGCAGCTCGATCATCCCAACATCTGTGCGCTCTACGACGTCGGCCAGGAGCGCGGCACGTCGTATCTGGTCATGCAGTATCTGGAGGGCGAAACGCTTGCCACGCGGCTGGTGAGCGGTCCGCTGCCGCTCTCCGACGCGTTGCGAGTGGCCATCGAGATTGCGGGCGCGCTGACGCGTGCGCACAAGGCGGGCGTCGTGCACCGCGACCTCAAGCCGGGCAACGTGATGCTGACCCGCTCGGGCTCGAAGCTCCTCGACTTCGGCCTCGCAAAGACGCAGGTCGCGGCGGGCAGCGTCTCGGTGATGCCCACCACGCCCGCGGCGATCACCGCGCCGGGCGCGATCCTGGGAACGTTCCAGTACATGGCGCCCGAGCAGCTCGAAGGACAGGACGCGGACACCCGCACCGATATCTTTGCGTTCGGCGCTCTCCTCTACGAAATGGTGACCGGACACCCGGCGTTCCAGGGCAAGACGCAGGCGAGCCTGGCTGGAGCCATCCTCAGGGACGATCCGACGACGACCCCGCACGCCGTTGCCGCGCTGCCCGCACCGCTGGCACGGGTGATTCGCACGTGCCTGGCCAAGGACCCAGACGAGCGGTTTCAGACCGTCCAGGATCTTGCGCTGCAGCTGCAGTGGCTTCGTGAGGCGGCGACGACGCAGATCGACGGACCGGCGATACCCGCAGGTTCCGGTGTCTCGTCCGTGGTGACGCCGTCATCCGGTGTGACACCAGCGTCTGGTGTGGCGGCCGCATCAGGTGTCGCCGTCGCGGCCCCGGCAACTCCCCGGCCGCGCGACGTGGATTCCCTGGAGCGTCACGGCTGTGGCGATGCTCGCGGCGGGCGCCGCTCGGCGGCGGTCGCTCTCACGCGACCCGCACCGCCGCCGCCGAGGATGGTGCGGTTCGAGGTGAACAATCCCGAGGGCGCGATCAGCATCGGCGCGCCGCGGGTGTCGCCCGACGGTCGATACCTGGCGTTCAATGCGACCGATGCGTCCGGCGTCACCAAGATCTGGGTGCGACAGATGAACGCGCTCGACCGCGCAGCCGCTACCCGGCACCGACGGCGCGAGCCGGCCCTTCTGGTCGCCCGACAGCAAGTTCCTCGGCTACATGGCGCAGGGAAAGCTGATGAAGATCGATGTGTCGGGCGGACCGGCGCAGAAGATCTGCGACGCGCCGAGCGGATCGGATGGCAGCTGGAGCCCGGAAGGGGTCATCCTGTTCGACGGCCGCGGCAGCGATCCGATCTACCGCGTGCCGGCGTCGGGTGGAACGCCGGTGCCGGCGGTGAAACCCAACGCCGCCGCCAAGGATCGGATCGTCGGATGGCCCGAGTTCCTCCCCGACGGACGCCACTTCATATACCTCGCGCAGAACGAGAAGCTCGAGGACAGCACGTATCGCATCGGCCAGCTGGATTCCGACGAGTCGCAGCCGTTCTCGTCCGCGCCAGACCCTGCTCTCGTATGCGCCGCCCGGCTACCTGCTGTTCGTGCGCGATCAGACGCTGGTGGCGCAGCCGTTCGACGCAAAGACAATGAAGACCACAGGCGACGTCGTGCCGCTGGCCGAGAAGATCGGGACCGATGCGCGTCGGACTCGCGACCTTCTCAGTATCGCAGGAAGGCACGCTCGCGTATCGCGTCGGTGAAACCGGCAGCCGCCTGGTGTGGGTCGACCGGACCGGCCGTGAACTCGAAACGCTGGGCGAGGCCGGCGACTACAGCAATCCGTCCATCTCTCCCGACGGGACCCGGCTGGCCTTCGCGCTGGCCGATCGCCGCACCGGCAAGCTGGATCTCTGGGTGCGCGATCTTGCACGCGGCGTCAACTCGCGCCTGACCTTCGGGCAGGGCGACAGCACCACACCGGTGTGGTCTCCCGATGGCGCCGTCGTCGTCTTCCGCTCGACTCGCGACGGCATCGGGCAACATCTACGAGAAGCCCTCGAACGGACAGGGCGAAGAGAAGCTGCTGCTGAAGAACGACTTGAACAAGGCGCCGACCGACTGGTCGCGCGACGGCCGCTACCTCCTGTATCAGGAGTTCGATGCCAAGAACGACTGGGCTGTATGGGCGCTGCCCACCTTCGGCGACCGCAAACCGATCCCAGTCGTGAACGGCCCGTTCAACGAATCGAACGGGCAGTTTTCCCCGGACGGACGGTTCGTCGTCTACCGGTCGACGGAATCCGGCCGCAGCGAGATCTACGTGCAGTCGTTCCCGGAGCCAACCGGAAAGTGGCAGGTGTCGAACACCGGCGGCAACGATCCGACATGGCGTGCCGACGGCAAGGAGATCATCTACCGCGGCCTCGACCAGCGGATCATGTCGGCCGAGATCAAGCTGGGCTCGACCGTCCAGGTCGGCGTGCCGCAGGTGCTGTTTGCGGGACGCGTAAGCGCGTCCGGCAACGTGCGCAACCGCTACGCGATCGCGCCGGACGCGCAGCGCCTGCTCTTCACGGCGCCGCCCGGTCGCGACGCGCTGACCCCGACGACGGTCGTCCTCAACTGGAGCAGCGAACTGCATCGGTAAGCTCGCGGTGGAGTCGTCCCGCCCCGCATGGCGACCGGTTACACTTGCTTCGAGAGCTCACGTAGACACGTGTCGCAGCGACCACTCATTGTCACGGCCGTGTTCGTCGCGCTCCTTGCGTTCGCCGGGTCCCCCGGCGCCCAGGCCCCGAGCCCCTTTCTGCTCGAGGAAGCAACGATTGCGCAGCTTCAGACCGCCCTGCGCAACGGCTCCGTCACGTGTCGGTCGCTCGTCGAGCAGTACCTCGCCCGCATCGACGCGTTCGATAAACAGGGCCCCTCCTTGAACGCCATCGTGCGCCTGAACCCGGAGGCGCTGAGCGCGGCAGACGATCTGGACCGCCGCTACCGTCGGTCCGGAGCAGCCGGGCCGATGCACTGCGTGCCGGTGCTGGTCAAGGACAACTACGAAACTGTAGACATGGCGACGACTGCCGGCTCGCTGTCACTCTCCGGAATGACAACCGGCAAGGACGCCTTCGTCGTGACGCGTCTGCGGGACGCCGGAGCCGTAATGATCGCCAAGTCGAACATGGCGGAATTCGCGTTCAGCCCCGTGGAAACCGTGAACTCGATCCTGCCAGGCTACACGCGTAATCCGTACGACACGAGGCGCGCGACCGCAGGCTCGAGTGGCGGATCCGCCGCAGGCATCGCCGCCAACTTCGCGGTGGTCGGCCTCGCCACCGATACCGGCGATTCGATTCGCGGGCCAGCCGCACACCAGGCGCTCGTTGGGCTTCGGTCGACGATGGGCCTGGTGAGCCGCGCCGGCGTGGTCCCGCTCAATCTGGGCGCCGATATCGCGGGCGCCGTCACGCGGAGCGTCGCTGACAGCGCTGCGGTGCTCCAGGTGATTGCCGGCGAAGACGCGGACGACCCGGCTACCAGCGCGAGTCGAGGTCATGCCGACGCCAATTACGCGGCAGCCCTTCGCGCTGAGGGCCTGCGGGGCGCACGTCTCGGCGTATGGCGCCAGGCGTACGACACACCCACACTCGACCCGGAGGTCGATGCGGTCTTCCGGAGAGCGGTAGACGAGTTGCGCAAGCTCGGCGCCGACGTGGTCGACCCCGCTGTCCTCGAGAACGTCGATCTGCGCGGGCCGCGGGGCGCCAGTTGCAACCGTTTCAAGTACGACCTGAACCGGTATCTTGGCGGCCTCGGCGACCGGGCGCCGGTCCGCTCGCTCGAGGAGATCATCAAGTCGCGGCGTTTTCATCCATCGATCGAGACACGGCTCGAGAGCGCGCAGGCGGCCGACGACGTGCCCGGCCAGACCGCCGGATGCGTGGCGCGCGAACAGTTCCGCGAGGCACTGCGCACATCAGTGCTCGCGTTGATGACCGACCTCAGGCTCGACGCGCTGGTCTATCCGACCTGGAGCAATCCACCCCGCCTGATCGGCGATCTCAACACCCCCGGCGGTGACAACAACCAGTTGTTCTCGCCGAGTACCGGCTTCCCGGCGATCACCGTGCCGATGGGCTTCACTCGCGGCAACACCCTGCCGGCGGGGCTGCAGTTCTTCGGGCGCCCGTGGAGCGAGGCAACACTGCTCCGCCTCGCGTACGCATACGAACAGGGGACGCACCACAGGCGTCCGCCGCCTGGCGTACCGTCGCTGCGGTGAGATCGCTTACCGCGGGCGCTGAGGCTCTGGGGGAACCAGGCCAAGCATTGTCGTGAGCGCTTCGTTCGCTACTTTCCTTCAGGACGGAGGGTGACCTGCACGTATCGGTTCACGTTCAGGTATTCGCGGGCGGCGTCGCGCACCACGAACGTGTTCAGCTGATCGTAGAGCGGCCTCGGGTCGAACACGTCGGCGATGTCCTCGCCGTTCTGAATCCTGGTGGTCAGGTCGTTGAGCAGCGTGTTGTTCTGGACACCGGCTTCGAGATCGCGATCCAGCGCGCTGCGCGCGCTTGCCAGCTGCTCGTACGACGGTCCCCGATCGATGTAGTCGCGAATCACCTTCCACGCTGCCGTCGTGAGCGCGTCAACCCGCTCCGGGTCACAACTGAAACCGACGGAAATCTGGTATTCCTGCGTCGGATACTTCGAGAACTTCGGCTCGACCGTGACGCCATACGTGCCGCCCAGTTCCTCGCGCAGCGTCTGGTGAAGATTCCCGCCGAGCATCTGGCCCATGGTCCTGATCACCAACCGGTTCATCGCGTCGTTCTTGAACGATCCGCTGAACACGATGGCGACCTGGCTCCTGGGCTCTACCCCCTTGACCACCTGGCGTTCGACGATACCGGAAGGCGGGCGCACACCGCGGTCGGCGGCGGCTTCCACGCGGTGAAGAGCCGGCAGGCTCGCCAGATAGCGCTCGACCAGCGGCTTCATCGTGTCCACGTCGAAGCTCCCGACGAACACGAAGGTAAAGTCGCTCGCATCGGCGAATCGGGTTTTGTAGAAGGCGATCGACCTGTCGAGATTCATCTGATCGATCGACGCAGGCGTCAGCGGCCGCTCCCGCGGATGATCCTGCGTGAGCGCCGATACGAGCGCGTCGCGAAACGCCGTCTCCGGGCGCGCCTGCTGGTTCGCGAGCATCGGCCTGAGCCGCGCCTTCAGCGCTTCGAACTGCACCGGATCGGCGCGGGGCGCCGTGAACGTGAGGTAGATGAGTTGAAACATCTTCTCCACGTCCTTCTTTGCCGCGCCGCCCCGTAGCCCTTCTTCGCGTGTCGCTGACGTAGCCCCTCACCGCCGAGGAGACGCCGGCGAGGACGCGATTCAGGTCGAGCGTCGAGAACGGTCCGAGCCCGCCTTCGGCAACCACCTGGTCGGCCGTCTCCGCGGCGACGAGATCCTGGTCGCTCGCGAGCGACGTTCCGCCGGGGCTCACCGCGCGGAAGAGAATTTCGTCCTCCTTCAAGGTGGTCGGCTTGAGAATGACGCGCGCGCCATTCGACAGCGTCCACTCCGTCACTCCGATGCTGTCGCGTGTCGAGGCGCGTGTCACCGTCCCTGGTGCTGGCACGGTTGCCAGCAGCGGCTGTGCGTTGACACGATCGACGTAGGCCGACAGGGTCGCCGTGCTGGCGGTCTCAATCACGGCGGCCAGCCTGGCGGCGGTCGGCAGGGCGAGTCCCGCGCGTTCGGGTGCGGTCACCGACACGACCCGATTGCCCGCCGGTATCCAGCGTGCGCGCGAGCGCGTTGATCTCGTCCAGCGTGATCCCGGGCAGGAACCGCGCCGACATGGCCTGTTCGTAGACGATGCCGGGGACCGGCTCGTCCTGGACAACATGGCGGACCAGTTCATCAGCCAGCGGACCCGAGGGGCTCTTGTCCTTTTCGAGCAGCGCCTGATCCAGGTATCGCTGGCTGCCGAGCTTCTCACGTTCGAGTTCGGTCGGAGTGAACCCGTACCGCACCACGCGCTCGGCCTCGGTGAACAGCGCCGTCAGCCCACGCTCAGCACCGCCCTCGGGAACAAGGGCCGCCATCGTGGTGACAACCGCCGATCGGACGAACAGTGCACGGTTGGTCTGCGCCGCAACGAAGGGTGCACCAGGGGCATGGGCCACCTCCTCGAGCCGCGCGGCGAGCAGGCGCGCGAACAGCCGTTCAACCATCTGCTGGCGGTATGTTCCAACCGTGCGCTGATCCCCGGCCGGTCCGAGGCTCGACACCGTGACGATGGTGGCGGTCGCCTCGCGGTCCGCGGTCAGTGAGTAGAGCGTTTCCGCGTGCGGCGGAATCGTGTAGTTCGTCCGCGCCCTCGGGGCCGTGGATGCCGGAATGTGGTCGAAGTGAGCGACGATCATCGCTTCGATCGCCGCCGGATCGAAGTCGCCGACAGCAATCACCGCCATCAGGTCAGGTCGATACCAGTCCGTGTAGAACTGCATCAGCCGCGCGCGACTGACACTCTGGATGATCTCCGGACGGCCGATCGGCGAGCGTTCCGCGTAGCGCGCACCCTTCAGCAGAACGGGCAACTGCGCGTCGCGCAGACGCGACTCGGCGCCGAGGCCAAGTCTCCACTCCTCGAGGACGACCCCGCGCTCCTTCTCGACCTCCGCCGGGTCGAATGACACGTTGTGCGCAAAGTCCTCGAGGATCAACAGCGATCGATCGACGACCGCGCTGTTCGCTGTGGGAATCTGGAGCTGATACACCGTCTCGTCGAACCCCGTGTGCGCATTCACGTGCGCCCCGAAGCGCATGCCAAGCGACTGGATGAAGTCGGGGACGCTCTGGCCGGGGAAGTGTTCCGTGCCGTTGAAGCTCATGTGCTCGACCAGATGCGCCAGCCCGCGCTGGTCATCGTCTTCGAGCACGGACCCGGCATTGACCACCAGCCGGAGCTCGGCACGCCCCTGCGGCTGTCCGTTCGCCCGCACGAAGTACTGCAGGCCATTGGGCAGGCGCCCGACGCGGACCTGCGGATCGACGGCGATGACTGCGGTGAGCGGATCCTGCGCCGCCCTGGTGGCTGGTGAGGTCTGTGCCGCCGCCAGGCCGGGCGAGGCGGCGAGCGCGATCAAGGTGACGAGCAGACGACGCGTGCGCGTGGACATGGGTCCCTCAGTATGGAACATCGCTCGCCATCGGCGGGCACGTACCTGACGGCAGCGCGCCTTCCGGTTCGGGCGGATCTCGTCAGTAGGGCAGTAATCGCAAGCCGGGCACCCGCGAGAAGTCCTTCACATTCCGCGTGATCAGCGGAGCATCGTCGAGTGTGGCCGCCGTCGCAATGAGCAGGTCCATGGCGGACACTCGTTTGCCACCCCCGCTCGTGGCCGCCAGCAGTCGAGCATACGCCGGGGCGAAACGATCGTCGGGGTAGACGACCAGCAGCCCGGAGAGGAGCTGATCGAGCCCCTCGTGCTCCTGGGCCGGACGTCGAGCGAGTTCGGCTCCGGCGCGCAGCTCACACACGACGTGCACGGAAACGCCCATGATTTCCGCCGGATCGAGCGACTCGATGGCATCGAAGGCCGCACCTGGACGATCGCCCGCACTTTCCCGCAGCAGGTCGATGAGAAACGAGCTGTCGAGATGAATCACGACCGGACGGCGCGGGCCGGCTCCAGCTTCCGACCCTGCACCTGACGCTCCATGACGTCCAGTGCCGCGGCACTGACGCGCGCCGCACGAACGCGCGCGACGAACCGTCCGGCCGTCGGCTGCGGCCCGAAACGTTCCTTGATGACCTGCGAGAAGGACTGCCCCTCACGCTTGTGCCTCGACAGGAGCTCATACGCGTCCATGTCGATCGTGATCGTCTTTACAGCCATGCACTTATCATGCACTTACGCAGGCGCCGCCGTCAATCGAACCCCTGCTTGGTCGCCAGGGCCCCTGCTGGTCTGGGTATGCCTGCGCGAGCGCGCTCGCGATCAGACGTTGGCCGCGAGCGGCGCGTGGGTCGGGCGCCCCGCTTCGAGCGCGGTCAGAATCATGTCCGCGGTGATCGGTGCGCGGCGGAAGATGTCCTCGCCGAGCGCGTCGATCAGCGCGTTCATCACCGCGCAACAGCCCGCGCCAACAGGGGCCTCACCCACTCCGCGCGCGCCGACCGGCGTTTCCGGATCCGGTATGTCCAGGGCGGCCCACTGCATCGTGTGCGGCGCATCGAGGATGGTGGGCGGCTTGTTGTAGTGGAAACGCTTGGCCAGCGGCACGCCGTAATGCTGGTCGTACACCCACTTCTGGCCGAGTGCATGGCCCAGTCCCAGCATGATGCCACCGAGGGTCTGCCCCCGGAGGTTGCGCGGATGGATGACCGTCCCGACATCGGCAACCGCAAGAAACTCGATCACCTGGTACTTGCCGGTCTCCGTGTCGACCTCCACCTCCGCGAACCCGGCGACGTACGACTTCGAGGTGCCATCGCGGCCGTAATTGTCGCGGGCCACTCCCATCAGCCCCTGTCCGGCCAGGGCCGTGGCTGACGCCTTCGTGACGGCATTGATGTCCGCCGGCAGTTCGTGACCGTCGTAGATGCCGCCCAGGGCAATCGCCTTGTGCGCCGCTTCCGCCAGCGAGAGCCCGGACCCGCCGCGGCGGAAGACGCGCTCCCCCGCCACCTCGTAGTCTTCGGGGCGGCCGCCGATTGTTGCGGCCGCAACCGCCTGCAGTTTACGGACCGCATCCATACCCGCCGCATGTGCTGCACGCGTCATCGCATGCGTCGTCTGGCTGCCGCCCTGGTTGCAGGTGGACGGCAGGAACTTCGCCGTGTTGCCCCAGGTGATGTCGCACTTCTCCCACGGTACGCCGATGAGTTCCGCGGCGACGCGATGCACGTCGAACACCGACTCCGTGCCGAGGTTGCCGATGCCGGACTGAATGGCCACGCGTCCGTCCGGCTTGATGATCAACAGGCCGTCGAAACCGATCGAGCCTGCGGAATAGGCGCTCACGCCGACTCCCACACCGCGCACTTTCGTGCCGACGCGCGTGCGACTGCGCGCCTTCCGGGCGTCCCAGTCGAACATCGCCCTGCCCTTGTCCAGAGCCTCGGTGAGAAACGCGCTCGTCGCGTACGCGCGCTGCCCGCGCGGATTCGGGCCTCCGAACGGCGCCTTGCCGGCCGGCGCGTTGATCCGGTGGATGGCCACCTGATCGACGCCGAGCTTTCTCGAGGCCTTGCCGAGGATCGGCTCGAGGATCGCGTTGCCCTGCATCCCGCCCGGGGCGCGCTGCGCGCCGCGAGGCGGCGTGTTGGTCAGCACCGTGACGGTGCGCCACCGCATCGCTGGCGGCTGGTACGACAGCGAAATGTGGTCGCCGGCCGAGCGTCCATCGTTCACCAGGTCGTAAGGCCCGTTGTCGACGATCGCGAGTCCATCGATGGCGGTGATGCGCCCGTCCTTGCGGAATCCGACTTTCACGCGCGAGTGCAAGGCGGGCCGCGCCCGCCCGATGTAGTACTCATCGTCGCGGGTGACGCGCATCATCACCGGCGCATTCGCCTTCTTCGACAACAGCGCCGGAACGACCACGAAGACAGACGAGGAGCCCTTGCTTCCGAACCCGCCGCCAGTGTACTCGCTGATGACGACCACGTCCTTCGCGTCGATGCCGACCCAGCGCGCCACCGCCCCGACCGTCCGCATCGTGCTCTGCGTCGAGCAGTGCATGTAAAGTTTGCCGTTCTGCCAGTAGGCCATCGCGGATCGAGTCTCGAGCGGTTCGTGACTGGTGTTGGGCCCGACGAAGGTCTCGTCGAGCACCAGATCGGCCTGCGCGAACCCGACCTCGAGATCGCCGACGACCCACTCGTCGGTGGCTTTCCCCAGCGGCAGCTGGCCCGCCGGTGCGTCGGCGAAGTCCTCGTCGGTCCACTTCCATTCCTGCACCTGAGGACCGCTGGTCGGCGGCCCGCTCGCGGCAGGCGTGGGGCGCACCCACACGTTGCCCTGCTCCCGGGGATTCGGACTTCCCGGCTTCAGCGCCTCGAGCGGATCGACGACGAAGGGCAGCGCCTCGAACTCGACGACGATCTTCTCGATGGCCTCGGCGGCGGTCAGTTCGTCCACCGCGGCCACGGCCAGGATCGGTTCGCCCTCGTAGAGCGGTTCGTTGGTGAGCCCGCGCTCGCTGAGCGCACTGGCGATGATGCCCTCGCCGAGATTGGCGCCTTCGACCACCGCCGGCAGGTCCTCGGCGGTGAGGATGGCCTTCACTCCGGGCATGGCGAGCGCCGCGCTCGTATCGATGCGCGTGACGCGGGCGTGGGGCATGGGGCTGAGGAGCAGCTTCGCCCAGAGCATGCCCTCGGCGCGATAATCCTCGGCGTACTTGGCGCGGCCGGTGACCTTCGCCACCAGGTCCGGAGTGAGGTAATCCTTGCCAACGAGCGTGTGAACCCGGGGAGTGCTATCGGCCACGTCACACCTCCTGCTTTACCTGGGGGACGTTACGCCATTCGCGCCGCCTTATCAATCCCTTATGTGGTCGAGATGCGTGTGCTCGCGCTGGCCCTCGCGGTCCACATCGACGGCCGTGGCAGCGACGACACCGTGCGACACGCCAAACGTTCACCGAGGCGCGGCGGCTCGCTTCAAGCCGGGCAGCCCTTCATCGAGCTCCACGGTCCACCGCGTACGCTCCGCGTCGACGACCAGGAAGAACTCACGCGGGTCTTCGGTGACGTAAGCCGTCGCCTCGCCCTCTCCGAGGTGGTCGACGACGCTCATCAGCGGGCGGCCGCTGACGGCGCTGTTGAGCGTAATGTTCAGGCGACCCGGGCTGTCCGCGACCAGGTTTGCGGAGGTCCAATGCACGCGGAATGAACCGGTCGTACTGACGAACGACTCGGTCTGTAGCAGAAGCCTCGCCCGACCAGTGCTCCACCGGCCGCCAGATCGTGACCGGTGTCGAGGGTGGGTGCTCCCGACCGCACGCCCCGGCCAGCAGCAGGACCGGAGCCAAGCGGGTCAGGAACCTGAACGACATCTTTCTGGCACGAACAACGGGTCCAGCATCCAGCTGCTGGAGTCGAAGACCAATCGCGCAATCACGACAGCGTCCGGGTCAGCGGCATCCGGATCGCACAAGCTGACCGAGGCGCCCTCTTCGGTGCGCGAGGCGACCATCCCGGTGCTGTCTATCGAGCCGGGGATCAGGTCGGCCTGGCGCTCGACATATTCCAGGAGGACGAGGGTATTGCCCGTCGATCCAGTGAGCGAAACCGAGATCGGCACGGGCAGCTCGATCTCGCGTCCCCGGCGATCGATCGCGAGCCCTGGCTCGACGACCACGGACGGTGAACTGTCCCCGCTGACCGTAACCGTCAGGCCCGTGGCGATACCAGAGCCGTGCAGCGCGCGGTTGTGTCGGCGCCGGGCGCCGATGTGGTACTCCTGATCGACCTGGAAATCGGCGGCGCCAAGCAACTGGCCCGTGAAGTAGTTGACGCGCTTCGCACCGAAGGCGCGGACGTCGGTGCTTCGACCGCCGCGCAACCGGGCGCCATCAGGACTGAGTGCGACAAGGTATCGGCTCTCCGGAGGTGGCCACGAGGTCGTGATGGCGACCTTCACGTTGCCGGCTGCGCCGCCGCCCTGTTGATAGGCGAGCGTCACCGAGGCGCCGTCCGGAGGGCGTCTGCCAGCGACTCCATCGCCGAACCGCACACCGCCCTGGTCGTCGAGCACGAATACGCGATCGTCAGGTCCCGCGTCCGCGAGACTTTCAGTCTGTTGCCACGCGTCATCGCCTACGTGGACCGTCAAGGACATCGCGCTCTCTGTGTCGGGCATCTTTCAGACCTCGGCTTCAGACCTCGTTTAACGTGGCCCGAACGTCCTGCCGCAGCCGTTCACGGCAGCGACGTGATCGGATGTTCGGCCTTGCTGATGAACTCCAGCCAGTGCCTGGCGAAACTGCGCGTCGGCATCCAGCCGGCCGGCAGCATGCCGTCTGGCGGAGTCGCCTCGCGAGCGATCTTCGCAGCGCGGACAAGCCAGTTCTCGGCGCCCCAGGTATCTCTGGTGCTATGGCACCAGGGTGGAAGCGCCGCCGGACGGGGACTGGGACAATCATCGACGTTGCTGGGCGTGGTGCTGATGAATCCAAACCAACCCGCGTCGCGCGATGCGCCTTGCATGACGGTGGCGTCCAGCCACTCGAGCACCAGCGCCTTCGCGTTGATGATGCAGCAGTGCGGAATCCCGTTCTGGACGAGGAAGGTCCAGCGTGATTTCTGGTCGAAGTGTCGGCGAAAGAACGCGTAGGGCCGCTGCGTACCCGAGATCCCGTCGGCGCCGCCGGTGACAATCAACTGCGGTACGGCAGCGGCGCGCGGCGACAGGTTGATGGTATCCACGCCGAGCGGATCGAAGTGCCCCGGGTCAGTGGAAATCGCCGCGAGCACGCGGTCTGGCGCGTACTCGGGAAACCTCGCCACCAGCGCCCCGGTTCCTGAGAACCCCAGGAGGATCACGCGCGCCGACGACAGTTCAGGATGACCGGAACTCTTCGCGAACTGGGAGAGCGCGGTGAACAATGCGCGACCGATGCCCCTCGCCGGGTCGACGTCGATGTCCTCGTACGCCGTCGCCCGGCAGTGGAATGGCACCACCAGCGCGAGGTCGTGCCGCTGCGCGAACGCCTGGACATCCGGGTCGCCGTAGTAGCGGAGCATGTCGCGACCGCGGTCGAAGATGACCCACGCGCCCTTGACGGTACGCGAGGGGTCCGTCAGCGTCATTTCGTAGCTGCACGGCGCAGCGAGATCCTCGCCTGGTTCCGGCGCAACCTGGGTCTGAAAGACGCGTCCTGGCGCTGCGAATGCCGGTTGATGCCACAGCATCGCCGCGCACGCAAGAGCCACCGTCCGGTACCATGCCGCGCTCACGCACCTGAGTCTACCGTCTCGCTCGAACCCGCAGATAACCGAAACTTCTCGACGATGCAACGCCCGTTTCGGAACGCACGCTAGCGGAACGCGTCGGCGTGCCGAACGCACCAGTCGCGGAACGTGCCGGGGCGGCGGCCCAGGAGTCGCGCCACAGTGTCGGTTCGGAACCCGACGGTATCTGCGCGCATCATCCCGAAGGCTTGCGTGATCGCATCGGCGAGCACCTGTGGTGCGCCGTTCGGAAAGCGGAACCGCACGGCCTCCTCCGGTGTCACCACCTCACGAATCACGAGCGGCCGGCCGATGACCTCCGAGATGATGCCGACCTGCTCGGCGACCGTGAACGCCTCGGCCCCGGTCAGGACAAACTCGCGCCCGCCATGACCTGTCTCGAGCAGCGTCAACGCGGCGACGGCGCCAATGTCCGCAGGATCGATCGGCGCGAGTCGTCCCGGGCCGACGGGATCGAGCACGTACCCCCCGTCGCGAATGGTGGGCACCCACTCGAGCGCGTTGCTCATGAAGCCGCCAGGCCGCAGGAATGTCGCCGGTATCCCGGATGCGCGGACGATCTGTTCGCGGTCGTGGTGCCATCGACCCATCGCCGGCATCGGCTCCCCCAGCACGTTGAACGACGACAGGTGCACGATGTGACGGACTCCGGCATCGCGCGCCGCAGCCACAGCGTTGATGGCGTGGTCGGTGCCAATGCCCGGGGTCAGCAGGAAGAGGGTGTCGATGCCGGCAAACGCAGGCTTCAGGGTGGCCGGTTGCCCGAGGTCACCGACGGCGAGTTCCGCGCCCGGAGGCAGTCCGATGGCGCGGGCCGGCTGGCGAACCAGCGCACGGAATGGAGCGCCTCTGGCGCCGAGTTCACGTGACAGTTCGCGGCCGATGGTGCCTGTGGCGCCAGTGACGAGTATCATGGTGGCTTTCGCGGTCGGTTGCCGTCTAACGATTAGCGCAGACGGAGAACGTTAGCCGACAAATGATTAGCCGTCAATCGATGTTGGCCCGCAGTGCATCCGGCGAGGAACAGGCAGCCAACACCATCCCGACCACAACATCCCGCCGAAAAGGACCTGATGCCGGACTTCCTCGATCTGCACAGCAAGACCACCAAGGCGCTTCGGGCGCTCGCCGAAACGGCGATGCGGCGTCACGGGCTGCACCTCGGACAGAACCTGCTGCTCGCGGCGTTGTGGGAGCGCGACGGCAGCACGCCCGGTGAGGTCGCCGCCCTGCTGCACGTCACCACCCCGACGGTGGTCAAGATGGCGACCCGCATGGCTGCCGCCGGACTGATCACCCGGCGACGACACAAGCAGGACAACCGACTGGTGCAGCTCTGGCTGACTCGCGCGGGACGGGCGCTGCAGCGACCAATCGAGGCCGAGCGGCGCGCGATGGAGGACCTGGTCACCGCCGACCTCACAGGGTCCGAACGCAAATACCTGATGAGTGCGTTGCGGAAAATCCACGCGTCCGCCAGCGGCGTGCTGACGACGCGGGAACCCGGCTGACAATGGCCTTCAGGGCTTACACTCTAGGACCGCGGTCAGGCAGCGGCGTCGCGCGAACCTCGGGTCCGCCGTCGGGCAACACCGTCGCGGCGGACCTGCAGGTCCGCGGCCGGATTCACTTCGGAGGAACGACAATGAACCGTTACATGCGCATCGCGCGGCTCAACCTGCTCCTGTCAGTGATCTGCGTCTCTGGTGTGAGCGCCCAGAACGCTCCAGCCCCGGCGACGATCACGCCACGCCTTGACACCCCGCAGGTCCGCGTCATCGTCGCGACACTGCAGCCGCGGACTCCGTCGATCTCGAAGACCGGCCATGCCACCGATCGGGTGCTGATCTACCTGGACGACGGCGTGATGACGCGCAAGGAAGGCGAACAGTCAACGACCATCGAATTCCACCGCGGCGACGTTCGCTGGCGCCCCGCGAGCGGACCCTACATCGCCGAGAACACCAGCGCGAAGCCCATTCGCATCCTCGAGGTCGATCTGAAAGGCCCGCCGACCGGCCAACCCGCTGTTACCAGGCTGGATCCGGCGACGGTAGACGGCAAGCACTACAAAGTCGAATTAGAGAACGAACACGTGCGCGTGCTCCGCATTCACTTCGACCCGCACGACAAAGGGCTGACGCACGAGCACATCCTCAACCGCGTGGTGCTGTACCTCAACGATCAGCCGAACGCCAAGGTCGACGATGTGCGCATGGCCGGTGCCGCGACGCACGCCGAGGAGAACGCTGCGGACACCCCGGCTGACCGTATTGCGGTCGAGATCAAGTAACAGTCAGAGCGCGGGTTCGATCTTGAGCACCGCGCCGTCGTCTTCCTCGGTGAGCAGGTAAATCAGTCCGTCCGGCCCCTGGCGCACGTCACGGACGCGCTGATGGAGGTCCGGCAGAATCGACTCGCGCCGCAGTTCCCAGAGCTTGTCGTTGAACACGATGCGCTCGAGGCCGCCGGTGCCGGGGACGCGTCCGCGCTGGATGCTGCCGACGAAGATGTTGCCCTTCCACTCGGGGAACTTGTCGCCCGTGTAGAAGAGCAGACCCGACGGCGTGATGCCCGGATTCCACGTGATCCACGCCTGCTCAATCCCCTCGCCCGGCGGCAGCATCGGTGAGCCGTCGTTGTCGCGCCCATATCCGAAGGTCGGCCAGCCGTAATTGCCTCCGGCCTTGAGGATGTTGATCTTGTCGCCGCCGAGTGGTCCGAGTTCCAGCGTGGAAGATCTGCCCGGTGGCCGGGTTCGGTGCGATGCCGTGGTGATCGCGATGACCCACGGTGTAGATCTCCGGACGGCTCCCCGCTTTGCCCACGAACGGATTGTCGCTCGGCACGGTGCCATCGTCCTTCAGACGAAGCACCTTGCCGAAGATCGTGTTCGTCGCCTGGGCATCCGGCAGCCGGGCGGCGCCGCCGACGGTGATGTAGATCAGCCCGTCAGGTGCGAACGGCGAGGCGCGACCCGCCAGTCCTGACCGCGTTGCCGGCATAAAGTTCCTGCACATTCGAGAAGCCGGCGCCGTCGTAGCGGCCGCGACCGAGCGCGAGCGTGTAATTGTCGCCGTCGAGCGGCTTGTGGTACGTGAAGTAGATCCAGCCGGTTCTCGGCGAACTTCGGATGCATCGCCATGTCGAGCATGCCCGTGGTGCGCGTGGTGTGCATGGCCGGAAGGCCGGTCAGCGGCTTCGGATCGAGCACCCCTTTCCGGATTGCGAGCACCTGCCCGGTTGCGCGGACGCTCACGAGGAAATCGCCGTCGGGCAGCGGCAGCAGGCTCCACGGCCGCTCGATGCCGTGGGCCACCACGGTGACACGGATCTTCTGCTGGAACGTGTCGGACACACGCGGTTCGGTGCGCAGCGGAAAGCGGGGACTGCCCGGGGCCGCAGGTCGGGGCTGGGCACCCGCAACGCCACAGAGCAGGAATACGCCGGCGGCCATACCCGCACCAATCCGCGGCAACTTCGTCATACGCATCAATTTCTTCCTTTGTGAGAAACGGCGGTCTGGTTGTCGACCATCGCAATCTTAGCGTGGACGAGGTGTAATGCTGTCGGCTGGGTGTACGCTGATCCGCGTTGATGGAGAAGGAGGGTCTGATGGGACTGCTTGATGGTGTGCTCGGTGGGCTCGTGGGTGGCGGACTCGCCTCCGTCGTGAACGGGCTGATCGCCGATCAGGGAGGCATCGCCGAACTCGTGTCGAAGTTCGAGCGTGGCGGGCTCGGCGAGGTCGCCCAGAGCTGGGTACGGACGGGACCGAACGCGCCGGTGTCCGGCGACCAGTTGCAGCAGGTTCTCGGTTCGGACCTGATTCAACAACTGGCGGCCAGGACCGGACTCTCTGCGCAGGAACTCACACAGAAACTGGCCCAGGTGCTGCCAACGGTGGTCGACACGATGACGCCGGACGGCGTCATCACCAAGGGCTGATCACACGCATGCCGTCGATCGGTGGCGCGCCCATAATGGGTCTGCGCTGTTTCTTTCATGACAGGCGCTTCGCGTTGGGTATGGGTGCCGCTGACCGTGGCGATACTCGTGGGGCAGGGCTGCGCGACCGCCCGCAACTATGACGACCCGGCCGGTCCCGTCTTTGTGGGACAGCAGCCGCCCACGAGCCGCACGACTCGCGACTTGAAGGTCGTGACCTTCAACATCAAGTTCGGCGAGCACGTGGATGGTGCGGTCCGCCTGCTGTCCAGTCCTGCGATCCCTTTGCACGATGCGGACGTCCTCGTGCTGCAGGAGATGGACGCCGGCGGAGCTGCGCAGATTGCAACCGAGCTCGGGATGAATCACGTCTACGTGCCGGCGGCGGTTCATCCCACCTCCGATCGCGATATGGGCGTCGCGCATCCTGTCGCCGTGGCCGCTCACCGACGTCCGTAAGCTGCTGCTGCCCAGACCGCATCGCTTCAGGCACATGACGAGGGCTGCAGCGGCCGCGACCATCCAGACGTCGATAGGCGCGGTTCGCGTCTACGCCGTTCACCTGGAAACGCCCTGGGGCGCCTCCGGCGGAGCCCGGCGCGCCCAGGCGGACGCGATATTGAAGGATGCGGAGGGATGGCACGGCCCGATCGTCATCGCCGGAGATTTCAACGGCAGGACCGGCGCCGACGAGATCGCGAAGGCGTCATTCGTCTGGCTGACGCGCACGGTCCACAACACCGCGTGGGTGCTGGACGCCGACCACATTCTTGTTCGAGGGCTCTGCCCGGCGGGCAGTCCGCCCGCCGCAAAAGTGTCGGACGTGCATGGGGTCAGCGATCATCATCCGGTGTGGGCGGTGGTGCGACCGTGCTCGCCGTGATGTCAGCGCGGCGCCGCCGCGCGCTCTTCGAAACGCGCTCCCCGGAGGATGCCCATCAGCGCGTGATTGCCCTCATGACACGCGTACTCGAAGATCTGCTCGCTGGTCGCCTTCATCGGTAATTCGACTCGCCACGGACGACTGAACGACGTCGGGTCGTCCACGGTGAATTCGTAGAGCAGCGTGCCCGCGTCGGCGCGCGTGAAGCGCTCGACCAGGTGGAGGCGGTCGCTCGCGCCCCGGAAATTCGTCTTGTCGGTGAAGTTGGTCGTATCGACGACCAGCGTCCCGCCCTCCCAGTGCCCGATCGAGTCTCCCTGGAAGCGCCGGACTCCTGCGGGCGCGTGTTCACGTCGGTTGGTGGGGATGACACGGGCGTCGTGGATCATCTCGTTCAGAACGACCACGTACTCCGGAAAGACGAAGATCTGCAGGTAGTTGTTGTAGGGCCCGGGCAGGAGCGGGGGCCCCGCGTTGAAGGTCAGGCACCGCTCGGCCAGCGAGCGATCCTCGGGCCCGTCCGCGGGATGTTCGCGCCGCGCCTGCGCTCGCGCCGCCTGTCGCCGACTCGCGTCGGCGGTGAGAGCCGGCACTCGGCCATCGGGCGGGTCGACGATGAGCGAGGTGCGCGCCTGGCCGTTCACCACCGCCACTCCGGTGCCGCGATCGAACCATGCCTCGTTGTATGCACGCGCCACGTCGGTTTCAACAGGACCGTCGCGACGATCGGCATCGTTGCGCTCGATCGCCTGTCGCTCGAAGGCGGCGGCCTCCGCGGCGGTCATGATGGCGCGCCCGGCGAACTCCGCCGGTCGCTCGAGCGGTGTCAGCGTGGAGAAGTTCCAGGTCCCCTCGAGTCCGGCCTGGTGCTGCGCGAGCGCGCCGGGCGACGGTTGCTGCAACGCGCCCGGCACCGGGCTGGCCGCCAACGCGACCCCCAGCATCGCCACAGCGGCGACCAGACCTCCGAACGAGCATGATCATCCTGACCATGCGCCCAGTATAGAAGCCGGCGGGGCTTCACGGAGGCCGCATGCCCGGCGAAGAACGAAACGACGATTACCGTCGGCTCATCAGCGCGTGGATGGATGGACAGTCCGGCCGCGGCCGGCGTGCGTCACGCTCACGCCTGCTCGCCGCGCGCCCGTCGCTTGTCGATTTCACTGTTCAGCCGAGCCATGTCGGTCTCGCGCTTTTCGAGCTTCGCGGTTGTGTACGCGTCGAGCAGTTCCTGCAGCGACTTGTGCTCGAGGTCGGCGAGTTCTTCGGTAGGCATGCTGTACAGCTTAGCAACCTCCGCGCCAGCGGTCCGTTGACGGATTTTGGTCTTCTCCAACCTCGCTGGCCGCGGGAGAATGGCTGCGTGCTCCGCGCGCTGACCGTGACTGCCCTGCTCGTGCTCGCACCGTATGTCGCGGGCGGGCAAACGCTCAGCGTGCTGCACATTCGCATCGTGCTGATGGATGCCGAGCAGAAGCCGGTCCCGGTCGCCCGTCATGCACTTCTCATCAGCGACAACCCGGCCACCACTGCGCCGCGCCGCATCGTCACCGCCCTGGATGGCACCGCCGACGTGCGCCTGCGCCCCGGCAACTACACGGTGGAATCGGATCAACCGGTGGCGTTCCAGCGCAAGGCCTATCAATGGACACAGACGCTGGACATCGCGGCCGGAGGTGACACGGTCCTCGAACTATCCGCCGACAACGCGGAGATCGGCCCTGTCACGGCCGCGACCGCGGCGGCTTACGAGGCTCCGGTCGACACCGACCCTGCGGTCCTCCTGACCCCGTGGCAGGACAGCGTTGTCACACTCTGGACGCAGACGACCCGCGCCTCGGGGTTCGTGGTGGACGCGAGAGGACTGGTGGCGACGAGCCAGCGAGCCGTCGGCAACGACACCTCGATCGAGGTGCAGATCACTCCAACCCTCAAGGTCGCCGGACGCGTCGTGGTCGCCGATCCCGTGCGGGACGTCGCGATCGTCCGAATCGATCCAGGGACAGTGGAAGGGATTCGCACGCTCTCGTTCGGGTGCCCCGTCTCGGCGAAATCACCAGTGGGCGGACAGGAACTCTTCGCCTTCGACGCACCGCCCGGTCAGCCGAGAAGCCTCACCTCTGGCGACGTCGGCGCCGTGGATTCACACGCGTTCGAGATCGACCTCAGGCTCGCCGACACCAGTGCCGGCGGACCGGTGTTTTCGGCCGCAGGTGACCTCGTGGGGATTGTCTCCGCACTGGACGACAAGGAGACGAGCCGGCGGCGGCGTTTCCGCGTTGTCGACGTCGAGAGCGCGTGCAGGGTGCTTGCGGCGGCGGAGACGAAAATGGCCGATGCCGCGGCACCGGACGGAACACACCTTCCCGTCGAACCGCTGCTGCCGTTTCCGATCGACGCGCTGAAGGAGGCCGCACAACGTCGCGCCGGCGGCCTGAGCCCGTATCGGGTGTCCGCGTCGGATTTCGACATCGGCTTCATCACGCCGATACTCACGTACGCTGGACAGCAGCAGCGGGAGCAGTCAGGCACGCGCGACCGGAGCGGCACGCCTGGCCCGACGACGAAGCAGGCGATGGCGAACCCGCTCGCCGACTTCAGCAACTGGTCCGCCTATGTCGCAGCCATTCCGCCGGTGCTGCTCGTGCGGGTCACGCCGAAACTGGTCGAGAGTTTGTGGACGACCGTGGCTCGAGGCGCAGCGCAGACACAGGGCGTCGCATTGCCGCCGCTCAAGCATTTCAAACCCGGCTTCTCGCGGATGCAGGTCTTTTGCGGCAACGCCGCGGTGACGCCCATTCACCCGTTCCGGATCGAACAGCGTATCGCGGAGAACGACGCGGTCTATGAAGGTCTGTACGTCTTCGACCCCGGTGCACTGGGCCCGCACTGCGGCACCGTCAAGGTCGCCGTGTATTCCGAGAAAGAGCCGGACAAGGGTGACACCCGTGTCATCGACGCAAAGGTGATTCAGCAGATTTGGGACGACTTCGCTCCGTACCGCGCGCCGAAATAGCCGCGCGCCGAAATTGACGCGCGCAACCTCGCTACGACGGGGAAGCGTTTCGCACCTGCGTCCGGTGTAGCGCCATGCTTACGGTACCCGCTCCATTCCGTGCCCGATCACCGCCGGCGTCATTTCTGCCGAGGCGACAAAGTCGATGAAGCGTTTCGCGTCCGCAGGTTGAGCGGCGCGGGTCGCCACGCCGGCCACCATGACTGCGTAGCCTTGAATATCGGGCGGGAACGGACCAACGATGTCCACGCCGGGCACGCCGAGCAGTTCACTCAACGGCAACAGACCAAGTTCCGCGTCGCCGCGCGCGAGTGCCGCGCTCACGTCCGTACCTGTCGTGAACGGGCGCAGCTTCGGCGCGAGGACGTCCGAGAGTCCGAGCCTTGGCATCAGCGCGGAGAAGAACACGCCGCCCGGCACCCTCCCTGGCGAAGGCGATCGACGCCGCGTCGCGCAACGTGTGCGTGAGCGCGTCGGTCGTGCGTATGTCCGGCCGGGGCTGACCCGAACGCACCGCCAGCGCCATGCCCGACCGGGCGAGCGCTGTACGTGAGGCAGGCGCGACGAGTCCGTCGCCGATGAGGTCGTCGATCAGCGCAGGCGTCAGGACCGTCGCGTCGAACAGTGCGCCCTGTTCGATGCGGCGCTTGAGTTCGGCCGCGACGCTGTACGTCACGGCGACCTTCTGCCCCGTCCGGCGCTCGAAGATCGGAACGAGTTCGGTGAGGACGGCACGTAACCCGTTTGAGCTCAACACGGTGATCGGTTGGGGATGCGCATCCTGCGCGCCCGACAGCGCTGGCGCGCACAGCGCGAACAGGAGCACGAGCAGCAGTCCACGGAGGGCCTTCATCGGCCCAGAGCATACGCGAGTCAGGTGCCGGTCTTGCAAGGCAGAACAGTACGTCACTCAAAAGGGGGTTGTATGTTGCTGACGTCTCTCTCGTCGGTCACCGCCACCCAGCAGCCGCTCTGGGCTTTCTTTACGTTCGGAACCAATGAGGTTGCAGCTGGCGTGATTCTCGGGCTCGCGCTACTCGCGATCATCGAGATCCTTGCCGGCCTGTGGCTCATGCGCGCCGGCGCACCAGGCCATCGTCGCTAACGACGCGGAGACCACCACGGCGCCTGCGACGCTGAGGCAACAAGGGATCAGGTGTGCTGATCAGCGCCTGCGAAACGCGCTTCTCACGAACAGCAGCATGGCAAATGCGCCGAGGAGGAGCCAAGTCCAGGTCGGCGCGTCTCTGATTTCGCGCGGCAGCGACCGCCACGCGTCGTCGAACGCCGCAGTCACTCTCGACAGCGAAATCGACTCGAGAATGGCCTGGGCAAACAGAGGAGGCATGGCGGATGCGCCGATGATAGCGCGAGGCTCAGGCGTTCACGCTGGCAAATCGCGACAGCGTGCGAGACGTTGGCGCGTCACCGCGCAGATGCTGACGGCCTCCGCTCTCGATGCCGGGTCATCGCGAAGACCGGCCCGTCCGTGGTATCCTCAATGGCTCCCGACGAGCGTCCCCATCGTCCAGAGGCCCAGGACGCCGGCCTTTCACGCCGGTAACGAGGGTTCGAATCCCTCTGGGGACGCCAACAAAGTCCGCGTCACTCTTCGACGCGGTCTGACACACCCCGGCGTGCGCCGTCAGTTGCGACGACGATCCTGCCGGCGGTCCTGGCTGCGATCGGTGCCGGGCGCATCGACCACCTTATCCCGGTCATCCACTGCGTCCTCGGCTTTGTCTTTCGCCTCGTCCTTGTTGTCCTTCGCCTGATCCTTTTTCTCCTCCGCTTTCTTCTCCGCCTCTTTCTTCTTCTCTTCCTTATCCTTGTCGTCGCCGCTCTTTTTCGATCGGTCCTGCGCGAAGGTGACCAGCGGGACGCCCAGCATCACCAGCGCCGCGACGAAAGCCCGTCGGCTGAAGGTGTTCTGCACAAACTCTCCGTTTTGCGCTCGTGAACCATCGCGGGAGCGCCCGCAACTGTAGCGCACCCGCGACGGCCGGCGGCACTCTAAACGCTTCGCGGAGTCGCTCATCCCGCGTATCCCTGGCGATAGGGTGTCGCGCGAGGTCGCGCCACTGGGACGCGACCTCATCAGGCGCGACAACACAGACGCACCCGCAGACGCGCCCGCGCGCACGCTGCGGGCATTGCAGGTCGTCTGGACCAACCTACGAACAGGTGTCAGCGACCGGCTTCACCGAGGTCACCTTCAGCACCTCAGGCGCAGGCTGAGACGTACTGGCCGACGTCTGCGCTTGCTGCTGAAGGACCTTGGTGTCGTCGAGCGTTCCCTTCACCTCGACTTTATGGCCGACGTGAGTCTTGAGATCCGATGTCCCTGTCAGCTCGTACGAGCGAACAGGCGCCGACGTGCTCGACCCAGCCGGCGGCATCGCTCTCGTCGTCGAGGCCACACCCACGAGGTCGCGTTCCGAAGCAGGTACTTTCCCTGGTCGCCGAGCGACACACAACCGGTGACCGTCAGCTCGTCCTTTCCGGGCCGGCTTCGTCTGCGTTCCCGGCGCCTGCGTGCTCGAGGAGTTCTGGTTCTGTGGAGTCTGGTTCTGTGGAGTCTGGTTCTGCGGAGTCTGTGCCGCGATGCCCGTCCTCGCGGCGAGAACGATAGCGGTAACGGTGGCGTGCAAGATTTTCATGGGAGGCTCCCCCTGCCTGGAAACTGGTTCACGATGCCTCATCGATTTGGTGCGGCGTCGGCCATACGAAGCAATGCTCTCGGTGCAAACGCGAGGCCTTGAACACACCGTTGACGTTCAGTCGAGCTCTGACGGAGAGTGGCTTTCGCGGGAGAGAGGAAGGTCATCCGGCAGGAACAGAATCCGCAGGCCGGAGTGCAGACGGCGCAGCGGAGCGATGGTCGAGATGGAGGTGATGGGGGAGATGAGTGAGCGATGCTCGCCGGCGGATCGCCACGACGCCAGCGAGTCACGCGACTCGCCGGCGCCGGGGTCTTTGCCTGTCTCGTATTCGTGAAGGCTACTTCGAGTACTTCGTGAAGGCTCCGCCCGCCTGAACGAACGAGTTCGGTCCCTCGGCGGCGAACACGTTGCCGTCGGCGTCGACCGCCACGCCTTCACCCGCGACGCCCTGATAGACGCGATCCTCGCGCTCGAACGGCGGGATGAACGCCACGACGCGGTCCTCGTCCACCGGTCCGATGCGCACGCCGTCGCGCCAGTTCGGATGATTCAGCGGACCGGACTCCGAGTCGATCGCGTAGAGCGTGTCGCCCTTGATGAAGAACCCGCTGACGCGGCTGAACTGATAGCGCGACTCGAGGTAGTTCCCTTCCTGATCGAAGATCTCGAGGCGGTGGTTGCCGCGATCGGCCACCCACAGGCGGCCCTTCGCGTCGAACATGAGCGCGTGCGGCGTGCGGAACTCGCCGTGCTTGACGCCGATCTTTCCCCACGACTTGATGAACTTGCCGTCGGGCGAGAACTTGCTGATGCGGCTGGTCGCGCCCTTCGTGAGCCCTTCGGTGATCGCCGCGTTCGTCGTCATCCCCTGGGCATCGTGTCCGTCGGCCACGTAGATGCTGCCGTCCGGCCCGACGACGACGTCGTTGGGCTGATTGAACTGGCCGTCGGCGTTCCCCGGCTTGCCGGCGATGCCGAGGCTGAGCAGCTTCTCGCCCTTCGGGCTGAACTTGTGGACCTGGTGCCCCTTCGTGCCGGCCTTGTTGCCGGAGAAGTCGGCGACCCACACGTTGCCGTCCTTGTCGACCGAGATGCCGTGCGGCGTCACCATCACGCCCTTGCCGAAGTTCGCCAGCACCGCGCCGGTCTTGCGGTCGAACTTGAAGACCGGATCGACCGCGTTGGTTTCGCAATCGACCGCGCCGCCGCCCGCGCCGCCGGCGGCGCCGGCGCCGCAGCGCTCGTAGGCCCAGACGTTGCCGTCGTTCGGGTCGATGTCGATGCCGGCGGTCGTGCCCCAGGAGCGCCCGGCGGGCAGCTGGCCCCAGTTCCGGGTGACATTCGGCGCCGGGTTCGGGAACCCCTGGCCGGTGATCGGATTGCCTGCGGATGCAGGTTGCCGCCGGTGCCGGCGCGGCGGCAGCCTGCTCACCAGGTGTGCCGGCGCCGCACGCGGCCAGGAGCAGCGTGGCGCAGGCAGCTGACGACAGAGCGTGCGATTCGTGACGTGGACATGTGTCTCCTCGAGGACGAGAGACCGGCCCGACGCCGGTCGTGGGTGTGCTAGTAGACCGGACGAGGGGGTCACGCCGCAAGCGAAAGCTTCGGCGACGAGGTCATCCGTGACAGCCGCGAATCCGCAACTGCGTCGCGGCCGCTACTTCGGCGTCGCGCGGAACAGCCCGCCCGTGTTGGAGTCCTCGAGCATCCACAACGCGCCGTCCGGACCCACCTCCACGTCGCGCAGCCGATGGCCGATACTCCAGCGTTCGGCCGGCGTTGCGCCACCCTTGCCGTCGAAGGTGACGCGGTTGAGCGTCTGCGACGCGATCCCGCTGATCAGGGCCGAGCCGCGCCACTGCGGGAACATCGCACCGGTGTAGAACACCAGATTGCCCGGCGCGATGATCGGCGTCCAGTAGATCACCGGCTTGGTGAGATCGGGGCGCGTATCCGGACTCGGGATCGGCACGCCGTTGTAATTGGTGGCGTACGACACGAGCGGCCACCCGTAATTCTTGCCCGGCTCGATCAGGTTCAGCTCATCGCCACCCCTTGGGCCGTGCTCGACTTCCCACAGCCGGCCGTCGGGCGCGAATGCCAGACCGTATGGCGTCCGATGTCCGGTGGTCCAGGTCTCGGCGGGCGCCAGGTTCGGCCCCTCGATCGTATAGGTGCTGATCACCGGTGCGGTCTTGGCCTTCTCGGTGTCGAACGGCGGATTGATGAGCGGCAGGGTTGGCGCGCCGGTCTTCCCCGCCATCGGGTTACCGGGCGCCGGCTTGCCATCGAGCGTGAGGCGCAGAATCTTGCCGACCGCGGTGTTTGGGTCCTGGGCAGGTGTCATGCGCTGGCGATCGCCGACGGCCAGGAACAGGTACTGCCCGTCTGGCGAGAAGGCGATCTGGGCGCCGAACTGTCCACCACGCCCCTTCGGCATGTCACGCCACAGCACCTGCAGTCCCTCGAGGCTTGCCTTAGCGCCATCAGTAGCGAGTCGCGCCCTCGCGAGCGCCAGACCTGAGGTCCCCGGTTCGCCCGGCTCCGCGTAGGTGAGATAGATGCTGTGATCGGTCGCATACTTCGGCGACACGAACACGCCCAGCATGCCGCCCTGGCCCTGATACAGGACCGCCGGGACGTTGTCGATCGGCGTCTTCTCTCCCTGCTGGGTGACGAGCCAGACCGGGCCAACCTTCTCGGTGACAACCATGCGCCCGTCGGGCAGGAAGGCGATGCGCCAGGGCAGCTTGAACGTGGCCACCTGCGTCATGGTGAACGGCAACCCCGGTTCAGCTTTCAGCTCGCCCGCGTTGATCTGGGCGCGCGCCGTGGCTGACACCAGTGTCAGGAGCAACGCCGCACTTACGAACATCTTCATCAGGTATCTCCGTTGGCCCGAGCTTAGGACCCTGCCACCACGTTATCCGAATCACACTTGTCGCGAACAGCATCCGGCACGCTGGTGTGACGGCGCTGCCACGAGAGGCTGAGCTCTTTGTGTACAGGATACCAGCCGGGGGATGGTCCTGCGGCGGCGATTGGACGACGACTCGCCGCCGGCTCAATCGGCGATCGGCGGAATCTGATAGCGCGTGACGACGGCGGTCACATTGTCCTTCCCGCCGTGACTGTTCGCGAGATCCACGAGCCGACGAACGGCGGCCTCCGCAGTCGGGGCGGCAGCGAGGGCCGCGGCGATCTCCGGTTCCGTCACCATTTCCGTCAGCCCGTCGCTGCACAACAGCACCTGGTCGCCATCCTCCAGGCCGATGAACCGCAGTTCCACATCGATTGCCTTGCCATTTGTGCCGAGCACGCCGACCAGAATGTGTCGCATCGGATGGTGGGCGATCTCCTCGCGTGAGATTGCGCCCCTCTCGAGCAGCCACTGCACCATGGTCTGGTCTCGCGTCAGGCGCTCCAGCGTGCCCCGGCGGAACAGGTAGGCGCGCGAGTCACCGACGTGAGCGATGAGCAGTTCCGACCGGAAGTTGATAGCAAGGGTCATCGTCGTCCCCATGCCCGTGAGCGTGGGGTCGCGCCGGACCGCCTCCTCCAGCGCGTGCTTCATCTGCTCGAAGCGCGCGGCCATGCGCGTCAGCACATGCTGCGTGCTCTGTTTGTCCAGCCGAAGGATCAGGTTGGGCGTCCGCAGCACGATGTCGACAAACGCCGCGATTGCGGTTCGGCTCGCCACTTCCCCGCCAACGGCGCCGCCCATGCCGTCGGCGACGATCTGCGCGGTGACACCATCCGCGGCCGATGCAGGGAACGCGTCCGCGGGCATGTTGGTCTGCAGCGTCCGCCACGTGCGATCCATGCGGCCGATCAGGAAGTGATCCTCGTTGCCGGTGCGTTTCAGCCCGCGGTCGGACAGCCCACTTGTCTCGACGAGAACCACGGCATCCTGGTAGGACGTTTCCTCGGGCATGGTCTTCTCCTGGAGGGAACGCGTGTATCCATCATCTTCGACGCGCTCGGATTCAGAACGCCATCTTAATTCGTTCCACGGAACCGTCACGTCCCGGGTGGCCGGCTTTGCGCAGACGCGGCGCGCAACGGTCCCCACCCGGCCGGTGAGGGTCAGTGCCGAGGGCCGTACTGCAGGACAGGTGCGTCCAGTTCGAGCGCGCCGAGGTCGGGTGCGCGGCCGGTGAATCCATCGGTCACATTGGGCAAGCGCGACGCCGGCATCGATCGCCGCTGCACCCGGCCGCAGACCCGAAGTCGAGGCCTCCGCCGTGTACACCTTCTGCATCGTGGTGCGATCCAGCGCGTTCAGCGGCGGCACGTTGAGGAACATGTCGTAGTCCACCAGCACGCTGCCGCGATCCTGACTGGTCGCGCGTGCGTACTCCGCGAGCGTCGTGAACTGCCGTGTCTCGAGCGAACCGGCCGCCACCTGGCGCTGCGGGTGTCGTCAGGCTGGTGTAGTCGGCTCGTCGAGTCGGACGGTGGCGAGTTCCACGCGAACGAGAACGGCGCGCCGGGGTTCGGGCGAAAGCCGTTGTGGTCCGACGATGAGTAGTTCGTCATCGTGTTGACCGCGAACATCGCCGGCGCCGACTGCTCGCCGAGGATCAGGTTGTTCCTGAAGTGGACGTTCGAGCTCGACGCCAGTCCCATCTCCGAGAGGATCGTGTTGTTGTAGAAGAACACGCCGGCCGAGCCGCCGGTCATCCGCACCGCGCCGCCGGGCAGATGGTAGGCGATGTTGCGAATCCAGTAAGTCGGGCCGCCGAACGACGGCTGATTGCAGAATGCGTGTGACGCGGAATTGAGCATCAGGTTCCGCATCACGCGAATGTTGTGCAGCCCGCCGTCGATCTCGAACGGGTTGTCGTGAAAGTTGGTCATCAAGTTGTTGTAGAAGTCGATCGGCACCGGACGCAGGTGCCAGAACTCCTTCGGCGGATACGCTGGTCCGTCTTCAGCCGATGAGCCGTCGGGATTGCCGTAGGTCTCGATGTCGATGCCGTCGTGGAAATTCGCCACGTAGTTGTAGGCGACGACGTGGCCGGGGCCATACATCTTGACCGCGACGTAGGACGCCATCGCCGGCGGAAACGTCTGACCGTCGACCCCGTTGAACGGCTCCCAGATGTTTCCCGACCAGCCGATCACGTGATCGGGATCGTCGCGGCCGATGAACACGTTGTCGGCGATATAGAAGTTGCTCGAGCCCGAGTAGTTGGTCCAGACACCTGCGCCAACGTTTTCGAAGCGGCGAGTGCTTCACGGTGAGCCCCTTGGCGCCGAGCAGGAACTGCGTTCCGGCGAGGACGCCGTACTCGGCGTTCCTGAACGTGATGCCCTCGAAGTACGTGTAGTCGGCGGCACGCACGTCGAACAGCGCGATAGTTGCCGGCGCCGTCGAAGATCGACCTCGCCATCGCCCGCCGCCTTGATCGCGATCGGCTTCTCGGCAGTGCCATCAGCGGTGAGGTAATAGGTGCCGTCGAGTGGCCCGGTGCTGTTCACCGTCGGATTGGTGGTGTACTCGTAGCGGTTGTACTTGTAGAGACCCGCGTGCACCAGAACGGTGTCGCCCGGTTGCACTCGTGGCCGGGCTGTCGTCGCTAATCAGTGCCGGAGCACGACAGGTTGTAGGCGCACATCAGGCCCTTCGAACGCCGGCTGCAGCTCTTCTCGCCGCGGAATCCATGCGGATAGACGTGATACGTCCGGCCCTCGCGGACGGCATCGGTTCGGCCCGTGTTCGCACCGTCACGCGCTTCGTGCGCCTCGCCCCGCACGCCATCGGGATCCGTCAGAATGAACTGCGCTTCGTAGCTCGTGTCCGGCTCGAGGTCGAGGAGGCTGCCCGCGAACATGTTGGGCACCGTGACATCGATCGTCCGGCCCGACTTTATCCGCTCGCCGTTCAGGCGCATCAGTGGCAATCCCTGTCGCCACACGGTCTCGCCGGTCTTCCGGTACGTCACCGCGACTGATGCCGAGCGGTTTGCGTCGCCCTCAACGAGCCATTCGAATCCGAGATTGATGAGCGTCGGCGGATCGACGACGAACTCGCCGGCAGAGACGGCGTTTTCGGTCGCCGCGGACTGCGCATCGAGAGGCGGTGCCGCGCGGAACAGTGCCGCCGAGGCGGCCAGAGCAACGGCGCAGCAGGAGGCAGCGTATTTCATGCGCGCGATTCTACCCGGGGCGAGCTCCCAGGTCGCGCCTGTCGCACTCGCGGCGCGCGTATCGCTCGGGTGGCACCCAGATTGCGAGGGGCATCGATCGCTCCTCGCTGCGGTGGACCTCATGTCGAGTTTAGCCGTCGGCAAAACCAAGGACCGAACAATCAACCTCAGGATTGCCGTGGTGGGTTGCGGCAAGGCGGCGGAGAACCACACACGCGAAATCCGGAAGATCGCCGGGGCGTCCATCGTCGCCGCCTGCGATCTCGAGCCGCTGATGGCCGAGCAACTCGCGGTCCGGTACGCCATCCCTCGTCAGTTTTCGGATTTCGACGCCATGCTGAATGCGGTGCGGCCCGACGTGGTCCATATCACGACGCCGCCTGAATCACATCTGTCCCTCGCCTCAAAGGCGATCGACGCAGGTTGCCACGTATTCGTGGAGAAGCCGCTGACGCCCTGCTACGTGGATTCGCTGACGCTGGTCAGACATGCGACTCTGGGCAACCGCAAGCTGGCCATCTCGTACGGCTACTACTTCGACCCCGTCGCCCGTGCCCTGCGCGATCTCCTGGCTGACGACGGTACTCGGCGAGGCGGTCCACGTCGAGAGCGTTCTCGGCTACTCGCTGTCGGGGCAGTTTGGCTCGTGCGTGTTCGCCGACCGGAATCACTGGGTGCATCGGCTTCCAGGCAAACTGGCTCACAACGTCATCGACCATCTCCTGAACAAGATTGCGGAGTTCGTCAGCGACGAAGCGACGATTCACGCGTGCGCGTGGCAGCGCCAGAGCAATGGCCATCCTGCCCATAGTGCGTGCGGCCTGCCCGATGAGCTCAGACTGATGGCGTTCGACGGGAACAGATCGGCGTACGGCACTTTCACGTCGCATGCGCGGCCGATTGCGCACCTGCTGAACGTCTACGGCACCAAGCGCACCGCACGACTTGACTTCGAACTCGGCACGATCGCGTTGAGCGGCACGGCGGCACTGCCCGGCGCACTCGGGCGTCTCAGCCGCACCTTTGGAGAAGGCGTGCAGTGCCTCCGGGAAGGCCGCAGAAACATCATCAGATTCGTCCGTGGCGAGTACCACGCGCTCGCAGGGCTCACCTTTCTGATCAACGCGTTCTACGACAGCGTGAGACACGACTCGCCGGTGCCGATTCCGTATGCCGAGATCTTGAAGGTTTCGGCGCTGACCGACACCGTCTTCGATCAGCTTGGCCAGGCACAAGCGCTACCCCGATGACCATTCTGGTGACCGGATCAACAGGGTTCCTGGGCACCGCGGTTGTCGAGCGGCTCCTCGCACGCGGTGTCCAGCGGATTCGCTGCTTCGTCCGGCCCAGCAGCGACATGACCCGACTTGCCGCGCTGGCGTCTGGCGACAATGCGCGTCGGGTGGAGGTCATCGTCGGCAACCTCTTGTCGATCGACGACGTCACGCGGGCGATGAGCGGCGTCGAGGCGGTGTGCCACGTCGCGGGCGCGATGCGCGGTGCACCCGCCGCCATGTTTCTGGACACGGTGGTCGCTTCCAGGCGCCTGCTGGACGGCATCGATCGGCATCGCGTCAAAAGGTTCGTGCACGTGAGTTCGCTGAGCGTGTATGGCCTCGCGGAGGTGCCTCGCGAACGACTGGTTGACGAGTCAACCGAACTCGAGTCGCATCCCGAGCGGCGCGACGCCTACTCGCATGCGAAAGTGCGGCAGGAACGCCTGATCCAGGAGCATGCCGCGAAGACCGGCCTCGATCTGGTCGTCTTGCGGCCCGGGCCGCTCTACGGCTGCACGGCGCCTGCATTCCCGGCGCGCGTCGGAATCCCTCTAGCAGGGTGGCTGCTGCATTTCGGCGGCAGGAACGTGGTGCCGTTCTCGCACGTGACGAACTGCGCCGAGACAGTCGCGCTCGCCGCCACCAGCAGCCGGCTGACGTCCGGCGCCTACAACGTCGTCGACGACGACCTGCCGACGTCCGCAGAGTACGTCCGCCGCTACAAGACAGAATTCGGTCCCGTCCGGGCCATCCGCGCCCCGTTCGGCGCGACGATGATGGTTGCAAGAATCGCGGAGCGGCTGAATCTTCACGGCAACGGACTGATCCCGCCGATCCTCACGCCGTATCGCGCAGCGACTCTGTGGGGTGGCCATCGTTTCGACAATCGCAAACTTCGAAATGCCGGGGTCCACCAGATCGTTTCGACAGGAGAGGGCCTCACCGCCGCGTTTGCCCAGCTGCGCGCCTGTGATGATGAAGTGCCGGTCACTCCCTCGCTGATCAGAAGCCGCGACAGGGCGTATGGCATGCCCTGAGACGACTGCACCGCCGCCAGCGCGAGGCCGCATCGAGCTGCTCGTGGTCGGGCCCTCGCTTCACCAGTGGGTCGGCGGCCAGGAAGTGCAGGCCGACCTGCTGGTCAGACACTGGGCTGATGATCCGGAGGTGCACGCAGCCTTCGTTGCGCACAACCCTCCGGCTCCACGCGCGCTCCGCTGGACGGAGCGCGTTCCGATGGTGCGCACGGTGGCTCGATTGCCGGTCCGTTTCTTCGACCTCTGGTCCGCCGTCGAGCGGGCGCACATCGTCCACATCTTCTCGGGAGCCCACTCCTCGTTCGTCCTCGCCACGCTGCCCGCGTGGTGCGTCGCGCGACTGCTCGGGAGGAGAACGCTGATTCATTACCACAGCGGCCGCGCGCGCGAGCATGTGGGCCGCTCACGGCTCGCCAGGAGTGTTCTGCGCAGGAGCGACGCCGTGGTAGTGCCCTCCAGTTACCTCGCGGACATCCTGGCGGTTTACGAGGTGCCGGCTGCGATCGTTGCCAACGGGGCGGACATGTCGGGACTCCGCTACCGGCGGCGCGGCGTCGTCGGACCGCACCTCGTATGCACGCGGAATTTCGATGCGATCTACGGTGTCGATCTCGTGATCCGCGCGTTCGCCGAGATCAAGAGGGACATGCCTTCGGCTCGCCTGATTCTCGCAGGCAGAGGTCCGCAGGAACCGGCTCTACGGGCCCTGGTGCGAAACCTCGCGGTGCGCGACGTCGAGTTCTGCGGCAGCGTACCGCCCCGCCACATCGGCGCGGTGCTCGATCGAGCCGACGTGATGGTGAACGCGTCGCATGTCGACAACATGCCGGTCTCGATCCTGGAGGCGTTCGCGGCCGGGCTTCCGGTGGTCAGCGCGGCGAGCGGCGGCATTCCGGATCTCATCGAGCACGAGCGCACCGGCCTGTTGTCGGCCGTCGGAGACGTGGACGCGCTGGCCGGGAATGTCCGTCGGCTCATTCACGAGCCCTCGCTCGCGCTGCGTCTCGCCGACACTGCGCACGAACAGTCGCTGCGATACCGCTGGCCGTTGATTCGATCGGAGTGGCTGTCACTGTATAGTGCACTGGCGCGAGCCCGCCCGTAGCCTGACGAGGCGAGCCGGCGCCTCAGCCTCCGCGGCGCTTGACTTAATTAGAGCATTAGCTAATTATCTCACCGCCGACGTCACCGCGCCCTCAGCTGGCGCACCAGGGGAAGTGTTCCATGACCCGATTGGACAACGGCGCGTTCCGAGCCCTTGCCGACGGCACACGCCGCGACATCCTGTCGCTGCTGCGCAGCGGCCCGAAGACGTCCGGCGAAATCGCCGATGGCTTCGACTCCAGCTGGCCGACAATTTCCCGGCATCTGTCGATCCTGCGGGTCGCCGGACTGGTCATGGCCGAGCGCAAGGGTCAGGAGATCTACTACGAGCTCAACACGTCGGTGTTCCAGGACCTCGCCCAGCACGTCCTGTCCTGGACGAAATCCGACCTGCCTAAAAGGCGGACCGTCTCACCCCGCACCACGAACCGCACCGCGAATCAGGAGGCATGATGCGCACCGAATGGCTTCGCCACATCGTCCTGCTCTGTTCTGGTTACGCATTGAGCGCGGCAGCGGCGCTGAACTGGCTCGGGCCGTACCGAGGCTATCCGGGTCAACCGGCAGCGCAACGGATGGTCGTGCTGTTCCTGATGCCGATCACGGCCATGGCCATCTGCCTGGTGATTCGCAGCCTGCAACGGCGGCGACCCCCCGCAGGTGAGAACGGCAGTTCGGACGCCGCGATCCGGGGAATCGTGTTCTGGGTGGTCGCGTTCCTGATGGCCGTGCACGCGCTGCTCGTCGCGGTGCTGCTCGGCGTGCCGTGGATCGGGCCGTGGGCGCCGCGTGCGGTGGTGGTGCTCGTCGGCCTCACCGTCCTGCTGATCGGCAATCTTCTCCCGCGAACGAGGCCGAACATGGCGATCGGCATCCGCACGTCGCGGACCCTCGCGGACCGGCAGCTCTGGATGCGCACGCATCGCGTGACCGGGTACACCGCGGTGGCGCTCGGCGCGGTGACGATCTGCGCGGGCGTCTTCGTCAACGGCCGCAACGTCGCGGCCCTCCCGGGGGTCTCTTTCGTCGTCGCCGCGGCGGGGCTGCTGCTGTTTTACTGGAAGGTCTGGTACGGCGGGACGACGCGTGCTTGACGCACAGCAGCTGACCAGGCGGTTCGCCACGAAAACGGCGGTGAACCGCGTCAGCTTCACGATCCGCCCGGGCGAAGTGCTCGGTTATCTCGGCCCCAATGGCTCCGGCAAGTCCACGACCATCAACATGATCGTCGGCCTGCTGGATCCGACCACCGGCAATGTGTCGCTGAACGGCCGCAGCCTGGCGGAAGACCCCGATGGCTACAAGGCGCACGTTGGCTACGTGCCGGAAGAACCGCATTTGTACACGCATCTCACCGCGCAGGAGTACCTGTCGCTCGTCGGCGGTTTGCGCCAGATCGAGGCCGCGATGCTGGACCGTCGCATCGCACGGCTGCTGCAGCTCTTCGATCTGTGGGAGAGCCGCTATCAGGCCATGGCTGGTTTCTCGAAGGGCATGCGACAGCGGGTGCTGCTCTGTGCCGCACTGCTCCACGACCCGCAACTGCTCGTCCTCGACGAACCGTTTTCCGGCCTGGACGTGAACGCCGCCGCGCTGTTCCGGACATTGCTGCGTCTGTTCGTCGAGCAGGGCCGGATGGTCCTGTTCAGTTCCCATCGCTTCGATGTCGTCCAGCAACTCTGTTCGCGCGTCATCATCCTGCGAGAGGGATCGGTCGTCGCGGAAGGACGTGTCCGCGACCTCTGCGGCTCGGTCGCGTCCGGCTCGCTCGAAGAGGTGTTCGCGATAGCGACCGGGCGAGAAGACTTCACACCCATAGCTGCGTCGATTCTCGAAACGGTGCGCACATGACAGCCGGGGCCACCCCATCGGTCATGTCCGTGCTCACCCGGCACTTCTTCGCCTCGTTCTTTCGACTCAGCTTCCTGGATGACGCCGGCGAAGAGTCGTTGAAGCGCGTGCTCCTCGGATTGCTCGTCGGCACGATTCCGGTCGGCTTGTTCATCGGGAGGCTGTACGCCACGAAGTACGCCGGCCTGACCGGCGCGCCCGGCCTCCAGGACATGGTCGACGCCGACCGGATGTTCGGCCTGGCGCTGCCGATGCTGGCCACGGCCTGCGGGATGGCGCTGGCGTCCCGTTCGGTTTTCCCGGACGAAGTGGACTTCCGGACCCTTATGGTGCTGCCGGTTCCACGGCGTACGATCTTTCTCGCCAAGCTGCTCGCCCTGGGCGGATTCACTGCGGTGTTCGTGCTGATCGCTGTCGCGTCGTTCGCCATGCCCATGGCCCTGGTGACCGGCGGGCGATTGCCGCAGGAACCGCGGCTCCAGGCAACGGCACTCCACTTGACAATGGCACTCGGCGGCTGCGGCTTCATCGCGCTTGCGATCGTCGCCTGCCAGGGCGTCAGCTCGGTGATGGTTTCACGACGCTGGCAGCGCCCGGTGTCGATGTGGACGCAGACGGCGATGGTGGCCGTGCTGATCTTCAGCATGCCGTTCGTGCTGCGGATGTCCGCACTATGGCGCGTCCTTCCGAGCCGGCCGACATGGCTGTCCCTGATTCCGCCCGCCTGGTTCTGGGGCCTTCAACGATACCTGCTCGGCGACCATGAGCCGCTCGTCATGCGACTTGCTGCGATCGCTGCGGGCGCAGTCATCAGCGTTCTGGCGGCGACGGCGCTCTGCTCCTTGGCGATCTACCGTCGATTCGATCAGTCAACCCTCCAGCTCGATGCCGGCGCGAAATCCCGTTCATGGAACGTCCACTGGCGATGGCGTCCGAAGCCGGCTCGGGACGCGGTTGGCGAATTTATCGGGAAGACCCTGCGTCGAAGTGGTCTGCACCAACTGGTGTTCTGGGGGATGTGCTCGACGGGGGCGGCCATGGCCGTCAGCACGCTGTTCCAGTCCAGCGGGCTGAGCGAACGCTGGCTGACGCGCGCGGCGCTGGGGGCTCCCTTCACCATGATGGCCGGCACCGTTGTGGGCTTGCGTATGGCGCTGCTGCTCCCCACCAACATCCGGGCGGGATGGCTGTTCCGGATGCTCGAGACGACGGGCACACGCGGGGCTCAGCTCGATGCCGTGCGCCAGGTGCTCTTCACGGCGGGCGTGGTGTTCCCGAGTGCCGCTACCCTGCCGGTGCTGATCGCGAATGTGGGAGTGCAGACTTCGGTGTCAATTGCTCCGGTCACGCTGCTCATCGGCTGGGCGTTCACCGAGGCAGCCTGTCTCGGCTGGCGCCGTATTCCCTTCACCTGCACGTACCTGTTCGGCAGGCGTCCACCGGCCTACACCGTGTGTCTCGGCGTGCTGATCTTTGGATGGTTCGTGTTCATCGCCACGAGCCTGGTGAACGTCGCCCGCGCCGGCGTGCTGGCCTGGCTTGCGATCGTGCTGCTCGTTGGACTAATCGGGCTGACGCTTCGATGGTATCGGCGACAGGACTGGGGACGCTGGCCTCTGGAGTTCGAGGACTATCTGCCTGATGGCTTCGACGCGCTGGGCCTGCACGAATAGGGTCTGCCGTGAGCGGTACCCCGGCTACAGTGCCTCCAATCTCCACCGCACCGTCAGCGTGTGCGTGCCAGCCCTCAGTCCGGCAGCAGTGATCGCCCCGAGCGTCCATGTCAGATCGACCGATCCGGACGACGGGCTGCTCGGACTGGCGTACACCTGGGAATAGGCCGTCGACGACAACGTGCCGTTCGTCGCCGCGCCCGACGAAGTCACCGCTGCCCACGACACCTTAGTTGCCGGGATGCGCGTCGTTCCCGGGCCTGCGAAGGTGGCGGCGTCCGCGCGCACCGAGACATTGAAGTTGTCGTTCTTCTTGAATCCGGCCACACTGCTGAACGAGATGCGCATCGGGGATGGGCCGCCGGTGCTGGTCGCCGCCACGTTGGTGACGAGGAAACTGACGCCCATCGGGATAGTGACCGAGACGGTCTTGGCCTGCGCAAGTGCCGGCCGTGCTGTGACACAGAGGATGACGGCGGTGGCAGCGATCGCGCTGACGAGCGACCTCATCGCAGTTCCTTCATCACGACCGGTTTCTCATGCACTGCAAGGCTGAAGTCGACATTGTTCGTGGCCTGTTCGGGCTGCAGATCGACGTCGAGCCGCGGCGGCGACATGATGTCGAGATCGGAGCGCAGACGCTCGCGATCAATCCACACAGCGTAGCGTCCAGGCTCGAGATTGTAGAAAGCAAACGCGCCCGAGCTATTCGTCAACGTCGCCGTCTTTCCGTCGTCCAACCGGACCACGATCGACTCGACACCTTCGTCGTCGTCTGCATGTCCATCGCCGTTGCGGTCCACGAACACGCGGCCGTGAATGGCCCGCAGCGCGATGACGGCAAGATCGACGGTGACATGCGCGCCATCCGCGACCATGACCGTCCGCTGTTCATCGGCGGCCGCGAACGCGGCGAGCATGTGTTCGCGCACAAGTCCCAGTTCGTACTGGCCTGGCGGGACATGTGGAAAACGATAGCGGCCATCCTCGCGGGATGTGGTCAGGTAGGCGCCGAGTGATACTGCTACTCCGCCTACCGCGGCGCCGCTGTCGTCCCGCACCACCCCCTCGACGTCCGCACCCCTGGCCGGCGTACAGCACCGTCCAGACATGATGAACCATCACGAGGAGCCGCGAGACGTCGGGAGCCGACGGCGTAGAGCTTTCAAACGCGGGAAGCCGGCCGTAGTCGACCGACAACCGGAAGCCGCGCGCCAGCGCCTGGCGCACGCCCACGCGCAGGCGCGTCGGGTCGGCGATGGCGGGAAAGCCGGTGACGGCGTGTACCGACGTGGTCTGCGACAGGTGCAGGACGCTCTCGAGTTCGGTCCACTGCTGCGCGTCACGGCCCGCGTACCAGCTGGGTGGCGGTCTGATAGGTGAAGCGGAGCCGACTACCCGGCGAATACGACGCCATCGATTGAATCTGACGGCGTCCCGAGTCCGCCACCGACGGACCACCGGTCAGCGCGACGTCCACCCACTGGTACCGCTGGATCACGCGTATCGGACCGATCGGCGCCTGAAAGGCAAACGCATTCGACGTATCGCTGGCCGCCAGCCTTGTCGTGCGGGTCTGCTCGACGCTTACGCTGGACTGCGCGATCAACGGCAGCGTCACCCCGATCATGTTCCAGTGATCCCGGGTGTCGTTGTCCGATACCCGAATCCCCCCGTAGGCCGCTATTCCATGCCAGATGTTGTACGACACCGTGGTCCCGCGGTCGACGACGTGGCGAAGCGGCGAGTAGCGGTAGAAAAGTTCTCCGGTGCCTCGCCCGGCGATCAGTCGGATGCCGGCAAATGCGGAACCGTCCGACGACACTTCGCCACGGACGTCGAGATTGTGCGTCACCAGAAGGCTGTCGCGATAGGCGAGGGCGGCGCGGTCATCTGGCACGCGTGAATCGTTCACGTACAACGACACGCCAGGACGCCAGCGCGAGCCCAGGCGTCGTGAGTACCTGACACCGCGGGCGAGCCCGCGCATTTCGCTCAGCAGGTCACCCGCTTCCGTTGTCCACGTCCCGGCTGGGCTCTCCACGGAGACGCGCCCGCTGCGGAAGGTCGCACCGGAGCCGCCAGCCGTCACGAACGCTGCGAGGTTGGTCCGATATCCGGCGATGGTTCCGCCACCGCTCGCGTCAAAGGCGGCGCCGCCGTACTGCGCGAGTCCGACCCCCAGATCGAGTCCCAGTGCTTCGTGGCGCGGGGGCAGACTTTCGCGGATGGACGGCCGATTGCGGACCGCCAGGAAGTCCTGTTCCTCGCGCGCCATGGCCTCACGTTCCTCGACCGTCTTCGGCACTTCGAACGACTGCCATCCGTCTGGGACACGGAAATCCCCGCCCGTGGACCGCGCCGCGCCTGTCGCCGAGTTGGTTGGCGCCGCGGTGACCGCGCGCGCCGGCGCGGACATCGGCATGAGGAACGCGCGTCCGCGCGCTTCCAGGACGAGCGTGCGGCCGGCGAGCTGCGCGATGGCGTCGAGCGGGAGGAGCACGGCGTCGTTCATCACCTGCACCGGGGATCGAAGCGGCCGACTGTCGATCGGGCCGTCGAGTCGAAGCGCGCCGTTCGAGGTGCGCCACTCTGCCCCGTTCGCATCGCGTATGGTGACGGCGCCGTTCTGCGCAGATACGGCCGAATCCAGCTCGGGACCGAGCAGCCGCGCGTCGGCCGCGGGCATGCCGTCCGAGCTCTCCCGCATCGTCAGCACGACCTCGCGGCGACCGGCGATGGCAACGGTCCACAGGCTCTCGGCCGCCTCGATTTCGGTGGCAATCGCCGCCGACACGATCAGCGCCGCGACGAGGACGCGCATGAACGGTCAGGGACGGGTGGGCTGCGGTGGGTCGCGGGTCACATCGACGGTGCGCTGCAGGCCGATGTAGTGGTCCAGGCCGACATCGATGATTAATCGAACGATGTACGTGCCGCTTGGCAGCACCGCGGCATCGGGTAGCGCAACGGAAAACGAACCAGTCCGAACGGGCTCGGTCAGCAGCATGTTTCGGGCAAGTGCGACCACGGCCACCGGTCGCGTCTCCCCTTCCCTGACGAATTCGAAGCGCCCTTCCACCGCGGTCGGCGTGTTGCCGGTGTTCTCGATCCGCGCTGTCGCTTCCGTGCCGTTGACCTGGATGTCCAGGACGTCGGCGCCGCGTTCGATCGGATCAATGTACACGTAGACGCCGGTGGAGACGGATGCAAGAAAGCGAACGCCGACGCCTTCGGGCTCGATGGCAAGCGGGTCTGCCGTCTCGTCGACGCTGAGGGCGCACCAGTAGCCGCCCGGCTGGACCGACGACGGCACTGAGATCGTCATGCGGATCTGAAGCGCCTCGCCTCCGCCCACCGTCGCTTCCACCGGGTTGACCGACACCCAGTGCCCGCACGACTTCGAGATCGCTCCCGCCGGGGCGTAGAACGACTGCCGGCCGTCCTCGCTGCGCCACCAGTCCTGCACCTCGACCTTGAAGTGCGTGCGTGGATCGGACGGGTCGAGACCAAGCCGAAAGGTGGTCGTCAGAACCTGGCCCGGACGAGCCGACATCTTGATTGGTGCGAACGACGCCGTGAAGGTGACGGCTTCCGCCGGGCAGGCGAGGAGAGCGGTCGCGGCCGCCGCTGCGAGGCCGGCGCCGCGAATCCCGAACCGGGCGCGCGTGCACAGGTGGCCAGGAGCACTGACACTAGCTGCCGATCGCTTCCACTTTCCAGCGGACCGTCAACGTGTGGCTGCCGGAGCGCTGGACCGTGCTCTTTGCCCCGAGCGTGAAGACCAGCGCGCTCGTGCTGCAGGTCGCCGCGTCGGCGGCACAGGTGGCGACAGCGTTGTAAGACGTGTTGCTGAGCGTGCCCGCCGAGCCGCTCGCGTTGGCCCACGATGCGGCAGACCAGCTGACGTCGGACGCCCCCCAAGAGGTGGCACCGACAACCGGCGGGGTGAAGCTGGCCGTGTCCGCCTGAAGGGAGATCTTGAGCTGCTTGGTGGCGGTCGCCAGCACGATATTCGAGACGCTCACGGACGCGCCGCTGGACGTCGTCGCGGTGGCAACATCGCCGACCGAGAACGCGACACCGCTCGGGACGGTGACACGCGCCTGCTCGTTCACCGTCGCTGTGAGCAGCGTGGTCTGGCTGGTGTCGGTAACTGTGACGGTGGTCTGCGCCGATGCTGCCGCCGAAAAGAGCGCAATGGCTCCGAGCGCCAGAATTGAAGCCCTGGCGGATGCGGAACGAAAGGTGTACACGGGCACGAAAGTCCTCCGGAATCGAGGCCGAGGGGGTAGGCAGCCGGGGGGACGCTTACGCACTTAACTCAGCCACGCTCAAAGCCCTTATCGGATACTGGTGGCCGCCCTGTAGCGATTTGCGAGCCTTGATGTGACGGTCAGGCACGCTCGGGGCAGCCACGTGCAGTTACCGACACATCAATGGCGGCCACCGGTGTCCTTCGCTGCGGGCCGGCGGATACGGCAAGCGCAACAAGACCTCCAGCATCGAATCGAAGTAGCCTCAGCAGGTTCCATTCCGTGCGGCGCCCACGCCTCGACTGTCGCCAAATCGCTTGACGGCCCTTTCCCCTGACCGGGATAATCGCGGTTCCGGAGGCCCTTTGAAGAGACTCGCTGTACTCGTCGTCCTGCTGCTGGCCGGCGGAATCGCCGCCGCGGCGGCGGACCGCATCTTCACGAACCCGAAGCCCGAAGGGCACTTCAAGAAGCTCTTTCCGAACGCGGTGGCGTTCTCGTCGTTCGGCGGAACCCCTCCGCACTGGAAGGCGTATGCGGCCGACCCGGCGAAGACCCCGAATGCGCCGGTCGTCGGCTACATCTTCTGGACGACCGACATGGTGCCCCAGGAGCACGGCTATCACGGCGCCATCCACATCCTGGTCGGACTCAACCCGAATGCCACGATCAATGGCGTCGTGGTCGATTACGACTCCGAGCCGTACGGGTATTTCTCGGTTGACCCGCAGGAGTTCGCCGACCAGTTCAAGGGCAAGAGCATCTTCGACAAGTTCGTGGTGGGTGCGGACGTGGACGCGGTATCGCGGGCGTCGCTGAGCATCAACAGCGCGACCCGCGCGATTCGCGACTCCACACGCATGGTTGCCCGCGCCCTGCTCGACCCGAGCGCGGTGAAGCGTTGATCCGGGCGGCGTCGAGGCTGCTATCCATTCTTCTGTTGCTGCTGACTGTCGCGGTGCCGCTCGCCGCGCATCCGCAGACTGAGACGCCGCAGGCATCGCCGACGCCGTCGTCGAAGGCACCGGCTCCGGACGCGCCTACAACAGCGTCGCCGGCGGGGACTTCAGCCGAGACGCCTCCAGCCGCAGGCCCATCTGATGCCGCAGCGCCCGCCCAACCCGGTGCCGACCCATGGGCGGCGCTCGGCCTGCCGCCGACGAAAGCCGCGGACGGAGCGTCAGCGACACCTGGTGCCGACGACCCCTGGGGCTTCGACGAGCCCGTGCAGGAGGAGAGCTGGGCCGACATCATCCGTCCGCAAGCGTGGGACCTCGGCATCACGACGGCGTTCTTCATCTTCGCGCTGGTGAGTTTCTTCCGAAGGAGCGTGGCGCTCAAATACGCCACGCTGGCGATGTCGGTCGCCTATCTTGGCGTGACGAAGAGCACGCTGATCTCCATCACCGACATCTTCAGATTCGTGCACCTCGACTTCCCGCAGTTCAAGTACAGCCTGGCGTGGTACTTCATTGCCGTGTTCACGGTGGTCACGACTTTGCTCTGGGGACGGCTGT
>CAVOPD010000016.1:0-242263 GCA_963697745.1 uncultured Acidobacteriota bacterium | reverse complement strand
ACGGTGCCGGCCTTCTCGAACGACCCGGCCGCCATCTCCACGACCGCATGTCCGCCCCACGCCGCCGACATCCGCCACGCGGGCATGGCGGCACGGATCTTCACGATGCGGCCGTCCTTGCGCACGAATGCCACGTCGATCGCGAATTTCATGAAGAACGTGTGGATGGCGTTGGTGGGCGCGATGAGCATCGCCTCGCCGTCCGGCAGGCTGGGTGTGCTTGAGCAGCCCGGTCCGGCGCGTCTCGGAGTCGAGCGCCGGCAGCAGCCGCGTGCGCGACGACGGCGCCGGTCCGCTGATTGCGCAGCACGAGGCCCGGCCCTCGCCCTTCCGGAGGGGCGTCAGAAAACTTCGCATGTCGGGTGTGAAGTTCTGCCGTCTTCCGCCGATAACTGGGTCCAGCCGTGAATCCCCTGGAACTTCAGGTCCTCGTGCTGCTGAGCCGCGTGCCCGAACCGAGCGCCGGGTCGGTGTTCGCGCAGTGGGCTGAAACCAGCGGAGCAGCCCGTCCGGATACGCTCGCGACACAGCTCGCCTTCGCGGCCAGCGCCAGCCGCCAGTGGCCTACGGCTCCAGCGAGTTATCGGGCCCTTCGCCCTACAGCATGAAGAACCGCTGAATCAGGTCCCTGCAGCCCGGTCCAGCGAGGCCGACCGTGTTCAGGCCGGCCCGCAGCTCCGCTCCGTTCTCCACGCCCTTCGTGTAATACCCGCCCAGCGCGCGAATCTTGTTCACGACCCAGCGGTCGTGGCCCTGCGCGTGCTGCCAGTCGTGCCTGCTCCGACGGCGCGTCGGCGCCTGGCGCCACGTGGCGGAACCCCTCCGGCTCGCGCACGCGCTCGTCCTGCAGCAGCTCGATGTACTCGAGCAGGAACCGGCCGCGCTCCTGCAGCGACATCGACGCGCGGCGCGCGCCCGGCCATCAGGTCGGCCGCCTGGGCGAGGATCCACGGGTTGCGCAGCACGCCGCGCCCGACGAGCACGCCTTCGACACCGACTCCGCAGCTTCTCGACGATCTGCTCCGGCGTGACGCAGTCGCCGCTGCCGAACACCGGAATGCGTGAGCGCGTCGGCCACCTCCGCCACGAGGCTCCAGTCGGCGAAGCCGCTGAATAGCTCTGGGCCGCCGTGCGGCCGTGCACCGTGACGGCGCTGGCGCCCGCCTCCTCCACCATCCTCGCCAGCGGTCGGCGCGTTGCGGTTGGCGTCGTTCCAGCCGGCGCGCATCTTCACCGTGACCGGAATCTTCACCGCCCTGGTCATCGCCGCGATCACCGACGCCGCGTGCTCCGGCTCGCGCATCAGGCTGCAGCCGGCGTTGTGCTTCGCGATCTTCGGCACCGGGCATCCCATGTTGACGTCGACGATGTCGGCGCCCATGCCTTCGACGATGCGGGCGGCGTCGGCCATCTTGTCGGGATCGCCGCCGAAGATCTGGATCGAGACCGGCCGCTCCTCGGTCGTGTACTCGGCGTACTCGAGCGTGCGATCGATGCCGCGCACCAGCCCCTCGGAGCTGACCATCTCGGTGACCACCAGGCCGCAGCCGCCCTGGCGCTTCACCAGCCGGCGGAAGGCCGTGTCGGTCATGCCGGCCATCGGCGCGACGCCGAGCGGGTTGTCCAGCGTGGCGGTGCCTATCTGCAGCGATGCCGGTCGAGTCTCGGTGTCGAACATGCCGATCTCATTGTGACAGATCAGGGATCGGGGATCAGGGATCAGGGATCAGGATCGGGGATCGGGGATCAGGGATCGGGGATCGGGATCGGGGATCGAGGTCGGCCACAGAGACACTGAGACCGACAGCGAGGATCGCGTCCAGAGTCTTCGCCTTCGTGCGTTTGTGCGTTCGTGCGTTTGTGCGTTTGTGCGTTCGTGCATCTGTGCTCTCCGTGTCCTCCGCGTCCTCCGTGGTTAAGTCTTCGCTCTTTGAGACACCCGGGTTTCGAAGACGATGTGCTGTCGTTGCGAAGACAAAAGTCGGCGCGGAATCGACTCTTCTCTCGATGCATGTTCCGTTGTGGTGCATCGACCTGCGTCGCAGCGTGCAATGCCTTGCGAAACAGGAATTCCTCCGTAGCTCGGCCGCGAATTTGCGATACGGTGTAGCCACAACCCGACAGCAGATGTCCCCCGCGACTCCCTACGTTCTCGTTGCGATTTCCAACCTGCCGCGCGCAGCTGCGTTCCGGCAGGTGGCTGCCGAGAGCCTGCATCTCGAGACCATCGTCGTGCGCGACGGCGACGATGCGATGCAGGAGTTGACGAAGCGCGGCAGTGCCGGCGCTGCTCATCGTCGATCTGTCGCTGCCGCGCGTCGATGGCTTCACCGTCATCCGCCGCCTGCGCCGCAGCGTCTCCGAACATCAGATCCAGATCATCGTCGTCTCCGCGCACGAATCGCTGCGCGCGGCTGCGCGCGAACTCGCAGCGTCGCTCGGCATCTCGGGCATCCTGCCGCTCGACGTGGAGCCATCAACGTGCGCGAGATGATCTTCGCCGGCCTCGACCCGCATCGGGATGCGCAGCGCAAGCCGTTCGCGGCAGCGCAGCTGATGGCAGCACCGGCCGTCAGTCAGGCCGCTGGATCCCGAGGAGGTGGTCGAGCGGGCCGCCGTGGAAATCAGGCGGCGCTTCCGGATGCCGCTCAGCGTCGGCTACCTGCGCTTCGCCGACAAGGAGGGGCTGACCTTTCACATGGGCGCCAGGACCGGCGAGCCGCTGATCGGCCTGGAGGACGTGCTCGATATCAACGTCCTGCGGCAGGTCGCCGAGACCACCGAGCCGCTGGTCGTGCCGGTCGTGGAGAACCATCCGGTGTTCGCGAGCCTCGCAGGCACCGGCAAGGCGATCCGCGGTTTCGCGGCGGTGCCGATTGCCTCGACCCGCGAGCACGCGCGCGCCGCGCTGTGCGTCGTGGACACGAAGCCGCTGGCACTCACCGCCACCGATATCGACGCGCTGGCCGCGTTCGGCCGGCAGCGTCGGCGTCGAGCTCGATCGCGTCTCGACGATCGTGCCCGAGCGCACAGCTGTCGCTCGATCTGCCGGAGGACGTCGAGGCGCTTCAGCATCTCGCGTCCACCGACCCGCTCACCGGCGTGGCCAACCGGCGCGGCGGCGAGAAGCACATCGCCAACGAGATCTCGCGTGCCAAGCGCGAGAGGCGTCCACTGAGCTGCATCCTCTTCGACATCGACCGGTTCAAGTCGGTGAACGACACCTACGGCCACCAGGCCGGCGATCAGCTGCTGCGCGACGTCAGCGGCCTGATGCGACGCACGGTGCGCGCCTACGACATCCTGATCCGGTGGGGCGGCGAAGAGTTCCTGCTGGTGCTGCCGGGCGTGGCGCTGGACCTGGCGCGCGTCCTCGCGGATCGGCTGCGCGCGGCCGTGGAGTCGCTCGACACGCATGGCCTCGGGCCGGTCACGGTGTCGGCCGGCGCGGCGGAGTTCGAGAACGACTACGACTTCGCGTCCACGCTGCGCACGGCCGATCGGCGGCTGTATCAGGCCAAGGCGTCAGGCAGAAACTGCGTAGTCTGACGCTGTGACATTTAACGATTGGACGATTTCACGATCTGACGATTTGCGTGCGAAGCGTCAGAGAGCGACCGCGTCGCCAATCGTCCAATTGTCCAGACATCGAATCGTTAGATCGTCCAATCGTGAAATCGTCAAATGTGCAGGTCAGTATGGCCGTGACGTCGGCTGCGTCGACGTCGACCGACACCGCCTGACCGATCAGATCGACCGACAGCACCAGCCGCGCGTGCTGGGCGTCCTTGCGAATCAGGCGGCCGACCACGCCCTTCAGCGGTCCGTGCACCAGTTCGACCATCTGCCCTTCGTGCACCAGCGGACACGGATCGAACTGGAGTTCGCTGGCGATCAGCCGGCGGATGCTGTCGAGTTCGACCTCCGGAATCGGCGCGGGCTTGCCCTCGAACGAGACGATGTTCACGACGCCGGTGCACTTGAGGACGGGCAGCGTGTCGGTCGGATCGAAGCGCGCGAAGCAGTAGCCCGGGAAAAGCGGCCAGTCGACCTTCTTCTTGCGATCCTTCCAGCGGCTCCAGCGCGTGACCGTGGGCAGGAAGACCTCGATCTGCTTCTGTTCGAGCTGCTGCCGGACGACCTGCTCGTGGCGCGAGCGGGTCCACACGGCGAACCACGGACGTCGGCGCTCGAGCGGTCCTGTGCGGCATCGTCTGATCAGCGGGATCCGCGATCAGCGGGGTCGAGTGCCGGGTCCTGCTGGACCGGCGCTGCGAGTCCTTGTTCGTACGCCTTCTTCACGTCGGCGTTCTTCCATTCGATGATGGCCTGCGCGCGCAGCTTCTTGAGGTACTTCTCGAACTCGTCGCGGCGCTTGTCGGTGAAGACCTTGTTCGAAATGTCCTCGCGCGCCTCGTCGAACGTCTTCGTTTCCGGCGGTCGTGGCGCTTTCGAGCTTCAGAATCTGGTAGCCGCGTCGGCCCGCGCAGCGGCTGCGGTGATGTCGCCGGGCTTCATCGGCTCGATCAGCTTCTGCACGTCGGGCGACAGGTCGGAGATGCTCAGCGGACCGATCAGGCCGGCGTTGGTGCGCGACGGTGCGTCCGACAGATCGGCCGCCAGCTTCTCGAAGCTCTCGCCGTTCAGCGCCCGCTGGCGGATCGCCAGTCGCCTTGTTGCGCGCTTCCTCGTCCAGTCCCACGTTCACCGTCTTGCCGTCGCCGGGCACGTTCACGAAGATTTCGCGCAGCGTGATGGTGCGCGGGCGAGGTGAACTCGCTGCGGTGCGCGTCGTAGTAGGCGCGCGCCTCCTCGTCGTTCACGGCGATCTTGCTCATCACCTCGTTCTGCTGGACGCGCGACACGATCATCTGCCGTTCGAGGTTCTTGCGCAGGTCGGACGAGCGTCATGTTCTCGGCCTTGAGCGCCGCCTGGAACTGCTCGTCGGACTCGATCTTGTTGTCCTTCTTGATGCTGTCGAGCACGCTCTGGAACTGGTCGTCGGCCATCTTGTAGCCGAGCTCGCGACCGCGCTGCACGAGCAGCATCTCGTCGACCGTGTTCACGAGCAGCTGCGGCGTCACCTGGTCGAGCATCTGGCGCAGCTGGGCGTCGGACGGGTTGGTCTTCGGGTCCACCTGCTGGCCCATCTGGCGCAGGGCCGCGACCTGGCGGTTCTCGAGCTCGGTCTTGGTGAGGATCTCGCCGTTCACCTTGACGACGATCTGCTCGATGATTTCGCCGCGGACGACTGCGCCGCCGGCCGAGGCAGAGGCCGACGACGAGCGCCGAATCGGAGAGAATTTCGGTAGTTCATTGGCTAACTCAAATCTTAACATCCCGGTAGTGCGACGTGCTGGTGGCTCAGCGCGCCCGTTCGACCGGCTAGTCGCCAGGTCGGCGGGCTAACGACGCCGACCTGATGCTCGACGCGCCTAACTCGAGCATCTCGCTCAGCAGGCCGCCGACGCGTTCGAACACTCCGCCCGGAGCGCGCGGGTCGTCCGGCTTGGCCTTCAGAATCTCCGCCTTCGTGAAGCCCGGCCGGACCTCGCCTTCCCGTGCCCGGGCCGTCCACCAGCTCGGCGCGATCTCCGGACGCTTCTTCGCCTTCGCCGGCACCGGCGAGGTCGGCCGGGTCTGACTGACTCGCCCGGCTCCCTGATCCCTGCTCCTGGTCCCCGATCCCTGATCCCCGATCCCCGATCCCTTCGATGCCGATCCCGTGCCCGTCCAGCGAGAACTTGAGCCCGGACGGCGGCAGGATCGTCAGATCGCTCCGCTGCCGACCATGTCACCATGCGCGTCGGGTCCACCTTCGCCCGGGCCCGAACTTTAAGACGACGGTACGCCCTTCGCGGTCGAGGGATTCGACACCCAGCTGGTCGGCCATGATGCGGATGCGGCCGTAGTCGGCCAGGTTCAGCACGGAGGTCGGCAGCGGACCGTACCGATCGGCCGCCTCCTCGAGAATCGTGTCGATCTCCTCGTCGCGCCGCGCCGACGCCACCTTGCGGTAGAGCATGAGCCGCTGGTTCGTGTCGGGGATGTAGGACTCGTCGATCCGCAGGTCGATCCGCAGGTTCACGTTCGCGCGGACGTCGTCTTCGACCTCCTCGCCCTTCAGCTCGCGGACGGTCTCCTCGAGCAGCTTCATGTACATCTCGAAGCCGACGGTTTCGATCTGCCCGCTCTGCTCGCCGCCGAGCAGGTTGCCGGCGCCGCGGATCTCCAGGTCGAGCGCCGCCACGCGGAACCCGCTGCCCAGGTCGCTGAACTCCTTCATCGCCGACAGCCGACTCTTCGCCACCGGCGTGAGCGTGTCCTCGGGCGGAATCAGCAGGTAGGCGTACGCCGGTCGATCGGACCGCCCGACGCGGCCGCGCAGCTGATAGAGCTGCGACAGCCCGTAGCGATCGGCGCGGTTGATGATGATCGTGTTCGCGTTCGGAATGTCGAGGCCGTTCTCGACGATCGTCGTCGCGAGCAGGACGTCGAACTTGCGCGCGACGAAATCGAGCATCGCGCGTTCGAGCTGCTCCTCGTCCATCTGTCCGTGGCCGACGACGATGCGCGCTTCGGGAACGAGCCGGCGGATCAGATCGCCGATCGCGTAGATCGACTCGACGCGGTTGTGGACGAAGTACACCTGGCCGCCGCGTTCCAGCTCGTGACGGATGGCGCGCGCGATGACCTGCTGAGTCGAACTTCACCACGTTGGTCTGGATCGACAGCCGATCCTTCGGCGGCGTCTCGATGACCGACATGTCGCGGATGCCGACGAGCGACATGTTGAGCGTGCGCGGGATCGGCGTCGCGCTCATCGTGAGCACGTCCACCTTGCGCCGCAGCTGCTTGATCTTCTCCTTGTGCGCCACGCCGAACCGCTGTTCCTCGTCCACGACGAGCAGCCCGAGATCGCGGAACAGCCACGTCCTTCGACAGCAGACGATGCGTGCCGACGATGATGTCGAGCTTTCCGGCGGCGAGGTTCTCGAGCGTCACCTTCTGCTCGGCCTTGCTGCGGAAGCGGCTCACCATGTCGATGGTGACCGGGAAGCCGCTGAAACGCTCGCGCAGCGTCTTCTCGTGCTGGAAGGCGAGAATCGTCGTCGGCGCGAGAACCGCCACCTGCTTGCCGTCCATCACCGCCTTGAACGCGGCGCGCATCGCCACTTCGGTCTTGCCGTAGCCGACGTCGCCGCACAGCAGGCGGTCCATCGGCGTGTTCGACTCGAGGTCCGTCTTGATGTCGCCGATCGCCGACTTCTGATCGACGGTCAGCTCGTACGGGAACGCATCCTCGAACTCCTGCTGCCAGTGCGAATCGGGACTGAACGCGTGGCCGGGAACCGCCTTGCGCTGCGGCGTAGAGCTTCAACAGCTCCTCGGCCATGTCGCGCATGGCCTTCTTGACGCGCGTCTTCGCACGTTCCCAGGTGGCGCCGCCAAGGCGATCGATGGGCGGTCGCGACGCGCCCGTGTACTTCTGGACGAGATCGAGCCGTTCGACCGGGACGAACAGCTTGTCCTCGCCTGCGTAGCGCAGCTCGAGGAATTCCTGCTGCGTGTCGCCGACGCCGATCTGCTTCAGGCCGACGAACACGCCGATGCCGTGATCGACGTGCACGACGAGATCGCCGACCTTCAGGTCGCGCAGATCGGAGAGGAACGCCTTGCTCGCCGAGCGCCGGCGTTCCGATCCTGCGCGGCGCTCTTCCTCGAAGACGTCCGCTTCGGCATACAGCTGCAGCGACGCGTCGGGCAGACGGAATCCGCGCGTGAGCTCCGCCGGTGGCCACCAGCACCGCCGCGTACCGTGGCATCGTCGGCGCGATCGGCTGGAACGGCGAAGAGGTCGTACTCCTTGAGCAGTTCGATCGTGCGCTCGGCGCGGCCGCTGGTGCCGGCGACGAAGAGGATGGTCTCGCCGTCCTGCCTGCAGGCGCTTGATCTCGGCGACCCAGTCCGGCACGCGGCCGCGGAATTCGACGCTTGGCTGGCAGCGGACGTGACCGGCGGCCGGCGCGTCGGGCTCGTCCACGCCAAGTTCCACGAGCGTGGTTGCCGCCGCGAGACGCGCGCGTGATCGTGGTCGACGTCGAGAAAGAGCTCTGACGGTGGCCGCACGTCGCCGATCGACGGACGCGGCGTCGGATCTCTGGACGCGGCGATCGGCTCCGGCGATCCGGTCCGCGGGTTCGGCGTCAGTCGTCTGAACGGCTCGAGGGCAGCGCCGTGCAGGATCTTGCGTCCGCCGGCGGTGCGCACCTTCAGCGGCGGGCCGCTCGATCGGCCCTCGCCCTCCGCCACGCCGTCGTCGTCCCATCCTTCGTCGATCCACTCCGGCTCCTCGGCTCGGGCGTGCGCGACACCGCCGAGTCGTAGCTGCGCTGGAGCTGTTCGGCCAGGCGCGCGATCGGCCGCGCTGCGTCTTCTTCGGGCTCGGACACGCACGATGCGCGACTCGCGCACGCGGCGAGGTAGTCGAAGAGCGAGCCGTCGCGGTCGTCGCCGAGCATGTCGCTGAGCGGAACGATGGTGAGCTGATCGATCGGGCGGACGGAGCGCTGCGTCGCGGGGTCGTAGGTGCGGAGCGATTCGATCGTGTCGCCGATGAACTCGAGGCGCACCGGTTCGGATTCGTTCGCGGGGAACACGTCGAGGATGCCGCCGCGGACCGCGAACTCACCGTGCTCGTCGGCCGGGTCCTCGCGCTGAACCCGGCATCGACGAGCAGCTCGCCGAGGTCGCCCGGCGCGATGTCGTTGCCGGGCTTCAGGTCGATCGACGCGTTGAGCAGATCGCGTCGGCGTGCTGACGCGCGGCAGCAGCGCCGGACGCCGACGCGACGACGACGCGCGCGTCGCCGGTGGCGACGCCGTGGAGCGCCCGCGCGCGAGCGGAGGTGACGCCGACGTGCGGCGTCATGCCGCGGTAGGGGTCGATTTCGTGGGAGGGGAATGCTCAGAACGGCGCGCTCGGCCGCGGCGTCGGAGAGCCCCTCGAGCGTGGACATGAAGAAGCAGACGTCGCGTGACGGCCTGCTCGAGGTCGCGGTCGCCTGGGACGACGTAGAGCACGACGCCGCGCGGCATCGCGTGGGCGGCGGCGGCGACGAAGAGCGCCTTGGCTGGTCCGTTGAGGCCGGAGAGCGCCTGGGCCGGCGCGTCCATGCCGCTGCGGGCGACGGCTTCCTTCAGGAGGGCGCGGACGTTCAGGGAGGTTGAGGTCGCCACGGGAACATTTCAGTGTACACAACGCGGGCTGTCGGGCTTCGCGTGGCGTCGGGCATCTGGGGTCGCTGGGCGTCGGGCGTCGGGTCTGTTAGCGACTCGGCGACGGGCGGGCTTCCGAGCGCGATCGTACGTGGCGTCGGGTCTTCAGACCCGACGACTGACCAGACCTGACCACGACGATTCTCCGTGCAAACTCGCGCGCCGCTGGTCGAGCTGTTGCTTGCCGTCGCGGCATGTTTCCGAACAAACCACCACGCCTGACTGCGTTTCGGCTACTCGGGTATGCACCGGTATTTCGTCACGATCTGCAGCGACCGCGAGCCGCTGTTCCGGTCTTTCGAGATCGTGCGATCGATCGACCAGCTGCGGATGGATCTGTTGCACGCGCAGCTGAGCTTTCGATCGCGGTTATTGCGTACTGCTTCATGCCGCGATCACGTCCACGTGCTGCTGCGAGCGCCAGGACTGACGCGGCGCCGCTGCTGGAATGTATTCGGCGCTTCAAGCAGGTCAGCGCGTTCGGACATCGGCGATCGGACCGGGCGCGTCGCTGTGGCAGACCAGCTTCTTCGAGCGGGTCCTTCGCGACGACGAGCAGACGGCGGCGGTCGCGAGATACATCCTGGAGAACCCGGTTCGGGCGGGGCTGACGCGGTCGTGTTCAGGACTATCCGTTCAGCGGATCGGCGGTGTTCACGAGAGAGCAGATGGACCGAGTCTCTGGGAAGCACCGTCTCGTCGGGTCTGAAGACCCGACGCCGACCGTCGTCGGGTCTAAAGCCCGACGCTACGTACAGTCAGACGTGCGGGTCTGAAGACCCGACGCCACGACTAGACCCGACGCTACGTACGGACTTCGATGCGCTCGACGGATGCGAGCACGATCGACGTGGTCGAGTGGCCCTGCTCGACTGGGATGCGAACGACCTTGCCGCCGCGAGCCTCGACGATGTCCCGGCCGACGATGGCGTCGTGCGCCCAGTCGGCGCCCTTCACCAGCACGTCGGGCTGCAGAGCGCTGATGACGTCGTGCGGTGTCTCCTCGTCGAAGATCGTGACGGCGTCGACGCACTCGAGCGCGGCGAGGATTTCCGCGCGCTCGTGCTTCAGGCGTGATCGGACGCTCCGGGCCCTTGTTGGCCCGCACGGATCGATCGGTGTTGATGCCGACGACCAGCACGTCGCCGAGCGCGCGTGCCTGCTGCAGGTAGCGCACGTGGCCGGGGTGCAGCAGGTCGAAGACGCCGTTGGTGAAGACGACGCGTCGACCTGCGGCACGGCAGGCTCGCGGTGAACTGTTGCTCGTCGCGGCTCGAGTCGGCACGGCGAGTGTATGACGCGGGACATCGAAGGTCGAGCTAAGTCGCGACTCCGGACGCACGACGTCAGAGCTTGTCGACGTCTTCGGTGAAGGTCGACCGGCGCCGGTGAACGTCCAGCGGTGCGGCGGACGGTAGATGCCGGCATCGTGCGTGCGCGACTTCACGCGGAACGTGTAGAGCAGGCGGTGATAGTCGTAGGGGAAGCCGTCGCGCTTGTGCACGGCGACGTCGAGCTTGTAGGTGCCCTCGACCAGATCGAGCCGCTCGACGGCAAAGGTCGCCTGCACCGCTGCCCTCGATGCTGACCGGCGTCATCTCCTCGAGGTAGGTGTTCGTGCCGTAGCAGCAGACACCGTCGGCGTTGAACAGGCCGATGCCGAACACGAAGTCGGTGATGGCGCGTGCGCGTTCACCGTGACGCGGACGCTCATGGGGTCGCCAGAATGGAAGACGAACGACGGCTCACCGGCTGTGATCGAGCAGCGTCACATCGGTGATCTCGATCTCGCGCGAACCCCAGCGCCCTTCGGTCGCCTCGAACATGTTCTGCGGCGGCGCGTCGACGCTCTCAGTGGTCGGCGCGTCACCTGACGTGCCGTCCTGATCGATTGCCAGGCGCAACGCCCTCGTTCGGGTGCGGCGGGTCGCCGTCGCGCCGGCTCGCCGCTTCCACCGCCTTCGCCGTGGTCGTCGCCAGGAGCGTTTCCTCGCCCTTCTCGACCGCGGTCAGATACGCATCGATGATCCGCTTCGGGTCGCCGTGTCCCATGACACGGCCATGGTCGATCCAGACCGCCTCGTCGCAGAAGCGCTCGACGAGGCTCGAGCGAGTGCGTGACCAGCAGGATGGTCTTGTTGCGGCGGCGGAACTCGGCGAACTTGTCGAGGCACTTGTGCGTGAAGCCCTCGTCGCCGACCGCGAGCACTTCGTCGACCAGCAGCACGTCGGGATCGACGTGGATCGCCACCGCGAAACCCGAGGCGCATGTACATGCCCGACGAGTAGGTCTTCACCGGCGCGTCGATGAACTCGCGCCAGCTCCGCGAAGTCGACGATCTCGTCGAAGCGCTTCTCGATCTCGCGCTTGGTGAGGCCGAGCATGATCCCGTTGATGAAGACGTTCTCGCGGCCGGAGATCTCGGGGTGGAAGCCGGCGCCGAGCTCGATGAGCGCGGAGATCCGCCCCTGCACCTTGACGGTGCCGCTGGTCGGCTTCGTGATGCCCGCCACCAGCTTGAGCGCGGTGCTCTTGCCCGATCCGTTGCGCCCGATGACGCCGTAGGTCGAACCCTTCGGCACGCGTGAACGACACGTCGGTGAGCGCCGGAAACGTCTCGCTGGCCTGCAGATCGCGGAGGATGCTGCGCTGCAGCAGCGCGCTCTTCAGCGTCGCGAACTGGCGGCCGCTGTAGCGTCCGGTAGATCTTCGTGACGTGATCGAGTTCGATCGCGTTCATGAGAAAAGATCTACCACGGAGGACACGGAGACACGGAGCCATCGCATCGCACGGCACTGTCCGGCGACCATTGCGAAGCTCACAAGGATCCGGTGTCCGTGAACTCGTGTCCTTTCGATGCAGCTCTCGTGTCCTCCGTGGTGAAGCTTTCACACCGCCTCCGCGAACGAATCACGCAGCCGATCGAAGAACCAGTAGCCGCCGAGAAACACCAGCACCGAGCAGCACCGCCATCGCGAGCAGCCACTTCGCGTGACCCACCGGCCCCGGGAAGAACAGGATCTCCTGGTACGACACGGCGAGGTGCGTGAACGGGTTCAGATCGAACAGCCACTTGTACTGCCTGACGCTCTCGTCCTGCCACGGGTAGATGATCGGCGTGGCGAAGAACCAGAACATCAGCAGGTTCGACAGCAGATCGCGGATGTCGCGGTAGTGCACCGTGAGCGCCGACAGGAACAGCGAGAGTCCGACCGTGAACACCAGCTGCACCAGGACGACCACCGGGAACCACAGGAGTCCCAGCGGGTCGGGCCAGTGGCGATAGCCGATCAGGAACGCGACGAGAATCAGCAGGCCCAGGAAGTAATGGACCATGTTCGCCAGCACGTTGACGATCGGCAGGATCTCGGCCGGGAAGAGCACCTTCTTGATCAGGTTTCCGCCGGCCAGCAGCGAGCCCGAGGCCTCCATCATCGACGACGAGAACCAGTTCCACGGCAGGATGCCGCAGAACATGAACAGCGCGTACGGCTGCGCGATCGGGTTGCGGTTCGGCAGCACGACCGTGAACACGAACGTGTAGATCGAGAGCAGCAGCAGCGGGTTGATGAACGACCAGAGCAGGCCGAGGACCGATCCGCGATAGCGCGCCTTGAGGTCGCGCGCGACGAGGCTCTGGATGAGCCCACGATAGCGGATCAGTTTGGCGAGATTGGAGAACATGTGCGGCGGCCCGGCGTGCATGGACGCCAGGCCGTGGACCACATCATCCACGAACGCCGGCTCGCGTCGCCACCTGCAGGCGCATGATGCGACTTGCATCAGCGCGACGCGCGCCCGCTCGAAGTCCATGTCCGGCTCGGGATTCGCGCAGGCGTTGTTCGGCCCGCCGTTTTGCGGCCTCGGCGCGGGCGACGTCGATCTCGTCGGCGTGTTCGGCAATCTGCGCGAGGATGGTGACGCGATCGGGCTGCACTTCCGCGAAGCCGTACGCGATCGAGAGGTAGTGCTTCTCCGTGCCCTGACGGTACCAGAGCTCGCCCGGCCCGAGCAGCGCCAGCAGCGGCGTGTGTCCGACGAGGACGCCGAAGTAGCCGTCCGCGCCTGGAATCTCCACCTCGTCGACCGTCTCGTTCACGAGCGAACGGTCGGCCGAGACGATCTGCAGATGCGAATTGCGTTGAAGAGGCCATGTGGTCAGGCTCTGGCTCCAGGCTTTAGGCTCTGGCAATCCCGGCCTGAGGCTTCGCCTGAAGCCGAAGCCCGAAGCCCGAAGCCTTCTAGGCCGCCTGCCGCTTCCTGAACCGTTCGACGCACCTCGTCGATCGTGCCGACGAGGTAGAAGTCCTGCTCGGGAATCTCGTCGTGCTTGCCGTCGACGATTTCCTTGAAGCCGCGAATCGTGTCCGCAATCGGCACGTACTTGCCCTCGAGGCCGGTGAACTGCTGCGCGACGAAGAAGGGCTGCGAGAGGAATCGCTGGATCTTGCGCGCGCGCGACACGGTGAGACTTGTCGTCTTCCGACAGTTCGTCGATGCCGAGAATCGCGATGATGTCCTGCAGGTCCTTGTAGCGCTGCAGGATCTGCTTCACCGCGCGGGCGACGTTGTAGTGCTCGTCGCCGAGAATGCGCGGGTCGAGAATGCGGGACGACGACGCCAGCGGATCGACCGCCGGGTAGATGCCCAGTTCGGCGATCGCGCGCGACAGGTTGGTGGTCGCGTCGAGGTGACCGAAGGTGGTGGCCGGCGCCGGGTCCGTGTAGTCGTCGGCGGGCACGTAGATGGCCTGCACCGAGGTGATCGACCCCTTCTTGGTCGAGGTGATGCGCTCCTGCATCGCGCCCATCTCGCTCGACAGCGTCGGCTGGTAGCCGACCGCTGACGGCATGCGGCCGAGCAGCGCGGACACTTCCGAACCGGCCTGCGTGAAGCGGAACACGTTGTCGATGAAGAGCAGCACGTCCTTGCCTTCGGCGTCGCGGAAGTACTCGGCGACGGTGAGCGCCGACAGACCAACGCGCAGACGCGCGCCCGGCGGCTCGGTCATCTGGCCGTAGACGAGCGCGGCACGCGACTTGCTCGGGTCGTTGATGTCGATGACGCCGCTCTCCTGGAACTCGAGCCAGAGGTCGTTCCCCTCGCGCGTCCGTTCACCGACACCGGCGAACACCGAGACGCCGCCGTGCTTCGGTGGCGATGTTGTTGATCAGTTCCTGGATGATGACCGTCTTGCCGACGCCGGCGCCGCCGAACAGCCCGATCTTGCCGCCCTGCAGGTACGGCTCGAGCAGGTCGATGACCTTGATGCCGGTCTCGAACATCTTGAGTTCGGTCGACTGCTGTTCGAGTGTCGGCGCCGCGCGGTGAATGGGCCAGCGCTCGGTCGCCATGACCGGGCGATCCGGGAAGTCGACCGGCTCGCCAAGCACGTTCAGCACGCGGCCGAGCGTCTGCGGACCCACCGGCACGCTGATCGGCGCGCCGAGGTCTTCGGCCTTCGTGCCGCGCTGCAGGCCGTCGGTCGGCTTCATCGCGACGGCGCGGACGCGGTTCTCGCCGAGGTGCTGTTCGACTTCGGCGATGATCTCGACGGTGCTGCCGTCGGCGATCTTCGACCGGATGCGCAGCGCGTTGTAGATTTCCGGCAGGTGGCCCGCCTCGAACTCGACGTCGAGCACCGGGCCGATGATCGCGACAATCTTTCCGAAATTCTTGTCAGCCATATTCATCTCATCGAAGGGCGGGTCTCAGACCCGACGCATTCTGAACTTCTGACGTTCTGACTTCTCAAGTCTCGGTACACTGTCTACAGCGCCTGCGCGCCGGACACCACTTCGATGATCTCGCGCGTGATCGCGGCCTGACGGACCTTGTTCATGTAGAGCGTCAGGCTCGCAATCATGTCCGCGGAGTTCCGCGTGGCCGTGTCCATCGCCGTCATCTGCGCGGCGTAGAACGCCGCGTTGGACTCGAGCAGCGCCCGGTACACCTGCACTTCGACGTAGCGCGGCAGCAGCTGGTTGAAGATCTCCTGCGCCGACGGCTCGTAGAGATAATCTCCACCTGGCGCTTGCCGTAGCCGCCTCGTGTTCGCGGCCGTCCACTTCGCTGCGCGGAATCGGCAGCAACTGGTCGACGACGACCTTCTGCGAGATCACCGACTTGAACTCGTTGTAGATGAGCAGCACCCGGTCGACGCGCCCCGAGGTGAACGCGTCCATCGCCAGCTGCGCGATCGTCTGTGCGTTCGTGAAGTCCAGCCGCTGGAAGATGCCGACCTGCTCGAACTCGACCTTGAAGCCGCGGCGAGCGAAGAACTCCGTGCCCTTGCGGCCGACCAGGCCGAGCGTGCACGGCGTGGCTGCTGCCGGCGACCACCTGCGCCGGCGCCCTTGATCGCGTTCGTGTTGAAGCTGCCGCACAATCCCTTGTCGGCCGTCACGACGATCACCAGCGTGCGGCTGTCCGGGTGCGGCTTCGCGCACGGTGAGCAGCGGATGGACGACTCGTGTCCACGCGGCCGGCGAGCCCTGGTCAGCACACTGCTGCATCTGCGACGGCATAGGGCCGCGCATTCGTGATGCGCTCCTGCGCGCGGCGCAGCTTCGACGCCGCGACCATCTTCATGGCCTTGGTGATCTGCTGCGTGTTCTTCACCGCCTTGCACGCGGCGGCGGAGGTCAATGAGTGATGGCATAAGATGAAGCCGCCTGAGAAAACCTCGGTCGGGCCGTCTACGCCGCGGCCGACTTTCGCGCCGCGAACTCCGCCGAGAATTCCTTGAGCGCGCTCGTTCATCGCCGCCTTGATCTCGTCGTCGAGCTGCTTCTTCTCGGCGATGCCGCGCAGCATGCCCGGCGCGCGTGTTTCCAGATACGCATAGAGCTCGGACTCGAACGTGCGGATGTCGCCGACGGCGATCTTGTCCAGATACCCGTTGGTGCCGGCGAAGATGATCGCCACCTGCCGTTCGACCGGCAGCGGCGCGTACTGGCTCTGCTTCAGGATTTCCACGAGGCGCGCGCCGCGCGTCAGCTGCGCCTGCGTCGACTTGTCCAGGTCGCTGCCGAACTGCGCGAACGCCGCGAGCTCGCGATACTGCGCGAGGTCGAGACGCAGCGTGCCGGCCACCTGACGCATCGCCTTGATCTGCGCCGAGCCGCCGACGCGCGACACCGAGTTGCCGACGTTGATGGCGGGACGGACGCCCTGGTTGAACAGGTCCGACTCGAGGAAGATCTGGCCGTCGGTGATCGAGATGACGTTCGTCGGAATGTAGGCCGAGAGGTCGCCGGCCTGCGTCTCGATGATCGGCAGCGCGGTCAGCGATCCGCCGCCGTGCGAGCTGTTCAACTTCGCCGCACGCTCCAGCAGGCGGGAGTGCAGGTAGAACACGTCGCCCGGGTACGCTTCGCGGCCCGGCGGCCGGCGGAGCAGCAGCGAGATCTCGCGGTAGGCGACGGCGTGCTTCGACAGGTCGTCGTACACGCACGAGCGCGTGGCGGCCGCTGTCGCGGAAGTACTCGCCGATGGTGCACGCCGAATACGGGCTGATGTAGAGCAGCGGCGACGGGTCGGACGCGCCGGCGGCAACGACGATGGTGTAGCTCATCGCGTCGGCTTCTTCGAGCGTGCGCACGACCTGCGCAATCGTCGACTGCTTCTGGCCGATCGCGTTGTAGATGCAGATGACGCCGGTGTCCTTCTGGTTCAGGATCGCGTCGATCGCCACCGCCGTCTTGCCGGTCTGGCGGTCGCCGATGATCAACTCGCGCTGGCCGCGGCCGATCGGCACCATCGCGTCGATGGCCTTCAGCCCGGTCTGCAGCGGCTCCTTCACCGGCTGGCGGTCGACGACGCCGGGAGCGAGTCGCTCGATGGGCGAAAACTGCTTCGAGGCGATCGGGCCCTTGCCGTCGATCGGCTGTCCGAGCGCGTTCACGACGCGGCCCGAGCATCTCCTCGCCGACCGGCACGGAGATGATGCGGCCGGTGCGCTTGACGGTGTCGCCTTCCTTGATGTCCTGTGAAGTCGCCGAGGAGCACCGCGCCGACGCTTTCCTCTTCGAGGTTCAGCGCGATGCCGAACACGCCGTGCGGGAACTCGAGCATCTCGCCGGCCATGGCGTTCTCGATCCCGTGCAGGCGCGCGATGCCGTCACCGATCGAAATGATGCTCCCGACTTCGGCGACGTCGACATCGACGGCATAGCTGCCGATCTGGTCGCGGATGATTTTGGAAATCTCTTCGGCTTTGATGTCCATTGATGTCGCTCTGTTAAATGCTGGCGTCCAGGCGCTGGCGGATTCGCTGCAGGTGGTTGGTGACGCTGGCGTCGAACACGGTGCTGCCGACTCGCGCGACCATGCCACCGAGGATGGCGGGATCGACGCGCGACGTGAGGTCGACGGTGCGGCCGGTCGCGGTCGAGAGGCTGCGCTGGATCGTCCTGCAGGCGCTCCGCCGACAGCGGTTCGGCGGTCGTCACTTCGGCGCGGACGACATTGCGCATGTCCTGCAGGCGCTGACGGAACGAGTCGGCGACATCCGGAAGGATGACGAGGCGATCGCGCTCGGCCAGCAGCAGCAGGGTCTTGCCGACGATCGGGAGCACGCCGGCCTGCGCGACGATCTCGGCGACGGCGGCGCGCTTGCGCGGAACGGGCACCGCCGGATTCAGCAGCACCTTGCGCAGGCCTCGTTCTCGGCGAAGAGGTCGCCAAGCGCATCGAGCTGCGCGTCGATGGTGGCGAGATCGGTCTGCTCCTTGAGCGCGACGTCGAGCAGGGCGCGAGCGTAACGGGTGGCAGCAGTTCGGTTGGTCACGGTTTTCCAGGGGCGCGCTGGAGCTTGCGCCAAGTTTCACAAGCGCGGAACATGTGTTTATACCACGACATTTGACGATTTGACGACTTGACGATTTCACGATCGGGGTGACGAGCCGTCGCGCCTCAGGCTCTCGACTTCGGGCTTCGGGCGTCGGGCTTTCGGCGATGGCGATCGGCAATTCGCCAAACCGTCAATTCTCGTCGTCAACTGGTCGAACAGCCGGATCAATTCGTCCTCGGACCCGAAATCGATCTCGATGCGCCCCTTGACGCCCTGGCGCACGATCCGCACGCGCGTACCGAAGCGAAGGCGAAGACGCTCCTCCGCGGCGCGCGTGTGCACGTCGGCCGGCTTCGCTGTCGGCTGCTTCCTTGGCGCGGCGCTTCTCGTCGGTCGCCTTGCGAACGATCGACTCCGTTTCGCGGACCGACAGGCTGCGGTTGACGACGTCGCGGGCGACCCGCCGCTGGTCGGCCTCACTCGGCAGCGCGAGCAGCGCGCGCGCGTGGCCCATCGACAGGCTGCCGGCGGCCACGTCGGCGCGCACTTCGTCGGGCAGCTTCAGAAGGCGAACGAAGTTGGCGACCGTGGCGCGATCCTTTCCGACCGCGCCGGCAATCTGCTCCTGGGTCATCTGGAACTCGTCGCCCAGCCGCCTGTAGGCCAGCGCTTCCTCGATCGGATTGAGGTTTTCGCGCTGGATGTTCTCGATCAGCGCCATCTCCAGGACGGCGCGTTCGTTGCCCGGCTGGATCTCGCGCACGACCACCGGCACCCGCAGCAGGCCGGCCTTCTGCGCGGCGCGCCAGCGGCGTTCGCCGGCGATGATGTGAAACTGGTCGCCGACCTTGCGCACGACGATCGGCTGGATGACGCCGTTCGATTTGATCGAGTGCGCCAGATCCTCCAGGCGCGCATCGTCGAACTGACCGCGCGGCTGTAACGTGTTGGGCGTCAGCCGATCGATGTCGAGTTCGACGGGCGAGGTGCGCGGGTTCGGGTGCGTCGGGAATCAGCGCGCTGAGACCCTTGCCGAGTGCGGGTCGTTTTTCCATGTCGCAAGCTCAACAAGTCCGGTTAGATCGCAACTCGAGCGAGGTTGCAAATCGACGCGTTCGGCTTCGAGTCGTCGAGTCTGACGACGCGTCACGCGCAGTCGTGCGTCGCGGCGGCGCGCTCGAGAACCTCGCGCGCGAGCGCCACGTACGCTTCGGAGCCGCGCGACTTCGGGTCGTACTCGATCACCGGCATTCCGTGGCTGGGCGCCTCGCCGAGGCGGACGTTGCGCGGGATCGTCGTGCGAAACACCTTCTCCTTGAAGAACGCGCGAACTTCGCCGGCCACCTGCTGCCCGAGATTCGTGCGCTCGTCGAACATCGTGAAGAGCACGCCTTCGATGTCGAGCGACGGATTGAGCGCGCCGCGGACGCGGCGAATCGTGCCCCAGAGATCGGCGAGTCCTTCGAGCGCGTAGTACTCGCAGTGCAGCGGGATGAGCACGGCGTCGGCCGCGACGAGGGCGTTCGAGCGTGAGCAGGCCGAGCGACGGAGGTGAGTCGATGAAGACGTAGTCGTAGTCGTCGCGCACGGAGGCGACGAGCAACCGAAGCCGCTCTTCGCGACGATCGAGCGGCACCATCTCGATCTCGGCGCCGGTCAGGTTGCGGTCGGCGGGAATGAGTTCGAGCCGCGGCGTCCTGGTGGCGAGGATGAACGGCCGCGCGTCGGTGACCGGTTCGGCCTGGGTCAGCGCGTTGTAGACCGTTCCGGCGGGCGCTGGCCTGGCCCTTGAGGTTCATGCCGCTGGTGAGATTGCCCTGGGGGTCCACGTCGATGAGCGAGCACGCGCTGTCCCGACACGGCGAGCGACGCGGCGAGGTTGAGCGTGGTGGTGGTCTTTCCGACCCCGCCTTTCTGGTTGGCGACAGCGATGACGCGGCTCATTTGGTGATTAGCCTATATTGTCGTGGCTCGCTGAGATCGGGCTCACAAGGATAGGGAATCGGCGCGCGCAGGGTCAATCGACTCGTGGCGGAAGGGTCTCACCGCGGAGCTCGGCTGAGGACATCGAGGAGCTGATCGGCTCGGAGATCGACGCCTGCCTGATCAGATGTTCCACGTGGAACATTCGCGAGTCGAACTCAGCCATCCGCGTAGAGACTCCGCGTCCTTTGGTGCCTCCGCGGTGCGGCTTCTTACAAAGTGAGACGAATGTTGCTAGTCCTGAAGCCGCCACACCTGTGCAGTGACGCTCCTGCCTCTGCGGACTGGCCCTCAGATCAGCAATTTGCCTTAGCGATTGTCAATTCTGGCTTTGTTCCACGTGGAACATGTCTGCAATGCCCAGCGACACGCTGATCTTCACGTCCGCGTCCTCTGTTCCTCGCGGTAGAGGCGTTCACGCGTATCGCGACCGCGAAGCTTACAGGTCCACAGGCCGACTAGGGGCAGCTACGCCGAGCTGAACTCGGTACGACAGTCGATTCAGCACGAAGAGTGTCGAGCCGTCCGGAAGAGGGGCCGAGCTCTCAACCGCGAACCGGTCGTCGACACGCTAGTCCCGAAGCAGAAGAGCTGCCCCCCGGTAACGATCAACCTGCGCGAGCAGATCGGCGAGCGAGTCATCGACGCGAACTGCCCTGATGGTCACCACATCCGCGCGCTCGTCGACGGCAATCGCCTCGAAACGCAGGCTCAACGCTCGCGTCCGCTCCAAGGCCGAGCGCTCGCACGGCCTCTCGCAGAAACGCGCACTTCCGCTCCCTGCGACTCGATCATTGTCAGCGAGCCGGCGCGATGCGCGAGCCGCAGCGGAATGGCCGGGGAGCCTCCGCCGGATCCAAGGTCGAGCCAGTTGCCGACGCTCGTCCGGGAACAGCTGCGCCGCCAATCAGCGGCTCGACGATCAGCTTGTCGACGGTCGATCGCGGAGATCCGGTCGCCCAGCGGAAGGGACGGTCAGGTTGATCCGCCGATTCCAGCGGTCGAGCAGCGAGAGGTACGCGGCGCAGCCCGTCCAGAACGTCTCGGATCCAGCAACGACACCGGCAGCGCGAATCCGTTCTGAGATCAGCTCAGCGAGCGACGTGTCAGACACGCGTGGAGTCAGCGGCGCGAAAGCGCCGCCGATGAAGGCCGAGAGAACGGCAACGGCCGCTGGCGTGATGCCCGGAATCCGAAGTGCCTGGCCGAGCGTGTCCGGCCGGATCTCCTCGAGGCGCTGAACCGACCTCGCGCGTCAGGCCGGGCACGCTGCGGAACGGAAACGCCGTCGGGAATACGCCGGCGCTCGTCGCGCCTGCGCGCGTTCGACCTCGCTCTGCTGACGACGCAGGTAGCCCTCGTATTTGACAGTTGTTTCGAGCGTTGCGATGTCTGTCGACTCGCGAAGAGGGTCGGTCTCGACGCGTAACACCCTGATCGCGAAGCGTCGGCGACGCTGCCTTCGGGCTGCTTCAGAAACTGGGCTGCTGGAACGCTGGCTCCCGAGACGGTTCGCACGCTCGTGTTCGCCAGCGTGTCGAGATTTCGCTCGAACCGGCCGCGTCGCTCCTGAAACAGCGACCAGCGCTCGTCGGACACGAGCCCGGCGTCACGGCCCTTCTCGGTCAGCCGGAGGTCGGCGTTGTCGATGCGAGGAGCAGCCGGTATTCCGCGCGCGACGTGAACATCCGGTAGGGCTCGAGACAGCCCTTCGTGATCAGGTCGTCCACGAGAATTCCGATGTACGCCTCGTCGCGCCCGAAGGTGACGGCTGGCTTCGCCCGGACGTGACGTCGCCGAGTTCAGACCGGCGACAAGCCCCTGGGCGGCGGCTTCTTCGTAGCCGGACGTGCCGTTGATCTGCCCGGCCAGGAAGAGACCGGCGACGCGCTTCGTCTCGAGGGACGCCGTCAGCTCCGTCGGCTGGATGAAGTCGTACTCCACGGCGTAGCCGGGCCGAAGCATGACTGGCGTCTTCCAGACCTGGAAGAGCGCGAACGAGTTCGGCCTGGACCTGCCGCGGCAGGCTCATCGAGAACCCGTTGACGTAGATCTCCGGCGAGTCGATGCCCTCCGGCTCGAGAAAGATCTGGTGCCGCTCCTTCTCGGGGAAGCGGACCACCTTGTCTTCGAGCGACGGGCAGTATCGCGGGCCGATTCCGCTGAATCTGGCCGTTGAACAGCGGCGATTGGCCGATGTTCTCGCGAACGAGGCGATGAACCTGGTCGTTCGTGTGGAGAAGGTAGCACGGCACCTGCGGCCGATCGATCGTGGTCGTCAGAAATGAAAACGGGACCGGGCGATGCGTCGCCGGGTTCGAGCGCGAAGTGACCGCGCGCAACGCCAGCGTCGAAGTCGATGCTGCTGCGATCGAGCCGCGGCGGCGTGCCGGTCTTCAGCCTTCCCCACGCGAATCCGAACGACTTGAGCGACTCGGCGAGATCAGCCGATGGCGGCTCTCCGGCACGCCCGGCCGCGTGCTGCTCGGGCCCGATGTGAATCAGGCCGTTCAGGAACGTGCCGGTCGTCACGACCACCGCGGAGCAGTGAGAGCAAGTCCGCCGTCCTCGAGAGCGAGGCCCGACTACCCGTCCCTGCTCCGATAACGATGCGTCCCGCGCGGCCGATGATCCAGTCGATGTTCGGCTCGCGGTCCAGGGCAGCCTTGCACCCACGCGCCGTACACCTTCTTGTCCGCCTGGGCCCGCGGCGACCAGACCGCTGGTCCGCGGCTCCGGTTCAGCAGCTTGAACTGGATGCCGGTGGCGTCGATGGCCTGACCCATCAACCCGCCCAGCGCATCGATCTCGCGGACCAGATGGCCTTTGGCAGTGCCACCGACGGCTGGATTGCACGGCATGTGGGCGACGGTGTCGGTCGAGAGCGTGCAGAGGCCGACGTGCGACGCCAAGCCTCGCCGCGGCGAACGCTGCCTCGCAGCCGGCATGACCGGCCCCGACGACAATGACGTCAAACCTATCTGTCACAATCACTTACCGACACAGAACCGCTGGAAGACGTGCACGAGCAGATCGTCTGACGTGCGTCGGCCGGTCACTTCCTCGAGACACTGCGCGCCTGCTGAAGGTCGGACAGCACGAACTCCTCCGACAACGCTCCGCCGGCCGTCATCGAGGGCGCCGCGCCGCTTCGATGAGCGTGGCTCGCGCGCGTTCGAGCAGGTCGATGTGCCGAACGTTGGAGACGGCGGGCGTGTCGGCGAAGCGCTCCTCGCCGAGCAGCGCGATGAATTTGCGGTTGATCAACCTATTGAGTCCCAGTCCAGTCACCGCCGACACGCGCACCGCGTGTCTCGCGCTCCCAGACCGCGGGAAGATCGGCCTTGCTTGAAACAATAAGTGTCTTGTCTGTCAGGGCTTGCGACGAAATGTCTCGATCGTCCCAGCGGCTGCGTGCCGTCGTGGACGAGGAGGATCACATCGGCGACGTTCAGCGCCTGCCGTGCGCGGCGGATCCCTTCGCGCTCGACCGGATCTGTCACTCTCGGTGATGCCGGCGGTGTCGACCAGCGTGACGCGAAGGCCGCCAAGGTCCACGACCTCGGTGAGCAGATCCCGGGTGGTTCCGGCGATGTCGGTGACGATCGCCCGGTGCGCCCCGACCAGCGCGTTGAACAGGCTCGATTTCCCGACGTTCGGCTGGCCCGACAATGGCGACCTGCACACCCTCCCGAACGAGCCGGCCTCGCCGCGCCGATCGCGAGCAGTGCGATCGATCTGCGCGACGATGTGTTCGAGCGCGCGAGCAGCCGGACGCCGGCTCGATGAAGTGATAGCCCTCGTCGGGAAAGTCGACGGAGGCCTCGAGGCGAGCGATCAGATCGAACAACTCCGCCTCGATCGCGCGTGATCGCCGACGTGAGCGTGCCGTTCAACTGATCGAACGCGGCCCGTGCCTGCAGCGGCGTGACGGCGTCGATCAGATCCGCGACCGCTTCCGCCTGCGGCAGATCGATCTGGCCGTTCAGGTACGCGCGAAGGGTGAACTCGCCTGGTGCGGCGAGCCGTGCGCCGCATTCGCACCGCGCGCGCGAGGATCGCATTGAGCACCACCGCGCTCCCATGCGCGCTGATCTCCACGACGTCCTCGCCGGTGTACGAAGCGGGCTGCGCGAACAGCGTGACGATGACCTGGTCGTCGAATGCGCGCCGGCGGTGAGGCGCGCGTATGTCGCCCGCCGCGGCTCGAGTGGCGTTCGCGCGATCGAGCAAGTCGGCAGCGATCGCGCTGCGACTCAGGACCGCTCAGGCGTACGACACCGATCGCGCCGCGGCCTGGCGGCGTGGCGATCGCGACGATCGTGTCGGTGGTGGAGAACATCTGCGATGGCGTCGGGCTGTCGGCTCTGGACTCTGGGCTGTCGGCTCTGGGCGACTCGGCTCGTCGGTCGTCGAGTCTCTGACCCGGAGCCCGAAGCCTGCCTGAAGCCTGAAGCTCTACTTCCTCGCGGAAATCGTCACGGTCTTCGTGAACGCGTCGCCGATGCTCTCCGTGGACACACCAGGCACTTCGGCGGCGGCCATGTGCACCAGGCGGCGCTCGTAGGGATTCAGCGGCCCGAGTTGCTGATCGACGCCAGTCTCCTTGGCCTTGCTCGGCGAGGTACTTCGCCATCTGGCGCAGCTCGAGATCCTTGCCTTTGCGATAGCTCAGGACGTCGACGAACACGCGCTGGTCGTCGGCGAGCTCACGGCCGAACGCCATGTCGACGACATGCTGGAGCGCCTTGAGCGGCTCGCCGCGATGCCGCACCAGGATCTCGGCGTCTTCGCCCGACATGTTCAGCCGCGGACCGTCGGCGGCTTCTTCGACATCGATCGGCGAGGTCATCGCCGAGTGCCTCGTTGAACCGGTTCAGGAAGTCGACGATCGGAGCGATGGATGTCTGCCATGTGTCAGTTCTCTCGCGCAGCGTCGTTCGTCTTGCCGCCACCCACCCGCTTGACGCGCCGCTCGGCGGCCGGGCGGATCACGTGCACCTTGGGTGGATGAATGTAGTTGGTGAGCTGCATCTGGCCGATGCGCCAGACGTTGCCGACGAGCCAGTAGATCAGCGCGCCGGCCGGCGTCGACACGAAGACGAAGATCAGCACGACCGGCATGATCATCATCATCTTCTGCTGCGCCGGATCGACGCCGGCCTGCGGCGTCATCCACTGCGTCAGCACCTGCGACGCGCCGACCAGCACCGGCATCACGTAGTACGGATCGGGCAGCGACAGGTCGTGAATCCAGCCGACGAACGGCGCGCCGCGCAGCTCGATCGCCGTCGTCAGCAGCGCGTAGAACGCGAGGAACACCGGCAGCGTGAGCAGCATCGGGATGCAGCCGCTCGCCGGATTGACGCCGTTCTCGCGATACAGCGCCATCAACTCCTGGTTCATCTTCTGCTTGGCAGGATCGGTCGACTTCAGCTTCGAGTAGCGCTCCTGAATCGCCTTGGCCTCGGGCTGAATCTCCTGCATCTTGCGCATCGACACGACGCTCTTGTGGTTCAGCGGGAAGAGCACGAGGTTGATCAGGAGCGTCAGGATGAAGATCGCCCAGCCGTAGTTGCCGACGTAGCTGTGGATCCAGTTCAGCGATCGGAGCAGCGGCACGACGATCACCGAGAACATGCCGAAGTTGATCGCCTTCACCAGGTTGCGATCGATCGCGGCAAGCGTGTCGAAGTCCTTCGGTCCGGCGTAGAAGGTCAGCGGCTCGATCGGCTCGCGACGGCTCGATCGAGAAGGCCATCAGGTCGCGGGCCGCATCCTTCGAGTTGGGCGGTGGCGGGATCTGCAGCGGCTGGTAGACGACCTTCGCGCGGCCCGGATTGATGACGAATGCCGCGAAGTAATGGTCGTCGATGCCGGCGTAGTCGAATTCCTGGTCGTAGCTTGGCTGCGCTGGCGATCTTCGACTGGCGGCGACGCGGCTCACGCTGCCGGCGGACGAGAACAGCGCTTCGGGCTTCACCGCGTAGCGGCCGGTCTGCGAATCGTTGTCGCCGAGACCGGGTCCCCACTGAATCGTCGGCGTCAGCGCCGTGCCGTCCCTGCGAGACCTGCGTGCGAAGCGTCGACGGTGTACGACCCGGGATTGAGGCTGAACGTCCTTGTGCGCGCTCAGTCCGGAGTCGTTCCGGTACTCGAACGTCACCTGCTGTTCGCTGCCGCCGGCCGCTCGTCTGGCGTGACGGCGTACAGCGCCGGTGTTCAGCGTCGCTGGTCGTCGCCGCGTCGGGGACGCTCAGCGAGAACGGCAGCGGCTGCGTCGTCGACAGCGTCGCGTCGATCAAGTTCGAGCGGATCGCCGTTGCGATCGCTGTACTCCTTCAGCTTCCAGCTCTTGAGCCTGCGCGCCCTTGTTGGTGAACGTCGCGATGACGTGCGGCGTGTCGAACGTCACGTCGCGCTCGCTCGTCTCTCCGACCAGCGCCGCGGCGGTCGGCGTGCAGCGGCGGCAGTGTGCGCCGACGCTCGCCGGCGCAGCGCTGTTCGGTTCCGCGACGACGCCAGTCGGTGCGGCGTGGCCGACGTTGCCGGACTTCGGCGCCGGCTTGGAGAAGAACGTCTGGTACGCGTACAGCACCAGAAACGACATGAAGAGTGCGATGAGAACGCGACGTTCCAATTCAGTTCCTTGGAGGCACCGGGTCGTGACCGCCGGCGCAGAATGGATGACACCGTGAAAGGCGCTTGAGCGCGAGCCAGGAGCCCTGGCGTCACACCGTAGATGCGAATGGCTTCGGCCGCGTAGTCCGAGCAGGACGGCAGGAACCGGCACGAGCCGGTGAACAACGGTGAAATGACCAGCTTGTATCCGCGCAGCAGTACGAGCGCCACGCGCACGCCGGCGACAGGGCGCCTGCTGCCGCCGCGTCCGGCTGTCAGCGCCGTCGTCGAGCGCTGCGTTCGAGAATGTGGCGGAATTCACTTTCAAGAGCGACCAGGCTGGTGTCGAGCAGTTCCCGCCTCGGCACGATGACGATGTCGAACCCCGGGGCGAGTTTGTTGCGACGGAACACCTCTCGAACCAGTCGTTTCGCCCGATTCCTCACCACCGCGCCACCCAGTCTTCCGGGTAGCGGCGATGCCCAGTCTGCCCGTTTCCAGACCGTTGGCGAGCCGGAACAGCGTGAATCCGACCGACCGTGGACCTTGACGCCTCGGTCGTAAATCTGCTGGTACTCGGCCCGTCGGCGGATCCGCTCGCTACGGTCGAAACCGGCCATGCAGCCGATCGCCAGCCGCACGGTCGCGGCGCCAGTGCGGTGCTACGACCGGTCGACCTTCGACTATTCGCTGCTGACCGTCAGCCGCTTCCGACCCTTGGCGCGGCGGCGCTTCAGGACCAGACGGCCGTTCTTGGTGGCCATACGGACCAGAAATCCATGCGCCTTGCGACGACGGCGCGTATTCGGCTGAAAAGTGCGCTTACCCTTCATGACCTCTCCGGGGGTCCAGCTAGGACCCTGTCGGTGCGACAGCTGTCTCCGGAACCAGCAGATCGTTCCCTCTGCAGCCACCTGTAACTAGAACGAACTGCCAATGTTATCGAACGGCTTTCAGAGGAGTGTCAATGCGGGACCGACTGTGTTACAGTCGGCTGCCTCGTTTCGCTTCCATCAGAACCCGATCTTTCAAACCCACCGCATGCGCCTTTGGTCTCTTCCCAAAGATTTCCACACCTGTGGAAAAAACTGTGGAAAATCCAAGAGATCTGCTCGAGCCCTCAGCGTTTTGCTCGATTTTCGCCGCGTTTATTCGAGAGGCCAGGCCGAAAATCGCGTGAAATCGGGCCTTCTCGCCAGTCTCTCGCGTGCTGAGGGCCCGGAATTATCGTTGCCGCTGCAGGCGAAACCTCGCCGAAGGCCGGTTCTGCTGACGAAATGAATCTCTGGGACCAAATCCTCGCGCGGATCGAGACGAAGGTAAACCGCCACAGTTTCTACACCTGGTTCAAGCCGACGAGCTTCATCTGCGAGGACGCGACGTCCATTTCCGTCCGGGTTCCGAACAGCCTCTTCAAGGAATGGCTGACCAAGCACTATTCGGGCGTTATCGCCGAATCGCTGGTCGAGGTGAAGCGGCCCACCTGTTCATCGTCAATTTCGTCGCGGACGCGCCAGGGCGACCAGGTCGAGCATCGCCGCTCAGTCCTGAAGAGTCGGCCGTCCTTGCAGGTCGCGCCGCCGCCGGTCCCCGCTGACGACGAACGCCGGGCTGAATCCTCGCTACACCTTCGACACGTTCATCGTCGGGTCGTCGAACCAGTTCGCGCACGCGGCGAGCAGGGCCGTGGCCGAGGCGCCGTCGCGGTCCTACAACCCGCTGTTCATCTACGGCGGGGTGGGGCTCGGCAAGACGCACCTGATGCACGCCGTCGGGCATTACGTGCTGCAGCACGATCGAAACCTGAAACTCACCTACATCTCGTCCGAGCGCTTCATGAACGAGATGATCAACGCGGTCCGCTACGACCGCGTCATCGACTTCCGCGAACGCTACCGCATCGGTCGACGTGCTGCTGGTGGACGACATCCAGTTCCTGGCCGGCAAGGAAGGCACGCAGACCGAGTTCTTCCACACGTTCAACGCGCTGTACGACTCGCAGAAGCAGATCGTGCTCAGCAGCGACTGCCCGCCGCACGAGATTCCGGCTCTCGAAGAGCGGCTGCGATCGCGGTTCGAGTGGGGACTCATCGCCGACATCCAGTCGCCCGACCTCGAAACCAAGGTCGCGATTCTCAAGAAGAAGGCTGAAGCCGAAGCGGTCCCGCTCTCGGACGATGTCGCCATCTACATTGCCGGTCGAATCAAGTCGAACATCCGTGAACTCGAAGGATCGCTCATCCGGCTCGTCGCCTACGCATCGCTGACCGGCCAGGAGATGTCGCTCTCGCTGGCGCAGGAGGTGTTGCGCAACATCCTCGACCACGAGGAGAAAGCGGTCACGATCGAGATCATCCAGAAGTACGTGGCCGACTACTACAACCTCAAACATGGCCGAGTTGAAGTCGCGCAACAACTCCAAGTCGTTGCGATGCCGCGCCAGATTGCCATGTACCTGTGCAAGTCGCTGACGCACGCGTCACTGCCGGAGATCGGCCGCAGTTTCGGCGGCAAGCATCACTCGACGGTGATCCACTCCATCCGCAAGGTCGAAGATCTGCGCAAGAAGGACAGCGATTTCAACAACCTGATCACGGGCTTTCTGGAGGGTTTCCGCTAGTCCGGCGCGTTTTCCACAGGCCGCATCTGTCGAGTGGCTGTGGATAACCTGTGGACGAACGGCACGGGCTGGCGCAGAACGGTCCTGAGATGCGCTGAAAAAGTCCACCTTTTTTCCACAACATAAGTTGTTCATCCGAAAAGACTAATCGTCACACCACAGTTTTCAACACGCCTTCCTTTCCTATATAATTCTTCATTCCAGATCTTCCCTCTTTATAGGGATTCGCGGCCCGCCGGGCTCACGACCTTTTCGAGGACAGCACAGCCATGGAACTCGTCGTCCGTAAGAACGACCTTCTCCGAGAACTGCAACTTTTTCAGGGCATCGTGGAACGCAAGAACACGATTCCGATCCTGGCAAACGTGCTGCTCGATGCGAAGGACGGCGAGGTGAGATTCCTGGCGACGGACCTCGAGGTTGCGCCTGCGCAGCCGGTGCGACGCCACCGTCACCAAACCAGGCTCGCTGACGCTGCCGGCAAAGAAGCTCTTCGAAATCGTGAGGTCGCTGCCCGACACCGACATTCGAATTGCCGAGGACAAGAATGGCGTGAAGGTTGCGGCCGATCGATTCGACTCGCGGATGCAGACGCTCCCGAAGGACGACTTTCCGACCCTTCCGGACGGCGGCGTCAACCCGACCGCGTCGCTGTCCGGGTTCAGCGCTCGAAGGAGATGGTCGCCAAGACGCAGTTTGCGATCACCGGCGAGGACACGCGCTACTTCCTCAACGGCGCCCAGTTCGTGCTGCGCGGCGATTCGATGAGCCTGGTGGCCACCGACGGCCATCGTCTCGCGCTGGTCACCGTGCAAGCGCGACGGCGACCCGGACGCACCTGAGGTGAAGGCGATCCTTCCGAAGAAGACGCTTGGTGAACTCGGACGGCTGCTCTCCGAAGCCGACGCCACCGTGGTCTACGAGCGCGGCGAAAACCACCTGTTCTTCGACGTCGGCGGCCGCAAGCTGATCTCGCGCATGATCGACGGGCAGTTTCCCGCGTACGAGCGCGTCATCCCGAAAGGGAACGACAAGCACATCGAGTTCGAGCGCGAACGTCTGACCAACGCCGTCAAGCGCGTTCAGATTCTTTCGAACGAGCGCTCGCGCGCCGTCAAGTTCATCATCGAGAAAGGGCAAGGTCGAGGTCACCTCGAGCAGCCCCGAACTCGGTGAAGCGCACGAGACGCTGCCGGTCGACTACAGCGGCGCGTCGCTGCAGATCTGCTTCAACGCGCAGTACGTTCTCGATTTCCTCGCCGTCGTCTCGACCGACGTCGTCGCGCTCGAACTGAAGGACGAAGTCAGCCAGGCCGTGATGACGCCGGTCGGGGCCGAAGGCTACGACTACACCTACGTCATCATGCCGATGCGGGTCTGATGGAACGAACGGAACAGAACGACACCACTCGAGACGTCCGCGACACGTAGCCGCAGCGGCGCCAGCCAACGACGGCAACGGCACACGCCACGGCACAGGACGTCGCCGACTACTCGGCCGACAGCATCAAGGTCCTCGAAGGTCTGGAAGCGGTCCGGAAGCGACCCGCCATGTACATCGGGTCGACCGGTCCGGCGGGGCTGCACCATCTCGTCTACGAAATCGTCGACAACTCGATCGACGAGGCGCTCGGCGGCTACTGCGACCAGGTCAACGTGACGATTCACATCGACGGGTCGGTCACGGTCGTCGACAACGGCCGCGGCATTCCGGTCGATCGCCACGAGAGCGGCAAGTCGGCGGCGGAGGTCGTGCTGACGGTGCTGCACGCCGGCGGCAAGTTCGAGAACAGCGCCTACAAGGTGTCGGGCGGTCTGCACGGCGTCGGCGTGTCGGTCGTCAACGCGCTGTCCGAACTGCTCGAACTCGAGATCTGGCGCAACGGTCAGGTCTACCAGCAGACCTACCATCGCGGCGTGCCGGTTGCGGACCTCGAGATCACCGGGACCACGAAGCGTCGCGGCACGAAGGTCACCTTCAAGCCCGACACCGAGATCTTCGAGACCACGGTCTACAGCTTCGACATCCTCGCGCAGCGACTGCGCGAGCTCGCGTTCCTGAACGGCGGCATCGTCATCACGCTCGACGATGAGCGCGACGGCAAGAACGCACCGCTTCCACTACGACGGCGGCATCGTCTCGTTCGTGCAGCACCTGAACAAGAACAAGGCGACTGTCAACGAGAAGCCGATCCACATGCGCGGCGAGAAGGACGGCATCGACGCCGAGATCGCGCTGCAGTGGAACGACGGCTACGCCGAGACGGTCTATTCGTTCGCGAACAACATCAACACGCACGAGGGCGGCACGCACCTCTCCGGCTTCCGATCCGGCGCTGACGCGCACGATCAACACCTACGCGACGAAGAACAACCTCGCAAAGGACCTGAAGGAAAGCGTCTCCGGCGACGACATCCGCGAGGGGCTGACCGCGGTCATCAGCGTCAAGATCCCGCATCCGCAGTTCGAAGGACAGACCAAGACCAAGCTCGGGAACACCGAGGTGAAGGGCATCGTCGAGACGATCGTCAACGACAAGCTCGGTGAGTATCTCGAGGAGAATCCTGGCGTCGCGCGAAAGATCATCGGCAAGGCGATCGATGCCGCGCGTGCACGTGACGCGGCCCGCAAGGCGCGCGATCTGGTACGCCGCAAGGGCGCGCTCGACGGAAGCTCGCTTCCCGGAAAGCTCGCCGACTGCCAGGAGCGCGATCCCGCCCAGAGCGAGCTCTACATCGTCGAGGGTGAGTCGGCAGGTGGCTCGGCGAAGCAGGGGCGCGATCGGCGCTTCCAGGCGATCCTGCCGCTCAAGGGCAAGATCCTGAACGTCGAGAAGGCTCGCTTCGACAAGATGCTCGGCAGCGACGAAATCAAGACGATGATCGCGGCGCTCGGCTGCGGCATTGGCGCGGAGGACTTCGACCTCGCCAAGCTGCGGTATCACCGCATCATCATCATGACCGACGCCGACGTGGACGGCTCGCACATCCGGACGCTGCTGCTGACGTTCTTCTACCGGCAGCTTCCCGCAGTCATCGAGAACGGCTACATCTACATCGCGCAACCGCCGCTCTTCCGCGTGAAGCGCGGCAAGTCCGAGACCGTACATCAAGAACGAGCGCGAGCTCGAGGACTACCTGATTCGGCGCTCGATTGGCGGCCGCGTCGTGACGGATATCCTCGTCTGGTGTTGAGGTGTCCGGACCGGAACTCGAGAAGCTGCTACAGCGGATGATGCACGCACCAGAAGCTGATTCAGACCGTGGTGCGGCGCGGGCACTCGCGTGAAATCATCGAAGCGCTGCTCGCCGGCGGGCGCTGATCGCGACTACTTCGTCGATCGCGATCGTCTGGACTCGCTCGCGCAGACGCTGTCCGGCCCCGCCCGAACGGTGTCGGTGCACGCGACGAGGAACACAGCCGCTACCTGCTGCAGATCGAAGATCGCTCGAGCGGGTATCCGCGGCAGTACACCGTCGGCTTCGATTTCGTCACGACCGCCGAGTACCGCACGCTGCTCGCGAACCATCGCGACATGCCGGCGCTTCACCGGCGAGGTGATCGTCTCGTCAGTGGAGAACAGCGACGGAAGAACCTGACGCCGACGAAATGCCCGCCGCCGCGACGGACGGGACCGTGATTGGCGGCGCACCGGCCGACGAAGCTGACGAAGCTCGCGGCCGAGCCGAAGGAGCGCGTCCGCAAGCCAGCTCCTGACGCCGACGTCACGCTGACATCGATCGATCAACTGGTGGACTACTTCCTGGCCGCCGGCAAGAAGGGCGTGGCCATCAACCGCTACAAGGGTCTTGGTGAGATGAACCCGGAACAACTCTGGGAAACGACGATGGATCCGACCATCCGCACGCTGCTGCAGGTGCGCGCCGAGGATCACACCGAAGCCGACCAGATGTTCACGACGCTGATGGGCGACCAGGTCGAGCCGCGCCGCAAGTTCATCGAAGACAACGCGCTCGACGTCAAGAACCTCGACGTCTAGCGCCGGCGACAGGCTCCGGGCTCATGGCTCTGGGCCCGCAGCCTAACGCCGCCCGAAGCCCAGAGTCCGCAGCCTGAAGCCTTCTGTCTATGCCTGAGAACCCCCAACACCTCCCCGTCAACATCGAAGACGAGATGAAACGCTCGTACATGGATTACGCGATGAGCGTGATCATTGGACGAGCGCTGCCAGACGCCCGCGATGGGCTGAAGCCGGCGCATCGTCGCGTCCTGTACGGCATGAAGACGATGGGCCTGTCGTCGTCGCGGGGCTATCGCAAGTGCGCCAAGATCGTCGGCGAGGTGATGGGCAACTTCCATCCCCACGGCGACGCCTCGATCTACGACACGCTCGTCCGGCTGGCGCAGGGCTTCAACATGCGCTATCCCGCTGGTCGACGGGCAGGGGAACTTCGGCTCGATCGACGGCGACCCGGCGGCGGCGATGCGCTACACGGAAGCGCGACTGAAGTCGCTGGCCGACGACATGATGGCCGATCTCGACAAGGAGACGGTCGACTTCACGCCGAACTACGACGAGACGACCGAGGAACCGACGGTCCTGCCGACGCCGTTTCCCGAACCTGCTGGTGAACGGCTCGGCCGGCATTGCCGTCGGCATGGCGACCAATGTGCCGCCGCACAACCTGACCGAAGTGCTCGACGGCTGCATCTGGGTGATCGAGAACACCTACCTCGCCGACCAGGAGCAGGCCGCGCGAAGCTGACGCGCATCGACAAACTGCGGCAGCTCGTTCGCATCGTCACCGGTCCAGACTTCCCGACCGGCGGCTTCATCGTCGGTCGCGGCGGCATCATGCAGGCCTACACGACCGGTCGCGGCTCGATCCTGATGCGCGCCAAGTCGTCAACCGAGACCAACAAGAAGGGCGACCGTCTCTCGATCGTCTTCACCGAGATTCCCGTACCAGGTCAACAAGGCGAAGCTGATCGAACGCATCGCCGACCTGGTTCGCGACAAGATCATCGAAGGCATCTCCGACCTGCGCGACGAGTCCGATCGCGACGGCATGCGCATCGTCGTCGAGCTGAAGCGCGGTGAGACTGCCGGACGTCGTGCTCAACAACCTCTACAAGCACACGCCGCTGCAATCGAGCTTCGGCATCATCATGCTGGCCATCGTCGGCGGCCGGCCGAAGGTCCTCAACCTCCTCGAACTGATCGAGACCTTCGTCGACTTCCGGCGCGAGGTCGTGCGCCGGCGGACCGAGTTCGAGCTGCGAAAGGCCGAGGCGCGCTACCACATCCTCGAAGGCCTGAAGATCGCGCTCGATCACCTCGACGAGGTCATCACGCTGATTCGCGAATCGAAGACCGTGCCCGAAGCCCGCGAAGGGCTGATGGCGAGCTTCGGGCTGTCACAGATCCAGTCGCAAGCGATCCTCGACATGCAGCTTCAGCGCCTCACCGGCCTCGAGCGGCAGAAGATCCTCGACGAACTCGCCGAACTGCTGAAGCTGATCGAACGCCTGCGCGCGATCCTGGCCAGCGAGCGACTGCTGATGCAGATCATCGTCGACGAACTGCGAGGCGTGAAGGAGAACTACGGCGACGAGCGCCGTACCGAGATCATCGACGGCGAGTCGGGCGACATCAGCATCGAAGACCTGATCGCCGAGGAAGACATGGCGATCACGGTGAGCAACACCGGCTACATCAAGCGCACCGCCATCACCGAGTACCGCAACCAGAAGCGCGGCGGCAAGGGTCGCATCGGCATGCGCACCAAGGAAGAGGACTTCGTCAGCCACCTCTTCGTCGCGTCCACGCACGCCTACATCATGATCTTCTCGGACAAGGGCCGGGCGTACTGGCTCAAGGTCCACGAGATTCCCGATGTCGGCCCGGGCGGCAAGGGCAAGTCGATCGCGAACCTGGTCTCGATGGAAGAAGGCGAACGCATCGCGGCGATGCTCGCCGTCAAGACGTTCGACGACGACAAGTTCATCATGATGGGCACGCGCCGGGGCGTCGTGAAGAAGACGGCGCTGTCCGCGTTCAGCAATCCGCGCGCGGGCGGCATCATCGCGATGGGTGTCGAGGAGGGCGATGCGGTGATCGCCGTCCAGATCACCGACGGCTCGAGCCAGATCCTCATCGGCACGCGGCAGGGCATGGCGATCCGCTTCGGCGAAGACGACGTGCGCGTCGATGGGCCGCACGGCCTACGGCGTCCGCGGCATCACGCTTCGCGGCGACGACTACGTCGTCGGCATGGAGGCGGTGAAGCCTGGCGGCACGCTCCTGACCGTCACCGAACACGGCTACGGAAAGCGCACCGGAGATCGACGAATACCGCGTCACAGTCGCGCGGCGGCCTCGGCATCATCAACATCGACACGTCGGAACGCAACGGCCAGGTGGTTGGCGTCGCCTACGTCGAGTCCGGCGATGAGATCCTGCTGATCACGCAGCAGGGGATGATCCTCCGCATGCAGACCGACGACGATGCGCGCCATCGGCCGCGGCGACGCAGGGTGTTCGCCTGATCGACATCGAAGACGACGACCGCGTGGTCGCCGTGGCGAAGCTGAACGAGAAGGACGCGGAAGTCGAGCCGCTGGCCTCCGCCGACGCCGCTGGTGACGCCGGTGTGATTGCCAGTCTTGCGGATTCCGCGGCAGCTGTCACCGATGAGAGTGCGGCGCCGAGCAGCGACGACACCGACACGCCCGAGAGCGGTGATGACGATGGTGGCGGCGAAGGCGACGCGTAGATCGCTGACAGCGCGACGGTGTAGCCGCGAACTTCAGGTTCGCCACGCAGGGCCGACCTGACCGCCTGCGTGGCCCGGCACCAGCCATCGATGAGCCGTGATCTGCCGGCACGCTGGCGTCTGTGGCGGATGCAGCCTGTTGCACCTGTCCTATGACGAGCAACTGACATCGAAGGAGGCGTCGCTGCGCCGTCTCCTTCGCCAGCTGTCCTCCCGGACGGCTTCGGCGAAGGCAGCAACTCCCTGTTTCTGGCAATCCCCGGCGAGTCCAGCCCTCCCACTCATTTCCGGCAGAAGGTCGCGTTCGTATTTTCGCCGCATCCGTCCGGTCGGGGGATGCTGCATGGGCCACTATCAGGCACGATCGCAGCGGGTCGTGCCGGTGGAGGAGTGTCCCGTTCACAGCGAGCGGGGCAACCGGATCGCGTTTGCGCTGCGCGATCACCTGTCCAGGGCCGGCATCACCGCGGCCGGGCCTGCGCTTGACGGCGTCCTTCGGCACCTGATCATCCGCACCACGGTGGACGACCGCGAGGCAGTGGCGATGCTGGTCGTCACTCGCAACGACAAGACGCTGCGCAAACCCGTGCGCGCGCTTCTGGAGTCGCCCGATCGCCCTGACGGCTTCTTCATCAACATCAACGACACGACCCGGGCCGTTCATGGTCGGAGAGCGGACCTGAAGATCGACGGTCGCAGCTCATGTCCGCGAGATCGTCGGCGGCATCGTCGTATCTCGATCTCCCCGACCGCGTTCTTCCAGACGAACGTGCGCGCCGCCGCAGATGCTTCAGCGACTACGTCGTCGCGGTCAGTGCACGGCGCCGATCGTGTTCTCGATCTGTACTGCGGCAGCGGCCTGTTCTCGCTGGCCGCTGGCCGACCGCGGCGTCCGAGTCACCGGCGTCGAGGAGAACCGGCAGGCGATCGCGGATGCCGAAGTGAACGCCCGACTGAATCGGATCCCGGCCAGGCGCGCGAGATTCATCGCAGCGAGGGTCGAAGATGCGGTGCGCCAGGTGGCGCGGGAGCCGTGGGACGCGGTCATCCTCGATCCGCCGCGGCAGGGATGTGCGGACGACGTGCTCGAGGCAGTGTTCCAGGAGATGGCTCCGCCCGCGTCACCTACGTATCGTGCAACCCGGACGCGCTCGCTGCCGAACTGCCTGGGATCGTCGCGTGCGGTCCGCGTCGACGAGGTCAGGGCCGTGGACATGTTCCCGCACACCGACCATGTGGAAGTAGTGGTTCGGCTGGCGACGAACCTTCGTGCGCCGTCGACCATGTTTCCGCCCACGGAACGCAGCGAGGCGGTTGTTCAAATGACGCGACGATAGAGCGCGTACGTCGGCGAGTCGTCAGGCCGGTTCGAGGCGGGCGAACTTCGCGCGCAACGTCTTGACGTCCCGCTGGTAAACCGCACAACCACCTTCGCGTCACCGTCCAGCGGTTCGACGCTGATGACGTTGCCGACGCCGAACTGCTGCGTGCCGCACGCGCTGTCCGGGGCGGAGCGTCATGCCCGGTGGACTGGTCCTCGTCCTCGTAGCTGAATACGACGGCGTGTCCTCACGCGCCTTGCCTCCCGGTCCGCCCACCCCTGCCGTACGGGTTCGGCCTGAAGTCGAACGAGTTCGCATACGGCGACTGGTAGGAGGACGAGGATGAGAACGACGGCACCATGCCGCTCGAGCAGATCCGCAGGGACTTCGTCGATGAACCGTGACGGCTCGCTCGATTTGTACTCGCCGAACACCCGCCGCCGTGCCGCCCCGGTCAGCACCAGGCGCTTGCGCGCGCGCGTCATGCCGACATAGCAGAGCCGCCGCTCCTCCTCGAGTTCCTCTTCGTCCTCGGCCGACCGGGAGTGCGGGAAAAGCCCTTCCTCGAGGCCCGCGAGCACGACCATCGGGAACTCGAGTCCCTTCGCGCTGTGCAGCGTCATCATCCAGATGCGCGCGTCGCGTGACCCGGCTTCCTCGTCGACATCGGAGAGCAGCGACAGGCGATCGACAAAGCCGGTGAGGCTCGGTTCGGATTCGCGGCCCTCGTATTCGCGCGCGGCCGACACGAGCTCGGCCAGGTTCTCGATGCGCGCCTCGGCCTCTTCGGAGCGGTCCTCGCGAAGATCCTTGCAGGTAACCGCTGCGGTCGAGCATCTTGCCGATCGTGTCAGCACCGAGTCCTGGCGCGCGATCTCGGTCAGCGTCACGATCAGATCGCGGAACGTAGTGAGCGATGCTGGCGGCGCGACCGGTGAATGCGCGCTCGTGCAGTCCGTGAACGATACGCGCCCACAGCGAATTCGCGGTGACCGCAGGCGCCAGTCCGGCCGACAGCAGCGGGAACTCGTCGTCTCGCTGGTCGGATATCTCGATCTTCTCGACGCTCTCCATCACACCCTTGCCGATGCCGCGCGCCGGCGCGTTGATCACCCGCCGCAGGCTCACATCGTCGTGCGGGTTGATGACCAGCCGCATGTACGCCAGCGCGTCCTTGACTTCCTTGCGCTCGTAGAACCGCACGCCGCCGACGATCTTGTAGGCGAGCCCTTCGCGCATCAGCGCGTCTTCGATCGCGCGCGACTGGGCGTTGGTGCGGTACAGAATCGCGACGGTGGACTCCGGATCGTCCGCCAGGCCGCCGCGGGCCGTCCGCGTGATGAAGTCGGCCTCCTCGAGTTCGTCGCCGCCGCGGAAGTAGACGATCCGCGCGCCGCCCTTCTGGTCGGTCCAGAGACGCTTGTCCTTGCGATTGCGGTTCTGGCTGATCACGGCCGACGCCGCGTCGAGAATCACCTGTGTCGAACGGTAGTTGCGTTCAAGCTTGACGGTCGTCGCTTCCGGGTAGTCCTGCTCGAAATCGAGGATGTTCTTCAGGTCGGCGCCGCGCCACTTGTAGATCGACTGGTCCGGGTCGCCGACGACGCACAGGTTGCGATAGACCTCGGAGAGCCGGCGAATCAGCATGTACTGCGGGCGGTTCGTGTCCTGGTACTCGTCCACCATCACGAAGCGGAACTGCTCGGAGTACTTCTGCCGAACGGCGATCGAATTCTCGAACAGGTCGACGGTCTTCAGCAGGAGGTCGTCGAAGTCGAGCGCGCTCGCGTCCTTCAACGCGGCGAGGTACTTCGCGTAGATCTTCGAGATGCTCTCGTCGCGCCGGTTCCAGCCGGCCGTCGACGCCATCTGCTCCGGCGTCTCCATGCGGTTCTTCGCATGGCTGATCCGCGAGAGCGCCGCGCGCGGCTGCACGAAGCTGTCGTCGATCTGCAGATCCTTCAGCGCCTGCTTGACCACCGTCAACTGGTCCGACGAATCGTAGATGACGAAGTCGCGCGACAGGCCGATCGCCGGCGCCTCGCGCCGGAGCAGCCGCGCGCAGAGCGAGTGGAACGTCGACACCCACATCCGGCTGCAGTCCTCGCCGAGCAGCGCCTCGACGCGCGTCCGCATCTCTTCCGCCGCCTTGTTGGTGAAGGTGACGGCGAGCACCTCGTTGGGCCGCGCGTGACCGTCGCCAACCAGGTAGGCGATGCGGCTCGTGATGACCCTGGTCTTGCCTGAACCAGCACCCGCGAGGATGAGCAGCGGGCCGTTCGACGTGCAGCACCGCCTCGCGCTGCTCCGGGTTCAGGGTGTCGAGGAAGTGCATCAGGGTGGAACTCAGAAGGGATCAGGGATCAGGGATCGGGCGATCAGGTCACGCAGTCGACCAGCGCGCCGACGATCGGTCCACGGCGCGCGTGTTCGTTGGCGTCTGCTACGATCGCGATCCTGATCCCTGATCCCTGATCCCCGATCCCTGATCCCTGATCCCTGTCCGTGCTACTCGACCGTGACGCTCTTCGCCAGGTTCCGCGGCTGATCCACGTCGCAGCCTCGGCGCACGGCGATGTCGTACGCGAGCAACTGCAGCGGAATGGTCATCACGATCGGCGTCAGCAGCGCCGGTGTCGCGGGCACTTCGAGGATGAAGTCCTTCGACCGGTCGAGGATCGACGCGAGCTTGTTGTCGCCGCGCGTCGTGAGCGCGATCACCGATCCGCCGCGCGCCTTCACTTCCTGCATGTTGCCGATCATCTTCTCGAACACGGCGTCGTGCGGCGCAATCGTCACCACCGGCATGCGCTCGTCGATCAGCGCGATCGGCCCGTGCTTCATCTCGCCGGCAGGATAGCCCTCGGCGTGAATGTAGGAGATCTCCTTCAGCTTCAGCGCACCTTCGAGCGCGATCGGGTAGTTGATGCCGCGGCCGAGATACAGGAAGTCGGTGCGTGCGTGGAAGCGGCGCCGCGATCTCCTCGACCTCAGGCGCCAGCTTCAGCGCCTGCTCGAGCAGCAGCGGCAGCTGCAGCAGCGCGTCGATGTGCGGCTTCGACGCGTCCAGGCGTCAGCGATCCGCGCGCCTGTCCGAGCCGAAGCGCCAGCAGGTACAGCGCCACCAGCTGCGACGTGAACGCCTTGGTCGACGCGACGCCGATTTCCGGGCCGGCGTGCGTGTACACGGTGCCGTCGGTCTCGCGTGTCGCCATGCTGCCGACGACGTTGCAGACGGCGATGCTCGCGCGCGCCGTCCTTCTTGGCCTCGCGCAGCGCCGCCAGCGTGTCGGCCGTCTCGCCCGACTGCGTGATGACGATCGGCGAGCGTCTTCGCGTCGACGATCGGGATGGCGGTAGCGATACTCGGACCCGTAGTCCACTTCCACCGGGATCCGCGCGAGTTGCTCGATCAGGAACTTGCCGACGAGCGCCGCGTGCCACGAGGTGCCGCACGCGAGAATCGTCACGCGGTCGACTGCCGCGAACTGCGCCTCGGTGATCTTCATCTCCTCGAGGAACACGCGGCCGGTGTCCTGCGAGACGCGCCCGAGGATCGTTTCGCGCGCAGCCGTCGGCTGCTCGAAAATCTCCTTGAGCATGAAGTGCTTGTAGCCGGCCTTCTCCGCCATGATCGGGTCCCACAGCACGCGCTGCGTCGCGGCGGAGACGGGACGGCCGAAGAAGTCGGTGAAGGCTGACGCCGGTCCGCGTGATGATCGCCATCTCCTCGTCGCCGAGGAAGACGACGTCGCGCGTGTGGCTCAGGATCGGCGGGATGTCGGACGCCACGAAGAACTCGCCGTCGCCAAGACCGACGACGATCGGCGGCCCGTTGCGGACAGCGATGATCTTCTCTGGGTCGTCGGCCGAGATCAGCACCAGCGCGAACAGGCCGCGCATCAGCATCAGCGCGCGCCGCACCGCGTTCTCGAGCCCGTCGTCCTTCATCTCGCGCTCGACGAGATGCGCGACGATCTCGGTGTCGGTCTCGGTGACGAACTTGTGACCCTGGCGCCTGCAGTTCCTGCTTCAGATCGAGGTAGTTCTCGATGATGCCGTTGTGAACGACGACGATCTTGCCGGTGCAGTCGCGGTGCGGATGCGCGTTCTCCTCGGTCGGACGGCCGTGCGTCGCCCAGCGCGTGTGGCCGACGCCGTAATCGCCGGTGATCGGATCGGGACGATCGCCGCTTCCAGGTTCGACAGCTTGCCGGCGCTGCGCCGCAGGTTGACGGCGCCGTGGCTTCACGACCGCGACACCCGCCGAATCGTAGCCGCGGTATTCCAGCTTGCGAAGCCCGTCGATCAGGACCGGAACGACGTCCTTGGGTCCGATGTATCCGATGATGCCGCACATAAGTTAAACCCTGAATCGCAGTTTCCGATGTCAGACTGGATCGCAGCCTCGCTGTGCGGGTCGTCAATCCTTGCTTCGCGTCTTCTTACGTTCGACCCAGCCCTCGATGTTGCGCTGCTTGCCGGCGCTGACCGCGAGCGCACCGGGAGGGACGTCCTCGCGAACCGTGGTGCCGGTGCCGACGTACGCACCTTCGCCGACCGTGACCGGCGCAATCAACTGCGTGTCGCTGCCGATGAAGGCGCCGTCGGCGATCGTCGTGACCTGCTTCCGGACGCCGTCGTAGTTGCACGTGATCGTGCCCGCGCCGATGTTGACGCCCGATCCGATCACCGCGTCGCCGAGGTACGTGAGATGCGACGCCTTCGAACCCTCGCCGAGGACGGTCTTCTTCAACTCGACGAAGTTGCCGATCTTTGCCGCGCGGCGCCGACCTGCGTCGTCGCCCGCGCAGGTGCGCGAACGGGCCGACCGACGCGTCCGACGCCGACGACGCTGTCGGTCACCACGCAGTGATCGAGCACGACGACACGATCGCCGATCGTCGAAGCGCATGATCCGGACGCCCGAATGGATGACACAGTTCGAGCCGACGATGGCGCCCGTTCTCGAGCGACACGCCGGGCTTGATGACCGTGTCGGCGCCAACCTGCACGTCCAGGTCGATGTAGGTCGTCGTCGGGATCCTCGATGCTGACCCCGTCGGCCATCAGCGCCGCGTTCTTCTGCTGTCGCAGATTCCGGCTGACGTCTGGCCAGTTCCGCGCGGCTGTTGATTCCCTGGATTTCGGCGGCGTCGGCCACGGTCACCGTCTCCACCACCCGGTTCGCCGCGCGCGATGAATCGCGACGAGATCCGGAAGGTAATACTCGCGCTGGGCATTCGCGGCTCCGATGCCGCGCACGGCTCGAACAGATCCGCGAGGTCGAAGGCGTATATCCCGGCATTGATCTCGGTGATTGACCGTTCTGCAGGGCTGGCGTCCTTCTCCTCGACAATACGTGCAATCTTCTCGCCGTCGCGCACGATCCGTCCGTAGCCGTGCGGGTTCTGCGACGCGAGCGGTCACGACGGTGCGTCGCAGCCGCGGCTTCGTGTGGACCCGGACGAGCTCCTGGAGCGTCGCGGCCGACAGCGCCGGCACGTCGCCGGAGAGCAGCAGCAGCGTGCCGGCCCGGTTCCGAAGCAGCGGTTCCGTGGTCAGCAGCGCGTGCGCGGTTCCGAGCTGTGGTTCCTGCACCACAAACTCGAGGTGGCCGTGTGCGGCCAGCGCACCACGTACGGCATCGGCCTGATGACCGACGACGACGGTGATCGAGGCGGGAGCGAGCCGGCCGGCCGTCGCCAGCACGTGCTCGATCATCGGCGCTGCCCGCGACGTGTGCAGCACCTTCGCACGCGCGGACTTCATGCGCGTGCCCTTGCCCGGCCGCGAGAACGACGACGTGAACGTCAGACATAACGTCCCGATTATCGTCCGCTTCGAGGACCGGTACGTAGGGACAGCTCGTTCAGGCGCGGCCGCGGGCGGACGAATCGAGCGCGGGTGGAACGCCTCGTCGTCGTGCAGCGGATCGAGATCCGGGTCGCGTCGGGCAAGTGCCCGGTTCTCCGGATTCAGCGCGATTGCGCGTTCGAGATGCGCAATCGACTCGGCATGTTCGCCGCGCTGGGCGTGTGCGACGGCGAGCATGTAGAGCGCGTGGTCGTTGTCCGGATCCTCGTCGCGGACGAGCCGGAGGTGGGAAATCGCCTCGTCGTAGCGCCCGCCGTTCAGGGCGAGCGTCGACGCATAGAGCCGTTCCTGGACGCTCTGCGGAGCCGCCGCCCGGGGCGTCGCGTGGCGCTTGCAGACGTTGAGGTACAGGCGCACCCGCTCGTGGAGTTCCCGCTCTTCGGGAAACGACGTGAGAACGCTCTGGAACAGCTCGAGCGCCTTGTTGTAGTCGTGCCGCTGGAGCGCCTCGAGCCCCTTCTCGTATGCGGCCACCGCTTCGACGTAGGTCGAACGTCTGGGACGGCCCCCGGACGAGGAGCGTCTGTTGCGAGCTGACGAGGTCGTGGCTGGCGACCGAGGGTGTGCCGGCTGGTGCGGCGTCTTTCGATTTCGGCTGCGGACGCTGCTTCGCCATAGGTCTGCGGGTCAACGCAACGCGGTGAAGTTAACGCCGAAAAACGGCTCGAACCTTATCAGAACCGCGCGATTTCGGTCAAACGGGAGAAGTATTTCGCCGCCTCGAGCATCGCGAACACCTCGCGCGCCTGCAGCCGGTACTTGCGACTGAGTGCAGAGATAGCCTTGCGCCTGCGTCATTGAGCCCGTTTTTGGTCATTTCGCCAAATTCAGCCGACGATCTGGCCGGCGGAAATCGGTATCGCATGCGCCCTTCGAGTGAAGTCATTTGACCGAAATTCAACGACCACCGTGAATTCGCCCCGCGGTTCTCGGTCAGATCAGACCTCCGACAGATTCTCCAGCGATCAGCTCTTCGTGGGCTTCGTCAGCTCGCGGGCGAGCAGAACCTCCAGATCCCCAAACCGCTGCCGAATTTCTGCGAGCGTCGTCTCGATCCGGTGCGGGGCCTCGTAGAAGACGACTGCGGGCGCGACCGCAGGGGCTGCGGCGAACCGGTCGAACCAGGCCGCACGCTCAGCGCCCTTGCTTGGGGGAAAGCCCAAAAAACAGAACCCTTCGCTCGCGAACCCTGACGCCGACAGCGCTGCGATGACCGCGCTGGGACCGGGGACCGGCTCGACCCGGATGCCGGCCTCACTGTGCCAGTCGGACGAGGTGACGTCCCGGGGTCTGACACCGTCGGGGTTCCCGCGTCGGACACCAGGGCGATGCTCTCGCCCGCCTGAAGCCGCGCGATCAGGTCGGCTGCCTTGCCCTTCTCGCTGTGCTCGTGGAAACTGGTAGTTCGGGTGGTCAGTGCGAAGCGTTGAAGCAGATGGCCGGTGTGACGGGTGTCCTCGGCCGCGATCAGGGCCACTTCGCGAAGCACCCTGAGCGCGCGGGCCGAGATATCTTCGAGATTGCCGATCGGCGTGGCGACCACGAACAGGGTACCGGCCATCGGATTGAACCGTTATTGTACCATTGGCGGATCGCGGCGCCCGCTCGTGCCGCGGCGCCATTGAGTCTCACAGCTTCCGTTGCGTCAAGGACCCATGCCCGTTTCCGAACCGCTTCCGCACTTCGTCGACGACCTCCTCGGGTACCTCCACGAAACGCATCCGACGCATGCCACGCTCGACGGCGTCCATACGCACGATGATCTGCTGGAGGACCTGAGCCGCCATGGGATCGACCAGGATGCCCGTGCACTGGCCGGCTACCTGCGCCGCCTCGAGGAGATCGATCGCGACGGGCTGACCCGGATCGAAGGGCTCGAGCACCGCATGCTGGCGTCGCACCTGCGGGGTCGGATGTTCGAGCTCGAGGCGATGCGCACCTGGGAGCGCAACCCGCAGGTCTACGCCGACATTCTCGCGTCGAGCCTGGCGGGCCAGGCGCTGTTCACGCACGCGCCGGCGCCCGAACGCGCCCGTCGCGTCCTCTCGAAGCTGCGGCAGACGCCGCGCCTGATCCAGGCCGCCCGCGACAACATCAAGGACCCGCCCGGCATCTTCGTGAAGGTTGGGATCGAAACGATGCGCGGCGCGCTGAAGTTCATCGATCACGACCTGCCGCGCGCCTTCTCCAGCGTCGACGACCTGCACCTGCTCGGCGACCTCGCCGACGCGCAGATCGAAGCGGCGCGGCGCGGTCGGCGCCTACATCGAGTACCTGGAGAAGGAAGTTGGTCCCAAGGCGCGCGCGTCGTTCAGGCTCGGCCGCGACAAGTTCGAGCAGAAGCTGCGGCTCGAGGAGGGGATCACCCTGCCGGTCGATCGGCTGCTGGCGATCGCCGAACGTGAGCTCGCCTCGACGCAGGAGGCGTTCCGCCAGCTCGCCGGCAAGATGAACGGCGGCGATCCGATGGGCGCCTGGGCGAAGACGAAGGAGAACCATCCGGCGCCCGGCGAGCTCGTCCAGGTGGGCCGCGATCAGCTCGACGAGCTCAAGACCTTCCTCGAGCGCCAGAGCCTGATTACCGTCCCCGCCGGCGAGCCGGTCATCGTCGCGCCGACGCCGGAGTTCTATCGCTGGTCGTTTGCGAGCATGTGGACGCCGGGCCCGTTCGAGAGCAAGCCGACGCGGGCCTACTACTACCTGACCGACGTCGATCCGGCGTGGCCCGCCGATCGCCAGACCGAATACCTGCGCGACTACAACCTGCCGACGCTCTGGTCGGTGTCGATCCACGAGGTCTACCCGGGACACTTCCTGCACTATCAGCATCTGCGGAAGGTCACCTCGAAGGCGCGCAAGTCGATCCTGTTCGCCTCGGCGTCGTTCGTCGAAGGCTGGGCGCACTACTGCGAGCAGATGATGATCGAGAACGGCTTCGGCCGCGACGATCACACGATCCGACTGGGACAGCTCGCCGAGTCGCTTAATCCGGCTGGTCCGCTTCATCGTCGGCATCAAGCTGCACACCGAGGACATGTCGGTGGAGCAGGGCGTGCGGCTGTTTCGCGAGGAGGCGTATCTCGAGGAGGCGAGCGCGCGGCGCGAAGCCGAACGCGGGACGTTCGATCCGACCTACCTGGTCTACAGCGCCGGAAAGCTGATGCTGCTGAAGCTGCGACAGGACTACAAGGCGCAGCAGGGGAAAGCGTTTTCGCTGCGCACGTTCCACGACACGCTGCTGTCGAACGGCACCGCGCCGTTCTGGCTGCATCGTCAGTTGATGCTCGGGGACAACCCGGGCGACGTGCTGGAGTAAGAAACAAAGGAACCATGCCGCTCTACGAGTACGAATGCGACAGCTGCGGGCACCGCTTCGAGGTGATTCAGAAGTTCTCGGATGCCCTCGCCGACACCTGCCCGAAGTGCGGGTCGACGGTGCACAAACTGTTTTCGTCGCCGGCGATCCAGTTCAAGGGATCGGGGTGGTACATCACCGACTACGCGAAGAAGGATTCGGCCGCGGCCGGAAAATCGGGAGGCGACAAGGAAGAAGGGTCGGCGTCGAAGGACGGCGCCAGCAGCACGGACGGCGCCTCAAAGGGCAGCGACAACGGTTCAAAGGGGACCGACAGCGCTCCCGCGGCCGCAGCGTCCACGCCCGCATCGAGCGCGCCGGCGGCCTCGACCTCGTCGTCGAAGTCGGACTCGTCGTCAAAGGCAGGCTCGTCATCGAAGGCAGGCTCGTAGCGTCCGGTCTTTTTAGACGCGCCGACGTGGGCGGGTTTGAAGACAGGCTACGGGTTTGAAGACAGGCTACGTACGTGCCTGTCGGCGTCAGCGCTTCGCCAGAGCCCCCAGATCGAGCGCGCCGAGATAGGCCGAGAACTTGTCGGCGATATCCGGCCGTCGCAGTGCGAAGTACACCACCGCCTTCAGAAAACCGAGCTTGTTGCCGGTGTCGTGGCGCACACCCTTCACCTCGCACGCATAGACCGGCCTGGTCTTGAGCAGTTCGCGGATGCCATTGGTGAGCTGAATTTCGCCCGTGCGGTCGCTCTTGATGGCGTCGAGCGCGGGGAAGATATCCGGCGTGAGGATGTATCGTCCGATGATCGCCAGGTCTGACGGCGCCTCGTTGCGGGGCGGCTTCTCGACGAGGTCCTTGACCCGATAGATCCCCTCACCGAGATCCGCCGACAGATCGGGAGAAATGACGCCGTAGCTGGACACCTCGTCCATCGGGACCCGCTCCACGGCCAGCACCGGCCCGTTCACCCGATGAAAGACATCGACCAGCTGCTTCACGGCCGGCGGATCCGCATCGATCACGTCGTCGGCGAGGATCACCGCGAACGGCTCGTCGCCAACCAGTTCGCGCGTGACGAGCACGGCGTGCCCCAGGCCGAGCGGCTCGCCCTGCCGCACATACGCGAAGTTGATCATGTTGGAGATCTTGCGGATCTCCTCGAGCTGATCCTTCTTTCCGCGCGCCTCGAGGAAGCTCTCGAGTTCCACGGAGACGTCGAAGTGATCCTCGATCGCGTTCTTGCCGCGGCCCGTCACCAGGATGATGTTGTCCACGCCGGACGCGACCGCTTCCTCGACGCCGTACTGGATGATCGGCTTGTCGACCAGCGGCAGCATTTCCTTGGGCTGTGCCTTGGTGGCGGGAAGAAATCGCGTGCCGAGGCCGGCAGCGGGGAAAACGGCTTTGCGAACCCTGGTCGTCACGCCGGGATCGTAGCAGAACTCATTCCGGCGCTCCGCTACAATGGGTGCCTGAGGTGGCATGCTCGATCCCCAATTTGTCCGTGAAAACCTGCAAGTCGTGCGAGCCGGTCTGCGCAGCCGTGGAATGGATCCCGACAGGGCACTGGAGGAAATCGCGACGCTCGAAGGGCTCCGTCGGCGCCTGATCGGCGACTTCGAGGGGCTGAAGCGCGAGCAGAACACCTCGGGCGACGAGATTGCCAAGGCCAAGCGCCAGGGGCTCGACACCGGGCCGATCCAGGAGCGGAACCGTCAGCGCGCCCAGCAGATCAGGCAGCTCGGCGTGCAACTCGACTCCATCGAGCACCAGCGCGAGCAGGCGCTGCTCGTCCTGCCCGAACCTGCCCCACGAATCCGTCCCGGTCGGCGCGACCGCCGCGGACAACCCGATCGTGCGCACGGTCGGCGAGCCCAGATCCTTCGACTTCGAGCCGCAGGCGCACTGGGATCTTGGGCCCGCACTGGGGATCATCGACTTCGAGCGCGGCACCAAGATTTCCGGCGCACGTTTCACCGTGCTGAGCGGCATGGGCGCGAGGCTCGAACGCGCGCTGATCAACTTCATGCTCGACCTGCACACGACCGAGCACGGCTATCGCGAGATGGAGCCGCCGTTCATGGTCAACTCGGCATCCCTGGTCGGCACCGGCAACCTGCCGAAGTTCGAAGCCGACCTGTTCAAGATTGCCGGCGACTGGGACCTGTTCCTGATTCCGACCGCGGAAGTGCCGCTCACCAACCTGCATCGGGCCGAAATTCTCGACGGCCGCGTCCTGCCGATCAAGTACACCGCCTACACGCCCTGCTTTCGCAGCGAGGCCGGCTCGTACGGCCAGGATGTGCGCGGGCTGATTCGTCAGCACCAGTTCGACAAGGTGGAACTGGTGAAGTTCACCACGCCCGAACAGTCCCACGCGGAGCTGGACACGCTGGTGTCGAACGCCGAGGAGGTGCTGAAACGGCTCGAGCTGCCGTTCCGCACGGTGCTGCTGTGCACGGGCGACATGGGCTTCGCGTCAGCCAAGACGTACGACATCGAGGTGTGGCTGCCCAGCCAGAAGACGTACCGCGAGATCTCGTCCTGCAGCAACACCGAGGCGTTCCAGGCCCGGCGCGCGAACATCAAGTACCGACCGAACGGGATCGGCCGCGCCGAGTTCGTTCACACGCTGAACGGCTCCGGGCTCGCGGTCGGCCGTACGCTCATCGCCATTCTCGAGAATTACCAGCAGGCAGACGGCACCGTCATGATCCCCGCCGCGCTGCGCCCGTACATGGGCGGAGCCGAGCGCATCGTCAAAGCCTAGGATCGTCAAATCGCGCCCGCACGCCCACGAGCGTGTCGTATTCGACGGTTATGGATGGGCTGTTGAGCCTTTCGCGTGCGGTTCTGATCTGTATTGCATGGTGCCGCTTCCTCGGTGCAGCATTGCGCTTTCCAGAAGGAGGAACCCATGCCTTCAGCGGCGAACACTCATCGTCGTGGTTTCCTGGGACGGGTGCTGGGCGGGTCGGCGGCCGCGGCCTTCGGACTGTTCGGCGCGCAATCCGCGCAGGCGCAGCAGGCGGATCCTGATGCCTGGATCAACAGCGTCAAGGGCCGGCACCGGGCGCTGTTCGACTTCCCGCAGCACAAGAACGGCGCGCCTCTCCTGCACATCCTCAATTACCTGAGCACCTATCCGGCGGCGTACAAGACGGCGGCCGGAGAGGTCTCGGCCGTCGGGACGTTCTACAGCATCGGCCCGCAGTCGAGCATCCCGCTCGCGTTCAACGATGCGGCGTGGTCGAAGTACGCACTCGGCGAATATCTCGGTCTGAAGGATCCGTCGGGCAAGGCCTACACCCGCAACGTGTTCAATCGGCCGACGCCGACCGACCTTCCCCTGCTGATGCAGGCCATGCAGACGCCCATCATCCCTGGCTTCGCCGACGCGATGCCGGCGCTCGGCATCGAGAGCTTGCAAAAGATGGGGACGACGTTCCTGCTGTGCGCGAACGCACTGGGCGGCTGGTGTCAGGAACTCGAAGTGCGCGGCAAGGGCAAGGCCGCTGATCTCGACAAGGACCTGCGCGCGAATCTGCTGCCCGGCGTGATCGTGGTGCCGGCGATGGTGATCGCCATCGAGAAGGCGCAGGCAGCCGGGATCGGATACAACCGGCAGTAATCCGCGGGCCGCCACACCGGCAGCAGACGCGTCAACGCCAGACGCACGAACGCCAGAACGCACCCGAACGTCGACAGGCAGCGCTGCTACTTCGCGCTGCCCGCGTCCATCGTCGACGTGAAGCCGTTGGTACCGCTGTGCGTGAAGGTGTGTCCCGCGCTGGCATGCGTGTGCGACACGGATTTGAACTGCGTGTAGTCCTGGTATGCGGGGTTCGGCAGATTCAGGATCTTCACCGGCTGGCCGCCGAACCCGCGCATCACTTCCATGTCCACCGACGACTCCGGCCCGGAGAAGCGCACGCGGGTGTCGGTGATCTCCATCGTGATCGGCGCTTTCTGCAGTGACAACATCCCGTTGCGGAAGCCGGCGAACGCAATCGGCAGCAGTGCCTCGACCGCCGCGTTCTGCCGATCGCTTACCTTGTCGCTGACGTAGATCTTCGACCACGCGCGCATCTCGAACGTCACCAGGAACGAGACGCCCGCCAGATCGACATCGCCGAAGTGGCCCTTGCTGATCGAGATCAGCCGATTGCCTTCGCACGGCGTGTGGTTCGGGCTCCCACCGAAGTTGCACGGGCACGACACCGTGCAGCTGCAGCTTTCGGCGACGGTGGCGGTGAGCTGCCACTCGGGCGTGGTCCCTTGCGCGCCCTGCAGCGGCACGACCGCTACGAAGGCGACTCCCGCGGCGACGATGGTGAAGAGAGCGGTGGTGATCGCAGCGACAGACACGCGCATGAGAGCCTCCAGGAATCTGAAGCAGGGTGAACCCAGACGCGTGCAGAGTCAAGCGCCGTGCTGAACATCAGCCCGCTACACCTAAGATGGATCGAACATGGCGGAAGTGGTCGACGTAGAGACGGCGATTCCGGGGTTCGTCGGATACACCGCAATCGCCAGCACGCCTGGCGTCGGCGGGGACCTGCACCTCACACCCACGACGGTCAGGTCTTTCATCGAGTTCGAGGCGGCGTTCGGCGGTCCGAGTGCCGATCCTGTTGCGGTCGATCTCAAAGTCGATCCAGCCTCGCCGGATGGCTACTCGCTCGCGGGTGGTGCCCTGCCAGCTCCCGTCCTGCCGCGGTTTCTCCTCTACTGGTCGGTGAGGATGTTCTTCGACAACGGCGGCCGGATCTGCCGGATCGTATCGGTCGGCGGATACAGCGACGCGCCCTCTGGTGAAGCACTGCTCGAGGGGCTCACGCGGATTGCATCCGTGGACGATGTGACGATCCTGGTCGTGCCAGACGCCGCGACAATCAGCACCTTCGACGCATACACCGCGATCGTTGGCGCCATGCTTCAGCAGTGCGCTGTGCTGCGCGACAGAGTGGCGCTCCTCGACGTGTGGAAGGGCGGCCTTCCGCCGGACGCCACGGTTGACGTGTCATCGGGGGCCGGCAACGGTGCGCAACAGATGCACGTGATCGACGCGAGCCGGCTGGCGTGGCGTGAACATCTGGAGTTCGGAGCGGCGTATTACCCGTTCCTGATCACGAGCTTCACTCGCGCCACCACTCCAGCCTCGATGGTCAAGGTAACGGTCGCAGGGGCGGCCGCGACGACCCTGGAAGAAATCTCGGTGACCGATGCCCATAAGGCCAATGCAGTCAGGGCAGCGCTGGCCAGCGCCCGCACGGTTCTTCCGCCGAGTGGCGCCGTGGCTGGCGTGTACGCAGTCGTCGATGCGACGCGGGGCGTCTGGAAGGCGCCCACCGCGGTGGCACTGGTGGACGTACGCGAGCCAGCGGTGCAGATCGGTGAGGCCGCACAGCAGCGGCTCTCGGGTGATCCGATCGCGGGCAAGTCGATCAACGCCATCAGGGCCTTCCCGGGGAAGGGCACGCTCGTGTGGGGCGCCCGGACGCTGGCGAGCAACGACAACGAGTGGCGATACGTGTCGGTGCGCCGTTTGTTCATCATGGTGGAGGAGTCAATCCGTAAGTCCACGGAGTGGGCGGTGTTCGAGTCGAACGACGCGGCGCTATGGACACAGATCCGAGCCATCATTGAGACCTACCTGGTCACGAAATGGCGCGACGGAGCGCTGATGGGGGCCACGTCGAAAGACGCCTTCTATGTGCGCTGCGGCCTCGGCACGACCATGACGCAGCAGGACATCGTCAACGGTCGCCTCCTCATCGAAATCGGCATGGCGCCAGTTCGGCCGGCGGAGTTCATCATCGTCAGGATCAGTCACCAGATGCAGCGGGCCTGATGACGATCGCGCGGATGTGAACAAGAAGGAGCGGACCCTGCAGGTCCGCCGGGACGGCCACCACCGCCGGCAGCTCACGTCGAACGCTCAAACCGACACGACTGTCGCTTTCGAAAAGGGACCGTCCAGCACGACCGCTGCAGGATAATTGAGAGTCTTCGCCAGAGGTCTCCTCCTTGAGTATCCACGTCGCCTTACACCACGCTACCGACTACCAGTACGACCGCGACGTCGAACTGTCGCCGCAACTCGTGCGACTTCGGCCGGCGCCGCACTGTCGCACACGGGTGCTGTCGTACTCGCAGCGGGTCACGCCGGCGGGACACTTCGTCAACTGGCAGCAGGATCCACAGGGCAACTACGTCGCGCGGCTGACGTTTCCCGAGCGCGTCCACGAATTGCGCGTCGAGGTCGATCTCGTCGTCGAAATGGCGGTCTACGACCCGTTCGACTTCTTCCTCGAGCCGTCCGCCGAACAGTTCCCTTTCTCGTACGACGATGTGCAGCGGCGGGAACTGCAGCCGTTTCTTCACGCCGAGGCGCTGACGCCGCGCTTCGCCGACTACCTCGGACGTGTCGAGCGCCGTCCGCGACGGACCGTGGACGCGCTGGTGAACCTCAATCGACAGCTGCAGGGCGACATCCGCTACGTCGTGCGGCTCGATCCGGGCGTGCAGTCGGTGGAAGAGACGCTGCACCTGCGATCCGGATCGTGCCGCGACTCGGCGTGGCTGCTGGTGCAACTCTGCCGGCACCTCGGTCTCGCTGCCAGGTTCGTATCCGGATATCTCATTCAGCTCGTGGCCGACGTGAAGCCGGTCGACGGGCCGGCCGGTCCGGCGCTCGACTTCACCGACCTTCATGCCTGGTGCGAGGTCTACCTTCCTGGCGCGGGCTGGATCGGCCTGGACCCGACGTCGGGGCTGCTCGCCGGCGAAGGACATCTGCCGCTCGCGTGCACGCCGGAGCCGACCAGTGCCGCGCCTGTCTCCGGCGCCGTCTCGAAATGCGAAAGCGTGTTTCATCACGAGATGTCGGTGCAGCGGGTCCTCGAATCGCCGCGAGTGACCAGGCCGTACACCGACGCGCAGTGGAACGACATCGTGCAGCTGGGGCACGCCGTCGACGCCGATCTGGTGCGCCACGACGTGCGGCTGACGATGGGCGGCGAGCCGACGTTCGTCTCGGCGACCGATCGCGACGGCGTCGAGTGGAAGATCGGCCGCCATGGGTCCGACCAAGCGGTTCCGCGCGCTCGAACTCCTCCACCGGCTGAAGCAGCACTACGGCACGAACGGTTTCGTTCACGTCGGCCAGGGCAAGTGGTATCCGGGCGAACAGCTGCCGCGGTGGGCGCTCGGCTGCTACTGGCGCAAGCGACGGCGAGGCGGCGTGGAGCGACCCGTCGCTGTGGGCCGACGAGGAACGCCCGGACGGACACGACGCGTCGGACGCCGAGCGATTCATCAAGACGCTGACCGACGAACTTGGCGTCACCGACACGCACGTGCAGCCGGGGCACGAAGACGTCTGGTATTACCTGTGGCGCGAGCGGCGACTCCCGACGCAACGTCGATCCGTTCGACGCCCGCCTGGACGACGAAATCGAGCGGGCGCGCCTGCGCCGGGTGTTCAGCCAGGGTCTCGAGGCGGTCGTCGGCTACGCGCTGCCGATTCGCCATGGCGGAAGCGTCGGGCTGGACGACAGGACCGTGGTTCCTGCGCAGTGAGCGGCTCTACCTGATGCCCGGCGATTCGCCGATGGGGCTGCGGCTGCCGCTGGACTCGCTTCCGTGGTCGGCCGAAGGCGATCGCCTCGACGTGATCGAGCGCGACCCGTTCGCCGAACGCGAACCGCTGCCCCCTCGTGCGGCAGCGTCACGATCGCGACGCGCCGGCGCAACCGCTGATGCAGCCGGCGGCGCCGCACCGGAGAAGTGCCGACGCCGGAGCGGGGCAGTCCGCTCGCGGCATCGTGCGTTCGGCACTGTGCGTCGAACCCCGCGGCGGCGTGTTGTACGTGTTCATGCCGCCGCTCGACGCGGTCGAGTCGTACCTGGAGCTTGTCGCTGCCGTGGAACGTACCGCTGCGCGCCTCTCGATGCGCGTGCTGCTCGAGGGCTATCCGCCGCCGTCCGATCCTCGCCTCTCGCACTTCCTCATCACGCCGGACCCCGGCGTCATCGAAGTGAACATCCATCCGGCGTCGAGCTGGGGACGTCCTCGTGGAGCAGACGACGACGCTCTACGAGGAGGCGCGGCAGGCGGGCCTGTCGAGCGAGACATTTCAGCTGGACGGCCGCCACACCGGCACCGGCGGCGGCAATCACTTCGTCCTCGGCGGCGCCACGCCTGCGGACAGCCCGTTCCTGCGGCGGCCCGATCTGCTGCGAAGCCTGGTCAGCTACTGGCACAACCATCCGTCGCTGTCCTACCTGTTCTCGGGACTGTTCCTCGGACCCACGAGCCAGGCGCCGCGCATCGACGAGGGACGCCACGACAGCGTCTACGAGATCGAGCTGGCGTTCTCGCGGTTTCCGGCGGCCGGAGCCGCAGGTTTCGCCGTGGCTCGTCGATCGGGCGCTCAGGCATCTGCTCGTCGACGTCACGGGCAACACGCATCGCGCCGAGTTCTGCATCGACAAGCTGTACTCGCCCGACACCGCATCGGGCCGGCGCGGGCTCGTGGAGATGCGCGCGTTCGAAATGCCGCCTGACGCCCGAATGAGCCTGGCGCAGCAGCTGCTGCTGCGGGCGCTGGTGGCGCGCTTCTGGCGAGAGCCGTACGAGAAGCCGCTCACGCGCTGGGGCACCGAGCTGCACGACCGTTTCATGCTGCCGTATTTCGTGTGGCTCGATTTCGTGGATGTCGTCGAGGAACTCGGCCGATCCGGATACGCGGTGGACCCGTCGTGGTTCGAACCGCACTTCGCGTTCCGCTTTCCGGTGGCGGGCGAACTGTCGGCCCGGGCCATCCAGCTGACGCTGCGGCAGGCGCTCGAACCGTGGCACGTGCTTGGCGAGGAAGGCGCTGTCGGCGGAACCGTTCGATATGTCGATGCGTCGCTCGAACGACTGCAGGTGCACGTGACCGGCCTGACGCCCGATCGGTACGTGGTGACGTGCAACGGGCGTTCAGTGCCGCTGCAGCCCACCGGCCGCAACGGCGAGTTCGTCGGCGGTGTCCGCTATCGTGCGTGGCAGCTCGCCGTCCGCCCTGCACCCGAACATCCCGGTGCACGCGCCGCTCACGTTCGACATCGTGGACACCTGGATGGAGCGGTCGGTCGCCGGATGCCAATACCATGTGATGCATCCGGGTGGTCGCAATTCGGAGCTGTACCCGATCAACAGCTTCGAGGCGGAGAGCCGGCGCCTGGCCCGCTTCAGCCGCCTGGCGCACACGCCGGGCCGCGTGACCGCGACCGAACCGACGCGAAGCCGCGAATTCCCGTATACCCTTGATCTGCGGCAAATGACATGAGCGTGTGCCTGACCAGAGAGCGATGATCGATTCATCCCCGGACGCTGGGGCGCAGCCTGCTCACGCAGGCTGTCGGACCTGCTGCCCGACTACTCGGTGCCCGGGGGCACTTCGACGAACTGCGTGCGCCTGACGGCACGCTGCGGCCCGAGTGGAACACCTTCGCATCGTCTGAGCAGAGACCTGAGCACGGCCTCCTGCGCGCAGGCGCACCAGCGCATCGCGCGGCAAATCGACGAGAACGGCGTCACCTACAACGTCTACGCGACCGATCGCGGCTCGGCGCGGCCGTGGGCGCTCGACGTCCTGCCGATGGTCGATCCCGTCGCTCGAATGGGGCGCGCTCGAGCGCGGTCTTCGCCAGCGCGCCAGGCTCCTGAACAGCGTCGCCGCGGATCTCTACGGAGCGCAGACGCTGGTCCGGGACGGCCTCATTCCACCCGCGCTCGTCTTCAGGCACCCGGGATTCCTGCGCGCGTGCCACGGCGGTCAGCCCGCCGAACGGCACCTTCCTGCACGTGGCGGCGTTCGACCTGGCGCGCGGGCCCGACGGACGGTGGCGCGTCGTCGGCACGCGCGCGCAGGCGCCCTCCGGGCTCGGGTACGCGCTCGAGAACCGCGCCATCGTGTCGCGGCTGTTTCCCGATGCGTACCGTTCGCTCGGGCATTCAACCGCTCGCGCCGTTCTTCCACCTGCTCAGGGAGACGCTGTTGTCGGCGGCGCCGTCGGGTGGCGGCGTGCCCGACATCGTGCTGCTGACGCCGGGTCCGTACAGCGAAACCTACTTCGAGCACGCCTACCTCGCGCGTCAGCTCGGATTTCCGCTCGTCGAGGGCAGCGATCTCGCCGTCCGGCACGATCGCGTGTTCCTCAAGACCGTGTCCGGGCTTCGTCCCGTGCACGCGATATTCCGTCGTCTCGACGACGACTACTGCGACCCGGTGGAGCTGCGCGCCGACTCCGCGCTCGGCATTCCCGGGCTCGTGCAGGCGTGGCGCGCGGGAAACGTGCTCGTGGCGAATGCGTTCGGCCTGAGCGTGCTGGAATCCTCGGCCCTGCTCGGTTTCCTGCCGGCCATCTGCCAGCGGCTGCTTGGCGAACCGCTCGAGACGCCGGCGCTCGCCACCTGGTGGTGCGGAGAGGCCGCCGCGCTGGCCGACGCGCGCGAGCGGCTGGACGAAGGGGTGATCAAGCCGGCATTCGCGCAGAGCCGACATGGCGCCGGTCTTCGCATCCGCACTCGACGCCTCGGCGCGCGACGCGTGGGCCGATCGGATTGGCGCCAGCCCCGACGCCTACGTGGTCGAGGAGTTCCTGCCGCTCTCGCACGCGCCGGTCTGGCAGAACGACCGCGTCGAGAGCCGGGCCCTCATGCTGCGCGTGTTCCTCGTCGCCGACGGCCAGGGCGACTACCGCATGATGCCCGGCGGGCTGTGCCGCATCGCCGGCGCCGATCCCGGCATCGTGTCGGGACAGCGTGGCGGCAGCAGCAAGGACACGTGGGTCATTGCCGGCGCAGCGTCCCTGGCCGCGCAATCGCCCTTCCGGCGCTCGCCGGGCGCGCGCGGACGCGGGAATCGCTCGGCGAGCGCACCACGTCCAGTCGGGCCGCCGAGAACCTGTTCTGGCTCGGGACGGTACGCCGAGCGGAGCGAGAATTCGGCGCGCCTGCTGCGGTCTGTCCTCAGCCGGCTCACCGACGGCGGCGCGTCGTCGGCGAGCATGCGCCCGGCGTTTCTTCGCGTGTGCCAGCGCCAGGAGCTGCTGGCGCGGCATCGCGGCAGACGACGCCACGGCGCCGGAGCGCGAAGCGTCCGATGGCGCGCTCGCGCGCGAACTGCTCGACGGCCTGTTCGATCGCGACGAGCACCGGAGCCTGCGTTTCAACGTGGAGCAGACCGTGCGTGTGGCCGGCGCCGTGCGCGATCGGCTGTCGTCCGACAACTGGCGGCTGCTCAACCGGCTGACGCAGCTCTTCGCGAAGTGGCCCGCGTCCGGCGGTCATCTCGACGAGGCGCTCGAGGTCATCGACGACGCACTGGTGTCGCTGGTGGCGGTGGGCGGCCTCGAGATGGCGCACATGACGCGCGACCAGGGGTGGCGCTTTCTCAGCCTCGGGCGTCATCTCGAGCGGCTGCAGTTCATCGCGACGACGCTCGAGGACAGCGCGGCCACGCCTCTCCGCCGACGCGAGCCTGCTCGAATGGCTGCTCGAACTGTCGGACAGCGTGCTGACCTACCGCGTGCGCTACGTCCAGCGGCCGGAATGGCAGTCGGTCGTCGACCTCATCGTCCTCGACGGGCGCAACCCGCGCTCCGCGCATTTCCAGCTCACCAAGCTCGCCAAGCACGTGCGGCTGCTGCCCAATGCCGATACCGGCGATCTTCCGGGCGAGGTCGATCGGCTGATCGCAACCTGCCGGGGCGCGGAGGAGTGGCGAGGCGAGGGCCATGGCTCCGGTCGGGAGCGGCGCGATCGAGCCGCTGCTGCTCGGCGTCGAACGGCTCGCCGCGCGTCTATCGGATGCGCTCACGCTGAGGTATTTCAGCCATGTGGACGATCGTGCCGCGCGTGACGGTCGCGGTATGAGCGCGCGCGTCACCTACCGGATCGATCACGACACGCGCTACGTTCACGACGGCCTCGCGTCCACGTCGCAGCATGTCGCGTGTCTCAAGCCGCGCACGCTCGATCACCAGCGCGTGGTCGTGGCACGACCTGACGATCGACCCGGCACCGGCCGCGATTCGCGAGCGGATCGACTACTTCGGGAACCACGTCAGCCAGTTCGCGATCCTCGCGCCGTATACCGAGATGCGTGTGCTGAGTCGAAGCGAGGTGGAACTGCAGGCGCCGGCGTACGAGGTGGACCCGGCGATGAGCCCTCCCTGGGAGTCGGTTCGGGAGTCGCTGCTCTACAGCGGCGGCGCGCGCGTTTCAGGCCGCGTCCGAGTTCAGCTATCCGTCGCCGTATGCGCCCGCGGGCGCGGAACTCGGACTCGTTCGCGCGCGGATCTCTTCGAGCCGGGCCGTCCCATCCTCGCGGCGCCGATCGACCTGATGCACGAGATCCACGACGGGTTCACGTTCGACCCCGCCGCCACGTCGGTCGCCACACCGGTGACCGCAGGTGCTCGCCGAAGCGGCGCGGCGTCTGCCAGGACTTCGCGCACCTGTTCATCGCGGCGCTTCGATCGCTCGGGCTGCCCGCGCGCTACGTGAGCGGATATCTGCTCACCGATGCGCCGCCAGGGACAACCGAGGCTGGTCGGGGCCGACGCGTCGCACGCGTGGGTCGCCGTCTGGTGTCCGGTTCACGGGTGGATCGATCTCGATCCGACCAACGACGTCGTGCCGTCGATGCGTCACGTCACGCTGGCGTGGGGACGCGACTACGGCGACGTCAGCCCGCTGCGCGGCGTGGTGCTCGGCGGGCAGGAACACCGGCTGAAGGTCGAAGTCAGCGTGTATCCGCTGTCGGCGTGACCGAGCGCATCTGATTGGCGTAGCGTGATCTCGCGTAGGGCGGGCTTCAGATCGGCGTGGTGTACCGCGACCTCATAGCATCGCGTCGTAGTTGGGCCGCGAACGGGAGCATCGCTTGGCGCAACCCGTTCCGCGGGCCGGAAAACACGCACCTGCCGGCGGCGTGTCGGCAGTCTACGCGGGGCCCCACTACGTCACCCCGCTAGGATTCGGCGCCTTCGGTGCGGTTTTCGCGCGAGCAAGACGGCCCTGCTCACAGGGTTGCGCCAAACGAGGTTCCCGTTCGCCGCCGCGCAGTCACGAGCGAGGTTCGGCCTGAGAGTTCGCGTTGATGCCGGGCCGTAGAGCGCCGCGTCGCAAGCGACAGCCGGGAAACGGCCCCGCAGGCGTGAGTTCCAGGCTGGAGTCCGGACGTTCCGGACGACAGCGTTTCCGCCGACAAGTCGCCGAGGAGCCGTCTTCCCGCGGCGCGGCAACGGATCCGGCGGCGACGTGAACTCTCGTGAACTCTGGGGTCTGATTCCTCCGGCCTGAACGTCAGCCGCTGCGTCTATGAGGACACTGCTCTAAAAGACCCGACGCTACATCGATTCAGCTCGCCAGCGTCTGCGTCAGACGAACATCGGACTTCGGTGGCAGTTCGTTGTTCATGAAACGATCGAGCGTGAACGCATGATCGTCATCGAAAAAATAGAGCCGCAGCATTGCGCTCGGGTCCGCGGTCGCCTGGCCCGGCGCGAGCGCGGCCGACGCCTCCGCCAGTGCCATTGGACCCAGCGTGCGAATCGCGGCGGTGCCATAAATGCTGGCAAGGCGGCTGTTGAAGGTGTCCGTCAGCGTTGCCGCGAAGTCGGCGAGTGCGTTGAGAGCCCGTGTCGGCGCGGTTGACAAATCCGCAGCGGCGCGCGAAATCGCCTGGAGCGCATCGCGTGCGCCCTCGACCATCCGCGCCTCGGTGAAGAGCAGGCTGGACAGCCGCTGGTCTCCCATCGTCTCGACAGCCATGGTGACGAAGTGGCCGACGCGCTCGTGTCCGAAACGGGTCGCGTTTGCATTGCCGACCTCCGCCAGCCGCTTCTGGGCCTCGTCGAGCGCAACGGCGAGCCTGGCGATCGTCAGGCTGTGCTGAGCCATCGCCCGGCGCAGGGTTGCAGACTGAAAATCCCAGAACGGATCGCGGTCGTTGTCGAACGCGGTGATCGTGCTGCCGTTGACATCGACCCAGGTGCTCACGGGCAGGCACAACCAGACGAGCAGTGCTGCGGCTTCGGGACTGTCGGTAAAGTTGTCCAGGTCCAGGAAGAAGGCGTTCGCGATCAGCGGCCGGAGCGTCCGCTGGAGCCGCCGGGAGATCGCGCCGGCATCAGCGCGCAACTCGTCGTCGTTTTCGCGTGTGAAGCCACTCCGCGAGAATGCTGGCCGGATAGGCGACCTGCATCGAGAGCGCGACATCTCCCAGGCGGTTGCTCGCTCCGCCGATCGCGGCGTCGATGTCCGCGTAGAACGTCCGCAGCGCCGCGTCGCCGGCGCCGAACACGCCGGGGAAGTACGTTCTGATGAATGGGCCGGTTCTCGACTCGAGCTCGGTCAGCCGCGTCGCGCGGTGCGTTTGCAGCGACTCGTATGCGAGCGTGCCTGAATGCACGATGCGCGCTCGTCCGCCCTCCACACGGATGTTCGCCAGCAGTGAGAGATCGCTGAGGTACCGGGCTTTGGTGATCCTGTCCTTCCCCTTTACGTCATAGACCAGCACGCGGCCGGCGTGCTCCTCAACCGAGAGCGACGCGACGGCGCTGTTGATGTCGGTGGCGGCGAACGAGTTGAAGGGCAGGTGCAGCGCCACATCGCTCTTCCGGTCGATGCCGTGACTCAGCGCAGCGTTGCCAATCGAAACGCCGTCGATCTCACGCGTAAGCAACCCGTCCAGCCGCCCGTCGATTGCGTCTTTGAACGCTTCCAGGCCTGCAACCGTGCTCATGTCGAACGTTGCGTCCAGCAGTGCCGTGCCGCTCGGGGTGCGCTGAAAGGCTGCGGCAAAGGTCGCGTTGTAGCGCTTGCTCGCGGCCTGGATCGTCCTGGCGTAGATGTCGCGGACCTTGGTATCGAGTGCGGTAATCGCGGTCTGAAGCTCTTTCAGCTCCGGGCTGCCCAGTATTCCCCGGTTCAGGAAGTCCGCGAGCCGGGTGGTGAGCCAGGCATCGACCGAGCTGAAATCGCCGCGGCGAATCTGATCCAGATCGAGCTTCTCCGCGATGAAGTCCCGCAGCTTTCCAACGGTGCCACCGTTGAGAATGTCGAGCGTCTGCGTGGCGATCCGGCTGGCATCCTCGAGCGTGAGCGCAAGGACGCCGCCGTCTGAGGCAGCGGCCTGCAACCAGGCGGCGACTGGTGAGTCGGCGAACAGTTCACGCGCCATTCCCTCGGCGAATGCTCTGGCCCGGATCTCGGTGTCCAGGTTTGCCAGCTTTTCGAGAAACGTCTGCAGACGATCCATGCCGTCCGCGCCAGTGCTGGCGCCGACACGGTTCCAGAGAAACGCCGACACTTTCTCGGGCAGCAGGTCCCATCGCCGAAGCGCGTCGAACAGCACTGCGCGCCCTTTTTCGAACTCCGCCTCTGGAGAGATGCCGGTGACGCGGCGGAGCAGATCGGCAGCGGTGCCTGTCGCGAACTTTGCGACGTTGTCGGCGAGCGGCGTCGTCGGGTCGGCCCATTGCTCGACATCTTTGAGCACCTGCAGACCGTGCTGGCCGAGCACCGCCTGAACGAGCCCGTTCACATCACCCGGCAGCGGCAGCGAGGCAGTCACGCCAACATCGAGATTCAGTCCGATGTTCAAGCCTTTCTTCGACAGCTTGTGCAGGCGCACGCGAACGCGCCGACCTGGTGAATCTTTAGGGTCTTCGCGTCCGACGATGAGGAGGTAACGGCCGGAGACGGACAGTCCGAGCGTCGCCTTGAGCGCCGCGTCGAGCTTCACGCCGAGGTCGCGCGTCACGCCGAGGGCGGCGGTCTCGCGCGCGAAGCTGACGTCGTAGCCCAGTTGCGCCGCCATCTTGATCGCGAGCGAGCCGTCCGTTTCGGCAACCAGCCAGGTTCCCGGCGCGAGATTGAGCGCTCCCGCTGCATCCACGTCCACGTGGCGCGGCAGCCGCCAGCTGCCGACCGTCTCGGCCATCACCGTTTTTGCCGCCTTCGCTTCCGATGAGTCGAAACGATGGATGACAGCGAAGACCGACGAGCGTGCTGCTTCAACGCCAAGGGTCGCTCGTCCAAGCACGCCCAGAGGATGCGTCACGTCGAGGTGACCCGACGCCTGGTACCCACTCAGCAGCACGAAGAAGCGATCGTCGGCAGTCGACGGCAGATCCAGACTCACGGCTGTGGTCTGGGGCAACTGCAGTGACGTCATGGCCGCTGCGGCGGAGGTGAAGATCCCAGCCTCCACACGTGCGTTCACCGACGCGCCGAAAGCTGACCTTCGCATCGCCGGACGTGAAGGCGATGTCGTCCTGCGCCTCGAACGCGAGGGCGCCAAGGGACACGGCACCGTCGGGGAACACGTTGTTGTGCTCGATCCCGAAGAGGACCGCCGGCTCAGTCCCTCCGCTGAGGCTGATGCTCGGAGCCGACCCGGGCAGCGTGATCGTGCGATCGAGTGCGAACGCGGTACCGCTGCCAAGTTCGGTGGCCATGAGGATCCTCCCAGACGAGAAACGTTGCCTCAGGTGCGATCGAACAGCTGACCGCCCATCCGGCTCGGCGCGAGTCATGCAAAGTCTCGCGGCGGGAGCAACAACATGAAAACCCTGTTTCGTGCCGTGCTGGTGCTCGTTGTGATCGTGGGCATCGGTGCGTTGCTGCTGGGCTATTGGGCCGGATCGTCGGCCGGCCGCGGCCGAACCTCAACTACATCGTCGGACACGACCCCTTCGCGTGCGACAGACTCTCCTGATGCGCGTCGGCCCGCGGATGCGGACGTCCAGCGTGCCCGCGAGCGTGGGGCGCAGGTGGGCGAGACGGTCGCCGTGGCAGGGGAGAAGCTGAAGGAGTCCATGGCCGAGGGCTCACTGCTCGCCAAGATCAAGTCCAAGATGGCCCTGGACGATGTGGTGCAGGCGCGTTCGGTTGACGTCAGCGTGAACGACGATATCGTGACGCTGAGCGGGAACGTGCGTTCGCAGGCCGAGCGCGATCGCGCGGTGTCGCTCGCCCGCGAAACGCAGGGCGTCAGGAGCGTCGTCGATCACCTGCAGGTCAGGCCGTGATGACGGCAGCTCGGTGTAGTGTGAGTAACCCTGAAGTGGTGCAGCCCGAAGTGGTGTAGCCGCGACGTTGGTGCTGCCAGCCTCGGAACGAGGTGGAGAACTCTGATGATGATGTCGCTGTTCCTCGCCGCGTACTTCGCGGTTGCCGCTCAGACCGACGGTCGCACGGTGCGGATCGTCTCGGCGCCAGATTCGCCTGTGCGCCTCGAATCGGCCAGCGTGCTGAACAGCGGCTCCGCGCCGCTGGTGCTGTTGTACGCCGCCACCAACACGACTGATGCGCCCATCGACCAGTTCACCGTGACGGTGTTTGTCTTCAATGCCGAAGGGCGGCTCAAGGCCCGTCAGGTGGCGCCAGGCCGGCGCGAGCTCAAGGTGCAGGAGACGAAATACTCCGCGATGGTGCTCGACGTCGGCGCCATCGATCCGACCGACACGTTGATGGCTGGCGTCGATCAGGCACAACGCGTCGGCTCGGAGGACTGGTGGCGAGCCGACCTGCGCACAATCGCGGAATCGGCGGCTGCCGCTTCGGTGGGCACGCGCGGCGTGAAGAAGTAAAGCAGTTGCAGCGACCGTCGCGACACCCACCGACCGACCAGCCTGACGAGGTTGCGATTGTCCCAGCGCTGATGTACACCCATCACCTCAGTCCCTGCCGGTGAGGTGAACGATGAGCAGCATACCCTCCCTCGAGCGCGTTCAAGTCGTCGTGATCGGCGGCGGACAGGCGGGGTTGTCGGTCGGCTACTGCCTCGCGCAACGCGGCCTCTCGTTCGTGATTCTCGAAGGCAACCCGCGCGTCGGGGACTCGTGGCGGCGGCGCTGGGATTCGCTGCGCCTGTTCACGCCCGCGAAGTACGACGGCTTGATCGGGATGCCGTTTCCGGTCCGCCATTCGGCTTTCCGACCAAGGACGCGATGGCCGATTATCTCGAGACCTACGCCCGGCACTTCAACCTGCCAGTGCAAACCGGCGCCAGGGTGAAGCGGTTGTGGCGCGACGGTGCACGTTACATGGTCGACGCAGGCGATCGATGCGTCGAAGCGGAACACGTCGTGATCGCGATGGCCACGTACCAGGCGAGCCGCATCCCTGAATGTTCGAAGGCCGCTCAGCCCGGACATCGTGCAGTTGCACTCGAGCGAGTACCAGAACCCTGACCAGCTCCGCCCCGGCGACGTGCTGATTGTCGGCGCCGGCAATTCTGGTGCGGACATTGCGCTGGATGTGGCCGGTTCGCACCGCACCTGGCTGTCAGGCCGCCATCCCGGGCATGTGCCGTTTCGCATCGAGAGCCCGGTCGCGCGCGCCATTCTTCCGATCGTGTTTCGTGTCGTTTTCCATCGGATTCTGACGGTGGCGACGCCGGTGGGGCGACGGGCACGCCCGTCGATCATTTCCAAAGGCGGGCCCTTGATCCGCGTCAAGCCCGCGGATTTGACCGCTGCCGGCGTTGAGCGGACCGCGCGCGTCACCGGCGCGCGCGACGGCAAGCCGCTGCTCGCGGACGGCCGTGTTCTGGACGTCGCGAACGTGATCTGGTGTACCGGATTCCACCCGGGGCTCTCGTGGATCGACCTGTCGAATTTCGCTTACGGCGCCGATGGCGAGCCCGTCCACGATCGCGGCATCGTCCCTGGTGAGCCGGGGCTGTATTTCGTCGGGCTGCACTTTCTCTACTCGCTCTCGTCAACGATGATCCACGGTGTCGCGCGCGACGCCGCACGAATCGCCGATACGATTCAGGCTCGTGTCCGCGCCGCCACGGCGACGCCGTCTCGTGTGCCGGCGCATTCAGCCGTCTGTCACCGAATTCGGCCTCCGCGGCATCAACGACTGGTGCATCCGCTAGCGTCCACCGGTGACGTCGACGATCGCTCCAGTGACGTACGACGCCTCGTCGGACAGCAGCCACATGATCGATGCGGCCACTTCGTCGACAGTACCGCCGCGTTTCATCGGCACGCCGCTGCTGAGGCGTTCGACGCGTCCGGGTTCTCCGCCGCTTGCGTGAATCTCGGTGTGGATCAGCCCGGGCCGGACTGCGTTGACGCGGATGCCTTCGTCGCCCACCTCGCGCGCGAGGCCGATCGTCAGCGTGTCGATGGCCGCCTTGGACGCGGCGTAGTCCACGTACTCGTTGGGCGAGCCGATACGCGCCGCGGCGGAGGAGAGGTTCACGATCGCGCCGCCGGTTCCTCCGTGTCTCGTGGACATGCGGCGCACGGCTTCGCGGCAGCACAGGAACGAGCCGGTGACGTTCGTCCCGAACACGCGCGACAGCCTGCCGCCGTCCATCTGGTCGACCCGCATCTGGCTCTCGAGCATGCCGGCGTTGTTGACCAGCGCATCCAGGCGACCGCACTCGCCGTCCACTGTCTCGAACAACCGGACGACCTGACTCTCTACCGACACATCCGCCTGCGCGATCACCGCGCGCCCACCGTCCCTACTGATCTCCCCGGCCACGCCCTTCGCGGCGCTTTCGTTGCTCACGTAGCTGATGCAGACGATGTATCCGCGTCTGGCAGCGAGTCGGGCTGTGGCTGCACCGATGCCGCGTCCGCCGCCTGTAATCAGGATCACTCTGCTCATGGCCGCCCGAGTATAGGCCGGGCAGAGCTGCACTCCCGGATACGCGCCGAGTGGAACACCTTTGCGGAAGATCGGAACAGCGATTGCTGGGCATGGCGCCAGCGAACTATCCCGACAGTTCAGCGCTATGGTTGACCCGGTTGTCTCGGTCGTAATTGCCACAAGGAACAGATGTGCTCTCCTCGAGCGCACGCTTGGCGCCATGACGCGTCAGACGTGGCCCGCCGACCGGCTCGAGATCATCGTCTCCGATAACGGCTCGACTGATGCCACGCCGCACGTCGTGGCGGAGTTCGCGGCGTCGAACCCGACGAGTGCCAGGTACGTGTTCGTGAGCACGCCCGGGAAGTCGGCCGCGGTGAATGCGGGGCTGACCCATGCGAGTGGCGAGATCGTCGCTCTCACCGATGACGACGTCGAGCCCTCCCCCGAATGGATCGAACGCCTTGTCGAGGCGCTCCTGGACACCGGGAGCGACTTCGTGGCGGGACGGATTCTGCCTGACTGGGAAACCGATCCGCCAACGTGGTTGACGCCCGCCCTGTACGGCGTTCTTGCGGTCAACGATAACGGCGACCGCCGAAAACGCCTCGCGCTCGGAGTGAACCCCGAGATCATGGCGATTGGCGCGAACATGGCCGTCCGCGCCGCCATACTCAAGCGTCTTGGCGGGTTGCGTACAGACCTCGGAAAGCTGGATGGAACACTGCGAACGGGCGAGGACCACGAACTGTTCCTGCGCCTGATTCATGGAGGCAGCCACGGCGTGTACCGAACCACGGGCGGTTGTGCGGCATTTCGTACCTGCAGCGCGATTGACGCGCAGCTACATCCTCGGATGGCTCCTGCAGAACGGCCAGGACGTCGCGCGGCTCGAGGCCAGCTATCCCACTCGAATCCGGCGGCTGCTCGGTGTGCCCAGGCACATGTGGCGAACCATCGCGTCGCGTGTGTTTGCCTGGGTGCGGGCCGCCGCTGTACGAGATGCCGCCGGACAGTTCGAGGCGGTGGCCAGACTCGCCTGGTTCCGCGGCTACCTGCGCCACGCCTGGTTTGGTCCACGGCGAGAGAGGCACGCGTCACTCAGGCCGACACCGGCGTCGATTCTCTTTGCACACTTTGGTCAGGACTGGATCACCGGCAGCGAGCGATGTCTGCTCGACCTCGTACAGCATCTGGACCGGAACAAATACAGACCAGTGGTGATGTGCAATACGCCGACGCTCGCTCGCGCCGCGCGCGATCTGGGTGTCACGGTTTACGTCGATCCCGACTTCGAGGGTGCGGACCGCATGATGCCGTCCGTACGCCTGACCGCTGCCGGCCGGCACATCCTGGAGACCGAGCACATCGACCTGATTCATGCCACGGCGTTCGAACCGGTCAAGTGGCTGATGCCTGGAGCGCGTCGCGCCAGGATTCCGGTGCTGCTGCACGTCCATCTCCCGTCGACCGAGGATGAGCGCTGTTATTCATGGGTGCATCAGGCGGCGTGCATTGTCGGCAGCGGACAGGCGGCGGTCAAGGGCTTCCGTGAAGATGGACTGAGACCCGATCGGATCTGCGTCATCTACAATGCCGTGGATCCCCAGCGTCTCGAGGCCGGCGATGCGAGGGATCTTCGTCAGGGGTTAGGAATCGGCGAGCACGAAACGGTGATCGCCGTCGTCGGCTCGCTCATCGAGCGAAAGAATCAGGCGATGGTGCTGGAGGCGGCCGCGCAACTGCGCGCCCAGGGCCGCCGCGATTTCCGGCTCCTCCTGCTTGGCGACGGACCGGATGAGCCGATCCTCAAGGCTCTCGCCAACAACCTCGATATCGGCGATGCGGTGGCGTTCCTCGGAAGACGCCCGGATGCCGCCGCGATTCTTCGGGACACGGCCGACATCGCTGTGACCGCGGCGCGCCAGGAGATTTTTCCGTTGAACGTCCTCGAAGCCGGGTACCTCGGGCTGCCGATCGTCGCCAGCGACATCCCGCCGCATCGGGAAGGCGTCGAAGACGGAGCGACCGGGCTGGTGGTGCCGGTGTGCGACCCGTCGGCGTATGCGTCGGCCATCGGACGACTCCTGGACGACAAGCAGCTCCGACTGACGCTCGGGACCGCAGCACGCGAGCGTGTGCGCGCGCGATTCCTGATGGACGCGCACGTGCAGCGCTTCTCCGATCTGTACGATCGGCTGCTCTCGGCACCGGCGTTCCGCTACGGGTGGATCGGAGGCACCACGTGGCCACGGGTCTACGGACGATGGTTCGCTCGCTTTGTCGGGACCAGGCTCCGCCTCCGGCCCTGGGTGTCCACGCCGCTCACGATGACGCACGCCCTCCTGGTGTTCGCGGGCATCACCCTCTCCGCAATGGCGGCCAGCGCCGCTGTGGCGTTCAGCCTTCAGCCTGACGAGCCGCAATGTCATCTCACGCGTGAGTCTGCACGGCCGCTCGACCTGCGTGTCGCGGCGGACGCTGCCCACCTTCGCAGCGACATCGAGGCCTTGAAAGCCGCGTCCATGACGTTTGGCAGCTCGGTCTCGCACCGGCCGATGGAGAGCGACTCGATCGACGCACGGGAGGGTGCTCGAACGGCGCCGGAGCGCGCGCGCGTGTGGTGCGAGGCTGTGCTGACGAAGGAACTGGCGCGAACGCACCAGGTCTCACCGGACGTGGTGCGCGGCGTCATGGGAACGGCGCCTTGAGGGGTGATGGATCGGCCACGGCATTCTCCACATCACTGTGGTGTAGCCGCGAACCTTCAGGTTTCCCACACTCGGCCAACCTGAGGGTCCGCAGCTACTGCGATGTGAAGATGCGCTAACGGCGCGAGGCCCCCGCAGGGCACTGATCAGCAACCTGACGTACCGACTCGACGCGCACCGTACCCAGTTCACTGCTGTCGGACGGCAAACGGGATGAGCCGGAGGATGATCCGGACCCGCCAGCGGTGCCGACGCTACCGCCGTTGCCGCCCTCGACGGAACCGTTGACGGCGACCAGCTTGTTGAGATGCTGCGCCAGATCCTGTCCGTTCCTGGCGATCACCCGGTATGTGGCGCCGGGAACCCACGTTCCGGCAGCGCCGGCCGGCGCCCCAGTGCTACCGCTCGAGGGCGCGCTGCATCTCCGACCGAGCCCAGCTGCAGCACATACGAGCCCGCGTCTCCACCCGCGAGCAGACATCCCGTCAGCTCGCGCTGCTCTCCCCGGCTGGAGTCGCCATTGCGGCCGGCATCGTTCGCCGCCGTGTTGCTTGAATTCGACCCGCCGTTTCCGCCGCACGCCAGCGTCAGCGTCGTCAGTCCGGTCATGACAATCGATGCGATCGTCTTCATCACGAAGCCTCCGGTCCGGAGGTTCGCAAGCGGCTCGCCATCCGGAAACGCCTGAGCACGGGAATTGCGGTACCTCGGCGCGTGGATATACTGCCGAGCAGACCCGGAAGGCCGCCGAACGGCACAGGTGCATGGTCCGCGAACGGTCCTGATATCGCCGTCTGCGCCCTGGTCACCGCGATCCTGTGCGTGACCTGGGTTCCGCGAACCACAGGGCCGGCCGATCTCCGCTGGGATGCGGCGGTGTATTACGTTCTCGGGACGAGCCTCGCGGCTGGCGAGGGCTACGCACTGCGCAGCGAACCGACACACCTGACCGCGGATGTGTGGCCGCCATTGCTGCCGGTCGTCATTGCTGCCGCCCAACGGATCCTCCACACCTCCGACCCGGTGGTGGTCGGTCGATGGCTGCGCGCGTTCTGCTTCCTGGTATGGCTCGCCTTCATCCTCGGTACGTTCGTCGTCCTGCGATCGATCGGCGATCGTCGCTTTGCGGCGGCAGGCACGCTGTTGACCGGCCTGCACATGACCACCGTCTGGCTGTCCGACCGCGTCTACGCGGACCTTCCGTTTGCGGTGTGCGTTCTGGCGGCAGTCGGCGTGGCAACAAGACGTCCGCGGCATTCTGAAGCGCTCTTCTTCGTGAGTGCGTCGTGCGCGTTCCTGTTCCGCACCGCAGGACTAGCGATCTTTGCCGCCTGGCTGCTCGACGCCGCGGTGGCGGCGCAGTGGCGTACGGTTCTGCGTCGTGCGCTGCTGATTGCCGTGCCGGTGGCGGCCTGGAGCGGATATGTCGCCTGGGTGGAGCGCGGCGCCGACTACACGCACCCGCCCTACGAATATGCGCGCGCGGACTACCAGCTGTACAACGTCAGCTACACGCGCAACATGCGGCTCAGGGATCCGAACGTGCCTGCGCTGGGCGTCGTGTCGTCGGGCGAGCTCGTGATGCGGGCGGCCCGCAACGTGCGAACAACCGTGACGCACCTCGGCGAAGCCGTCACCGCGCTCGAGCGAGACTGGAGCACGCTCGTCGTCAAGGCCACCCAACTTCCCGTGGTCGGGCGCGCCATCCCATGGCGGATCATCCGGTTCGGCCTCGCCCTGTACGGCTGTCTGATCATCGCCGGACTTCATCCTGATGGCGGCGCGCGGTGAACGGTTGGTGCCGCTGATGGTCCTCAGCTACGTCGGACTGTTGTCGCTCCTGCCAACGGACTACCAGTGGCCACGTTACCTTGCGGGGATCGCGCCGATGCTCTGCGCGGCGCTCCTGGTCGCACTGCAGGCGATCGCCTCGGTCGCACGGCGCGTCGGGTTCAGGTCCGCGCGCTGCCGCGTTCGTGCCTGTTGCCGCGGTCGTTGCAGCAGCGATCATCCAGACCGGCCACGCTGTGGTGGTACTTCACGCACGACCTGCGACCCGTGACCGTCGAGAACTTCGCCGGCCACCGGGTGGAGTATTCGCTGTTCACCTACGACCCGGCATTCGCCGCCTTCGACGCAGGGATCACGTGGGTGCAGGCTCACGCACGCGCCGACGACGTCGTGCTCTCGTCAATGCCGCACTGGGTCTATCTGCGGACCGGTCTTCACGGCGTCACGCCACCCTTCGAGCAGGACCTCGACACCGAACGGCGGCTGATCGCCGGCGTCGCCCCGCGGTTCGCCATTGTCGACAGCTCCGGATTCAGTGCGTCACGCGAATATGCCGCGCCGGTCCTCTCCTCCGACGCGCAATGGACACTGCGCTTCGCCGATGCGACCGGTCTCGTCCAGGTCTACGAACACGTGGGGAAGGGCCGGTGAACGCTGGTCGCGGGGCGCGGCGTGTTTCTCAATGCCGCTGTTATCCTGCTGACCGCTGGAGTCGCCGTCGCCGGTGCGCTGCCTTACGCTGTCGGATGGAACGACGGCAGCCGTCTCGCAACGGTCGAATCGCTCGTGGATCATGGCACCCTTGCCATCGACCGCTCCGTGTTCGTGCACCCCGACTTGGCGCAGGCGGCAGGAGGCGCACCGTTCGGGCCGGGCTCGCTGCCCGCCGGCACCGCGGACAAGGTGTTCGTCAACGGCCGCTTCTACTCGGACAAGGCGCCCGTTCCGGCAGTGGCGATGTCCGCGCTCTACTGGGGGCTGCAGCGGGGGACCGGACTGGTTGCGCGCGAGCGGGTGAGCCGCTTTGCCTACCTGATGACAGTGACGACCTCAGGGGCGAGCTACGTGGCTGCCGCGGCAGGCATGTTTCTGCTCGCCCTGCGCATCCTGGGCTCGGCTCGCGCGGCCTTCGTCGTGGCGCTCAGTTTCGCGTTCGCCACCATCACCCCGGTCTACTCACGCGCCGTCAACATCCACATCGTGCTGCTGGCGCTTGCGACAGGCGTCGCCGTCGAGTGGCACCGGCTCGTCACGTGCGCGGGCCTGGGCGCTGGCACCGGCGTCGGGCCTGACACACGCGTCGGGCCCACACGCGTCCGGCCCAGCACACGCGATCCACGGGCCGCGGCCAGCACACGCGATCTGCTCGTCCTTGGTGCTCTGGGCGGAGCGGCGTATGCGTGCGACTTCGGGATCGGACCGCACCTTCTTGGCGTCTCGGTGTTGCTGGCTTGGTGGATCTGCCGGCGCATCGGGAGCGCACTGCTGGTCGTCGCCGGCGCCGCACCGCTGCTGATCCTGCACCATGTGCTCAACTATCAGGTCGGCGGGACGCTGGGGCCGGTCGGCGCCGTCCCTGAATATCTCGCGTGGAGCGGTTCGCCGTTCGCTTCGTATGAACTCACGGGCGGGCTGCACCACGCGAGCGCACGTGCTCTGCTGCGGTACGCGGTCGATCTCCTGATCGGCGCGCGCGGGTTCGTCAGATTCAATCTGCCGCTGCTCCTGCTGGCGCCCGCGTTGCCGATTCTCTTTCACGCGCGTACAGAGGCTCCCGGAGTGGCCCGCCGTCGTGGCCGCGTATGCGTTCATGTTCAGCACGTGGTGCACGTATGCGGCGCTCTCGACCAACTTCGCGGGCCGATCCGTCTCCATCCGCTGGTTCGTTCCGTGGCTTGCACCCGCCTGTCTGGTCGTTGCGATCCTGCTGCGCGAGCAGCGCTTTGCGTGGCCGCCCTTCCTGGCGTTCACCGCGTGGGGATGCGTCGTGGCGGCGGTGCTCTTTCCGATCGGCCCATGGGACTTCGAAGCGGTCGGCCGGACGGCGTGGGTTGCGGGTGGCGCCGTCGCCGGTGCGGTGCTCGTCGTCAGCACGATGATGATTGCGAGTGGCAGGACGTGACGACGGCCGGCGCTCAGTCCACGATGAATGGATGTCGCTGTCGATAGCCCGCCAGCCGGTCGCGAATCTGAGACGCGAGCGCTGTCAGGGCCGCGTTATCTGCAGCGTCAAGCGCGTCAGTCGCCGCGGCAAATCGCACCGGCTGAGCGGTCGTCGAGGAGCGTGGTCGAGGCGACTGCGCGGATATGGTATAACGCACACCCTGTCAGGAGGATTCTTGCGATGACGTCGCGTCCCGGGATTCGTCTCGCGAGGATCATCTTCGCGTCTGCCTCCTGTCGCTGATGGTCTTCAGCGACGAACCGGATGTCGACAGTAAGTAACGAGCGCAGGAGGCTTATGGCTGACGATCGACTGCGAATCATCTCCCGTCGCGACATTCTTCGCCGGGCCGGGATCGTCGGGGCGGCGGCAGTCGCCGGGCCTGCACATGTGCTCGGTGCTGCCGCAGCGCCGGCAACCGCCGAACCGATTGCGCAGGCGGCCTCATCCGCAGCGCCGGTACGGGAGGCCTTCGAGAACCTGACCGTGACGGAGGCCGAGCTGCTCGAGGCGATCGTCGAGCGTCTTATTCCGAGCGATCAGCATGGCCCTGGCGCGCGAGAAGCACGTGCCGCGCACTACATCGATCGGGCGCTCGGCGGCGCGCTCGCCGCATCACGTCCGGCGTATGCCGCGGGGCTGGCGTCGCTCGATCGATACGCGGCCTCGTCGCGCGGCAAGCGGTTTCTCGATCTCACGACCACGACCAGGACTCGGTGCTCGATCGACGTCGAGACCGGTGCAGCCACCGGGTTCGCGGGCAGCTCCGCGCAGTTCTTCGCGATGGTCCTCAACCACACGCGGCAGGGCATGTTCGGCGACCCCTACTACGGCGGCAACGCGAACTTCGTCGGCTGGGATCTGCTCGGCTATCCCGGCATCCGCACCATGGTGACGCCAGCCGACCAGAAGGCGCTCGAAGCGCAACAGCTGACGCCGAATCACAAGTCGGCGTACGACTACGAGGCGTTCAACAAGGCGACGGCGCAGCGCGATCTGCACGCACACGAGGACCTGGCGCATGGCGACTAGGCTGAAAGACACCGACGTCGTGATCATCGGCCTCGGCGCCGCGGGCGGCGTGGCTGCGCTGCCGCTGGCGCAGGCCGGTATCGAGGTGATCGGCCTCGAGGCCGGCGCCGGCTGACGCGCCGCGACTTCGCGCCCGACGAGCTGCGCAACAACTTCCGCGAGCTGGCCGATGCTGGCGGTGCAGAAGACCAAGCAGGAGGCGCCGACCGTCCGCGCCACGCGCTGCCGCAGCCGGCCGTGCAGGGCGGTCATCCGATGATGAACGCCGTCGGCGGCACGAGCCTGCACTACTGGGCGCAGCACTGGCGGCTGAACCCGTGGGACTTCAAGGTGGTCAGCGAGACCAGGCGCCGCTACGGCGCGTCGCGGATCCCGAAGGGCTCGACGGTCGAGGACTGGCCGTTCGGCTACGACGAGCTCGAGCCGTACTACGACAAGATCGAATACGAGGTCGGCGTGTCGGGCCAGGCCGGCAACATCAACGGGACCGATCGATCCGCGCGGCAATCCGTTCGAAGGCCCGCGAAAGCGCGAGTACCCGATGCCGCCGCTGCGCTGGACCGCGTTCCACGACAAGATGGCGGCGACGGCGCGGAGCAGCTCGGCTGGCATCCGTTTCCCGGGCCCGGCAGCCATCAACTCCCGGACCTACCAGAACCGCTCCGGCTGCATGTACCACGGCTTCTGCAACACCGGCGGCTGCCACGTCGACGCGAAGAACTCCACCGCCGTCACGACGATTCCGCGCGCACAGGCGACCGGCCACCTCAAGGTCGTCACCGCGCGCCATGGTCACGTCGCATCGAGGTCGACTACGCAGGGGCGCGCCAGCGGCGTCACCTACGTGTCCGACAACGACGAGTACTTCCAGCCGGCGAAGGTCGTCCTGCTGGCGAGCTACACGTACGAGAACGTCGCGGCTGCTGCTGCTGTCGAAGTCGAAGGCGTTTCCCAACGGGCTGTCGAACAACCACGGTCAGGTCGGACGCCACTACTTCAGCCATCACCAGGGCGCGCCGGTGTCCGGCGCTGTTTCCGTTCGACCTCGGCGCCTGGTACGGGCTGCCGGCGCAGGGCGTCGCCGTCGACGACTGGGCCGACGACAACTTCGATCACTCGTCGCTCGACTTCATCGGCGGCGGCAACCTGTGGGTGATGTCGGATCGGCGGCCGATCACCGCCGCCGGCGATGAACACCTTCGGGCTGGCGCCGGCGTGGGGCTCGCAGTGGAAGGCGTTCATCAAGGAGAACGCCGATCGATCGCACAACTCGTACATCCAGAAGACCACGCTGCCCTACGAGGAGAACTACCTCGATCTCGATCCGGTGGTGAAGGATCCGCTCGGCCGTCCCGGTGATCCGCATCACCGGCGAGTACAAGGAGAACGAGCGCAAGCTCGCGGCGTTCTCGCAGGACAAGATGGAGCAGTGGTATCGCGCGGCCGGCGCGATCGCAGTCCAGCGCGGGCCGGTCGGCGGTGCGATGGGCGCATCGACGCACGCGTACGGCGGCACGCGCATGGGTGACAACGCCGAGACGAACGTCGTCGATCGGTGGGGCCTCGTCGCACGAGGTGCCGAATCTCGGCGTCCTCGGCGGATCGGTGATGGGCACGAGCGGCGCGCACAACCCGACCCACACCGTGCAGGCGCTGGCGTGGCGCACGGCGGAGCACATCGTCAAGAACTGGAAGGCGATTACCACTTAGGCCGCTTCAATTCGATCGATACCCACCCAGTGCGCGGCGCCAGGTCGCGGCGACACGCGCGCACGTTGGTTCGGCAACCGGCCGGAGGTCGGCCAACTCGACCGCGGGCTGCCCACGTTGCGTGTTGATCGACACGCCGATCGACGCCATTTGTCTTGACACCTCGCAGCGTCGGTCCTATCGTGCGCGTGACTTCCGGCGTTCGTCGTCTCCCGCAGTCCCTCGGTCAGAGCACTCGCATCTGTTCGTTCGGTTCGGCAAGCAGCGCGGGTCAGATCCGCTGTCGCGTCAACGGAACCACGGGCCCCATCCTGGGAGGAGAGTCGCTATGCGCAGGTCACTTGTGAGAGGTGTGCTGTTTGCCGCGTGCCTGGCCGTCCCCGCAGTCGCGGCAGCGCAGGACACCACCGCCATCGCCGGCACGGTGAAGGACGCCAGCGGCGCCGTGCTGCCGGGAGTCACGGTCGAGGCCTCGAGCCCCGCGCTCATCGAGAAGGTGCGATCGGTGATCACCGACGAGCGCGGCGAATACAAGGTCGTCGACCTGCGCCCTGGTTCATACACCGTCACGTTCGCGCTGCCCGGCTTCGCCGCGGTGCGACGGGAAGGCATCGAACTGACGACCGGCTTCACGGCCACCGTCAACGCCGATCTGCGGGTCGGCTCGGTCGAGGAAACCATCACCGTGTCCGGCGCATCTCCGGTGGTCGACACCCAGAGCGTGGCGGCGCGCCGGGTGGTCACCAAGGACGTGATCGACGCGCTGCCGACCGGCAAGAACTGGAACGGCATCGGTCAGCTCACCGTCGGCGTCGTCAGCAATCAGGTGGACGTGGGTGGCTCCTCCGGCGAGCAGCAGAACCAGGTGTCGATCCACGGCGGGTCGTACACCGATAACATCCGCACGCTCGACGGCATGATGCTCAGCAACTTCGCCTGCGCCTACTCGTGCACTGGTTTGAGCGCCAACGATTCGTCGACGCAGGAGCTCAGCTTCGACATCGGCGCGCTGTCGGCCGAAGTGGCCGGCGGCGGCATCCGCATCAACATCGTGCCGCGCGACGGCGGCAACCAGTTCAGCGGCTCCGCCTTCGGCAGCATCGCGACCAAGGAACTGCAGTCGAGCAATCTGACCCAGGATCTGAGGGACAAGGGCATCACGTCGGTCGACTCGATCAACAAGCTGTGGGACAGCAGTGTCGGGATGGGCGGCCCGCTGAAGGTGGACAAACTGTGGCTGTTTGCATCGGTGAAGTACTGGGGAACGCAGCTCTACCGGTCGAACGACTACTACGACAAGGATCCATTCGGCCCACTCTACGTTCCCGACCTGAGCCGCCAGGCGATCGACGATCAGTGGAACACCAGCTCCGATGCGCGCCTGACCACCCAGCTGTCGCCGCGCAATCGCCTGTCGGTCTACTACAACTACGCGCCGCGTGCCACGCCGCACTGGCGGACGACGTCGCTGCGGCCGCCCGAAACGGCAAACCTGCAGCGGATCTATCTGAATCACTTCGAGACGGCGGTCTATCGCGCCACCATCAACAACAGGACATTGTTCGAAGCCGGTTTCGGCAACATGACGGAAGACTGGACCACCGAGCCGGTGCCGGAACTGCCGCGCGCCCAGGGCTACGCCATCCAGGAGCAGGCGACCGGCGTGTTCGCCAAGGCGTACTTCACCAACTTCTCCCATAACATCACGCACGTCCGTTCGTATCGCAGCTCGCTGTCCTACGTCACGGGTTCGCATGCGATCAAGGCGGGCTTCACGCTGCAGGAAGGCAACAACCACTCGCCGAACTGGCACGGCCCGCTGGACAACAAGCCGGGACAGCTCAATGACATGTCGTTGTCGTACTTGAACAACGTCCCCGTGCAGGTGACGGTGTACACGACGCCGTACACGGACTTCGAGAATCTCGACCGCGACCTCGGTCTCTACGCCCAGGACGCCTGGAAGGTGGGCCGCCTGACCTTGAACCTGGCCGCGCGCCTCGATTTCATGAAGAACAGCGTGCCGGCGCAGGAACTGCCCAGCGGCACCTGGGTGCCGGCGCGTCACTTCGACGCGGTGGACAATGTCCCGAACTGGAAGGACTTCGGCCCGAGAATCGGCGCCAACTACGACCTGTTCGGCAACGGCAGGACCGCACTGAAGACGACGTTGAGCCGCTACGTGACGACCAACGGCATCAACTACGCGCGCACCGTGAATCCGATCTTCACGTCTGTCAACAGCACCACCCGCCCGTGGACCGATGTGAATACCGATTACCTCCCGCAGTGGACCCCCGGTTGCACGTACCCGAGCGCCGGCTGCGAACTTGGACCGCTCGCCAACAACAACTTCGGCGGCGCCAATCCGGCGGCCGCGGTGTATGACCCGTCGCTGTCGGTCGGCTGGGGCGTGCGTCCAGGCAACTGGGAAGTGACCGCCGGCATCCAGCATGAACTGCTGCCGAAACTTGGTATCGAAGCCACCTACTTCCGTCGCTCCTACTTCAATTTCTATGCGACCCAGAACGAAGCCTACACCCCGGCGGACTACCAGACCTTCTCGGTGACGACCCCCGTGGATCCGCGTCTGCCGGGCGGAGGCAACCAGGTGCTCACCGGCTTCTACGATCTCAATCCGAACGTCACCTACGGTCAGTCGAAGCTGCACACCTACAATTACGACAAGTTCGGAGACGGCAGCGAGACGTTCAACGGCGTCGACTTCCAGGCGACGGCCCGCTTGAGCCGCGGCACGTTCTTCTCGGGCGGGTTCAGCACCGGTCGCCTGGCCTACTCGTTCTGCGCCGACAACTTCGTCGGCAGCGTCACCTCACTGTCCCTTCCCGGTGCGGGCGGCAATGCGGCCTCGGCCACCTTCGCGCTGCCGAACAAGCGCTATTGCGACGTCCAGTATCCGTTCCAGACCCAGATGAAGGTATCGGGGTCCTACATGCTCCCGTATGCGATCCAGCTGGCAGGCACCTTCCAGAGCTATCCCGGCCCCGAGATCCTCGCGCAACTGGAACGCGCCGGCGGCCGCGGCCCTGCCGTCGCTCGGCCGGCCGCTCTCGGGCGGCGTGCGCACGTTCTCGGTGCCGATCATCTCGCCCGGCACGACGTTCGGCGATCGGCGCAACCAGCTCGACCTGCGCTTCTCGCGCACCTTCCAGATGCCGGCCGCGAAGAAGCTGCAGGTGATGATGGACGTGTTCAACATCACGAACAGCAGCGCGATCACCTCCGTCAACAACACCTACAGCCCGTCCACCACCACGTGGCTGCAGCCGGCAGGCATCGCCGGCGCCTCGGGGATTATCGTCGGACGGTTCGTGAAGTTCGGCGCGCAGTTCAACTTCTGATCTGCCGCCGTCGCTGGTGCGGAATACGAAGGCGGCCCGCGAGGACCCGGCATCAGGTGCGACTGCTCTCTGGTGCCGGTTCCGCCGCATCGGTGGTCGCTTACTCAGTGACTGTCGCCTGGGCGCATGCGCGATCGATCTTGCCATCCGCCGCCCACATCATGATGAGCGCACGTGCCCTCGTTCGACGCCTCGCCGCCGTGCTGCTGTCCGTCACGGTGCTGCTGTTCACGACCGTGCTGCAGTTCACGACGGGTCTGCTCTTCACGACGGCCTGCTGTCAACCGCCGTCTCCGCGCAAACCGCCGACGACACGATCATCGCGACGATTGACGGCCGTCCAGTACGGCTGATCGATCTCGATACGCGCTGGAGTGAGCAGGATCCCGGCTCGTTCGCCCGACTGCAGCAGGAACAGTACGATGGCCGGCGCCGCGCACTCGACTCGATCATCGCGGTGTATCTGCTCGACGATGAAGCCGCGCGTCGACACGTCACCGTCGAGAAGTTGCTGAGCGACGAACTGCCGAAGCGGATGCCGGCCGTCACTGACGCGGAAATCATGGATGCGTATTCCCGCTCCGGTGCTGCCGCACAGGGTGTGTCGCTCGATCGAGGTGCGGGATACGCTGGTCACCAGCATCGAACGCGGACGGAGCCGCACCGACGCGCTGGTTCGCTTCCTCGACGAACTGCGCGCCGCCTCACACGAGATCTCCATTCGCTTTGATGCTCCGCGGCAGACGGTCCCGGTGATGCCGACCGATCCGGTCAAGGGACCTTCGAACGCACGCGTCGTCATCGTCGAGTTCGGCGACTTCCAATGTCCCATTTGCCGATCGATGGAGCCGGTGCTGAAACGCCTCCAGGCCGAGCACAAAGACGACGTGCGGCTGGTGTGGAAAGACTTCCCGCTCGACGGTCACCCGGACGCCAGGCCGGCGGCGGAAGCGGCGCGGTGCGCAGCCGACCAGGGCAAGTTCTGGGAGTACCACGACAAGCTGTTCGCAAGTCAGCAGGCACTCGGACGAGGTCGGCTGAAGGACTACGCCAGACAGATCTGCGCTGCAGGCCGCGACGTTCGGCGGGTGCGTGGACACGGCCGCGCATCGAGCCGACCTCGAACGATCGATCGCCGACGCCGCCAATTACGGCGTCGTTGCCACCCCGACGGTGTTCATCAACGGTCGGCTGATCGTCGGGGCCGTACCCTTCGAGACCTACGAGCGGATCGTCCGCGAGGAATTGAGCCGCGCGAGTGCGGCTGCAAAGTAGGTTGACGTTCTCACGCTGGGCCGCTGAGAACTGAGGCAAGAAGCGGCGCGCCATCGTGACCGGCATCGACGAGCGCTTGCGAGCGTGCGCGGTCCTCCCGTGCGAGCACGCGCGCGCTCCGCAGCGCACCGGCGCAGTCGCCCACGCGGACGCGATCCTCCAGGTTCTCGACCACACAGTTCACGAAGATCGGGATCAACCGGCGCAGCCCTCGCTCGAATGCCTGGGTCGAGCCGTCGTCCACCACGACGACCTCGTAATCATCGCGGGTCTGTGCGTCGACCGTCGCGAGCGTTTCGTCGAGGTGTGTCAGCTGAAACGGCTCGCGGGCATGACACGGGACCACAATCGCCACGGCGGGAGAAGACATGCGACTGGCGGCCGTGCACAGCGCATGCCCCTGCCGTTCTGGTCGTGGTCGTTAGAAGGTCACCCGCAGGGCGAGCTGCACCTGGCGCGGGTCGCCGACGCCCTGGCGCAGGAATCCGTCGAAGTTGAACAGGCCCGCGGTGCTCAGCGGGTTGATGTTGTTGGCGTTGTTGAACGTATTGAACATCTCGAGGCTGGGAATGAATTCCGTCCGGCCGACGGCGAACGGTCGCTGCAGGCGCCAGTCGAACGAGAAGTACTCGTTGTCCTTGCGATCCCAGTTGCGTCCGCGATCGTCGTTGTTCAACACGCGCGGCGACGTGGTGATCGGCTGCGCCGTGCGGCCCTGCACCCTCGCGTTCACCAGCAGGCGGCCGGGCAGCTCGGCGTAGGTGAAGAAGTTCACCTTGTGGCGGATGTCGCGATCCGACGGGCCGTAGTCCAGGCTCGAGGTCGTAGAAATTGAACGAGCGATCCGTGAACGGGTCGCGCTCGTTCGAGTCGTCGTCTTCGTCCTTTGCGAGCACGTAGTTGAACTCGAACTGATACTTCTGCGAGTAGCGCTTGCGCACGCCGAACGTGGCGCCGCGGTACAGCGCCCGTCCTTTGCTGGTCGTGACGAACACGTCACCCAGTTGCAGTTCGAACGGATTGGCGCCGGTGTAGGTCGTCGTGTCGCGCGTCGGCGGCTGGTTCGCCGCCGCGGCCGTGCCGTGCGCGTTGTAGTTGAGGAAACGCGTCAGGCGCGTGCCCTTCGCCACCGTCACGTCGACATACGCGGCCATGCTCGGCATCAGCTCGCGCTCGAATCCGACGTTGGCGCTCACGATGCGCGGATTCTTGTAATCGCGGTCGAAGACGCGAATGCCGGTGAACAGCGGGAACGTCCCGGGCGGCGTGACGCTCGGCGGCAGCAGGTTCGGCCACGACAGGCAGATCGCCGAAGCCGCCGGTTTGCGCGGAAGTCGCTCTTCTGCTGGATGCCGTTGGTCGTCACCGATCCGACCTGGCTCAGCATGTTCTGGCGCGCGTAGTACAGCCCGGCGCTGCCGCGCAACACGGTCTTCCCGGTCTCGCCGATGTCCCACGCGAACCCGCCGCGCGGCTGGAACTGCTTCCACTGATCGGGAATGGTGCCGTCGGACGGGAAGCGCGGGTCGTTGAGCAGGAACGCGAACGCCGTCGTCGTCGGATCGACCGTTTCCGGCATCAGCTGGGCATCCCACCGCAGGCCGTAGTCGATGGTCAGGCCGTGGCCGGGCTGCCATTTGTCCTGCACGAACAACGACAGCTCCTCATTGTTGATATCCGATGCTCCGGCCGCGTCGCTGGCGATGCCGTCCGGGCCGCTGCTCTGCAGGTAGAACAGCAGCGGGCCGCCGGTCGCCGTTGTTCCCGATGGACAGGTTGCCGGCGCCGTCACGTACGTGCCATTCGAGCAGCCCGCCGTGTTCGGACCGAAGCCGCCCGCCGCTGCGGGTGACGTGTAACGCAGGAATCCGGTCACGCTGTCGAAGAGGTACCGCCCTGCGAAGAAGCCGCGGAACACCTGGAAGTTGTTGGTGTGCAGCCATTCCCCGCCGGTCTTGATCGTGTGGGCGCCAGTGACGACGGTGAAGTTGTCCTTCACCTGGAAGCGCTTCACGAGCTCGTCGACGTTGGGTTGAATGAAGAACGGGTTGCCGAACCGGAACGACGGCTCGAAGCCGATGCCGGTGTCGGCGGGAATGGCTGACGGCGTCGACAGACGCGGACGGGCCTCGCGCGACAGCGTCAGGTGAAATTCGTTGAGCTGGTGTGCCGTGAGAGAGGTGAACAGGTTGGCGTTGAGCAGGTTGATCTTCGACGGACCTTCGGTGCCGTTCGCGGACGTGCCGTAGGTGGCGACGTCGAAGGTCTGGTTGTCATTCCTGGAGTAGTTGAAGTTATACGAGACCGACAGGTTGTTTCTGGGACTGAGCGTCCAGTCGATCTTGGCCAAGCAGCGCGTTGTTGTCGATCGTGTGCTCGACCGGCTGGCCTTCGTCCTGGCCACGGCTCGTCTTGAAGAAGTCGAGGAGCGCGAGGCGTTGGCAGTCGGCACTGCTGTTGATCAGCGCTTCGTTCGCAGCCACCGTCGGACTCGGCACGGGGCACGGGGTGCCGATCGCCTCCGACAGATTCGGCCGGACCAGATGCTCGCGGATCCCTTCGAGGGCGCCGAAGTAGAAGACCTTGTTCTTGACCAGCGGACCGCCGACCGTTCCGCCGGACTGCTCGCGGTGAAAATCCTGAAGCGGCTTTCCGTCGGAGGTGTTCGAGGTCAGCCCCTCGAGGCGCTGGTAATGAAACAGGCTGCCCGCAACGTTGTTCGTGCCTGACTTCGTGATCACGTTCACCACGCCGCCGGCGGTGCGGCCGAACTCGGCATTGGCGCCGCTCGCGATCACCTGAAACTCCTTGACGGCGTCGAGCGTGATGTCGATGGCGGCGCGCTGCCCGCCGACCTGTTCGCCGAAGAACCCGTTGTTGTAGTCGCCCCCGTCGAGGCTGATGTTGTTGAAGACGCCGCGCTGTCCCGAGAACGTGATCTCGTCGCCGTCGGGACCCTGGACGACGGACACGCCGGGCGTCAGCGTCAAGAGGTCTTCGAACTTGCGGCCAAGGATGGGCGTCGTGCCGATCGTCGTTTCGTCGAGGGTCGTGGCAGCGGTGGTCCTCGACGTGTCGACGGCGGTAGCCGGCACGGTGACGTTGACGGTTTCGGCGACACCCGACGGCTTCATCTCCGGCGCGAGTCGCAGCGCTTGTCCGACGGTGACCGTGATGTTCTCCTGGACCAGCGTCGCGAAGCCGGACAACTTGAAGGTCACGGTGTACCGTCCGGGAGGCAATTGCAGGGACGAGAAACGGCCTTCGCTGTCGGTGACCAGCGATCGCGTGAGGTTGGTGTCGACGTTTCGGACTTCGACCTCGACGCCCGGGAGCACGCCGCCGCTCGTGTCCGAGACGAAGCCGTCGATGGCCGCGGTGGTCATCTGGGTCTGGGCAAGTGCCGCGACAGGCAACCCGAGCACGAGAGCGAGTGCAATGAGGTATCGCGTCGTCCGCATGTCCGCACCTCCTCGGAAATTTGCACGATTCTGCCCGTAACGTGTGCGGTTGACAACTAGGATTTCGCGAGCCGCTCGATGATTTCGGGCACCCGCTCGAACGCGGCCACGTCGAAGTAGCGGCCGTGCGCGTGCGGCGGCATCTCCGCATGCTCGTGCGACCAGCTGAGTGCGGCGGGAATGTGTATCGCCCATCCGCCGGCGTCGATCACCGGCAACACATCGGAGCGCAGCGCGTTGCCGACCATCAGAAAGCGACGTGGATCGATACCGTGCCGAGAGAGGATCGAGGAGTACGTGCTGGTGGTCTTGTGACTGACGACCTCGACGAACCGGAAGCAGTCGCGCAAACCGGAGCGCTCGAGCTTCGAAGTCTGGTGAAGGAGGTCGCCCTTCGTGATCAGCATCAGCGGGTGCGAAGCGGCGAGGGTGGAAAGAACCTCCCGGACGTTGGGGAACAGCTCGATCTCCTCCGTCAACATGCGCTTCGCCAGTTCGATGATGGTGCGGAGGTCAGCGCCGGTGATGCATCCATTGGTCAGGGCGATGGCGGTCTCGATCAGTGACAACGCGAAACTGGAGACACCGTAGCCGTAGACGTCGATGTTGGCGAGCTCGGTCCGATAGACATGCGCCTCGATCTCCTCCTCGTCGAGCACCACGCCGGCCCTGGCCAGCACCTCTCTGAACCGCCTGCGACCATCGCGGAAGCTGCGCTCGTTGTGCCAGAGGGTGTCGTCGCCATCGAACGCAATCAAGTCGAGGCTCATACGATGACCGCCCGGGTGCGCAGCAGCGGAAGGGCCAGTGCAGGATCGCCGCTTACGGTGACGCCGGCCCTGACCTGCGCCGGCGTCAACGCGTTGAACAGCAGGCGCCATGCTGTCTCATCAGCCATCGTGACCGTCGTGTCCGGCGCGGCCGCGTCGCCTTCATCGATGGTCCAGCCGCTGTCGCGGCGGTGCAGCGTCCAGGTTCCGGGTGCCCGCCCGGTGATTCTGATCGCAACCGACGCACCGGATGCTGCCGGCACGTCGCGATACGCTGGAGGACAGGCCCACATCGCGATCTGCAGGACGACGCGCAGCCAGCGAGGGTCAGGCCAGGGACCCGCGCCAACGGCGTCGCGGATCTGCGAGCCGTGATGCCACACCTCGGTGAACTCGCGACCGATGTCGAGCCATTGGGGCGACGTGCTGTGGCCGGCCCACGACACCGGGAAGATCGCCTCGGCGTCCGGGTCGAGCGTCTCCATGAAATCCGCCAGTTCGATGCTCACGCCTCGGTACAGATCGGTGAGCACGCGCGGGCTCAGTCGTTCGGCGGCGCGGATCCAGGTGGCGTTCAGTGCGTTGATGAACGCGACAAAATCCTGGTCGCTCTCTGCGGCCGGCAGCGCCAGGCGGTCGCGGTGAAAGGAGAGCCTGCGAAGGGCTGTGTCGAGCAGGTGCGCTGCGACGTCGCGCACACGCCAGTCTCCTGCGATCGTCTGTTTGTTCCAGTCGTTCTCGTTGAGGCCGCCAAGCAGCTCGATCAGCTCGCGGCACAGCGGTCGAAATAACGAACGTGTGTCTACCATCGGCTCTGATTGTCGCGCGCGTCTCGTCCGGGTGGCGAACCTTCTCGTCGCGACGGACTGATCCCGAGTATCGCGGACCGATGGCGCAGACGACGGCGGCCGCGGTGTCCTCATCTACAGCGTCCTGAGCGCCGCCTTCGCAGCGTAATAGCCGCACATCCCGTGGACCCCGACGCCGGGCGGTGTCGATGCGGAGCAGATGAAGAGCCGCTTCACCGGCGTTGAATACGTGCGCCACGTCGGGCGAGCGAAGAACTGCGTCAGGTCCATAGTGCCGGCGGCTATATCGCCGCCGACGTAATTCGCATTGTTCGCTTCGAGTCCGGCGGGCGTGGTCACTGCGCGCGCACGCACGCACTCCCGGAATCCAGGCGCGAACCGCTCGATTTGCGATTCCACCGCCTGCAGCATGTCGAACCTGGACGCGTGAGGCACGTGGCAGTACGCCCACGCCACGTGTGCCCCGTCGGGAGCTCTGGACCTGTCCACGATGGTCGGTTGACTGAGCAGCACGAACGGCCGCTCTGTCGCGCGCCCGTCCCATGCTGCGCGCTCCGCATCGGAGATCTCCTCGACGCTGCATCCGAGATGGACCGTTCCAGCCGAGCGGCACTCGGAGGCGGTCCATGGGATCGCACTCGACAGGGCCCAGTCCACCTTGAAGGCGGCAGGTCCGTATCGGTAACGCTCGAGGAGCCTGCGGTATGAGGAGGGAAACCGGTGCCCGGCGATCTGCAGCAGCGGCTTCGGTGAGAGATCGCACAACACGACACGCGCCGGCGGCAACGTGTCGATGTTCGTCACGCGCGACGCGGTGATCACCTCGCCACCGAGCGAGCGCAGGTGGGCGACGAGGGCATTGGTGATCGCCTGGGCGCCTCCACGCGGGATCGGCCAGCCGGACACGTGGCACATCGCGCCGAGCGTCAGGCCGACTCCTGCCGTCAACGCACGATCGAGGGGCATTATGCTGTGCGCTGCGATTCCCGCGAAGAGCGCGCGCGTCCGTTCGCTCGAGAAATGGCGCGACGCGAATCCCTCCGCCGAGCGCAAGGCCTGGAGTCCGAAGCGTGCCACAGCGAGCGGGTGATCGGGAATGCCGGCCGGACCAAGCACCGCACGTTCGAGATACGGCCAGTCGGAGGCGACGCGGCCAACAGTGCGGATGTACGCGGGTCCATCGCGGCCGAGCATCGCCGCGGTGCTCTCCAGCGAACCCTCCACCGCCACCGCGCTCCCATCGTCGAAGGGGTGTGCCAGCATCACCCGCGGCTGAAGCCATTCAAGCCCGTGCTGACTCAGCGGCAGCGTTCGCCAGAAGGGCGACGCGATCCCGAATGGATGAACCGCCGAGCAGGTATCGTGCACGAACCCCGGCAGGGTCAACTCCGCGGAGCGCGCGCCGCCGCCGATGGTGTCGTTGGCCTCGAACACCACGACACGGCAGCCCGCGTGCGCAAGCACGATGGCCGCGCTCAACCCGTTCGGCCCGGAACCGACGATAGCCGCATCGATCATGCATATGACGGGCGCACCGCAGCCGACCTACTGGTACTCCCGGTGGCTGTTCGAGCGAGGGCTCGCTTTCATCTACTGCGTCGCGTTCGTGAGCGCAGCCCTGCAGTTCGTTCCGTTGCTGGGCGAGCATGGCCTCGAACCGGTGGGTCCGTGGGTCGCGAATATCCCCTTTCTCGCGTCGCCGAGTCTCTTCTACCTCGCGCCTCGCGACAGCCTCTTTCGCGCGGCAGCGTGGGTCGGCGTCGTCCTGTCAGTCGCGGCGCTCAGTGGCTTGCCGCAACGAACCGGCCGGGCTGCGAGTGCGACAGTGTGGGCGCTTCTCTGGCTGCTCTATCTCTCATTCGTCAACGTCGGCCAGACCTTCTTCGGGTTCGGCTGGGAGATGCTGCTGTGCGAGGTCGGCTTCATCACCATCTTCGCAGGACCGTCCAGTGCGGAGCCGAACCGGCTCGTGCTGTGGATCCTGCGGTGGACGCTGTTCCGCCTGATGCTCGGCGCCGGTCTCATCAAGATGCGCGGCGACCCGTGCTGGGTCGACCTCACCTGCCTCGATTACTACTTCGAGACCCAGCCGATGCCCAACCCACTGAGCTGGTACTTCCACTGGATGCCGCATGCGGTGCACGCGGCCGGGGTGGTCATCAACCATGTCGTCGAGCTGATTGTTCCGTTCGGCTACTTTGCACCGCAGCCGATTGCCGCGATCGCTGCGCTTGCGACCGTGCTCTTTCAGGGCGTGCTGATCGTCTCGGGAAATCTGTCGTGGTTGAACTGGCTGACGATCGTGCTGTGCATCCCGATCGTGATGGACCGCTGGCTCCAGTGGCTCCCGGTGCGACGGCCCGAAGCGCTCTCGCCTCCTGCTTTCAGGTCGGCGACGTATGCGCTCATCGCCGTTGTCGGCGTTCTGAGCGTTGCTCCCGCGTTGAACCTGCTCTCGGCGGGGCAGGCGATGAATGCCAGCTTCGAGCCGCTGCACCTGGTGAACACCTACGGCGCCTTCGGCAGCATCACGCGCGAGCGATTCGAAATCGTGCTGGAGGGCACCGACGCGCAGATCGTGGATGAACAGACGCAGTGGCGGGAATACGAGGTGCGTGGGAAACCAGGCGACCCCGCCCGGCTGCCGCTACAGGTCGCTCCCTATCACCTGAGGCTCGGCTGGTTGATGTGGTTCGAGGCGATGTCGCCGCGTCCGTCGAGCCGCTGGTTCATCAATCTCGTCGGCGCGATCATGCGGGGCGACCCTGAGGTGCTCGCGCTCATGTCCCGCAATCCATTTCCGGACGCGCCACCTCGCCATGTGCGCGCGCAGTACTATCGATATCGCTTCAGCACGCCGGACGAGCGCCGGCGCACCGGGTTGTGGTGGAGTCGAGAGCTGCTTGGAACCTTCTTCGCGCCTGAGTCTCCGACCGACCAGTAGAGGAGCGGCCGTAGCTGATGCGGTAACGCTCGTCATCTGTGTCACGATCCAATCCGAACCTCATGTCAGAGACGGCCACGCGCGCGGGCGGACTGGTGGTTGCCGTACTTTACGGTGCGACGATCGTGTGGCTGTACGCGCGTCAGCCGCAGACGATGGCTCAGGTCACCGGCGGATTGTCGTCCGCGATCGGGTCCTATCACATCGATCAACAGGCGTTCGCCGACGGTTTGGCGTTTTTCGGCCGCGATCAGTTCATCGAATCGCGTGCCGCGTTCATGCGCGCCGATTCCGCGGAACGCGACGCGAAGACGCAGTTCTACATCGCGTACTGGTACTACCGCCAGGGATGGGGGCGACTGCACCACGACGATGCGCTGTATCGAGAGGGGCTCGAGGCGGTGGATCGCGCGATCGCGCTGGCGCCGGACGGCCGCCTGTTGGTCGACGATCCCGACTTGCAGCTCCACACCGCGGACGAACTGAAGGCGGAACTCGAGGCGGGCCTTCGCGTAGACGCGTCCGATTTCAATCCGGCACGGCTGTTTCGCGAGCGCAAGTGACCAGCAGCCGCGAAGCGATCGCCCTGCCGCTGATGTTCCTGACGGTGACGTTGCTCGGAGGAATGCGGCTAGCGGCAACGGTCGTGCTGCAGCCGCCGTCGCTCTTCGCATTGATACTCGGCGTGCTCCTCGTGCGGATCTTCGTCCTGAGCGGCAGCGTCGCGCCGGAGCGACTGCTGTCACCGTCGCGATCGGCGCTCGCCAATGCGAACGGCGGGGTCGTGCTCTTCACCCTCTGGATCGCCGCGGCACAAACGCTGGCGATGCTGATTCCCGACTCCGGGCTTCCGCGGATCACGTTTGCCGTGTTCTTTCTCATTCTGCTGCTGAACACGGCGGCCGCGAGTCCCGGCCGACATCAGCTGCTGCGCAGCCTGGCGGTGACGTTCGGCTCGGTGTTCGTGCTGAAATTCGTCGTGCTTGCGGAACTCTCGTCGCCTGGAACGGGGTGGCTGAAACGGGTCCTCCAGGCGATGCTCGAAGGGGTGACCCTCGGCACGCTGACCCAGGAAGCGCTTCATCCCGCGACCGGCTACATCGCGCTCTTCACGCTAGGCCTGTTTCTGCTCGGCGCGTTTCTGCTGCCTCATCGCGAATATCGTGCTGTGACGAGCCTGCAACGGGCGGGCGATCGAGGGATCCGCGCCGAGTGACCAGTCACGCGGCTCGAAGGACCGGACATTCAGCTCCACGACTGGGCTCAGGCCGGAACTAATCGGTTGAACCCTGGTGTTTTCGGGTGCGGTTCGTTCTCTCCGTCGATGCGGAGAGAGACTCGTTCCGCCGGTAGCTTCCGCACCGGATTCCTTTAGCATAGCTCGCGAGCCGGCCGCTTCCGCTTGCCCGTCAGTCGCTCCACGACAGCCACAGTCGATCGGAGGCTCCGGTCATGAGCGTGAGTCCAGAGGACGATCCGGAGACCAGGAAGCAGAAACTGAGCGAGACCATTGACGCGCTCAGGCAACAGATCGCTGCTATCGAGGAACCGGGATTGCTCAACGACTCCTCGCCGGGCCGGCGCCGGCCGGGCGACGAACGCATCCTCAAGAACTACGAAAATCAGCTCCGTAAGGCGCAGGACGAATACAACGCGATCGTCGAAGCGTCTTCGTCCGCGCCTGATTTGTCGGGATCCGCTTTCGCGTCGGCGTCAGGCTCCGGCTCACTGTCGTCAGCGCCTTCTCCGTCGGCGCCGCCATCTCCGTCGTCGTCTCCAGGTGCACCCGATCCGGGCAGTCGGCCTCGTCATCCGCTCGAGGAGGTTGCCGGGCGATATGTCCGCGTCAAAGATCTTCTCGCGCTGCAATTCGCGAACGACAACGCGCTGTCGACCAGCACGCGTGACGCACTCACACTCGCGTGTCGCTGGCCCGTCACGGAGACCGATAGCGGCGAACCCGTCATCGGCACGTCGAGCTTCATCCGGGGCGTGCTGTCAAAAGGATCGCACGAAGCAGCGTCGGGATCGACCACGCTGGCCGCCGCCCTGACGGGTGCCTTGCGGTCTAACTCTCCGGTCGCTGCCCGTATCCAGTCGCTGCTGGAAATCGAGTCGCTGACGGCGCCCTTCGCTGGCGACACCAACGCGGCGGATCGCGCGCTCGCCGACCCCAACCTCACCCGCGTGCTCGCTGACGCGGTGCAGCTCGTGAACGAGTTCAACGAGCGCAAACCGCTCGTACAGATCACCCATGCGATCATCGCCTCCCTGAGTAGCGCGTCCGGCCAGGCCGCCTTCAAGGATCTCAATCTGATCGGAGCATCGGGTCCAGCCTTCTTTCAGCGTCTGTCGATCGTCGTCAGCGAGCATTTGGTTCGGAACGCCTCACAGTTCCCCACACTGACCGAGCAGGTCCGCTCTGGTGTCACGCAGCGCGTCGCGCAGCTGCACATCCGTCTGGAGCCCGAGCAAGTGTCACGGGTTAGCTATGTTGCCGACGAGCCGGTGGTCTCGCTCACCGGTGACCGTCTCGACATGGCCGACGATGCGAGGGCGCTCGCGGAAGTCATCTGTCTGCGCGATCCGGGCCCGCCGCTGGCAATTGGTCTCTTTGGAGACTGGGGGTCTGGCAAGTCGACGTTCATGAACCTGATCGAGGCCGCGATCGAGGACCTGACGGAAGGAAGTGCGACCGACGACGCGGCTCGCGAAGCGCTCGTGTCGAAAGTGGTTCACATCCGCTTCAACGCGTGGCATTACAGTGACTCGAATCTCTGGGCATCGATCACCTCCGAGTTCTTCTCGCAGCTGCGGGCCGGCGGCCATGGCAAGAGCGCCGCGACGATGTACGCCAAGCTGGTGAGTGAGGTCATCGCGCGGGCCGGTGCCCTCGACGGCGACACGGCGACGAGTGCCCAACAGGCAGCCACTGCTCGCCATGAGGCGATCGAGCTCCGCAAGGATCTCGAACATCTCGAGATCGGCCGGCGGCAGGTGTTCGGAAATGCCCTGGCGGAGTCGATGGCGCAAAGCGTTCGCGAGGGCGACGCGCGGACGGTCAAACGGATCGAGGCAGCTTTTGCGGCGATCGGACGTCCAGTCGAAGTGGCGCCGGACAAGGAAACGGACCCCATCGCGCGGCGCGAAGCCCTGGCCGACGTCGCCTCTGCCGAAGTTCGAGCCGTGGCTGAATCGGCCAATGCCACCGTCGATACCGTTCAGCTGGTGTGGGCGGCGGTCAGGAACAACCTGACGCAATGGTTCCCGATGGCGATCGGAATGGCGTTCCTGCTCGCGTTCCTCGCCTCGTTCCTCTGGCCGTTCACAAGTCAACTGAGGACGTGGGCAACGCGGGTGATCGTTGCCGCAACTCCTGTCGCGATTCTGCTGGTTCACGCGTATCGAGCTGTGCAGCCCATTCTTGTGGCTGCCAGGAACGCGGTGCTGAAACGCAGCGAGCAGACAGCGACCATCGAGCGCCAGATGCGCGAGACGCGCGGCAAACTCGAAGAGGCCGAACAGCGCGAACGTGACGCCGCGAAAAAGCACGAAGAGACCGTGGCCGAGGCCGCACGCTTCAAGAACCCGACACCGACACGCGTCTTCGACTACTACCTGAACGTGTCGGCAGATACGCGTCAGTTCGAACAGCAACTCGGCACCGTGAGCCACGTGCGTCGTGTCTTCGAACAGCTGAACGCGATATATCTCGAGCGCGGAGCGCCGTCCAGGGCGAAGCCAGCTCCTACGCCTCAGGCCGACGCCGTTGCACCGGTGCAACCGGCGGCTCCCGCCACGTCAACAGAGTTCGACATCGACCGTATCGTCCTCTACATCGACGACCTTGACCGTTGTCAGTTTCGTCAGGTCGTGACGGTGCTCGAGGCGGTGCACCTGCTGCTCGCCTTCCGCCTCTTTGTCGTCGTGGTGGGCGTCGACGCGCGCTGGCTGGAGAAGTCGCTGCTCACGATCTACAAGGATCAACTGAAAGAGCAGTCGGCGGGCCTCGAACGTCAGGCAACCGTGCAGGACTACCTCGAGAAGATCTTTCAGATTCCGATTCAGCTCCGGGAGCTCTCGTCACGTTCCGACAGCGAGCTTCGCCCGTACCTGGAGGCAGTGGCGGGCCCACTCGAGGACGACCCGTCCTCACGCGCGACAGCCGCGGTGCCGCCGCCGGCGCCAGCAACCAGGGCCAAGGGCGATTTCATCGACGTTCTCGAACCGCTTGACGTCAAGCTCAAAGACGCGAAGGAAACGGCAAGAGAGACAGTTACTCGCATCACCCTCCATCGCCACGAACTCGAGTCGATGGAGCTGCTGGCCCCGTTTCTCGGCAAGAGTCCGCGTGCGATCAAACGCTTCATGAACGTCTACCGACTGCTCCGTGGACGACGTCGCGGTGGGGCGCTCGACGCATTCCTCGCGAACGTCGGCGGCGTCGAGGCGCCGTCCTTCGCCTGCCAGTTCTGGCTTGCCGTCTACAAGGGTCTGAGCCCGGAGCTCGCCGCGATCTATCGCGATGCCCTGCTCGACACGTCACTCTCCGGAATCGTCGTCGAGGCGCTTCGGACGCTCGACGGTGCCGACGCCGGAAGCACGGAGGTGCAACGGCTCGCGACGATGTTCCAGCGTCATCTCGACTCTGCGCAGCGCACGCGCCACGCGAAAGCCCTTGAGGCGATACTCAGCCGCTATAAAGGCGATGGCCGAGCGGTTCTGGTGGACATGGAGAAGGAGGTGCAACGATTCTCGCTGCCATCGAGAGCGCGTTCGTCTGAACCGGCGCCACCACCCCATGGTGCCACGGAGAAGGCGCAGGTGTGAGGGACGGCGTTAGTCGCTCTTGACGCTGAAATGGACCCGCGAACAGTGCCCGAGGTTTTGTCCGCCTGGCTGACGCGCGAACGTGGCCAAGCGGCGCCTGCCGTGCTGCTTACTACGCCCCATGACACCGGAGCACTGTGGATGCGGACGCCGGTGGACTTGTCGAGCCGACATCGGCACGCATGACCGCCTCATACATTGAAGAGGACCCGGTGCATGGCGGCGACGGTGCCATCTGTCCGCCGGTGTCCGCGATTTGGACGCGGAGAGATGGCCGAGTGGTCGATGGCGGTGGTCTTGAAAACCACTGAACCCGGAAGGGTTCCGGGGGTTCGAATCCCTCTCTCTCCGCCAACTCTTCTTGTAACTTGTTTGAAATAAGCAACTTGGTCTGCATGACCATGGCTTACCCACATTCAATCCACATTTGGCGCAGTTGAGACGCGCCGCCCCGTTCGTGGGCTTCTCTGATGCCGTCCTGCGGTTTCGGTGGTGTCAAGGGCCGAAGCAAGGCGCATCTCCCGGCGTTGGATGTCAGCCCTGCGCGACAACTCTCTCCGGTTGGCGGAGAACGACCTCCCTTGGATCCAAGGCCGTATGCAGGAGTGCTTCAAGCAAAAGGCGGCGTGTCTCGTCGCCGGTGGCGAGGCTCGCCTCCAGGCGGCCGCAGAGCAGCATCAATTCATCGACCCTGGCGACAATGCGGTGCTGTTCGGCGAGGGGTGGAAGACCAACCACCAGGTTAAGCAGAATTCCCTGATTGAGGTTCTGCATCGTCGCGCCGACCGCCGAGCCGCCAAGGTAGTCCCGCACGTAGGGCGAGGCTCGCCGCATCTCACAAGCCCTTGTGGCGGCGCACACTACGGATACTTCGCGGCGCAAACCTTCTGGCGTTATGCTGCAAGCCTCGCAGGGTCGGCCGCAATATGCCGGTCGACCCAGTATTAGTTGGGCAGACTGGATGCGAACGGCGGAACATCGGCTGGCCGCCAGTTGCTGCCAGGCCACAGAGCCTTGAGGCGAATCGCAGTCGAAGCGGAGACCGTTGCGGCAAGCGAAAAAGCAGACCTGAGAGGATTCCCGTATGACCTTCGGCGACCAGTATGTTCTATCCTCCGGCCGCACTGGCCACGACCGGCTGCGCATGCTGTGTGAGATTCACGACCCTCATGCCCGCGATCTACTCAAGCGGGCCGGACTGACGGCGGGCCAACGATACGTCGAGTTCGGTTGCGGCTTGGGCTACGTCGCTCGCTGGGCCGCGAGGCAGGCGTCAACGGTCACCGCCATTGACCTGAGCGAGGAGCATCTCCAGGAGGCACAGCGCCTGGCCGAGTCCGACGGCCTGACAAACATCGAGTTTCTCAATCGCAACATCTACGGCCAGGGGTTGCCCAGCGATGCCTTCGACATCTCCTATTCGCGCTGGGTATTGATGCATCTGAACCAACCCATTGAAGCCATGCGCCAGATCCGACAGGCATTGAAGCCCGGGGGCGTCATGGTCTGCGAGGAGGCAGACCTCTCGGCGATTTACACGGAACCCCGCACCTTCGGGTACGAGGAATATCGCACACTCGCACTGGATACCGGCCGCCAGCGCGGTGTGGACTACGAAGGCGGCCGCAAGCTGCACGCATGGGCACGCGAGGCGGGCTTCGAGATCGTCGAGGTGGGGGCCTACCACCCGCACTACGTCGCCGGCCGTCATAAAGGGTTCTGGAGCTGGACCTTCGAAGAGGCAGGAAGAAGCCTCGTCGAAGCCGGAGTGATAGACGCGGACGAACTGGGCCGCCTCGTGAGCGGAATGCGGTCAGCCGACGGGGAGTCCGGCACTCTGGTGGCGCACGCTCGCACTCATCAACTCATTGCGCGAAAGCCAGCATAGATGTGGAGGCGTTGTGTTCGCGACCGCGAATGGTATCTGGTGGCAAGCTCGCCGAAGAATGGGTCGAGCTCGACATCCACGGTTTGCTTCAACAGCTCGGCACAGGCGCGGCGGCCTAGCACCGCGTGACCTCCGCGCGCCACGCCGACTGGAGGAAACACGCAGCTGAACATTATTTAGCCGTGATCATCATGCAGTCGCTGCGCAGTTCCGTCGTCGGAGCCTCCTCGTTGTCGACCAGCCGAAACATCACATCGTTGGTCGTGCCCGCGAGCACCATCAGCGCGCGGAACTCGAAGTCGACTCCGCCATCACCGACTGGTGACGTCGTGATGGTCACCAGCGGTCCCGCCGCTGGCAGCGGCATCGTCTGGAAGTTGACGGTGGGCGGATCAGTCGGCGACCACGGGGAGAGTGCCGAGTCGCGCGCTGGCAAATCCCATCCGAGCCGAGCGCACGGCCGCCGACTCCTTCCTGTGCTCGCTGCAACAGGTAGGTCGCATTTGCTCTCAGCCCCGCGACGACGAACGCTGATGTCCGCGGCCATCGTGCCCTCAGGAATTGCCTTTGGCGTGACGCCATGCCCGCGAATCCTCCTCACCCTTCAGAACCGTGAACGTGGAACGATACGCTCCAGGTGGCGGCTCGAGCCTGGTGGGGACGTCGGAGACGAGTCCACGAACAGGCGCCGATGAACGCCGTGCAGAGCACGAGCGACACCGTCATGACGATCTGAATCGGCGTCGAGCGGTTTCGTGGCGCAACAATCGGGCGATGCATCTGTCTGGTGCAGCATGGCGTCTCCTTGTTCCCGGGTCGGCCGCGGCGCGACGGCGTCCGTGCGCCTGAAAACAAGGAGTAAGATATCGGCGACTCACGGCGTGAGTCTCAGGCGAGATCCAGGAACTGTGCAGGATTTTTTCCAGGAGAGAGCTGCTGTGCGAATTCGCTTCGGCGCGTTCACGCTCGTCGCGACAGCCGCCAGCTGTTGAGGAACGGCCGCGAGCTTCACCTCACACCGAAGGCCTTCCAGTTGCTGGTCGACGCTCATCGACAAGCGACCGAACGTTCTCTCCAAGATCGTCCTGCAGCAACGTTCTCTGGCCCGACACCTTCGTCGCCGAAGCGAATCTCTCGAACCTGGTCGCCGAGATCCGGCAGGCGCTCCGCGACCGCGCGCCGCGCTCCCCCAGTGGATCCGGACGGCGCACGGGTTCGGCTACGCGTTCTGCGGGGAGGCGAGCACACTCACTGGCCGATCCTGAAAGCGGCTCGCGATCGACCGGCGCTGCTGGCTCGAATGGGGGCGGCGCCGATTTCCCCTGCCCGTCGGCGAACACCTGATCGGACGCGATCCGAGCGTCGACATCAGACTGGACGCCTCAACGGTGTCCCGTCGCCATGCGACGGCTGGTGGTGACGCCGGCAGGCACCCTGCTCGAAGACTTTGGCAGCAAGAACGGCACGCGACTAGGCAGCGAACCGGTCACCTCGCCGGTACCACTCGCCGATGGCGACGCGATCCACATCGGATCGCTGCTCGTCACCTTTCACATGCGGATCACCGGAGAGTTCGACCGAGACGCAGACCCGAGTGATCCAATCCGACACGGCTGCGCAGAGGCTCATCGCCGCCGGTACTCGTATCGGTCCGTATGAAATCGTCGGCTGGCTCGGCGCCGGCGGCATGGGCGACGTCTACCACGCGCGCGACCCGCGTCTCGATCGCGAGGTCGCGATCAAGTTGATCCCGCAGTCGTTCGCGGCCGACGCGAGCCGCATCCGTCGATTCGAACAGGAGGCACGCGCTGCCGGCGCGGCTGAATCATCCGAACATCCTGGCCGTCTACGATGTCGGCGTCCATGCTGGTGCGCCGTACATCGTGTCCGAGCTTCTGCGAGGGAGCCTCGCTGCGAAGCCGGCTCGGCTCAGGGCGGCAGCGCGCAATCGACGGCGGCCATGAAACGCCGAACGGTGTCGTCAGCACTGACGCTGCAGCAGACGATCGACTTCGCGCGCCAGACCGCGGAGGGCCTCGCGGCGGCGCACGATCAGGGCATCGTCCACCGTGACGTGAAGCCCGACAACCTGTTCATCACCAGCGACGGACGGATCAAGATTCTCGACTTCGGCATCGCGAAGCTGACACGGCCGAGCGGCGACTTCGGCGGCTCCGCTGACGGCTACGTACCGAGACCGATGCCGGGACGGTCGTCGGCACATCCGGCTACATGTCGCCGGAACAGATTCGCGGCGAAGTGGTCGACGCGCGGTCCGACCTCTTCAGTGTCGGAGCGATTCTCTACGAGATGCTCGCCGCGCGTCCGGCGTTCATGCAGGACACCGCGCGCCGAGACGATGACCGCGATTCTGAAGGAGGAGCCTGCGCCGCCGCTTCCGAGCAGCGTGTCCGCCGGCCCTCGCACGCATTGTCTCGCGCTGTCTCGAGAAGACGCGCGAGGCACGGTTTCAGTCGGCGCGCGACCTGGCGTTTGCGCTGGAGTCGTTGTCCGGCGAGACATGCCGCGTTCGCCGGGTGAACGATCCGCTGCATCATCGCGCTGGCGTTGCGCGGCGGGAGTCGCGCTCGCGCTGGGTCTCATCACGTCGGCGGCCGGATGGCTCGCTCGCGGTACCGCCGCCGCGCCTGTCGATTTTGCCAACGCCACATTCACCCTGCTGGCGAATTGGGAGGGCACCGAAGAGGGCGCCGAGATTTCTCCCGACGGAGAGTTCGTCGCGTTTCTCTCCGATCGTGCCGGCGAGTTCGACATCTGGCAGACCAGGGTCGGCACTGGTGTCTTCACCAATCTCACGGAGCATGTCCCACCGCTGGCGTCCAGCGGATTCGTTGTCCGCAAGCTCGGATTCTCAGGAGATGGGAAGGACATCTGGTTCAATCCCGGAGACGGAGCAGCCGCCGATGCTGCATGCCGTCGATCGGCGGCGCCGCGCGGCCGTTCCTTGCGGCGGGGACGAACACGCCGGCGTGGTCGCCGGATGGAGGCAAGCTGATCTACATCGACAAGGCCAATCGTGACGACCCGATCTACCTGGCCGATCGGCTCTGGCGCGGACGCGCGACAGATCTTCGGGCCAGGCGCGCTCAAGAACATGAACCCGGTCTGGTCGCCAGACGGCGAGTGGATTTACTTCGGGCGCGGATCGGAGCCCCAGGACGAAACGGCAATCGACGTGTGGCGCATCCGGCCGTCTGGCGGAACGCCCGAGCGCGTGACGACGCAGCACCTCGCGATCAACTTCCTGGCGCCACTCGACCGACGACGGCTGCTCTACGTCGCGCGGGCGGAGGACCGCTCAGGACCGTGGCTGTGGGCGCTCGACGTGGAGAGCGGCATCTCGAGCCGCGTGCCGTCGGGTGTCGATCAATACACGTCGGTCTCGACCAGTCGCGACGGCCGGCGCATCGTCGCGACAGTGGCCAACCCGAGCGCGAGCCTGTGGCGGGTGCCGCTGCTTGATCGGCAAGCCGAGGAAAGCGACGTGCGCCCGTATCCGCTGCCGGAGCCAGCCGGCATGGCGCTCGCGCCGCGCTTCGGTGCCGCTTCGTTGTTCTACCTGTCCGCGCGCGGCACTGGCGATGGCCTCTGGAAGGTCCACGCTGGTACGGCATCTCAGGTCCGACGAAGCGTGGCGGGCGCCATGGCCGAGCCCGCAGCCGTGTCACCGGACGGACGGCTCGCGGTTGTCATCAGAAAGGAAGGAACGCGGCGCCTGTCGATCATGTCGGCCGACGGCACGAACGCACGAACACTGCGCCGCATCGATCGACGTCGAAGGGGCGGCCGGCCAGGGAGCCGCCGACTGGTCGCCGGACGGAACTCGAATCGTGACTGGCGGACGGGACGAGAAGGGCGCGGCGCTGTTCATGATCACGGTGGACAGCGGTGCGCCCGTCCGGCTCCTCGATGGCCCGTGGGTCAATCCAGTCTGGTCGCCGCGCGGCGATCTGCTCGTCTATGCGAGGTCGATCCGTCATCGGCCAGGTCGAACTGCACGGCGCCAGGCCAGATGGCACGCCGGTCGATCTGCCGCACGTGCTCATCCGCCCGGGTGGCTATCGCTTTCTGCCCGACGGGAGCGGCCTGGTCTACCTGCCGCGCATCCAGGCACTCGACTTCTGGTTGCTGGACTTCGCGACCGGCGTATCCCGCCCGGTGACGCGGCTGGGCAACCACGGAGCCATCCGTACGTTCGACATCACGCCTGACGGAAAATCGATCGTGTTCGATCGCTCGCGACAGAATTCAAACATCGTCCTGATCGACTTGCCGAAGTAGGTAGACCGGCCCGCATCACCGCTCCATGCGCCAGGGGGACATGTTCGACCAGCCGCGCAGCGCCTCGCGTGCCCATTCATTCGAGCGGTCCGTATGACAGCCGATGCACGGATTCGGAACCTTGAAGTCGTCGGTTGCCGTCGGCGTGATGAATGCGAACGTATGGCTCCGGACGTTCACGTTGGCGATCGTCTGCTCGATCCTCGGCATGTGGCAGGCGACGCAGTCGCTGCCCGCGCTGCCCTTCGCATGATGCGTGTGCTCCTCGATCGTCGCCGTGTGCGGGCCGCTCGGCGAGGTGGGGCCGTGGCAGGTCAGGCACAGATCGCGCGCCGGCTTGATCAGGTCGGCATTGTTCGCCGTGCCGTGCACGTCGTGGCAGCTGAAGCAGGTCACGCCGCGGCGATACATCAGGCTCTGAACGAAGTCGTTGCCCTGCATGCGGTTCTTGTGCGCCGTGCCGTCCGCAAAGTGCGTGAACGTCGTCTCGCCGAGCTTGTGCTCCTCGAGTTTCCAGAAGTCCTTCAGGTTGCCGCCCTGGTGAAATCCGACCGGCCAGTCGTAGTACTGCCCTTCGATCGGGTTCTTCAGCGGCTTGCCCTGCGAATGGCACTGAATGCAGGTGTCGTTGGCGCGGACGAAGTCGAGCTTCGCCGGGTTGACGATGTTGGCTGCCGTCGGCGCTGCCACGTGCGCACTCCCCGGCCCGTGGCACCGCTCGCAGCCGACGTTCCACTCCGTCAACGGCCTTCGTCTTGACGTCGTAGTTCACCGAATGACAGCCGTCGCAGAGCGGTCCGGTCGGGCGCTGCATGTTGTCAGCCGGGTAGATGCGGCACCCACCAGTCGGTGTTCGGCTGGACGAAGTACGGACGCCATACGCGATTCGTCACGTCCCACTGCGCCGGCAACGGGAAGTAGTCGTTGCCGACCTTCTTGAAGTAGCGCTGCTTCCACTTGCTGCCGTAGGTGAACGCGACGTCGTCCACCGTGAACGTCCGTGCCGGATCGGCGCGGGCGAAGTCGCCGATGACGGCTTCGGGATGTTGTTTGGGATCGACGACCACGTTCGCCATGCGCGTCTTCGACCATCGTTCGTAGGTTGGCGCATGGCAGCGGCGGCATGCTTCAGAGCCGACATAGCTGGCGCCGCCGGCGACCGGCGTGGTGGTATTTGCCTGCGGTTGCCCCGCCGGTGCAGGCCGTGCCTGGACCGCGGCCGCGCCTGCAGCGGCAGCTCCAACTCCAATACCAGCTCCAGCGCCGTGTGTCGTTATCGGAAGGGCGATCGACCCGGCCAGCGTGGTCAGTCCGGCCAGGATGAAGGCGGTGGTTCGTGTCATGACGATTCTCCGACTCTCGGCGACCGCAAACGACTGACACGAGAGGGGCGCGCCAGCGGCGACTGCAGGCCGCCATGGACCGCGTCGAACACCTCGATTCCCCGCATCAGCAGTTCCGCGTCGTCTGTGAATTTCCTCTGCAGGCCCTCGACCAGCGCGGCGATACCGGCCGCCTGGGGCGCTCGATAGCGGTCGTCCTTGAGGTCGAGATCGTGGACGATTTCGCCGAGCCGCCGGACCGCGTTGTCGTTGATGCCGAACCTCGTGTGCAGGACCTCGAAGGTGCACCGGCCGCCTTCGTGTCCGAATCCAGAGGAGTACATGTCGAAGGGGACCGCGTCGGGTGCCGCGGTCGCCTCGTCCGCGAACGCGAAGCGCGCGTCGCGATCGATGAAGCGGGTGATGAGCCAGGCGGAAGCAATGCGGTCGATGCCGGGCCGCGGTCTCGTGATCCAGACCCTGTGCTGAAATTCAACGGGATCGATGGGGTCGTCGGCGCGTGAGCTGGTGGCCTGACTGGGAGGTCGGACCAGCCGTTCGAGCGCAGCGAACTCGCTGTCGGCAGCATCCCGACCGTGAGCTGAGAAGAAGTCAATCTGCTTCAGCCTGGTCAGCCGATCGGCCAGCTGTCGAAGCGCCTTCTCGGAATCGTCGCCCCGTCGATCAACGATCTTGCGGTTGCCGGCCTTTGTCGCTCGTGTCTGAGCGGCCTTCAACTGTTTCAGCAGCGCCTTGTAATCCCGCGCGCGCGCCTGGCGGAACTGTTCGATGATGTGGGCGTCCTCGACGCCGTCTACGGATGCGGCTTCGAAGACGCTGGCCTGCCCCTTCACGGCTGCGATCTCATGTCGAAGCCATTCGAAATCCTCGAGCGCGTCCGACGAGTACGGGAGCGCGTACAGCGACCCCTTGAGAGCCACTGCGCCGAGCTGCTGAAGCCGCCGCCAGGTCTTCACGCGGCCGTTCGACGGCCGGGCGGGCAGGTGAATGGCGAGCAGGAGCCACCGACGCGGTGCCGTCGCGGCCGACCGGGACGGAGCGGCCGGTAGAGCTGTCACCCTCGACACGTTTCACAGATCATGTAACACGTGTTGTTTTCACCTGTCAAAGAGTGCGGGGGATGTGCACATCCACGCACAGAACCGGGACGCGGCACCAATGCGCGATTGACCTGTCCGTCTCATCCATGTGTAATGGACTAGCCGGGCGGCCAGGACGTCTCCGGAGAGGCTGCCTGCTGGGGCGCCCGCAACGACAGAACGAGGGTCCGTGATACCAGAGACAGAAGACGACGACCGCGCCGAACGGACGATGTTCATCAGCCGGGAGCAGTTGTTCGGGGCGACGACCACGCCCGACCTGATTTCTCATTACCTCGTCGTGCTCGAAGGCGGGGCGCCGGGACGGCGCCTGGAGATTGACACCGCTCCGATTACGATCGGCCGCGGCGCGACCCAGACGCTCGTCTGTCGACGACCGGGATGTCTCGCGGCAGCATGCGCGTGTGTCGCTGGTCAACGGCATCGTCGAGGCCGAGGATCTGGGGTCGACCAACGGCACCTTCGTCGACGAACAGCGCATCACCGGCGCGGTGACGCTGAACGAAGGCGCCAGAATCCGGCTCGGCGGACAGCTGCTCAAATACGAGCGGCGCAGCCGGGCGGACGTGAAGAAGGCCCAGGAACTCGAGCGCGATATTCGCAAGGCGAACGACTACGTGCTCTCGCTGCTGCCGCCGCCGCATCACCAGTGGGCCGGTGCGCGCCGAGTGGTGCTTCGTGCCGTCGGCGCAACTCGGAGGCGACGCGTTCGGCTACTACTGGCTCGACCCGAACACCTTCGTGTTCTACCTCGTCGACGTGTCGGGCCACGGCGTCGGTTCCGCCATGCACTCGGTCAGCGTGCTGAACGTGCTGCGCCAGCGCGCCTTGCCGAACGTCGACTTCAAGAATCCGGCGGAAGTGCTCGCCAGCCTGAACGACAGGTTCCCGGCGCAGCGAGCACAACCGGCTGTACTTCACGATGTGGTACGGCGTGTACAGCACCGACACCCGCGTGCTGTCCTACGGCACGGCCGGTCACGGCCCGGCGATCCTCGTGTCGCCGGACAAGAGCGAGTCGCAGCCGCTGGGCATGCCGGCCGTGATGATCGGCATGTTGCCCGATCAGACGTACGACGTGGCAGCACATTGAGGTGCCCCCGGGACACACGCTGTTCGTCTTCAGCGACGGCGCGTACGAGATCGTCACCAAAGAGAGAGCGGTGAGAACGGACTTCGACGAATTTCCTGCCGCTGCTCACGGCGCCGTCGGTGCCCGGCACGACCGAGCCGGAGCGGGTGTATCAGGTGATCAGGCAGGTGGCCAAGGCCGGGCCGCTCGACGACGACTTTTCGCTGATGGCGCTGACATTCTCGTGACCGCCGGCGTCTGACGCCTTCTCGTCTATCCAACCGCGTCGAGCCGCCCACGGCTCGATACCAACCGAGTTGCGACGGAGCCCACGGCTCTCGCCGGCCAGAATCGTAAGTCGCCGGGGGATCTCGCCGCAGCAATGCGCAGCGTCGCGCGATCCAGCCTACAGGGTTCGCCCACCCAGACCGATAGCGTGTTACGGAACCAGCACGCGACCGTGAGGCCATCACCATCACTGCAACCTCTCAAGGCGCTGATGCTGCGCAGCGCCGTGGAGGAGAACGTCGAGGTCCTCAATGGCCGGCTGCCGGCACGGCTGCGGACCAGGGCCCGACTGCTCTCGCTGTGGACGCGGCGCCTGACACAGGTAGCGTTCGCGGCGTCTGTGCTCGTCATCACGGGCGGAATTGGCCGAACTCCGGATTCCACTCACGCGGCATCAACCGAGGAGCCACCTGCGCGAACTGGCACCGAGGCCAGCCCGACGCCCGCAGCACCGCTGCTGCGGGTGGCATCAGCGCAGCTGCATCCTGAGCTGCTGAGCCTCGCAGTCAGGCGGGTGATCGTCGACGCCGGTCACGGCGGCGACAACCTGGGCACCTCGAGCGCCGGCGGGCTTCTGGAAAAGGACCTGACGCTCGACATCGCGAGCGCGTGCGCCAGCTGGTCGTGGAGCGGGGGTTCGAGGTCGTGATGACCCGCACCGCGGACGAGACGCTGTCGCTGCTGGAGCGGGCGGCCACCGCGAACCGGCGGCACGGCGACATCTTCGTGTCGATTCACCTGAACTCGCTGCGGCCGCCGGAGCGCGCGGGGATCGAAACCTACTACCTCGGCCCGAGCGACGGCCCCGAACCGGACGCGATCGCGGCCGCGGAGAACCGGCACTCCGGCTATTCCCTGTCCGACATGCGGTCATTGCTCGAAAAGATCTACACGGACGCCAGGCGGGACGAGTCGCGGCGGCTGGCCGAATCGGTTCAGCACGCCCTCGTTGTAAACGCTGCGGCAGACCGAACCGGCCGTCACCGACCGCGGCGTGAAGATGGCGCCCTTCGTCGTTCTGGTCGCCACCGAGATGCCCGCGATCCTGGCCGAGGTCTCGTGCCTGTCGAACGAAGACGACGCCAGGCGGCTTGAACACCGCCGAATACCGACAAACCATCGCCGAGGCGCTGGCTGTCTGGCATCCAGACGCTTTGCCTGAGCACGGTACGCGCAACGGAGCAGGCGAGGAAACAGTGGCAGCTGACAAACAGTGGGCAACTCACTGACAAGCAGTCCGGTCAGGAAGCATGCTCAACGTCGGCATCGATCTCGGCACGTCGCGGAGCGCCATCTCCTCCTCCAACGGCGAGCAGTTCGTCGTCGACAGCTTCGTCGGCTGGCCGGCCGACCTGGTGGCGCGCAAGGTCCTGCAAGCGCGACCTGCTGATCGGCCAGCGAGGCGCTCGACAACCGGACGATGCTCGACCTGCACCGCCCGCTCGAGCGCGGCCTGCTCAAGGAAGGCTCGGAGAAGGACGTCGAGGCGGTGCGCGAGCTGCTGCGCCATCTGCTGTCGCTCGTCGGTCCAAGAACGGCAAGCGCCAGCCGGTTCGCGCCGTCGTCGGCGTGCCCGCCGCCGCGATGCGGACCAACAAGCAGTACCTGCGCAACGCGCTCAAGGGCATCGTCGACAGCCTGATGATCGTCTCCGAGCCGTTCGCGGTCGCCTACGGCCTCAACGCGCTGCTGCACACGATGATCATCGACATCGGCGCCGGCACCACCGACTTCTGCGTGATGAAGGGCCGCTATCCGACCGACGACGATCAGCGCTCGCTGACCGCGCGCCGGCGACTCGATCGACGCGCAGCTGCATGAAGCTCATTCAGGCCCGCTATCCGACCGCGATCGTTCACCGTCTTCATGGTGCGCGAGTGGAAGGAGAAGTACAGCTTCGTCGGCGAAGCGCCCGAGCCGGTGATCGTCACGGCGCCGGTCGAACGGCGTGCCGACGCAGCTCGACATCACCGACGAGATGCGGGCAGCCTGCGAATCGATCGTGCCGCCGATCGTCGAAACCATGCTCGACCTGCTGCTGCGCGTCGAACCGGAGTTCCAGGAGCGACGTGCGCAAGAACGTCATCCTCGCCGGCGGCGGCGGACTGATTCGCGATCTCGGTCCGACGCTCGAGCGGGCGCTGGAGAAGGTCGGTGGCGGCAAGGTCAAGGTCATCGAGGCTCCGGTCTTCGTCGGCTCCGACGGCGGCCTGGCGCTCGCCAAGGACGCGCCGGACAGCGACTGGGATCGGCTGACCAACTGACACGGGAGCGATCAGGCGGCTCATGCTCACGTCCTCGAGTGGATTCAAGCCAGCCTGGCAATCGGGATGGGCGAAGCGGGCGGCGACAGACAGCCGTTTCGATGCGGAGACAATCGTCAGGATCATCGCCGCGGGCGACCCGCGATCGACGATCGCGGAGGTGTGCGCGTCGGAAGGCATTTCGCTGGACACGTATTACGTCTGGAAGCTCAAATACGCCGGGCTGACCGTCGTCGAAGTCCAGCACCGGCGGTCACAGGACCGCGCCCATCTTCGCAGGACCGCCCTCGTGGTGAGGGCGGTACTCCTGATCGCCGCGGGCGGCGCGGTTGCCGCCCTCGCTCCCTGGACCGTTGCCTCGACTTCGCGGTCCACGACGACACTGCTCCGCGATGAGGCGCGCGGAACGGCACCGATGCCCGCCACGCCGACGCCCGCCACGCCGACGGCCCTCTCTCCGGCGGGTTTGCATGTCCACACCCGGCCGCCCGTCCCGCAGACCGTCGCCGAAAATAAGCCGCGCACTGTCGCGAGCGTCAACGCGACGGACGTGAACGTAGAGCCACGACCAGACCCAGGAGGCTACCGGGTCCAGGTGGTTGCTTCGCCCGATGCCGAAGAAGCCCAGGCATGGGTCGATCGTTTGCGAGGCGCCGGCTACGGCGTCCAGTTGACCACGACCCACATCGATCGCATACAGATGTATCGCGTCCGCGTGGGTCCGCTTCGATCACGGCAGGAAGCCGAGGAGGTCGCCCGCCGGCTCGAGCGGGAGGGCTACCCCTCACCGTGGCTGGTGCAGTAAAAGGTCGAGTGCGGCAGCGCCTGCGAGTCTCGCTCACCGGCGAGTCTTGAGGATGCGCGGGTCAACGATACAGAGGAGCGTTCGTGAGCCGGGCCTTTCCATCCGTCGCTGACGTTGACGCGCTTGCGTCCGTCACCGACCCCGTCCTTCGCAACCTGCGCATCACTGCCGCGTACGCCGATCTGTCTCGCTCGTTTGGCGCGTGGCTCCCCGGCGGCGCGAACTGGTGCACCTACGCCACCTGGGCGTCCCGTCAGGCGGGCTGCACGATCCGCAAGGAAGATCTGGCGCGCGCTGTCGAGACTCGGCTCGAGCAACGGCTGCACGACCGTCCGCTGCTGCGCGAGGTTCACGCGGTGCTCGGCCTGTCCACCGCGCGCCTCGGAGCGATCGCCGGTGAGCTGAGCCAGGAGCTGCCCGGCATCGATCGCGCCTCCGACGCCGTCGCTCGCGGCAACCTGAAAGTATTTGCCGAGATCGGGCGGGTGTTCGCCCAGTTCGTTTCAAGTGTACCGACCGGCGGTATGCCGGAGGTCAACGCCTTCTTCGCCAGCCTGCGACAAGGTCCGCCTCCAGATGGGCAGAACCTCCTGCTGCGCGCGTTCACCAGTTACGTGACTGCGCGCACAACGCTGGACCCGGCGCTTCGAGCGCAGCAACTGCTGCTCGCGAACGTACAGATCGGCCTGCACGAGCAGACGCGGCTCCAGCCTGAGATCGCCGAAGCGATGGACGCCGCGCTGCTGGATGTGGCCGACACGCGGCGGCGCGTGATCGCCCGGCTCGACCGGCTGTTGACCGATGCGACCCCACTTGCTCCGCCCGGCGGACTGCGGCGGGACCTCGTGAACCGCGTCGCCGACGAGATCGCGCAGGAACTCAGGCTCGTTGCGCGGCTCGTGATCACCGACCGGCTCATGACCATCGGACTCCCGGGCGACCGCACGCTCCATCTCGGCGCCGACGTCGTCGGCAGCTTCCCTCCGCCCCTCGCCGCGATCACCGAGCCCGAACTCGCGTCGCTGCTGTCCGAGTACGCGGCCGCCGCGAGCACTACCCGCGGGTCGGGTGCAATCGACTGGTCGGTACTTGCGCAGCGGCTCCACTTCATCGCGAGTCTCTTTCGCGCCTATCAGGCCGACGCGACGCTGTTCGAGCCGCCGTTTTCGACTGCGGCGCTCGCCTCGATTGCGGCCGGTGTCGTACCCCAGCTCAGGTAGCGGCGTTTCAATACCCGGCAGGCCCACAGCAGCCCGCGAACGCATGCCGGCGCTCAGCCGCAGCAGGTCGTCAGTTGGTGGTAGGCCGATCGGCGGACACCCCGATCGACCGGCGGATCTTCAGACCGGCGGAAGGCACGTAGAATAGCGCGCGTGCTCAGCACGTAGCGGCGAGTCCGACGTACTGAAACTCTGAAAGGGAGATCCGACATGACGATCGGCCATTCACGAGCGCGCACACTGCTCGCCCTCATGCTGTTCGCTGCCTGTCTCCTCACGCACCCGCTCTCGCTCCGCGTGCACACCGCGGGTGCCGCCGCGATTACCGCCGGCGAGTTCGTCGTCGAGCCGCCAACCCTGATCAACCTCGGGTTCGAGTGGTTCATCGACGGTGACGAGAACCGCAATGCCTCGGTGGAAGTCACGTACAGGAAAACCTGGCGACGCGGCGTGGCAGCAGGCGCTGCCGCTGCTCCGGCTCCAGAACGAGCGGATCAAGCAGGGACAGCAGATCGACGTCACCGTGCCGAACATGTTTGCCGGGAGCATCCTCGACCTCGAGCCGAACACCAGTTACGAAGCTCAGTTCGTGCTGAAGGATCCCGACGGGGTCAGCGGCGAGAGCCGCAGGACGGTCACCGTACGCACGCGCCCGGAACCGATGCCCGCGCAGGGCGGCAAGGTCTATCACGTGTATCCGCCCGGGTTCACAGGCCAGAAGCTCGAGCCGGGCTTCGAGGGTTTGATGTGCGCGTACAACCTCACCTGCGCCGGCACCGACTGGGCCACCGCGGGCAGGCCCCGGGTGAAGCCGGGCGACACGATCCTCGTGCACGCGGGGCTCTACAAGTACAACCGCCTCGAGTACACCAACGACGCGACGGTGAACAGGACCGTTCCGCTCGACGGCACCTACTACCTCACCGCGGACGGCACGGCGGAGCGGCCGATCGTGATCAAGGGCGCGGGCGACGGCGAGGCCATCTTCGATGGCGCGGGCAACTTCGCACTGTTCGACGTCAGGGCGGCCGACTACACGTATTTCGAAGGGCTGACGATCCGCGGCACCGATTACGGGATCATGGCGGGCACGCAGTTCATTGCCGGCGCCAGCGGCCTCACCGTGAAACATTGCCGCTTCGAGGACGTCGGCGCGGGCATCTTCACCAACTACTCGGGCTCGAGCAATTTCTACATCGCCGACAACTACTTCATCGGCCGCGACGATCCGAACCACATGATCGGCTGGTCCGGCGCCTTCTGGACGCCGTTCAACGGTGTGGACGGCCAGAAGTTCCCGCCGGTGATGGGCTCCTATGTCGCCGTCAAGGTATACGGGCCGGGTCACGTCGTCGCCTATAACTACGTGGCGAACTTCCACGACGGCATCGACATCGAAACCTACGGGAACCCCGATGGCTCGGCCGCCGAAGGAGGCCCCGCCTATCCGCCGAAAGAGTTCTGGAACCTGCGGCCGGTGGCGATCGATTTCTACAACAACGTGATGACGAACTTCCACGACAACCCGTTCGAGACCGACGGCGGGATGCACAACATCCGCGTGCTGCGAAACGTGATGATCAACTCCGCCTCGCACGCGTTCTGCAATCAGCCGGCGGTTGGCGGACCGGTCTACTGGATCCGCAACGTCGCCTACAACCTCCCCGGCGGTTCGACGCGCCTGACCGGCGGCTCGGCCGGCGTGTTGTTCTACAACAACACGATCCTCTCGGAGACCGCCGCACAGGGAACGTCCAACGTGCACTGGCGCAACAACCTGTTTCTCGGCCAGAACTCCGCGCCGGCGATTTTCTCGGTGAACACGTTCACGAACTACACCTCGTCGGATTTCAACGGGTTCCGCCCGAACGCCGGTGCGCCGTTCTCGTTTGCGTGGAACTCGCCGGCGACGGAGGTCCGCTCCGACTTCAGCGGCCTCGAACGCCCGGGACAGGGCGGCGCCGCGAGCGCCCTGCAGACGCGGCAGTTCCCGTCGCTCGCCGCATACAGCGAGGCGACCGGACAGGATCGGCACAGCATCGTCGTGGATTACGACGTGTTCGTGAAAGTACCGATGCTCGACGCGCAGGATCGGCGCACCGTGCAGAAGGTGTACAAGCCGGAGGACTTCGACTTCACGCTGAAGGCCGGGTCTGCCGCCGTCGACCGTGGGATTGCGCTGCCCAACGTGACCGACGGCTTCACCGGCCGCGCACCCGATCTCGGGGCGTTCGAGCGGGATCGTCCGCTGCCGCACGTCGGCCCGCGCCCGGTGACGTAGCGGCCAGGGCATTGGCAGGATAGAATCCGCGGCATTCCATTGGCCAGGAGGCGGAGCGTTTTGCGGATGTCGTCGCTCGTCGCGTGCATCGTCGCGGCGTGTGCGATCGCCACGCGTGTGTTGGCGGCTGACGCGCCGGCCCTCCTCACCGGGTACACCCTCACGAGCTGGACGCAGAAGGACGGGATTCCATCAGCGCTGATCTGGTCGGTCGCCCAGGATCCGGCAGGTTACCTGTGGCTCGGCACCGACTCCGGCGCGCTCCGCTTCGATGGTGTCCGCTTTGTGCCGTGGGACGCGCTCGCGTCGATCGCCAACCCGTCCGCGAGCGTGCGGTCAGTCTGCGTCTCTCGTGACGGGACCGTCTGGTTCGGGTTGGGCGAGCCGGGCGGGATCGTGGCTCTTCGCGATGGCGTAGCGCGGAGCTACAGCGCCGCGCAGGGCCTGCCAGACGGAGTCGTCATGGCGATGGTCGAGGTCGCCGACGGGACGCTCTGGGCGGGTGGACGCTTCGGGCTGCTCCGGTTGGTTGCCGATCGATGGCAGCGCGCTGACGAAGGGCTGCCTCCCGGGCTGGTGATCGATCTTTTCACCGACGGTCATGCTCTCGTCGTCGGAGCCGCGGCCGGCGTCTTCCGTCGCGAGGATGGCGACAAGAGCTTCGCGCCTCTCGGCGGCGATCACGAAAACGCGCGATCCATCGCGCGCGACACCACGGGGCGGCTCTGGGTGACCGATCCGATCGTCGGGCCTCCGCACCGTAAACGACGCCGACGCGAATCCGTCGGTCGGGCTCAAGGGTCGCGGCTCGCGGCTGATGCACGACTCGCGCGGCAACCTCTGGGTCGGCACCGGAGGACAGGGACTCTGGCGGGTACGGCCGCAAGGGATCGGCGCGGACGCCCCGATGCAGCGGACCTCCACCGCCACCGGTCTGTCCGATGACGGCGTGACGCAGTTACTCGAAGATCGCGACGGGAACATCTGGGTGGCGACGCGTGACGGGTTGAACCGTCTCACCCCCCACAAGATGACCCCGGTCACTGATATCGGGATCGTGAATGCGGTGGACGCGACGCGCGACGGGCGCGTCTGGGTTGGCACGGTTGACGCCGTGGTCGCGTTTGCGGACGGCCGCATCGACTCCCGCGCACCGCCCATTACGCTTCCCCATCCGCCCCTGGCCGCGATGCATGCCGATTCCCAGGGAACCCTCTGGGTGGCGACCGCGAGAGACCTGATGCGCATCGACAAGGGTCGCATCCGTTCAGTCACGCTCGAAGGGGCCGCCATAACGGAGTTGACCGACATCACCGCCGACGGCAGCGGGGGCCTGTGGCTGCACGACTCGGCGCGCGGCCTGATGCGGTGGCGAGATGGCGCGCTTGCGCCAGGGCCCCTGCCAAAGGGGTTTCAGTCCGTTGCCCTGCTTGCCAGCCACACCGATCGAAGCGGTCGCGCCTGGTTTTCGTTCGAATCCAACAGGGTTGCCGTCATCGATCAGGCCGGACAGGTGCAGGTGTATGGCGAGGCCGACGGCCTGTCCGCGGGGCCCTACCGGGCCATCCATGAGGACCGGTCGGGCGCGATCTGGTTCGGCGGCGACGGCGGTCTGACGCGTTTCGCGCACGGCATCTTCACGACGCTGCCCTCCTCGCCCGCCACGCCGCTCCAGCGAATCATCGGAATCGTCGACGATGAGGAGGACGCGCTCTGGCTTGCGGTGGACGCTGCCGGACTTCTCCGGCTGTCCCGCGCCGAGATTGCCCAGGCCCTTGCGGACCGATCCCATCACGTGCGCTACAGCGCGTACGACAAGGTGGACGGCTCGGCGGGCACCTCGCGATGGTTCGGAAACAAGGCCGCGGTGCGCTCGACCGACGGGCGTCTGTGGTTCGTGGCTGGCCGCGGCGTGACGGTGGCCGACCCCAAGGCGCTCGGGGCCGAGCGCCCCTCTGATGACACGGTGCGACTCGAGGGGGCGCTGGTCGACGGCCGCCCGCTGTCCGCTGCCTCGACGGCGGTTCTGCCCTCCGCCGCCGTTCGGGTTCAGATCGATTACACCGTCCTCGATCTCACGTCGCCGCAGAAGCACCGCTTCCGGTACCGGCTCGAAGGATTCGACCGTGATTGGACCGACGCGGGAACGCGGCGCTCGGCCTTCTACACCAACCTGCCGCCTCGCGCCTATACGTTCACGGTGATGGCCAGCAGCGCGGACGGAACCTTCTCCGGGCACGCCGCCGAATGGCCATTCACCATCAGACCGGCGTTCTATCAGACGTGGTGGTTCATCGCCGCCAGCGTCGCCGCCGCGGGGTTCGTCATCGCAGCCGCGTGGCGCATGCATGTGCTGCGCATGCGCCGGCAGTTCTCGTTGCTCGTCGGCGAGCGCGCCCGCCTCAGTCGCGAGGTGCACGACACGCTCCTTCAGAGCATGTTCGGGTACGCGCTGCAATTCGACGCACTCGCTGAGGCAGTATCATCCTCCGCGCCGCATCTGAGCGAACGGCTCGCGCGCATGCGTCACGATGTGGAGGACGACATCCGTGAAGCGAGGCAGTCGATCTGGAACCTGCGCTCGCCCAGGTTGGAGAACCAGGATCTGCCGTCCACGCTGAAGGACGTGGCCGGACATGCCCTGGCGGAAACGGATGTCCAGTTGGTCTTTGAGCTGAACGGGACTCCCGTCCGGGCGTCGGCCCAGGTCGAAGAGCAGGTGATGCGTATCGGCAGAGAGGCGATCGCCAACGTCGTTCGACACGCCCGCGCCGAGTACGGTGCGCCTGGTGCTCGCTTACGACGAGCGCAGCATCACGCTGGTCGTCGCCGATAACGGCTGCGGGTTCGACCCGACGCGGCGGCAGGAGTCGAGTCAGCACTTCGGTCTCACGACGATGGAAGAGCGCGCCGAGTCTGTCGGCGGCACCCTTCACGTGGCCAGTACGAGCCGGCGTGGGGACGACCGTGACCGCGGTGGTCCCCTGCGTGTGAGCATGTCGAGAACACGCATCAGGGTGCTGCTCGTCGACGATCACCGTATCGTCCGAGAGGGACTCGCGCTGGTGATCAACCGGCAGAGCGACATGTGCGTGACCGCCGCGGCGTCCAATGCCGAAGACGCCATCAGGCTCTACGCGGAACATCGCCCCGACGTCGCGATCGTGGACCTGCAACTCGGCGCGATCAGCGGCGTCAGTGCCATTCGCACGATCCGCGAGCAGGATCCGGCTGCGCGCATCGTGGTGCTGACGATGATGCGGGGAGATGAGGACATCTACCGCGCGATGGAAGCCGGGGCCGCTGACCTACCTGCTGAAGGACACGGCCATCGAGGATCTGACGCGGGTGATCCGCGAGGTTCATGCCGGCAAGAATCCGCGGATCAGCCCGGAGGTGAAGGCGCAGATCGCCGCGCGGGCCGAGCGGCCCGTCCTTACCGCCCGCGAAGCCGAGGTGCTCGAGCTGGTGCGCCGCGGCCTGCGCAATCGCGAGATCGGCACCTCGCTCGGGATCTCCGAGGAGACCGTGCAGTCCCATGTCCGGAGCATCCTGAGCAAGCTCGATGTTCCGGATCGGACCGCCGCGGTCGATGTGGCGCTCCGGCGGGGGATCCTGCATCTGCAATAGCAATTTTCATCGGCAGGCGCTCGCAACCGCCCCGGATCCAAGCCGCGCGATCGCCCCCTGGCGGCGCCGCCGATATTCCGTCACGCCCCTGCTTTCAGGGATGCGTCCGGATCCCGCTGGCCGCTAGATTCCAGCCCTCTAAAGAAATCGTGAACTCCCCCGGGGAGCTGAAATCGAGCGGACAAGGAGCTGTCGATGACTCGAGTGGCACTGACGCGTGCGTTCTTCGTGGCGGCGATGTCGATGATGCTGCCGGCAATCGCCGCCGCACAGAGCGGCATCGCCGGGGTGGTGAAAGATGCAACCGGTGGTGCGATTCCCGGGGTGACGGTCGAAGCGTCGAGCGAGGTCCTGATCGAACGGACCCGTTCCGTGGTGACTGACGGAGAAGGGCAGTACCGATTCGTCGATCTTCGGCCGGGCGCGTATTCGATGACCTTCTCGCTGGCCGGATTCACCACGATCAAACGCGACGGGATCCAGCTTCCGGCCGACTTCGTCGCGAACATCAGCGTCGACATGCGGGTCGGTTCGCTGGAAGAGACGTTGACGGTCACCGGTGATGCGCCGCTCGTGGACGTGCAGAGCACGAACCGATCGCAGGTGCTGACACGCGACGTGCTCGACGCGATTCCGACCGGCCGCTCGTTCCAGTCGGTCGGACAGCTGGTGGTCGGCGTGCAGTTGAGCCGTCCGGACGTTGGCGGTTCGCAGGGCATGCAGCAGACCTACTTCGCCGCCCACGGCATGACGTCGCGCAATACCACCGTGCAGGTGGACGGCATGATGATGAACTCCACCCGCGGCGACAACCAGGTGAACCCGTACTTCAACGACGCGATGAACCAGGAGGTCTCCTACGAGACCACCGGGGCGGGCGCCGATGTGTCGGCGGGCGGCGTGCGGATCAACATGATTCCGCGCGAGGGCGGCAACCGGTTCAGCGGTGCGTTCTTCACGGCGTACTCGGATGGCGCGTGGCAGGCCGACAACCTGACGCAGGACCTGAAGGATCAGGGCCTCACGGCGGTGGACAAGATCGACAAGATCTACGACGTCAACTTCTCCATCGGCGGACCGGTGAAGCAGGACAAGCTGTGGTTCTTCACCTCGGTCCGCAAGTGGGGCGTCAATTCGCCCGTGGCTGACGTGTTCTACACGCCCGAGAACGTGCCGTTCCCGGTCGGCTACGCGCAGTGCAAGAACGGGACGGCCAGCTGCGAACAGGCGATCGACGACCAGCAGATCACCAGCGGCATGGCGCGCCTGACGTGGCAGATGAGCCGCAAGAACAAGCTCGGCGTCTACTACGACCGGTTGTACAAGACGCGCGGCGGCGACATGCTGGCGGCCACCGATCCGCGCACGGCCTCGTTCACGTGGCGCTCGCCCGTGTACTACACGACGCAGATCAAGTGGACCTCCACGCTCACCAACAAGATGCTGCTCGACGTCGGCTGGGGCGCCAACACGAACGTCACCGTCCAGAACATGCAGGAGGGCGTCGAGAAGCCGCGCGGGACGGCGGATTGGTACGCGACGGCGGCGCACACCGACCGCGACACCGGACTCACCTGGGAAGCGACCACCAACATCCCGACCTTCGTGCCGGTGAAGAAACTCTTCCAGGCGTCCACGACCTACGTCACCGGCTCGCACGCCGCGAAGTTCGGTGTCCAGTTCGCAGAGCGGCTGGTTCGAGCAGCGGCAGGACGCGAACGCCGACCTGCAGCAGGACTACCGGACGTATGTGCCCGACTCGGTCGTCGTGCGCAACACCCCGTTCGTGACGCGCGACCAGTTGAACCGCGACCTCGCGTTCTACGCGCAGGACACCTGGACCATCAAGCGCCTGACCGTCAACGGCGGCATCCGGCTCGAGAAACTGAACGCCGCAGACCAGCCCGGGCAGCTCCCCGGCCGGCCGCTTCGTTCCGCAGCGGTCGTTCGAGGCGACCGAGAACCTGCCGGACTGGACCGACGTGGCGCCGCGGTTCGGCGCGGCGTACGATCTGTTCGGCACCGGCAAGACCGCGCTCAAGTTCTCGATCAACCGGTACAACGACTCGCGCACGACCGGCATCGCCAACATGTACAACCCGCTCGCGCAGGCGACGGCGCGGCTCACCTGGCGCGACCTGAACGGCGACGACATCGCGCAGGGCGAACTCGGGTGCGTCTACCTGACGACGAACTGCGAGTTCAACCTCGGGCAGCTGCCGAACAACTTCGGCTCCCGTGTTCTGCGCACCTTCGACCCCGACACGCAGCGCCCATGGGCGCTCATGTCGAACATCGGTATTCAGCACCAGCTCCTGCCCAGGCTCGGTGTGACGGCCGCCCTCGTGCAGAGCCGTTTCAAGGAGCTCGCGATCCGCGACAACATCCTGCGCACCCGCGCCGACTACACGCCAGTCACGGTCTATAGCCCGATCGACGGCGAAGCGATCACCGTCTACAACCTGGCCGCCAACAAGGTGACGCAGGTGCAGGAGGTGGACACGACGGCCACCGACGCGCGCAAGCAGCTGTTCACCGGCGTCGAGCTGACCGCCAACATGCGGTTTACGAACGGGGCGACGCTCTTCGGCGGCACCGCCACCCAGCAGAACCTCTACGTGCAGTGCGACGAGCCGGACAACCCCAACCTCGATCGCTTCTGCGATCAGCGCGACACGGACGTGCCGTACATGACGCAGTTCAAGCTCGCGGGCACCTATCCGCTGCGCTGGGGCATCATGGTCGGCGGCACGCTGCAGAGCTACCCCGGCGCCCTTGTCGGCACGTCGATTCAGGCGTCGGGCACGACGTGGCTGCTGACGCCGACCACCCGGTACGCCGCCAACTGCCCGGGCGCCTGCACGCCCGGCGCGCTCGTGATGCCGCAGCTCACCGAGGCGTCGCTCACCGTTCCGCTGCGCCCGTGGCAGACGGAGTACCTCGATAGACTGACCCAGCTCGACCTTCGCGGCTCCAAAATCTTCACCGTCGGCCGGACACGGGTCGAGGGTCAGCTCGAGCTGTTCAACGTCCTGAACTCGGACGCGGCGCTGACGGTGCGCGGCACGAACTTCGGGACCGCGGCGTATCAGCAGGCGGCCAGCACCATTCAGGGACGGATAATTCGTGTCGGCGCGCAGATGAAGTGGTAGAAATGCCCGAACCACTGGAGGACTGACGTTCATGCCGTTGTTGTTACTACTGCTGGGCCTTTTCGGCTTTCAGCGGCCGCCGACGCCACCGGCCCCGCCGCCCCCTGCGGCTGCCTCGTCGCTCGATTACGAGTTCTTCAAGACCAGGGTGCAGCCGATCTTCCTGGCCAAGCGGCCCGGCCACGCCCGGTGCATCACGTGCCACGAAACCGGGCAGCCCCGGCTGGCGACGCTCGAGGATGGTGCGACGTCGTTCACCGAGGAGCAGTCGCGGCAGAATTTCGCCGCCTGGCAGCGCGTCGTGGTCCCCGGCGATCCCGACGCCAGCCGTCTGCTGACGCATCCGCTGGCGAAATCGGCGGGCGGGGATCCGTTCCATGCCGGCGGCCGGCACTGGCAATCGAAGTCCGATCCCGAGTTCCAGACGCTGGTCGCCTGGGTGAAGACCGGCGCGTCGCCCACGGCGGCGCAGTCCACGTGCGAACGACGGCCTGAGCTTCGATGTCTACCGCACGACGATCGAGCCGATCTTCCTGAAGGAGCGTGCCGCCGGCGAAGGCGCCGGGCATGTGCGCCTCCTGTCATTCGCGTATCTCGACGCGCCTGCGGTTGCAGCCGCTGGCCGAGGGCGCGAAGGCGTGGACGGAGGCGCAGTCGCGGCAGAACTTCGAAGCCGTCAAACGTGTCGTCGTCGCGGGCGATCCGGCGAAGAGCGCGCTGGCGGTGCATCCGCTGGCGCCGGCCGCAGGCGGCGACCCGCAGCACACCGGCGGCAAGTTCTGGACGACCCAGGACAACCCCGAGTACCAGGCCGTCGTCGCGTGGGTGAAGGCGGCAACGCCGGCGGCCGGCGTCGACGCGGCCAGCAGCACACCGGCGCTCGACTTCGCGTTCTTCCGGACGCGGGTCGAACCGATCTTCCTGGCGAAGCGCCCGGGTCATGCGAGGTGCATCACCTGCCACGAAACCGGCCAGCCCCGGCTTGGCGACGCTCGAAGAAGGCGCGACCAGCTTCACGGAAGCGCAGTCGCGGCAGAACTTCGCCGCGTGGCAGCGGGTGGTGGTGCCGGGCGATCCGGATGCCAGCCGTCTGCTGATGCACCCGTTGTCGAAGGCGGCGGGCGGCGACCCGTTCCACGCCGGCGGCCGGCATTGGCAGTCGAAGTCGGATCCGGAATGGCAGACGCTTGCCGCCTGGGTTCGCGGTGAGAAGGCTCCGAGTTCATCGAGGTAACGATCATCATGCGTATATTCACGCTTCGTCGTGTGCTCTCCGCGGCGGCTGTTGTCGCGCTCGCGTCCGCGTCGCTCATCGGGCAGGGCAGGACCGTCCGGATCATCCAGACCAATGCCGCTGGCGACAACGCCCATGTCATCGACCCGGTGACCAACAAGGTCATCGGCACGATCGAGGGCATTGAAGTTCCGCACGGGGTCGCCTCGGCGCCCGACGGGCGCCGCGTCTACATCACCAACGAGTCCAAGCGCGAACTCGAGGTGATCGATCCGAAGACCTGGAAGATCATCAAGTCGATTCCGCTGACCGGCCGACCGAACAACGTGTTCGTCAGCAAGGACAGCAAGAAGGTCTACGTCGGCATCGCCCAGGCGCCCGGCGCAGTGGACGTCATCGATGCCGTGGCGATGACCAACGCGAAGAGCGTGAAGGTGGACGGCTCGGTGCACAACGTCTACGTCACGCCCGACGGCAAGTTCGCCGTATCAGGATCGGTGGCGACGGGCGTCATCAGCGTCATCGACACGACGACCGACACCCTCGCGTGGTCGTTCAAGGAAACCTCCGGCATCCGTCCGATGATCTTCGATACGAACGCAGATGGGTCCACCAGGAACATCTACGTGCAGCTGTCGGACTATCACGGCATTGCCGTGGTGGACTTCGCTACTCACAAGGAGACGAAGCGCTGGGAGCTGCCTGAGGTGCCCGGTCAGCACAAGGAGCTCGAAGGCCTGCAGGGTGCGCCCGCGCACGGCTTTTCGGTGACCCCCGATCAGAAGACGCTGCTCGCCACCAGCAAGTGGTACGGCGCGATGTACGCCTACTCGATTCCCGACTACAAGCTGATTGGCACGGTTGTGGTCGGCAGCCACCCCGAGTGGGTGACGTTGACGCCTGACGGCGCCAGGGCCTATGTGGGTGTCGCCGGGGAGGACGAGACGGTCGCGGTCGACGTGAAAACACTCAAGGTCATCGCCCGGATTCCCGTCGGTAACGTTCCCAAGCGCATCGGGACGCTGGTAATGGCCGCCAAATAGCAGCGATTGTGGAAGGTGGCACACGCCGGCTCGCGCCGCCGATGTGTGCCACCGTGAGCCAACCGAACGGTAGCCGCTCGAAACAGGTCCGCCTGAACCGCCAGCCGCGCCATCTCGTCCCATGGCGATCGGCGGGGGTATCCCCTGAATCAGTGATGACACCAGGGCTGTCCTCCCATAGCATGGTCAGCACGTTTGTACAATGGCGGACCACCGCCCGGGGTGATGCATGGTGACCAGACGGTCTGCGGCGGGGTTGATGGCGGTGCTGACGGCCGGATGGGTCGTGATCGTTCTGGGCACACCGTCGGCAGCCATCACCGGCGTTCAGGCGTCCGGGCAGCCCGCTGCTTCGACCCCCGCACCCGCGCCCGCACCAGCCGCGACGCCAGACGACATCGCGCCCCGACCACCAGACCACGGTGCGCCGTTACTGCGTCAGCTGCCATAACCAGCGGATGAAGACCGCCGGCCTGATGCTGGACACGCTGGATGCGGAACATCCTGCAGCGAGTCCGGCCGAGTGGGAGAAGGTCATTACCAAGCTGCGCGCCGGCTCGATGCCGCCGACCGGCGTACCGCGGCCCGATGCCGCGACCTACGCCGAGATGATCGGCTGGCTCGAGGGTGAGCTCGATCGCGCGTGGGTGGCGTCGCCCAACCCCGGACGCATCGGCGCGGTGCATCGTCTGAACCGCACCCAGTACAACAACGCCATGCGCGACCTGTTCGCGCTCCCGAACATCGACGTGCGATCGCAGCTCCCCGGCGACGAGACGGCCGACGGCAGCTTCGACAATTTCGCCGACTCGCTGTCGATCTCCACGGCGCATCTCGAGCGGTATCTTTCGGTCGCGCGTCAGATTACGAGGCTCGCCACTGGCTTGCCGCCGAGCGCGCCCGCGTTGTCCATTTACGAAGTGCCGCTGCACATCGTCCAGGACGATCTGCAGAGCGAGGATCTGCCGCTCGGGTCGCGTGGCGGGATCGCCGTCAAGTACAACGCGCCAGTGGACGGCGAGTACACCGTCAAGGTGCGGCTGCGGCGCCAGTACCAGGATTACCTGATGGGCATGGGCTGGGCCCAGCAGCTGGATGTTCGCGTGGACGGCAAGCTCGCGAAGCGCTTCACCGTCGGTGGTGCCGCCAGGGGACGGCCCGCCGCATCGAGCTACGCAGGGGATGGTGAGCCGAACTTCGCCGGCGATCCCGAGTGGGAAGAGTACATGCAGCTGACCGGCGATGCCGGCCTCGACGTGCGCGTGCCGATGAAGGCAGGCCCGCGAGTCATCGGCGTCTCGTTCGTGCGCGAGCAGTGGGAGCCCGAAGGGCTGCCGCAACCGCTGCAGCGCGGACGCGTGCTCACCAACGACAACCTCTACATGGACAACGCGGCAGTCGGCGCCGTTCACGTCAGCGGCCCGTACAACGCCGCGGGTCCCGCGGCGGACACGCCGAGCAAGCGCGCCGTGTTCGTCTGTCAGCCGAAATCAACGAGCGAAGAGCCGGCGTGCGCGACACGGATTCTGTCCCGTATCAGCCGCCTTGCCTACCGTCGGCCGGTGACGAAGGCCGACGTGGAGGCGCTGATGACCTTCTTCAATGACGGTCGGCGGGAGGGCGGCAGCTTCGAGGCGGGCATCCAGTTCGCGCTCGAGCGCATGCTGGTCGATCCCGACTTCCTTCTGCGGGTCCACCGCGATCCGCCGAACACGAAGGTGGCGCAGAACGGCGCTGTCCAGAATGGCGGTGTCCAGAACGGCGGCGTCCCGTCGTATCCGATGGACGACCTCGAGATCGCGTCGCGCCTGTCGTTCTTCCTGTGGAGCAGCATCCCCGACGAGCACCTGCTGGAACTTGCCGAGCGTGGGCAGCTGACCAGACCGGCCGTGCTCGAACAGGAAGTGCACCGCATGCTGGCGGACCCACGAGCCACCGACACACTGGCCACCGACTTCGCGGCGCAGTGGCTCAACCTGCGCCGGGTCAACGATGTGGTTGCACATCCGGACGTGTATCCGAGCTTCGACGACAGCCTGCTCGAGGCGTTCAGGACGGAAACGGAGATGTTCGTGGCGAGCACGGTGCGCGAAGACCGCAGCGTGCTCGACCTGATCCGTGCCGACTACACGTTCGTCAACGAGCGGCTCGCACGCCACTACAACATCCCCGGCATCTACGGCAGCCGCTTCCGGCGCATCACCGTCCCGGACCTGAAGCAGCGCGGCGGCATACTCGCGCACGGATCGCTGCTGGCGACCACGTCGTATCCGGAGCGCACGTCGCCGGTGCTGCGCGGCAAGTGGCTGCTCGAAAACATCTTCGGGGTCACGGTTCCGTCGCCGCCGCCCGGGGTCAGCCCCAATCTTCCGGAACCCAATCCCGGCACGAAGCCGCCGACCATCCGCGAGCGGCTCGCCCAGCACCGCAAGCAACCGGTATGCGCCAGCTGTCACGTGATCATCGATCCCGCGGGGTTCGCCCTGGAGAACTTCGATGCGATCGGCGGGTTCCGGCTGATTGACGAATCGGGCCAGCCGGTGGACTCGCTCGGGAACACCGTTGACGGCACGCCGGTCGACGGGCTGACCGGCCTGCGCGCGCTGCTGCTCAACCCGAAGGACAAGTTCCCGCATACGGTTGCGGAGAAGCTGCTCGCGTATGCGCTGGGACGGCGTCTGGATTACTACGACCAGCCGACGGTGCGCCAGATTGTCCGCGACGCCGGGGCCAGCGAGTACACGTGGTCCTCGATCGTGCTCGGGATCGTGAAGAGCCCGGCGTTCCTCAGGCGCGCCGCGCCTGTCGCCACGAACTAGAAGGAGACTGAGACGCCATGTCTTTTGTGTCATCGAAGGCGCTGTCGCGCCGTACCGTCCTGCGTGGCCTCGGAGCCACGATGGCGCTGCCGTTCCTCGACGCGATGGTGCCAGCCTTCTCGGTACGTGCGATCGCCGCCGGCAAGGTGGCCCACCGCTTCCAGACCTTCTACGTGCCCAACGGGATGGCGATGCAGTTCTGGACGCCGAAGGGTGAGGGTCGCGATTTCGCGCTGTCGCCCATCCTCGAGCCGCTGAAGGCGTACCGCGATCAGATGGTCGTGCTCTCCGGCCTCAAGGCGAACTGGAACTACATCCACGCGGGCGCGTCAGGCTCGTTCCTCACGGGCACCACGCGCGGCGGACGCAACGAGGTCGAGATCATCGCCGACATCTCGATGGACCAGATTCTCGCCAAACAGTTCGCGAAGGAGACCCAGGTCGGCTCCCTCGAACTCTCGATGGACATGCCGGCCAACGCCGGGGCGTGCACCGGCAACCTGAGCTGCGCCTACACCCACACCATTTCGTGGAAGAGCGCCACGCAGCCGCTGCCGATGGAGTACAACCCGCGATCGGTCTTCGAGAAGCTGTTCGGCGACAGCGGCAGCACCGACCGCCGTGCGCGCGAGGCCCGGCTGCACCAGCACCGCAGCATCCTGGATTCGGTCAACGAGAAGCTTGCCGGCCTGCAGCGCGAGCTCGGGCCGCAGGATCAGGCGCGCATCGAGGAGTACACGGAGTCGATCCGCGACGTCGAACGCCGCATTCAACGCGCCGAGGAGCAGCACGACCTCGAACTGCCGATGATGGACCAGCCCCAGGGCGTACCGCCGGTGTTCGAGGATCACCTGGCGCTGATGTTCGATCTCCAGCTGCTCGCGTTCCAGTCGGACCTGACGCGGGTCATCTCGTTCATGATCAGCAAGGAGCAGAGCGCACGGCCGTACCCGCAGATTGGGGTCCCCGAAGCGCATCACCCGCTCTCGCATCATGGCGACGCGCCCGACCTCATCGAGCGCATGTCGAAGATCAACACGTATCACACCGAGCTCTTCGCCAAGTACGTCGAGCGGCTGCACAAGACCCCCGACGGCGATGGCACGCTGCTCGATCACACGACGATCCTCTACGGCTCCGGGATCTCGAACAGCAACGCCCACTCCGGCGACAACCTGCCGCTCATGCTCGTCGGTGGCGGCGCCGGCCGGGTGAAAGGCGGACAGCACCTGGTTTACAAGGATCAGCCGTCGATGGCCAACCTCCTGGTCACCTTGATGGACAAGATGGATGTCCCGGTCGATCACATCGGCGGAAGCACCGGCAAGCTGCCGATCGACACGCTCAGCGGAATGTAGGCCATGAGAAGCCAGACTCGTCTGCTCGGCGCGTCCGTCCTCGTCCTGCTTGTGGCGAGCCTGCTCCTCGCGGGCGGGAATGACGCGTTCGCGCAGGCACGGCCTCCCCTCAGCGACGCGGCGAAGCGCGTCGATCGTGAAGGGGTGCGCCGGCTGATCAAGGAGGGCGCGAACGTCAACGCGCTGGAAGGCGACGGGTCGACCGCGCTTCTCTGGGCAGCCTACCGCGACGACGCAGACATAGCGGAGCAGTTGCTGAAGGCGGGGGCGAAACCGAACATTGCGAACGACCTGGGCGCCACGCCGCTCTGGGCGGCGGCTCAGAACAGCAGCGAACCGATGGTTCGTCGCCTGCTGCAGGCGGGTGCCGACCCGAACCTCGCACTGCTTGCCGGCGAGACGCCGCTGATGGTGGCGGCTCGTACCGGCGCGGCCCCGGTAGTCGCACAGCTTCTGGCGAAAGGGGCGAAGGTCAATGTCAGCGCGACGCGCGGGCAGACCGCGCTGATGTGGGCCGTCTCGCAGAAGCACCCCGCGGTAGTGAAGCTGCTCATCGACGCCGGTGCGGACCTCAACGCGAAGTCGGCGACCTGGGGCGAGGTGATGGCCGTCTCGCCGCACGGCATGCTTCAGTACAACAAGAACGTGCCGCACGGGGCCGACACGGCGTTGATGTTCGCGGCGCGTGTGGGCGATTTCGAATCGGCAAAGCTGCTCGTTGCGGCAGGCGCGAAGCCGAACGAGGTCGATGCCTGGGGTGTGAGCGCCACGGCGATGGCCGCGCACGCGGGCTTCCCGGACATCGTCGAATTCCTGCTCGACAAGGGAGCCGATCCGAACACCAACGGCGGCGGATTCACCGCTCTGCACGCGGCAGTTCTGCACCGTGACGAGCGCATGGTGGCGGCGTTGCTCGCGCACAAGGCCGATCCGAATGCGAAGGTGCTGGCGTGGACGCCGACCCGGCGCTCCTCGCGCGACTGGAACTTCAACCCCGAACTGGTCGGCGCAACCCCCTACTGGCTGGCGGCGCGAGCCACCGCGCCCGCCATCATGAAGCTGCTGGTCGAGCACGGAGCGGATCCGAAGGTCGTGCATCACGCCGACTATCACGCTGGCGACCCCACCGAGGAACGATCGCAGACCACGACGCCGCTGATGGCCGCGGTCGGCATGGGCGGCGGCGTCCCGTGGGTCCAGATCGACTCGAAGCAGCGCGAGGCGCTGACGCTCGAAGCCGCCAGGATTGCCGTTCAGAACGGCTCGGACGTGAATGTCGCGAACGACGATGGGCGCACCGCGCTGGATGCGGCGAAGCGGCTCCGCTTCGAGTCGGTCGTCGCGTTCCTGACCGAACATGGCGCCGTTCCAGGTAAGCCGAAAGGCCCGCCCGCCGGCGCGGCGACCAACCGTTAAACCCGTTTCCCGCCTTCCTGCATTTCCGCCTTCGCCCGCGCGGCCGCGCGTCCGTCCGCGTCCGTGCGTCCGTGCGTCCGTGCCTTCGTGCCTCGTGCGTTCGTGCGTTCGTGCGTTCGTGCGTCTGTGCCTTCGTGCCTTCGTGTCTTCGTGCCTTCCTGCCTTGGCTTTCTGCGTTGTCCCGTGTCGCCTATAGTGACGGTGTCACATGGCTGATGTCACCGCACAGGAACGGCTGAACCAGGACCTCGGCCTGGGCGGCAAGCTGTCGGAGAGAAGCCTGTCGCGGCTCCTCAATCACGACGGCAGCTTCAATGTTCGTCGAAACGACCTCGGACCCTTTCATCGATACAACGCCTACCACACGCTCATGTCGCTGTCCGTCGGCCGGCTGCTGGGGCTGGTGGCCGGCGTGTATTTCGGGATGAACCTCCTGTTCGCGGCGTTGTACTGGCTGGCCGGAACTGACGCGCTCGCCGGCGCGGCATCGCTCGCCGCTCGGGCGCTTCGAGGACTGCTTCTTCTTCAGCGTGCAGACCCTGGCCACCATCGGTTACGGCAGGCTCGTGCCATCGACCAGTGTCGCGAACGCGCTGGTCGCAGTCGAGGCGCTCGTCGGACTCCTCGGCTTCGCGATGCTGAGCGGCCTGCTGTTTGCGCGGTTCACGCGTCCGACCGCCAAGATCGAATTCAGCAGCAGCGCGGTGATCGCCCCGTACGGGCGTGGCTGGGCGCTGATGTTCCGGCTGGTGAATCTGAGAAACCACGACCTGACGGATGTGCACGCGGTGGTCTCGTTTGCCCGGTGGATCGAAGAGAAGGGCATCCGGCGTCGCCGGTTCGATCAGCTGGCGCTCGAGCGCTCCTTCATCATCTTCATGCCGCTGCACTGGGTGATCGTGCACCCGATTGCGGAGAGCAGCCCGCTTCGCGGGATGACACAGGCGGAGTTCCTCGCTTCGCACCCTGAAGTGGTCTGCCTGATCAGCGGCCATGACGAAACGTTCGCGCAGACCGTGCACGCGAAGACCAGCTTCGACAGTTCCGACATCATCTGGGGCGCGCGCTTTCGCGACATGTACACGGCGGACCGCGAACACGTGGCGATCGACCTCTCGCGTCTGCACCAGTTCGATCGGGTTGACGCGCCAGCGTCGCTGTAAGAAGGTTGCAAAACTCTCCAGCACGGAGGACACGGAGGAGGCGGAGAGCCATTTTCGAAGAAGCTCCGCGACCTCCGCGCAGTCCGCGGTGGCGCTTTGAGTTCTGAAACGCACTCTGACGTATGCGCACGCAGTCAGCAGCGCAGGTCGCGGTAGGGGATTTCGGGATACGGCGGAAGGCCGGCAGCCTGGATGATCGCGTCGAGACCGCCGCGCTCGTGGAACTCGATGCCGTCGCGGTCAACGACGACGGCCTGCGCTTCCGCGGCGGCAAGCCGGCGGAACTCGTCGTCTATCACCCTGAAGCGGCGCACCATGTTCTCCGCCACTTCATGCGGACGGTTCCTCAGCTTGATGTGCTGCTCGATTGTCGCGGTGCCGGACGTCAGCACGATGATGCGGTCTGGCCGCCAGCCGTCGCCCATCGAGAGCACGCGACGCAGCGCCGCCTGGCACTCCGCGGGATATTCGGCCATGTGCGCTTCGAGCGTGATGCGCGCTCCCTCGAAGAAAATCACCTTGCCGGGCGCGTCGTGTGCCGCAGCGTCCCGATAGTTGGCATCGTAGAGCGCGGCGAAGTACTCGGTGACGCCGACCGGGTTCCTGCCGTGCGCGATGTCCTCGAGCACGCGCGGATCCCAGACGCCCTTCTCGCCCTCGCCGTACGCCCCGTTGTGATACAGATCGGCCAACTGGCGCAACGAGCGTGCTCTTCCCGACACCGGGGCCTCCGACGATCGCGACGCGCATATTTGCCACCCACTATACCCGGCGGCCGTTACGTGACTGAGTCGTTCGGCACATACTGGGTCGACACATGCACTCGGTTGAGCTCGGTCCGGTCGCCGATGCGGACCAGACGCAACGGCCTTTCGATCTCTTCCTGATCTTCGCCGGCGCGAACATCGTCGCCACCACGCTGCAGATCGGCGCGTCGTTGCCGGGGCTGCCGGTCGCGGCGGCCACTCGCGGTGATCGCCGCAGGATCGCTCGGCGGCGCGTTGCTGGTGGCGCTGCTGGCTCCGATCGGATCGCGCCTGCGGGTGCCGTCGATCGTCGCCACGCGCGCCGTGCTCGGATACAACGGGGCGCAGCTTGTCGCGATCATCCTGTTCCTCACGAATTTCGTCTGGATCGCGATGAACAACGTCATTGCAGCGTCGATCACCAGCCGCCTCGTCGGTGATGTCGCGCATCAGGGCGTCTGGGCCGTCGTGCTCGGCCTGGTGGCGACGGTGATCGTGCTCGGAGGTCCGCGTGCGGTCGGGCTATGCGGACCGCGTTGGCGGTGCCGATGCTCGCGGTTGCAGGCGTCATCTTCACCATTGCGTGCGTGCGCGCGTCATGGCCGGGCATTCTCGCGCCGCCGGTCGACCGCGGGGCAGACACTCCGCGGCTTCGACGTGGTCTTTGGCTATCAGACGTCGTGGCTGCTGATGTTCGGCGACTACTCGCGCTACTCGCGATCCGGACGTCAGGCGGGCGTTGCCGTGTTCGCCGGGCTCGGGCTGACGGCGCTGTGGTTCATTCCGCTGGGTCTGGTGGCATCGACGATTGCGCAATCCTCGGATCCCGGCGCGATGGTGCGAGGCGCTGGGGCTCGGATGGTGGGGCGGCGATCCTGCTCGTGCTCGCCACCCTGACGACGAACTTCGTGAACATCTACATGTCGGCGCTCGCGCTGAAGAGCCTGCGGCCGGCGACGGCGGATCGCACCGCGATCTGGATCATCGGCGGCATCGGTGCCGCGATCAGCGTGTTGTCGTCCGCGTGGCTCGACCAGATGGCGAACTTCACGCTGCTGCTCGCAGGCGTGTTCGTGCCGGTCGGCGGCGTGCTGATCGCGCATTTCGTGTGTCGACGGGCCTCCGGTTCCGCGGCCGAACTGTATTTCGGCCCCGATGGGGAGCCGCCGGGCGTCGGGCTCTGGTCGGTGGCCGGCATGTCCGCGTGGTGCGCCGGCGCGATGGCGTTCTACACGCTGCAGCCGCTCGGTGGCGTCGCGCCCGGCCTGGCGGTGTCGGTTGCGGTCTACCTGTCCGTGTCGGCGTTCCGGCAACGTGGACGAACCGGACGGCGCGGGCCGAGCGCGTCGCGCCTTTCGTTCGACGGATAATGTGCCTCGGGCGGAGGGAGAGATGGACGAGGCTGCGACAGCGGTGTACGCGCACCAGCCCGTGACGGTCGTCGTCACGCGGCGCGTGCGTCCTGGCCGGGAGAGCGATTACGAAGATTGGCTGAGGCGACTCTTTCAGGAGGCGGCGGCGCTGCCCGGGTACCTCGGAGCCAACGTGGAGCGCCCGCCAGTCGACGCCAGGGTGCGGGAATATACGAGCGTGTTCCGGTTCGACACCGTGGACAACCTGCGCGCTTTCGAACGGTCGGACATGCGGCGCCGCTTCCTTGCCGAGGTGGTCAACTACGTCGAGTCCGAAGCATCGTGGCACCAGCTGTCGGGCCTCGAGTTCTGGTTCACGCCTCCGAAGGGTACGGTCGTGCCGCAGCCTGCGCGGTGGCGCATGGCGCTCCTGATGATCGTGGTTGTCTATAGCCTCGTCATGTCCCTGGGCCAGATCGTTGGCCTTGTTCTCGCGCAGACACCGCTGCCGTTTCGCATGCTGGTCACTATCGTCATCGAGGTGTTCTTCATGACCTATGTGCTCATGCCGAGGCTGACCAGGCTGCTGGCAAAGTGGATCTACCCGACCGCGCGGCCGACGCATACCTGACGCTTTCGTATAGAATCTCGGCGCTCGAACTTTGATGACGCCGAGCGACGAACGCCGGCTGACGCACACCGATGCGAGAAACGCTCGCGTGGCCTGTGACCTGTAACTTGCGGCTGAATGAGATGACCAGATTGATGAGTGCCCGTCGAACTGTTCAAGGTGTTGTGGTGGGTGTCTGCCTCGCGGCTGTCGCGATGGTGGCATCCGCGTCGCTGCGTGCCCAGACCCCGACCGGCCCGTTCACGAGGACGGCGGACGGCAAGCCGAATCTCACCGGCATCTGGCAGGCGATGAACACGGCCAACTGGGACATTCAGGCGCACCCGGCGAGGATGGGCCCGGTCGTCTCGCTCGGTGCCGCCTTCAGCGTCCCGCCCGGCGCGGGTGTGGTCGAGGGCAACGAGATTCCGTACCTGCCCGAGGCGCTGAAGAAGAAGGAAGCCAACGCCCAGAACTGGATGGCGCTCGATCCGGAAGTGAAGTGCTACATGCCGGGCATTCCGCGGGCGACCTACCAGCCGTTTCCCTTCCAGATCGTGCAGTCACAGAACACCGTGGTGATGTCCTACGAGTTCACGAGCGCCAGCCGCATCATCCGCATGGGCACCAAGGAACAGAGCCCCGCGCCCGCATGGATGGGATGGAACGTCGGCCGCTGGGAGGGCGACACGCTCGTGATCGATGTCACGGATCAGATGGAAGAAACCTGGTTCGATCGCGCCGGCAACTTTCACAGCGACGCGCTGCACGTAGTGGAGCGCATCACGCCGATCGACAGCAACACCTTGAAGTACGAGGCGACGATCGAGGACCCGAAGACCTTCAGCCGCCCCTGGAAGATCAGCATGCCGCTGTATCGGCGCCGCGAGCCGAACGCTCAGCTGATGGAATACAAGTGCGTGCCGTTCGCAGAAGAGCTGATGTACGGACACCTGCGGAAGAAGTGACCCACGGGGATCAGAGATCGGGGATCAGGGATCAGGCGCACCTGATCAGGAATCAGGCAGAATCGCGGCTGTCCCAATCAGGTCGCTCATCACTGAACCCTGATCCCTGACACTCCCGCTCTCCCCGATCCCTATTTGTTGTCCGTGCGGCAGCTGCTCGCGATCCAGACCAGCGAGCCGACCTTCAACACGCTGGGGCCGGTAGCTCCCGGCCGCGGCTGTACGATCGGTCCCGATACCTCCACCGTGTGTCCGACGTGGCGGGCGAGTTCTGCGGCATCGCCATCGAGGCGATACGTCGTGGGACTGCCGCCGCGCGTATCGGTGATCACGTACCGTGGCGACGCGGCGGTCCCCTGTCTGCTCAGGCACCCGATCGCCACGTAGCGCGGCGCAGTCGGACGCGCGCTGGCTGGCTGTGCAGCTGGCCCCTGGCCATGCACCACCGCGCCGCTGGCTGCCAACGCCGCGGACACGCACAACGCTGCAATCGCGCGCATCGTGCTACTTGGGCGGTTCAGTCTGGTCGGCGCCGTCTTTCGGCGCGCCGGTGCCGGACGAGCCCATGAACAGCGTGCGGCCATCCGGGAACGTGATGTTGCGGCCGTTCGCGCGCAGCGTTCCGTCCTTCGCCTGGTAGCCGCTGACGACGATGACCGTGCCGACGGCGACGGTGTCGCGGGTGATGCCGCGCCGCTGCAGGGTGTTCGGTGTGCCGCCCTCGACGGCCCACTCTTCCACCTTGCCGTCGGGCTTGGTCACCTTCATGTGAATCCACGCGTGCGGGTTGATCAGCTCGACCTTCGTAATCGGGCCCTGCAGCTTGACCGGCGCGTTCGGATTGAACTCGGCCGAAAACGCGTGGTGGGCGACGAGCGGCGCGCCAGCGAGCAGGACCAGGCCCGCTGCGGTGATGAGCAATTTCCTCGACATGGGTCTCCCTCTGACCTGGAGCGTGTGACTGTGCCTGCGATTGTCGCCCGCGGCCCCGGCGATGTGGCAGCCCGGCGACGGGAGTCTACCGTCATTCTGCCTGCGTGCTCCATTTTAGTCTTTCCCTTTTGCCGTTTTCCTCTTAACTTAGCCTACGGACAGGGAGGCAGACGTGAGGCAGGTATTTGCGGTTCTCGTCGCAGTCGGGCTCGCGGCCGTATCGATGGGTGCGCAGTCGGCCGGCACTTCCGGATCGCGGGGAGCGTTCCGCGCACGCCTGATGGCAAATCCGGATCTGCAGGGTGTCTGGGCCAACAACGGCATCACGCCGATGACCCGCCCGACGCAGTGGAAGGACAAGGCGTCGCTCACCGACAAGGAAGTCGAGGATCTGAAGGCGACGCTGGCGAAGTTCGTCGACCAGGGCGGCGACGCGATCTTCGGCAACATCGTCCAACTTGCGCTGAACGCCAAGGACACCGGCAAGTTCAACCAGACCTCCTACGATCCGACCACCGGCAACTACAACCAGTTCTGGATGGCCGATCGCGACATCGACAACCGCACGTCGCTCATCATCGATCCGCCCGACGGCCAGTTCCCGCCGATCACGGCTGACGGCGAAGCGCGTCGACGCGCGCGCCAGGTGGTCGTGGTCGAAGGCGGCGAGAGCGGCCCGCGCGGCCCGGCGGATGGACCCGAGGATCGGCCGCTGTCGGAACGCTGCATCTCCTACGGCGTGCCGCGGCTGCAGGCCAACTACAACAGCTACTTCCAGATCGTGCAGTCGCCCGAGACGGTCATGATCTACCAGGAGATGATCCACGACGGCCGCATGGTCAACATGACCGGCGCGCCGCATCTGCCGTCGAACGTCCGCCAGCTGCACGGCGATCCGCGCGGACGCTGGGAAGGGGACACGCTGGTCGTCGAGTCGACGAACTTCATCAACGGCTTCCAGGGTTCGTCGCCCGACGTGAAGATCACCGAGCGGTTCTCGCGCCCGAGGCCGATTACCTGAACTGGACCGTAACGGTTGACGATCCGAAGACCTGGACGAAGCCCTGGACGTTCATGATTCGGCTGAAGCACACCGACGATCAGATCTACGAGTACGCCTGCCACGAAGGCAACCACTCGATGATCGGCATCCTCGCCGGTGCGCGTGCCGACGAGAAAGCGCGCGAGCGCCAGGCAGCGGCGAAGCGCGTCGGCGACGCCGAAAGCCGCGCCCAAGCAGTAAGACGCAGATCAGGGATCGACGGGATCAGGGACCAGCGGCCTCAGCGCGAGGCGCCAGGTTCAGAGACTCGGGCTCCGTCGCGCCGCGAGCGCTTCGACCGTCACCGAAGAGCATCGACAGGCCACGAGGCCACACGGCTTCGTGCCCTTTGCCGTTTAGCGTCTCTGTCGCCACCCGCCTGCCCACGCCTGCCCTACCTGCCCGACCCGCCTGCCGTGTTCCCCGCAGCGTGCGCTATGCTGAACGACCATGACTCCGCCATCGGTGGCGACCGTGCGGCCGCTCAACAGCCCCGCGCAGGTGCTCTTCGCCAGCTTGATCGGCACGACGATCGAGTTCTTCGACTTCTACATCTACGCCACCGCGGCCGTGCTCGTCTTCCCGAAGCTGTTCTTCCCGTCCACCGACCCGGCGTCAGCCACGCTCGCCTCGCTCGCCACCTTCGCCGTGGCGTTCTTCGCCCGGCCAATCGGCTCGGCGTTCTTCGGTCACTTCGGCGATCGCATCGGGCGCAAGACCACCCTCGTCGCCGCCCTGCTGACGATGGGCGTGTCGACGGTGGGGATCGGGCTGCTGCCGACGTACGCGTCGATCGGGATCGCCGCGCCGCTGCTGCTCGCGCTGTGCCGCTTCGGACAGGGGCTCGGGCTCGGTGGAGAGTGGGGCGGAGCGGTGCTGCTCGCCATCGAGAATGCGCCGCCAGGCAAGCGCGCCTGGTACGGCATGTTCCCGCAGCTTGGCGCGCCCGATCGGCTTCTTCTTCTCCGGCGGCATCTTTCTGCTGCTGTCGTCGATGTTCACCGACGAGCAGTTCTTCGCCTTCGGCTGGCGGCTGCCGTTCCTGGCAAGCGCCGTCCTGGTAGCGGTCGGGCTGTACGTGCGGCTCACGATCACCGAGACGCCGGTCTTTCAGAAGGTGCTGCACACCGAGCGCGTGAAGGTTCCGATCCTGACCGTGTTCCGCGAGCACGGCGCAACCCTCGTCGCCGGAACGCTCACCTCGCTCGCCACCTTCGTGCTCTTCTACCTGATGACGGTGTTCACCCTGTCGTGGGGCACCAGCGCACTTGGTTTCACGCGCGACAGGTTTCTCATCATTCAGCTGTTCGGCATCCTCTGCTTCGGGATCACCATTCCGATTTCGGCGATCATCGCCGAGCGGGGCCGGCGCACGCACGATGATCTGGGTGACCGTGCTGATCGCGCTCTTCGGCCTGGTGATGGGACCGCTGTTCCAGGCCGGCACCGTGGGCGCCGTGCTGACGCTGACGGTCGGGCTTGCGCTGATGGGGCTGACCTACGGTCCGCTCGGTACGTTGCTGTCCGAGCTGTTTCCGACCTCGGTGCGGTACACCGGCAGCTCGCTGACGTTCAACCTCGCCGGCATCTTCGGCGCCTCGCTCGCGCCGTACATCGCGACCTGGCTCGCCACCCACCACGGTCTGCCGTGGGTCGGCTACTATCTTTCCGCCGCGGCGCTGCTGACGCTTGCTCGGCCTGTTCGCGCACGCGCGAAACCAGGGACACCGATCTGGCGGCATCGGGTCGCTGAGCGTTGGTGATTGCCGAATTCAGGCGTTCACGCTTCAGCAGTAGTTCAGGCTGCCGCACGCAGGGATTTCCTGAGTCGATGCGGCCTGGTCGTCGCATTGCTCGGCGGCGTCGCCGCCGCCGCGGGTGCGCAGCAGCCGGCGATTGTCTCGAGTGCGCAACGCGGACAATGGTCCGCCCGCACCCACGCTGCCGCAGACCCTCACGCGCGACGACCAGGGGCGCGCCACCATTCGCGCCGTGCGCGTCACGACGCCGATGCGTATCGACGGCAGGCTCGACGAGGCGATCTACGAGCACCGTCCAGCCGGCGTCGGACTTCATCCAGATGGAGCCGAACGGCGGTCAGACGGCCACCGAGAAGACCGAGGTCTGGGTTGCGTTCGACCGCGACAACCTCTACGTCAGCTTCCGCGCCTGGGAGAGCGAGCCCGACCGGACGATCGCCAACGAGATGCGACGCGACAGCAACAACATCCGCCAGGGCGACTCCGTCGGCTTCTCGCCTCGACACGTTCCGCGATCGGCGGAATGCGATCCAGTTCGAGGCGAATGCGCTCGGCGCCACGACCGACGGTCAGAGCACGAACGAACGGCAGTACAACGCGGACTGGAACCCGGTCTGGAAGCTCGCCGCCGGCAAGTTCGAAGGTGGATGGACCATCGAGGCCGCGATTCCGTTCAAGTCGATCCGGTATGCGCCCGGGACCGTTCAGGACTGGGGATTCCAGTCGCGTCGCACCAACAAGTGGAAGAACGAGATCGCCTACCTGACGAAGATCCCGCCGGCGTTCGGCCTGGGCCGCGCCGACTTCTCCGCGTCGCTGTACGCGACGCTCGTCGGCATCGAGGCGCCGCCGCCGTCGCGCACCCTCGAGCTGAAGCCGTATGCGATCGGCGATGTGACCACCGACAACGTCTCGGCGAACCGCCGCACGCAACGATCCCGGACGGCGACGTCGGCGTGGACGCGAAGTACAGCATCACGCAGAACCTCACCGCCGACCTCACCTACAACACCGACTTCGCGCAGGTCGAAGCCGACGAGCAGCAGGTGAACCTCACGCGATTCAGCCTGTTCTTCCCGGAGAAGCGCGATTTCTTCCTCGAGAACCAGGGCATCTTCACCTTCGGCAACAACTCGACGGCGAGCGAGCGACGACCAGCACGTCGACGTGCCGGTGCTCTTCTACAGCCGGCGCATCGGCCTCGCCGAACGACCGCGAGGTGCCGATCTGGGGCGGCGGCCGCGTCACCGGCCGCGTCGGCCGCTACCAGCTCGGCGCTCATCAACATGCAGACGAAGGAGGACGCCGACTGCGGCGGCGCCGTCCACCAACTTCTCCGTGCGTGCGCGTGAAGCGCGACATCCTGCGCCGCAGCAGCATCGGCGCTGCTGCGCGACGTCGCGATCGGAGTCGCATGGCCGCGCCCGGGTCGAACCAGGCCTACGGCGTTGACGGCACGTTCGCGTTCTTCAGCAACCTGTCGTTCACGACCTACTGGGCCGAAGACACAGTCCGACGGACTCGAGAAGGACGACACCAGCTACCGCGGCGCAGATGGACTACGCCGGCGACCGCTACGGGCTGCAGCTCGAACGCCTGACGCGTCGACACGAACTTCAACCCGGAAGTCGGGTTCCTGCGCCGGCCGCGACATCCGCAAGAACTACGGGCTGGCGCGGTTCAGTCCCCGGCCGAAGGCGATCAAGTCGATACGCAAGTTCTCCGGCATCGGCCAGTTCACCTACGTCGAGGACGAGCCGGGCGGCTGACGACGCGGCTGATCGGACGGCGAGTTCGCGATCGAGTTCCAGAACAGCGACCGGTTCAGCCGTCGGCGTCAGGACGACTACGAGCTGATCACTCCGTCCCTTCTCGATCGTTCCGGGCGCGAGCATCCGGCCCGGCGGCTACGACTTCACGATCGGCCGGATCGGCTACAACTTCGGATCAGCAGCGGCCGTTCTCGGGCAACCTGCTGGTCGAGCGCGGCGAGCTTCTACGACGGCGAACGCACCGGGCTGACGTTCAACCGCGTCCCGCATCAACCTCTCGTCGCGGCTCTCGGTCGAGCCGAGCCTCACGCTGAACTGGATCGACCTGCCCGCGGCAGTCGTTCACCAGCCGTCTCGTCGGCACGCGCATCACCTACACCGTGACGCCGCTCCTGTTCGCCAGCGCGCTTGTCCAGTACAACTCCAGCACCCACACGCGTCAGCACGAACGCGCGCATGCGCTGGGAATACCGCCCCGGCAGCGAACTCTTCATCGTCTACAACGAGGAACGGGACAGCGAGTCGAGTGACCGATGTGCCCGGGCTGCTGAACCGCGCGTTCATCGTGAAGGTGAACCGCTTCTTCCGCTTCTAGAACCGTTCGCAATTGGCCGGCGCGCTCGCGCAGTCAGACACGCGTGCAGGGGACCGTCCCGGCGTAGAATGCCGCCCTGCGAGGATTCATGAAGGCACCCCGCATCGCGCTCGTGTTGCTGGCACTGGTGCTGGTGGCGCCTGCCGCTGCCGCGCAGCCGGCCACCGGTTCGGTCGGCGGCAGCGTGTCCGCCTCCACGGGCGCCGGCCTTCCCGGCGCGACGGTCACGGCCATCAACGCCGAGGCCGGCGTCGAGCGGACCGCCGTGACCGGCGAGAACGGCGAGTACCTGATCGAGGACCTGCCGGCAGCGGGCGCCTACGAGCTGCGGGCCGAACTCGATGGCTTCGCGCCGGTGAGCCGCAGCCGGGTGTCGCGCTGACGCCGGGCGGGCGCGACACCATCGAGCTTCCTGCTGGTCCCGTTCACCACCGAAACGCTCTCGGTCACGGCGCGCACCGCGATCCGCGAGCTGCAGCGGTCGACGCTCCAGCAGACCATCCCCGAACGCCTCGCCCACAGCATTCCGCTGATCGGCCGCGATTTCATCGCGCTGTCCGCGCTGACGCCGGGGTTTACCGGCAACCCGAACGCGCCGAGTCCGAACGGTCAGATCTACTGGAGCAACAACGTCATCGTCGACGGTGCGAGCCACTACTCGAAGTGGCGGAGCGCGGCGCGGACGTTCTACAGCGGCTATCCGCTCGAGGCCGATCCAGGACAGTGCAGGTGCTGAACAGCCAGTTCACGCCGGAGTACGGCGAAGCGCTGGCGTCGGTGACCAGCGCGGTCACGAGGTCGGGCACGAACGAACGCCACGGCTCGGCCCTGCTGTTCGGCCAGGCGGGCGTGCTGAACGATCAGCCGGTGTTCGCGGCCGAGAAGCCGCCGGCGTCGTCGCTGCGGTTCGGGTTCACGATGGGCGGACCCGATCGACGCGCGATCGCACCTTCTACTTCGCGCAGCTACGAGGGCCGCCGACTCCCGGTCCAACAACTTCGTCGTCTCGCCGGCGGCGCCGCAGGTCCGAGGTGCCGAACGACGAGGACGAACACCTCGCCTTCGTCAAAATCGACCATCGCCTCAGCGTCCAACGACCTGCTCTCGATGCGATACAACGGTCAGTGGTTCGACGTGGCACAACGAGCCGGGCGGCCTGTGGCTGCCCGGCAGCGGCATCCGGTACCGGAACGACGTGCACACCGCGCTGGTGACCGCGACGCAGCTCGTGTCGTCGCACATCCTGAACCAGGCGCGATTTCAGTTCGCCCGCTACAGCGATCGCCGGACCGACCTGCAGCCGTCGGTGTACGTCTCGCGGGCCGGCTACTCGCTCGAAGGCGCCACGCTCGGGCCGTACGGTTTCGGCGCGACACCGGAAGACACCTACGAAGCAGCCGACACGCTGTCGCACACCTCTGGCCGCCACGCGGTGAAAGTCGGTGGCGGGTTCAAGTTCGTCCGGGCGCACAACGAGTCGCTGCCCGTACGGTCGCGGCGCGTACTACTTCGCGCGGCCCGCCGGCGGCACTATCCGCAGCCGTACGCCTTCGTGCAGGGTGTCGCCGCATCGTCGTCGAGGCACGGCCGTCGATCCGCGCAGCCTGTCGTCGTTCGCGTTCGTGCAGGACGAGTGGCGCATCGCGCCGCGTCTCAGGCGAACTACGGTCGTGCGCTACGACATCGAGCAGATCAGCCAACGTCGAGCGCTACGACGCTGTCGTCCGACCGGAACAACCTGCAGCCGCGCGTCGAGCGCCACGTGGACGCCATTCGGCGTGCCGCTGTCGGTGCGCGGCCGGCGCCGGGCATCTACACGCAGCAGCACCTGCTCTACTACATCAACCGCGACCGCAGCTCGAAGGGCCCGAAGGCACGGCGCTCGTCACGCTGACGCCGGCGTCGCCGCTGATGCCGACCTATCCCGCATGCTGTGACCGCGTCCGTGCTGTCCCAGATCCCACGCGACGTCTACGTGGTCGACGACGGCTTCCGCAACCCGTACTCGGTGCAGGCGGCGGTCGGCGCGCAGTATCCGGCTTCACGGCTTCGACATGTCGGCCGACTTCGTGTATCTCGCCGGCCGCGATCTGATGAGCATCGTGGACGCGAACGCGCCGGCGTCGGTCACCAAGCCGGCAAACCGGAGCGTCGAGCGAGGCCGATGCGACGCCGCCCGCTCGCTGCCGGTGCCGGGCGGCTACCGCAAGGTGATCACGCTCGGCAACGAAGGACGCAGCTGGTACCGCGGCCTGCAGGTGAAGGTCGATCGCACCGTCGGGTCGCGTTGCTGCTGCTGTCGTCGTACACGCTGTCGCGTGCGCGCGACATGGCGAACTACCTGCTGCCGGAGGACAGCCGCAACATCGAGGCGGAGAACGCGCGCGCGGACAACGACGTCCGCCACAACGTCACCGCCGGCCTGACCTGGCAGATTCCGTCGAAGGGCGGCGCTTTGGCGGCTGGACGCTGTCGGCGGCGGCCAGTTCCGCAGCAATCGGCCGTACAACGTGACGTGGGGCGACGACCGGAACGGGACGACGCAGAACGACGCGCGTCCTGAGGCGAGAAACACCGGAAACGACCGACGCGTACCGAACATCGACGTGGCGCTGGCGCGCCGGTTCTCGTGTGGGCTCGCGCACGCTCGAGATTGCGCGCCGAAGCGTTCAACCTCCTGAGCACGACCAACTACGACGAATACGTCGGCGCCCTGAACTCGCCGTTCTACGGCCAGCCGGTCAGCGCCTTTCCGAAGCGCCGCCTTCAGTTCGCGGCGGTGGTCAGGTTCTGATGACAGCGAGCCTTCACGCGACGCAGGTTCGGCCTGCGATCGCCGGCGCTCGCGCTGCGCCTGTCGCTGACCGCGGCGCAGTCCAGTGCAGCGGCGGCAATGCAGGCAGCGGATCGCCGACCGGTCCGACGGTCCCGGGCCCGTCGACCCCAATCCCAGACCCGCCGCCGTCCGGCCCGGAAACCTTCGTCGGCGCCGGCGATATCGCCATCTGCGGCGGCAACGCCGAAGCGACCGCGCGTCAACTCGATGGCATCGGCGGCACCGTCTTCACGCTCGGCGACAACGCCTACTCCTCCGGGACACGGCGCCGACTTCCAGAACTGCTACGAGCCGACGTGGGGCCGCCACAAGAGCCGCACGCGGCCGGCGCCAGGCAACCACGACTACGCCACGCCGGGCGCCACACCGTACTTCGAGTACTTCGGCGACAATGCCGGCCCGTTCGGCCTGGGCTACTACAGCTTCGACGCTCGGCGCCTGGCACGTCATCTCGTTGAACAGCAACGTGCGGGACCGATGGCGGCTCGCGCACAGGCCGCCTGGCTGCGCGCCGATCTGCGGCGAATGCGAACGTCCGAAGTGCACGCTCGCGTACTGGCATCATCCGCTCTTCTCGTCGGGACAGAACGGCAACAACGACTACATGCGCGAGCTGTACCGCATCCTCTACAACGCGAACGTCGATCTCGTGCTGACGGGCCACGATCACCTGTACGAACGATTCGCGCCGCAGGACGCCGACGGGCGCCTCGACACCGTTCGCGGCATCCGCGAGTTCGTCGTCGGCACCGGTGGCGTGCCGCTCTACGACTTCCAGGCGGTCAAGCCAAACAGCGAGGTGCGGCTGAAGGCGCACGGTGTCATCAGGCTCACGCTGTCGAGCGATCGATACCAGTGGGACTTTCTCGCGACAGCAGGCCCTGGCGACAACGGGTCGACGGCCTGCCATTAGAGCGCTGCTTCTGGTCCACGACTCCGTGTGACAGATGTAGCCGCGAACCTTCAGGTTCGCCAGGGTATCTGCAGCTCGATCGCGGCGTCGGGTCGATGTCGCGCCGCCGTGCGGTGGGGCTGAGGTATAGTGCAGCGGTTCTGCCTTTGCCCCCAGAGCTCCCGGCCGACCGCGTCGTCCTGGAGCCATCCGACGCGCCGCGCCGCGGTCCTCGACGTGATCCGCCAGGCGCGCTCGCACCTCTGGCTCTCGCTGTTCCGCTGCAACGACAAGGAAATCTTCCGCGAGCTGAAGGCGGCGGTCGACCGCGGCGTCGACGTGGAGGTGCTCGTCACCTCGCGTGCCAAGGGCGGCAAGAAGAAGCTGCGCAAGCTCTGGCAGCGTCTCCAGGACACCGGCGCGACCGTGTCACGCCTACAACGACCCGGTCGTGAAGTATCACGCGAAGTACGTCGTGGCCGACGATGGTCCCGCGCTCGTGGCATCGCTGAACCTCACCAGGAAGTGCTTCGCGAAGACCTGCGACGTCGTCGTGCTCACCCACGATCCGGAGGTCGTCACCGGTCTCAGGCAGTTGATGGCGACAGACCGCGACGGAATCGCGGCGCCTCACACGCTGCCCGACCGGATCGTTCTCGGCCCCGAGACGCGCACGGCGGCAGTTCACCGCGACTGATCGAGCAGGCGCGAGTCGAGCATTCTGCTGATCGACGCGAAGCTCTCCGACCCGGGCATGCTCGCGCTGCTCGAGCGAACGACGGGCGGCCGGTATCGCCGTTCACGTGCACGACGAAGTCGCGCGTCGGCGACCTGAAGGTCGCACGGCAAGATCATGCTCGTCGACGGCGAACGGGCCGTGGTCGGCAGCCTCGCGCTGACGGCGATGAGCCTCGACTTCCGGCGGGAGGTTGCGATCGAAGTGACCGAACCCGCGGCGGTGTGCGCAATCCAGGCTCTCTTCCACTCCATCGGTGTGACCGCGGCGGCTCCCGGTGATGTGCCGGCCGCCGCCGCAGGAGGCGCCTCGTGCTGATTGCTCCGCTCGCCCTGCTGCTCGCTCTCTCCGATTCACCGACCTCGCGCCGCACCGGCTCCGGCGGCGCGCGGTGCCCGGCTTCCAGCCGCCGCTGCTCCGGACGCTGCCGCCGTGCCGATGCCGCAGAGCCTGCCGCGGAACCGGCCAGTGCCGTCGCCGCGCCAGGGCGGCAGGGCGGACCGGCGATCCCCGAGGGGCTCCCCTTCGTCTGGAGGGACCATCCGTCGCTGCGCGCCGGCAAATGGCTGCGCCTCGATTTCGGCGTCAAGCTGCAGGGCACTGCTGATCGATCCGGGCGACGATCCCGTGGACTTCGACGAGGCGCAGTTCTCGCGCGGCCGCTTCGGCATCGACGGCGAACTGTTCAAGGTCATCCAGTTCAGCATCGAGCGCGACTTCACGTCGCCGAGCATCGCCGAGGACAAGGTGAACGCGAAGAGCGAGAAGACGCCGTGGCGCGACCTGTGGATCGAGCTGAAGGTCGTCCGACGGGTTCCAGGTGCGCGGCGGCCGCTTCAAGATCCCGTTCAGCCTCGACCAGCTGACGGGCGTGGCGAACAACGATTTCGTCTCGCGATCGCTCGGCGGCGATTACCTGGCGCCGGCGCGCGACACCGGCGGCATGGTGCACGGCCGGTTCTTCGGCCGCGCGCTGAACTACTCGGCCGGGCCTGTTCGCGCACGACGGCGACAACGCACGTTCCAAGAAGGTGGCCGGCGGCGACACGACCTTCGGCGCCCGCGTCAGCGGCACTCCGCTCGCTCGCGTGAAGACGGGGAACCTCGACAAGGCCGAGTTCGGCGGCAACTTCACGACGACAGATGTGAGCGACGAGTCCGAACTGCCGAACGGGCTGAGAGGTCGAACGGTGGTGTCGCAGTACACCTTCTTCGAACCGGTGTTCGTGAAGGGCACGCGCAACCGCTACGGTGCCGACTTCGAGTGGACGCTGCACTCGGTTGGCGCGCGCGCCGAGTACATCGCCGTGACCGACGAGCGGAAGGGGCAGGGACTTCGCGGCGACGACCTGAACTCCGCCCGTGCCCGTGTCCTATTACGTGTCAGGCACCTGGGTCGTGACCGGCGACAAGAAGGACCGTCCGCTCGAACCGAAGCGGCCGCTGTTCAAGGGCGGCGGCGGCGCGGTGGAACTGGCCGCGCGCTACGAGCGGATGTGGTTCGACAGCAAGGAAACCGGCGAGCCGGCGTTCAGCAACTCGCGGGCTGAAGTGATCCTGCCGAACGGCGACAAGGTCTTCACGCTCGGCGTGAACTGGTACGTCAACCGCTGGGTCAAGCTTCAGTTCAATGGCATCCACGAGGAAATCCAGGATCCTGGCCGGACGCCGCTGCTCGATGGCGGGACGAAGTTCTGGAGCACCGTCTTCAGGGTGCAGCTCGTGCTCTAGCGAACCTGAAGGTTCGCGGCTGCAAATTTGCGAAGCTCGAATCGAACCTGACGGTTCGCAGCTGGACGTGGCCTGTCAGTGCCTTGCGCCTGGCCTTGTGGCTGACCCTCAAGCGTTTTTGAGCGTCCGCGCGGCGCGCTTGATCAACTCGCGGCGCACGGCCTTGGACTTGGCGCCGAGCAGCTGATCGCAGGCGAATTCGGCGAATCCGGTCCGGTCCGACAGGCTGCGCGACGCGGCCGGTTCGATGACGCGCGACTCGTCGGGCACGCGGCGCGAACGCGAACATCTCGCCGAGCGACTTCGCGTCGAGGCCGGCCGCCCGGCCGAATGCGATGGCCGTGTTCACGTAGGGCGCGACAACGATCATCCGCCCTTGGTCGAGCGCCGGCTTCACTTCCCAGCGAAGCCGGAACGCGAGGTCGGCGGCGTAGAGCAGGATCAGCGTCCTCGCCGACGGCAGGCCCGGCGTCGTCCTCGGCCACCATCAGCTCGCCGAATATCCCGGACGCGTCCCACCCCGACACAGCCGCGCGGCGTTTCCGGTTCGCGCGCGCGAGCACTGCGTGCGGCCGTTTCCACGGCGAGCCCGTTGACGCCGTCGATCGCGATCAGCGTGCCGCGTCGTCGTCTCGATCATTGGTCGCGGTTCCTCGCGGCGAGCCACTCACCGAACGCGTCGGCGTTCCAGTCGGACCACGGGCGCTGCTCGCACTCGCGGAACATCCGGCGAATCGCGTGGTGCTGCTCGCCGATGGTCTGCTCGGCATCGACGGTGATGAAGTTGAAGATGAGGGCCAGCGAATCGTACTCCCGGATGACGCGCGTGATGAACCGCTGGTAACTCTCGGTGGGATCGTCGACCTGCGGTGACGTCCTGGCCGGCCTCGTAGTAGTTCGGCGTGCGCACGGCCGACACGCGCCGGCTGGAGGTGCCCGGCGACACCGAGAAGTAGAAGACGATGTCCGGCCACAGCAGCGGCTGGTACAGGCGCAGGACCCAGTCGAGGTCGAGCCCGCGCGCGACGTCGCGCGCCAGCCCCGTGAACAGGAACCGGTCGGCGATCACCAGCTTGCCGTCCCACAGAGCGGGCAGCACTTCGTGGTCGACGCGGTGCCGGAAGTCGGCCGCGTGGAGCAGCGAGAATTCTTCGGGGCTGAGCGATCGCACCGCCTTTCTCGCCCGGATGATCGGCTTGATCAGATCCGACGAATTCCACTTGGTGGTGACGACCTCGTAGCCCTTCCGCCTTCAGCCAGGTCTTGAACAGCTTTCGCTGGGTCGTCTTGCCCGATCCGTCGGGCCCTTCGAACGCAACCAGCAGTCCACGCCGCTTCGAGGGCTCGGCAAAGCGAGCCCGCGCGCGGTTGGTCCAGGTGCGAATGGAGGTCGGCGATTTGATCATCGCGGGTCGGCAACGGTGGCTCATCATACTCCCGGCTGGACTGGTCGTCGCCGGGAGCGGGCGTTACGCGCCGAGCGGAATGGTAAGCCCCAGTCGGGAGCCGCGCGGCGACAGCGTCGCCGTTGCGTCGCCGCCGTGTATGCGTGCGGCCCGCTCCAGCGTTGTCATCGCGAGCATCACGGCAGAGCCGCCAGTGTGGCCGCGGTCGATCGCGGCGCCGTGCTGCGACGCCGCATCGCACGGCGACGCATGGCCGCCGGCGGTCGCGGCAGCACCACGGCCCTGCGAGCCGGCAGCATGCGGCGGCGAGACGCGGCCCAGCAGCCGTGCAGCGGTCGACGGCGCGGCTGCAGGCCGGGCCACCGAGCGTGAGCGGCCGAAGCCGGCAATCGCCGCGCCTGCAGTCACGAGCTGCCGCGAGCCAGCGGGCGCATCGCCGCAAGCGATCACTCGCAGTCGCGGCGCGCACGGTCGGAAGCGCCGCGGGAGGCGATCGTCCGCGATGACGCATGTGACCGGTTCGGAAGGTCGATCTGCGGTGCCGAATTCGACACGGAGCCGCAACGCGGCACTCGACTTTGCGAACATCCGCACGCATTTGCGAACAACGCTCCAACCCTCACCAGCGGAGCAGCCGGCGCTGTCGCCCTCACCGCTATCCACGAACTCGCGCGGCAACGAGTGCCGTACGCACCTCGAATGGACGTGCTCGGCATGCGCGCCCTGCGTCGTATCGCGCCAGCGCTCCAACACGAACGTCCGCGCTCGTCGAGGCTGCGCCGGTGGGCGCTCGCTGGCGATCTCATCGCCAACGCGCTCTACTACGCGGCTGTGCCTGGCCGGACGACGTCTGAAACGTGGGGCCGTGCTGCGGCGCTGGGGTTGAGTGCCGGGACTGGCGCGCTCCTGCTTCCTTCGGCGATAGGCCTCGGCGAAGCGCCCGACGCGGAACGCCGGGCCAACCAGGCGATGACCGTCGCCTGGTATGTCGCTGGGGCTCTGGTGGCGGCCGCGGTCGCGAACAGGATGGGGCATGGCCGAATACTCCGATGACCTGTATCCGTTCTCCTCGGCGTACCTGATCGCGGCCCTGCCGCAGCTGCATGAACGCGTCATCATCGATCCCTCGGCACCTTCAGCGGTGCGCGTGTTCGGCAAATCGATGCACGTTCTCGCCGCAGGTTGGCTGCTCGCGACCGGGTTGCTGTGGTTTGCGACGCTCCCGCAGCACCAGCTCGGGACCGGCGTGGCACTATCGCTCGACTGGATGGAGACCGTGTCGGGCGTGCTTCCTGCGGTCGCCCTGGCCGCGATCGGATGGGCATTCGCGCGGATCGCGGGCCGGGCTCCGTACATCGAGCTCCAACGTCGCGAGTGGTGGCATGCGTGCTGGTGGTCACTGATTCCGATTGCGATGCTGCTGGCGACCGTCTGGCTGATCGTGCGAGAGACGCAATAACCCCTCAGGCGAGAGATTACGCGCCAGGCTGCCAGGCCATCATCCAGGCCTGTGCGCCGTCGCGCAGACCGTGCGCGAAATCCATCCGGAACAATCCGGCGCGGCCGGGAACCCGAATGCGCATCCCCGCGCCCACATCCCACTGAAAGGGTTGACCGACGGCGAACGGTGAGCGCTGTCCGGCGACCGCTGCGTCGCTGAACACTGCCGCGGCGACAGGAAGCAGCGATGCCCTGCCGAACCAGTGCTGCGCCTCGATGGTGCCGTGCGCGAGGCGACGGCCGAACACGGGGCCGTCTATCCGTCCGTCGTGCAGAAGCGGATGTGCGCGGAGGAACGGTGCGCGGGCTTGGCCTTCACCGGCTCCGCTCCACAGCGCGAGCGGCGTAGAGGCACTCGCGGTGGCGGCGCCGAGGCGCACGATGGTGACCAGCGGACCGGGATCCTTGGTTGACGTGAAAGACAGTTCCGCGGCCGCCGTACCGAATCCCTCTCGTCCGCCGACGCCGGCCCATCGGCCGAGCGACACGCGCGCGGCGATCCGGTCGGTGAACAGGCGACGCTCGACGGCGCCTGTCAGGTGGACTGTCCGTTCCGTCGCCGCGTTCGGTCGGGACCATGCGTCGAGGCCAGTGGAGAGATCGACGCGGACATTGGCTGACAGCCAGCTGGAATAACCGAGGTCGCCGAGCAGTTGTTCCTCGCGGACAGCAACAGGAGTGGACCCGTAGGTCTGCGCCTGCCACGCGAGAGCGACCCGCCAGATACCGCGTGGATGCGAGACCAGCGGCGCTGCGAATTCGACTGATGCACTCGGCCGGTTCTCCCACCAGCCCCATGCTGCGGTCCATGTCTCGCCCTGGCCGGTGCGTCCCGGCAATCGTGCGGTCACCTCGCGTTCGAGCGCAGCCTGCACGGATGCCGCGGCCCACTGCACGGGTGATCGCGGCAGTGTCGCCCGCTCGACGACTGCCACATCCGCAACAGCGAAACCATCGTCGCCTGGCCGCAGCGACAGACGGGTGGACGCCAGGTCCGGCATCGACTCGAGCCGGCGGCGAGCGAGCGTGAATGCGTCCGCGGTCAGCAAAGCATCCGATGGAAGGTCGATCGCCTGGGCCAGCAGCGAATATCGCGTCCGTGACAGACCGGTGATGTGGACAGCGTCGAGCATCGGCTTCCGCGCCACGTTCCACGCGCGCAGCGCGCCGTCGGAGTCGTTCAGCATGAAGCGGCTCGATCCGAGCACGTCGGCAGCAAACGGATCGTCGGGCTCGAGAGCGAGCGCAGCGCTGGCCAGTTCGCTCGCGTCGCTCCACCGCCGTTGCGCAAAGCGTACGCCCGCCAGTTCGGCGACGGGCCGTGCGTCGGACGGGCACTGTGCAGCCACGGCCATCAGGACCTCCTCCGCGCGGGAGATCCCGTACGACTCGATATCGTCCAGGGCCCCATCGAGTCGCTCGTCACACAACGTCCGCGCCGGCGGTGCCGTCGCCGAGGCCTGCGTGGCGGCGATGGTCGATGCCTGCCGCTGCGGTGGTCGACACCTGGGTGGGACGCGCATCGCCTGGTGTGACTCGCAGTGTCCAGAAGCCCGATGGTTTCCACGCAGCCAGCAGCCTGTCGAACGGCAGATGACGCGACGGTCCCCAGGTCGGGTCGTGAATGGACACGCCCTGCCCGTCTATCCCGACCGCAACGACATAGTGGTAGCGGAGCGGGCGGTCCTCGAGCAGGAGCATCGGTGGCCGACCTGCGGCGAGTTCGCTCCGCAGTGTCGCGACGGAGCCCGCGAGTCGCACCGCCGACCACCGGCGATCGCGAAGGGCTTTCGTCAGATCGTCGTCGGCGATCCCTCCTGCCTTGCGATCGACAAGCGGTGCAAACTGTTGCACGCTGGCGTGGCGGTCGCCCCAATAGCGAAAGAGCATCGCCGCCGCCGCGCCGCCGCAGAGCGCCTCGGTCTGAGGAAGGTAGGGGACGTCGAGTGAGACGCCCGTGTCCCCCGGAACTTGTCCGGCGATCAGTTCGGACGAGCCACTCAGTGCGAGAGAGAAAAAGAAGGCCGTGATCAACCCGGCCCTCGAGAGGGTGCTCAATGTATTGCGACGTCGCTGCTACGTTGCGACCACAATGAGAATGATGATGAGCAGAGCGATGATGATGGTGGTGCTGGAGATGACGACCGTGGACGCGCCGCCGACCAGACTCTGGTTGACCTGTTGGGCAGCTGCTGCAGCACGCGACAGCGAGCTGCCACTGAGTGTGTCGATCGATGCGGTGAGGCGATCCATGTCGATGCCGGATCCAACCGCGACGTCGCGTACCTCAGGACGGGTCAACGCCTCGTGAATGGCGGCACGGTCGGCATCCTGCTGCGCGACCTGTTCGATCAGGGTCTGCGAGAGCACCGAGGGATTCACCGCGTGCCGTCTCCTGGGCAAACGCGGACGATGAGAGTGCGAGCATGAACACGAGCGGGGCGATGAGCAGCGGACGAAACAATCGCATCGATAACTCCTCCTGGAGACAAAACCGCGAACTTGTCATAGCAAGGGCGATACCGTCGGGCTGCCAGCCCGACGGTGCACACGTGATGGATCAGAGGCGCACACGTGATTGAGGGAATCGACGCCTGGATGGCAGCCCTCGAGGCGCGACAGCTGGCCGACCTCACCTTTGCGGAAGTCTCGCGGTCGCTCAGGGCATTATCGTCCACATACGTGGAACGACGCGCGAAACTGAAGGAAGGCGCGGCTCTGTCAGGCGCCGGCAAACGCGCCGCCTTTGCGCTGTTCTACGGGCCGTTGCACTGCCTGCTGCTGCACCACATCGTGTCGACGCTAGGGCCGCCGTTCACGACAATCGAGACGGTGTTGGACCTGGGGTGCGGAACCGGTGCCGGCAGCGCGGGCTGGGCGACCGCGTGCGTCCGCGCGCCTCGCGTGACCGGCATCGATCGCCACCCATGGGCCATCGAGGAAGCGCGTCGATCCTTTGCCGATCTGGGACTTCGAGCCACCTTTCGTGTGGACGATATGACCCACGTGCAGCTCGATGGGAGCGGAGCAAGCCACACCGCGCATCAGCGCTTCGGGCGGACAGGCGCCTACCGGACGGAGCGCGCCAGCCCTCGCACGGATCGCCGACGCAGCGGTGTCCTGCTCGCGTTCGCGGTGAATGAGCTGACGGCCGCCTCGGACCGCAGCACACTTCTGTTGCGCCTGATCGAACACGCCCGGGCGGGCGGCCACGTTGTGGTCGTCGAACCGCTGGCCGGATTTGTTGCGCCATGGTGGAAGGACTGGCAGCGGGAGTTCGAGGGCATCGGCGGCCGCGCCGACGAGTGGCGGTTCCGCGTCTCGTTGCCGGCGATCGTCGAGAAGCTCGATCGTGCCGCCGGTCTCAACCACCGTGAGTTGAAGGGCAGAAGCCTCTCGGTGTGAGGGTGGGTCGTCGCGGAGTGGGCTTGTTCTAACGGCTATCGAGCCACTCCAGGAGCTTCGGCAACGGCCAGGTGTTGACGACGCGACTCCGAGGCACTCCTGCGAGGCGGGCGTGCGCAATTGCGGTATCGGCGTAGGCCAGCTGCGTGGTGGAGTGCGCGTCGCTGTCGAGCGCGAACAGGCAGCCGGCGCGCACCGCCCGCCGCGCGAGGGCGAAGTCGATGTCCTGCCTGGACGGGTCGCCGTCGATCTCGATCGCGACGCGAGACTCGGCGGCCGCCGCGAACACGGCGTCCCAGTCGGCGGACACGCCCGGGCGTGACGAAAACATCCGGCCGCGCGGATGCCCGAGAATGTGCACGCCCGGTTGCCGCACCGCGCCCAGCATCCGTGCAGTCTGATCGGCCGTGGACCGCAGCGCCGAATGCGGAGCCGCGACGACCAGTTCGAGGACGGCGAGTTCGTCAGGCGTCATGTCCACGGTGCCGTCGGCCCTGATGTTGGCCTCGATTCCCTTGATCATCCGGAAGCGCTCCGCGTAGCGCTGATTGAGCGCGTCGATCTCGCGGTGCTGCCGTCGCAGATCGCTCATGGACACGCCGTGAGCGATGGGCAGGCCGTAGGAGTGATCGGTCACGGCGCAGTACGCGTAGCCGCGCGCGAGGCATCCTTCGGCGAGCGTCTCGAGCGTGTCGGTACCATCGCTCCAGGTGGAGTGCATCTGGAGATCGCCGCGGTACTCCTGCGGTTTCGGGCCGCGCAGCTTCGGATTACGCAGCGCCGCTGCGACCTGAGCGCGGCTGAGGAAGTTCTCGCGCAGGCCTCGTGCCTTCTCCACCTCGGGCACGCGGCCGCTGTCGGCAATCGCCTGCTCCACAATCGAGGATCGTCCAGTCTGCAGAACCTCGAGAATGACGCGGGTGGACGATGGACCGATGTTCGGAATCTTTCGGAGGGTCCCGCCAGGCTCGAGGTACGACTCGATCGGGTCGTCGAGGTTCAGCACCGCCGAGGCTGCGCGCTTGTACCCCCACTTGCTCTGGGTGGACGTCTGCACCGCCGCAAGGTCGCGCAACAGCGACGCAATCGTCCGGTTGTTATCGAGCGGGCCGGCCATCGCCACGCAGATTAGCAAACCGAGCGCCGTGGTAGTGTTCGCGCATGTCTGCGGATGTGCCCATCCGTCCTGCGGCGACGGTCATCGTCATGCGCGACGCACCGGGCTGGCCCCGAGGTCTTCATGGTGCGGCGTCATCACGCCGTCGCCTTCATGGCCGGCGCGCACGTGTTTCCCGGTGGACGCGTGGATGAGGCCGATCGGGACGCCGCCGCGGAGTGGTGCGACCACGGCGGACGTCCGGAGGCAGCACTCGCCCCGCCGCCTGCATCCTTTGTTGCCGCCGCGCGGGAGCTCTTCGAGGAGGCTGGCGTGCTGCTGGCGCGCGACCGTCACGGTGCCTTCGTGTCATTCGCCCGTGCCGCGGATCATGCCCGCTTCGAGGCGTACAGGGACGATGTTCACCAGGGCCGACGATCGCTGCGATCGATTGTCGAAGGCGAGGGATTGCGGCTGGCGCTCGACGCGCTGGTGCCATACGCGCTGTGGGTCACGCCGCCCAATGAGGTGCGGCGCTTCGACACCTGGTTCTTCCTGGCGCGAGTGCCGCCCGAACAGCGTCCCGCGCACGAGCACGCCGAGTCGACCGACAGCACCTGGATCGCTCCCGCCGACGCCCTGGCGCGGGCAGCCCGAGGCGAGATGCTGTTGCCGCCCCCGACCTGGTTCACGCTGATGGAACTGGAGCGCTTCACCTCGGTCGGCGCCGCGCTGGAGTGGTCCGCCCGCAGGGTCATTCATCGTCGCCAGCCGGAAGTGCTGGAGGGATCGAGCGGCGATCGGATCATCGTCCTTCCACCCGCCCCCGCGGAAAGCGGCGACGACCCTGCGGCGTCTGGGGTCCGCTTCGTCTGGCGCGGAGACCGGTGGCATTCCGAGCCGAGCCAGCTGTGAGCATGCCCGCTGATCTGGTGAACGCGCCTCCCGAAAACCGGGCGCCTCGCACGACGGCGCCGCTGCTGCGCACCAACCTCGGATTTCGGGATCTCCTGCTCTTCTACATCGTCACCACCTTCAGCCTCCGCTGGATGGCGACCGCGGCCGCGAGCGGGCCCAGCGCGCTCGTCATCTGGTTGATCGCGGCGGCAGGCCTGTTCGTACCGCTGGTGTTCACGACGCTCGAGCTGTCGTCGCGATATCCGCAGGAGGGCGGGGTGTATGTCTGGAGCCGCGAAGCTTTCGGACCGTTCGCCGGGTTCCTGACGGGATGGCTGTACTGGTGCACGAACCTGCCGTATTTTCCGTCGCTGCTGTATTTCGCTGCCGGCAACCTGTTATTCGTCGGAGGGGATTCCTGGCAGGCGCTGTCATCGAGCGGCACCTACTTCGTGACCGCGTCGCTCGCCGGCCTCGCGCTCAGCGTGGGCATGAACGTCGTGGGACTCAACGTCGGCAAGTGGCTGAACAACGCCGGCGCGGTGGCGAGCTGGGTGGTGGCAGGTGCACTGATCCTGTTCGGGACGGTAGCCCTTGTGCGGTTCGGCCCGGCGACACAGATGCCGCTGCGATCGTTGGTGCCGGCCGTTGGACTCAAGGACGTGATCTTCTGGTCAACGATTGCGTTCGCGTTTGGCGGTATCGAGAGCGGGTCGGCGATGGCCGAGGAGATCGAGGACGCGCGCCGCACTGTGCCACGAGCGGTCCTGGTCTCGGCGGTGGTGATCACGCTGCTGTATCTTGCCGGAACCTTCAGCATTCTGGTGGCCATTCCCCACGAGCAGGTCTCGGGCCTGCAGGGAATCATGCAGGCCGTTCAGGCGATGGCGGCGAGAGCCAACGCCGCCTGGCTGGTGCCGATACTGGCGGCCATGATCGTGCTCAGTTCGCTCGGCGGCGTGGGGGGCTGGTTCGCGGCCGTCGCGCGGCTGCCGTTCGTGGCCGGGATCGACCGCTTCCTCCCTGCCGCGTTCGGGCGCGTGCATCCACGGTGGAAAACGCCGCACGTGGCGCTGCTCACGCAGGCGGCGGTGTCGGCGGTATTCGTGGTGCTCGGCCAGGCCGGCACGAGCGTGCGCGGCGCCTACGACGTGCTGGTGAGCATGAGCATCATCACCTACTTCATCCCGTTCCTGTTCATGTTTGCGGCGCTGATCAGGGTCCAGCGCGAGCCGACCGCCGCCGGCGTAATGCGTGTTCCCGGAGGGCGCGCCGGCGCCACGGCGCTCGCGATGATGGGATTCCTCACGACCTCCGTATCGATCGTGCTGGCATGCCTGCCGTCAGCGGAGGAGCCGCGCCCGGTGCTGGCGGTGGCGAAGATCGTCGGTTTGTCAGCGGCGATGACGCTCGCCGGCGTGGTGGTGTATGCGCTCGGGCGCCGTCGTGCGCGTCGCGTCTGACGAAGGCGCCGTACGGCCGCGGGCGCACGCCGGCATGATCGCGCGCGGTGCGCATTTCTCACCAGCGCCCTGCAGTTCTTCGTTGTACGCCTCGATGTTGTTCGGTACAGTGATGCTCATCGCCCGACGCGTCGATAAGACCGTGAGGCGAGGAGGAAGTGGGAATGGTTCTTCTGGTCGGAGCAACAGGACGACTTGGCAGCCGCATCGCGCGGGAGCTGCTGTCGAAGGGCACGGGCGTTCGCGCGCTGTGCCGTCCTTCCTCTGGCTACGCCGCGCTGCAGCGCCTGGGTGCGGAGATTGTGTTCGGCGATCTCCGCGATGCAGCGTCACTCGACGCTGCCTGTGTTGGCATCGACACGGTAGTGACGACGGCGAACACCGCACGGCGCAGCGGCGACGATACGGTTGACGCTGTCGACCTGCAGGGCACGACGGATCTGATCGATGCCGCCCGGAAGGCAGGTGTTCGTCACTTCATCTTCATGTCGGTGCTACGGCGCGTCGACGAGAAGAGCCCGGTGCCGCTGTGGCGGCGAAGGGGAAGAACGAGGCGCTACCTGCGCGCCAGCGGGATGACGTGGACCATCGTCGCGCCCAACCTGTTCATGGAATCGTGGGCCACGCAGATCGTGGCAGCAGCCGGTGCTGGCCGGCGATCCCGTGATCATCGTCGGCGAAGGGCGCACGCGACACACGTATGTCGCGGAGCACGATGTCGCGCAGTTCGTCGTGGCGGCGGTGAACAACCCCGCGGCGCGCCAACCGGCGCCTGGCGATCGGCGGGCCTGCGGCGCTGTCATGGCGCGACGTGGTTGCGACATACGAGAAGGTCGCTCGGCCGCGCGATCGACGTGCAGTTCCGGCAGCCAGGCACACGTGGTCGGCAAGCTGGCCGATGGCCGTGCAGCCGCTGCTGGCCGCGATGGATCACTTCGACAGCGACTTCGACACCAGCGGCGCTCGCGCCGGAGTTCGGCGTGCAGCAGACACCGCTCGAAGCGTGGGTGCGCGCGTCGCTCGCGACGGCGCGGCCCGATGTGTAGTGACGTGCATCACGTGCGATCGACGATGAACAGTGCGGCGATCGTCATTGACAGTCGCGAAGCGGGTCGTCACACTAACGCCGCTAGCGATGTCATGCGAAGACCTTCGTCTTCGCGAATGAGGCGTAACCATGACGGACGACTTTGATGATGACGGCGGAATCGATCTTCCGGATGACGATCTCACCGGAGGACCGGACCTGAGCGATCTCGAAGCTGGCGACGAGGCTCTCGACCTCGATCTCGATGCCGGCGACGAATCACCGATGGGCGGTGCGCGAGCATCCGCATCGGCCGCTCCGGCGAGGAAAGCGGCTCCGCGCAAAGCGGCAGCGAGGCGCAAGAGCGCGCCCGCGCGGTCGGGTGGGACGAAGACGCAAGAAGGCGGCAGTCAAGAAGAAGGCCGCACCCGCCAGGAAGAAGCGCACCGGCGAAGAAGATCGGCCGGTGCAAAGAAGAAACAGAAGGGCGTCGCACAAGGGCGCCGGGAAGCGAGGATCAGTGGCGAAGAAGGCCGCATGAAGAAGAAGGCCGCAAAGAAGGTGGCAAGAAGGCCGCGAAGAAAGCCGCAAAGCCGGCCGCCCGCAAGGGTGCGGCGAAGAAGAAGCGGTAAGCCCACCAGCCTTCGGATCGCAGCGGGGCGCATTCGCGCGCCCCGCTCCCACGCCTTTCCCCCTCATTTCTTCCCTGCCAGACCCTGGCAGCGGCTGCGCCGCAGCCCGCCGCGGAATTGTCCCTCACGCCGCCGCGGAACAATTTCCCGCGACACGCTGCGACACTTTCGAAATCGTGCGTAATTTGTCGTACTTCGCGCAGGCATGGCACTTGCCCTCCCGCCAGTCACTCTTCGAGAGCGCTGTGCACAGTCGCTGGTGAGCCGCGCCCTGTCAGGTTCGCCTGACAGCGATCTGACGGTCGGCAGCTACCTCGACGTGCACAGCACTCCGCGTGTTCGGATCGAACACGCATGGGAGCACGTATCTGGTGAATCAAGGAGAGAGTGATGACGCTGAACTGGAGATGGACGCTCGGACTCGGGCTCGTGACGGCCGCGGCCGTTGCCCTTGGAGCACCGTCCGCGCTGAAGGCCCAGCAGTCGGGCAGTGCCGGCCCGAGGTCACCTACACCAAGGACATCGCGCCGATTCTGCAGCGCAGCTGCGAGAACTGCCATCGCCCCGGCGGCGGCGGCCCGATGCCGATGACCACCTACGAAGAGGTTCGTCCCTGGGCGCGCGCCATCAAGCAGCGCACCGGAATCGGACCGCATGCCGGCGTGATGCCGCCCTGGTACATGGAAAAGAACATCGGCATCCAGAAGTACAAGGACGATCCGTCCCTGAGCGCCGCCGAAGTCGCGAAGGTGGCGAAGTGGGCCGACAGCGGCGCGCCGCGCGGCAACCCGGCCGACATGCCGCCGGCGAAGCAGTACGCCGGACGCCAACGTCTGGCGCATCGGCACGCCCGACCTGATCGTCAAGACGAAGAACATCATCGTCAAGGCGAACTCGCCCGACTGGTGGGGCGAGATCGAGCCCGTGCCGATTCCGCTCGACGAGGATCGCTACGTCCTCGCCGTTGAGATCAAGGAAGTGAACGACGCAACGGTGCACAACGGCGGTCGCGACACAGTCGGTGGTCTGTTCGTGTGGCACCACCTGATCTATCGCACCCAGCCCGGCGCCGACTACGTCGCCGAGCGACATCGAGACGGTCGTCGGCAGCGATAACGTGGTGAACTGGCCGGTGCACGAAGTCGGTCGCAACCCCGACTACTTCGACCCGAAGTCGGCGGTGCTCCTCAAGAAGGGCTCCTGGATCTTCTCCGACTCGCTGCACACGCATTCGAGCGGCAAGGACGTCACCTCGCATCTCGAGTTCGGCTACAAGCTGGCGCCGAAGGGCTACAAGCCCGAATACAAGCGCGCGGTGTTCGGCCTCGGCAACGGCGTGGACATCGACATCAAGGCGATGGAGAAGGATCAGCAGCTTCACGCCTACGCGGTGCTGCAGGAGAACACGAAGGTCATCTCGTTCGAGCCGCACCTGCATGCGCCGGGCAACCGCATGTGCCTCGAGGCGATCTGGGGCTACAACATCCAGACGCTGTCGTGCGTGGGCTACGACCACAACTGGGTCCGCGGCTACAGCTATGCGGACGAGGTCGCGCCGCTGCTGCCCAAGGGCACGATCCTGCACATCATCGGCTACTTCGACAACACACCCGGCAACAAGAACGTGCCCGATCCGCGCAACTGGTCGGGGTCGGGGAACCGCTCGATCACGAACATGTTCATCGACCTCGGCAACCGCGTGGCGCTGACCGACGAGCAGTTCCAGGCCGAGATGCGCGTCCGCGTCGCCGCCAACCCGGGGAAGGACGTCATCCTCGGGCTGCCCGCTCTGTGGTGTGGTCGCCAAGCAGCCTGCGCCTCGACCGACCCAGAACCAGGGACAGTAGCGCGGCGTCCTTCCCGGACTTCGGCACCAACGTCTCTCACTGCGACGGACTCCATACCGGGGTCCGTCGCCTATCCAGAAATCGGAACGCAGAGTCATGAAGAACCAGGTACGCGCGCTGATCGGCGCGCTCGCACTCCTCGTCTGGCCGGCGATCGCAGGCGCACAGTCGCTCAGCTATAACAGCGGACAGAATGTCTCACCCGCATACGAGGGGTGGGAAGAAGCCGCTGATGGCGCGAAGTACTTCCTGTTCGGCTACATGAACCGCAACTGGGAAGAAGAGCTGAATGTGGCGGTCGGACCGGCCAATGCTTTCAGCGGCCCGGCGGGCATTGCTGCCGACGTCGGACAGCCCACACGTTTCCTCCCGCGGCGCAACCGCTTCGTCTTCCGCGTCAAGGTGCCCACCTCGTTCACCGCGAAGGACGAGATGATCTGGACGCTCACGACCAACGGCGTCACCGAGAAGGCGTTCGCATCGTTGCGCGAAGACTACAAGGTGGACGATATCGTGAAGGCCTCCGAAACCGGCGCGCTGGGTGCCGGCACGAGCAGCCCCGAAGTGCGCTCGAACAAGGAACCGGTCGTGAAGATCGACGGTGAGAAGACGCGAACGGTCAAGGTCGGCGACACCATCGACCTCGCCGCCATCGTCACGGATGACGGGATCCCGAAGCGGCGCAGCTTTGGCGGCGGCGGCTCGCGTGGCGCGTCACCGGCAGCCGCTGGTGCTCCGGCCGCAGCCGCACCACCCTCTGGCGCGCCCACCGCTGCACCCGCGGGCGCACCACCCGCAGCGCCTTCCAGCGCACTCGCCGCAGCGCCAGATGCCGCGCAGGCCGCTATCGCCCAGCGCATTCGCGGCGCGGCGATGGCCCCTCCGACACGCATCACCGTCGGCAAGAACGTTGGCCTGCACCTGTCATGGTTCGTCTACCGCGGCAACGGCGACGTCACCTTCGAGCCATCGCAAATCAAGCCGTGGGAAGACACGCGGGCCGGTGCGAACTCGCCATGGGCGCCCATCTGGGTGCCGCCGGCGATGCCGGCCGACGGACGCATTCCGGTGAAGGTCAGCTTCTCCGAGCCGGGGACCTACATCGTTCGCGCGCTGGCCGACGATGGGGCGCTGACCGGCGGCGACAACGTCACGATTACGGTGACCAACTAAGCGCTGTTCCGATACGTACGTTCGATAGGTCTTCCTGCAGCCGCGGACCCGCACAGGTCCAATCGATCGTGTTGACGTTCTGCAAAGACCCGCGCGCCGGTGTCCCCGGCTGCGCGGGTCATTTTCGTTTGCGCCCACGTCTCCTCCATCGATCGCTCGCCGGGCAAAGGGCAGCACGCGGCACGCCACGGCTCGACGGGCGCCTTCTTCCAGCCTGGCGTTCTCCCCCGACGCGGTCTTCCGCGATAGACTTTGTCTCGGGCTGTTCATCCCAGATCAGCTGCCGTGAAAGGATTTCCATGAGAACCGTTCGCCCGTTTCTCTTTGTCGCACTCGTCGCGACGGCCGGCGCCATTGCCTGTGCGGGCGGCCCTCGCGAGAAGCCGATCAAGACCACGCCCATCAACAAGGAAGCCGGCAGCACGGAGGCGGCGCGGAAGTTCCTGGAGGGACGCTGGGCGCTCCTGTCGTTCGACGTCTTTCCGCCTGGCGCGGCGCCGATCAGCGTCAAGGGCACGGGCGTGCTGACCTACGACGATTTCGGCAACCTGAAAGCGGAACTGCGAGTGGACCAGCCCACCGCCGACGGTCTCGCGAGGGTCGGTATCGATACCGATCAGGGTGTGTTCTCGTCGGACGGTCGCACGATCATCGACATCCCGGGGAAAAAGCTGACCTACGTCATCGAAGGACAGCCACCCGCTGCATCAGGCCCGCTCGCGCTCAGCCGTCCACGCTACTGGGAAGTGGACGGCGATGTCCTGACGATCACGACCAGGGGCGACAATGGCCAGCCGCTGTCCGTGGCGAAATGGAAGAAGCAGCCGTGAGTCTCGAACCGGCGCTTACTTCTTGACCGGGAACTTCTTGACGATGTTGCGGACGACGTCGTTGATGAGTGTGTTGCGTTTGGCGTCGGACTGAATCTGGTCGATGTCGCTCTGACCCCGGCCTCGCCACACGACGCGGTTGAGCGACGATGACTTGGCATCGAGCACGATGGTGCCGCGCTGCACGACGTCCAGCGAGGTGGTCTGCGGAGCGAACGGCGGCAGTCCCCAGTTCACCGTTGCCGGCAGGAACTGCCCCATGGCCTGTGCATCTTCTCCGACGGTGACGAGCAGGTAATAGCGGACCGTGACATCAGGCTGACCGGTTGACGCCGGCGTGAGCCCGCGCAGACCCAGCTCGCGTGCCACCGCCGCGACGATCACCGGTTCGGTGCGCTGCTTGATCGGTGCCGGATCGTCCCCGTGGGCGCGCGCGACGATGACATCGCCAGCGCCGTCAGTAGCCCACCCCCATGTGCGGACGGTCTTGAAGTCGAAGGCCGGATCCGCATCTGCCTGGACTTTGATCTTGGCAGCCTGCAGCCCGGCGCCGGCACAAACCAGCAGCGCCAGCACGATGGCCAGGCCGCGCGCGGGTGTGGCGAGCCGCGCCGCGACCGTCGAACCGGGCCGCGCGTCGGCGGACCCCTCGTAGCGGAATGAGATCATGGCTTCAGGTCTCCAGAGGCGCGCGAGGGCGGCGTGTTGCTGTTCGACGCGGTGCGCGCCGGCGCAACGGCGCCCATTCACTTGCGCGGGCGATTCGGGTATTTGGCGAAGATGTCGGCGATAGCGGTATTGATGATCCCCGACAGCTTCTCGGGTTCGGCGCTGATCGGCCGGTCGACCCGGGCACGGAACAGTTCCTTGCGCGTGCCGGGCTCGAGGAGCAGCACGACGAGCGTGCCGACGTCGTACTGCGCCCGGCCGGCGTCGTTCTTGTTCGGCTCCGACTTGACGTCGACGTCGGTTCGCCGGATCGACGCGTAGGTCACCAGCACGTCAGCTGGGGCCTGACTCGCGCTTCTGATATCCGAGTGCGCCGAGTTCGCGGTCCACCGCGGCCTGGATCTGCTCGTGCGCGCTCTTGTCGAACGCCTGCCATCCGTGTTCCCAGGTGTAGGTCTTGAGTTTGCTGAAGTCCGTCCCCTTGTCGAAGCTTGCTGTCACGCTGGACGACGACTGTGCGGCCAGCGGCCGACCGGGTGCGAGAGCAAATGCGAGAGCGAGGCCGCAGACAAGTACAAGTCGTTTCATGGTCGTGCCTTTTAGAACACGATGCCCAGGCCCACGCTCGGTCCGTGCATCGTCTGTTCGCTGACGAACGTCCGCGAGAACCGTCCGATGTTGACGTCCGCGACGGTCAACTTATAGTACAGCGCCTGATAGCCGAGGCGCAGATCGACGTGGCGGCCGAAGTGGCGGCTCGCGACGATGGCGCCGCTCAGGTCGACATCCGTTCCGACCTCGAAGCCGCCTCCCTGAAAATTCGCCTCGAGGTCCCATCGGTTGCCCCTGGCACGCCAGTCGACACCGACCATCGGATCCCACAGGCCCGGTTCGACATGGCCCTGGACCGTCGCGCCCAGGTTGGGCAAGGTCAGCGTCGCGTCGATCGTCGACGATATGTGCTTCACGCCGACTGTTGCCGAAACGCCATCGAACAGGCGCACGCCGCCTCGCACGCCGAAGAACACCGTGTCGGTATCGAACGCCACCCGAGGGGCGTCGGCTGTCGCGGAAATCGCCGCCCAGGTGCCGTTGACCTCGGCGAACCAGCGATTCGCTTCTATTTGGAAGCCGGTCATGTAGGCGGCGTCGAAGCTGACGTCGGTTCTTCCGGACACCTCCCCTTCTTCGCCGCCTCCACCGCCGATTGCCGGCAGATCAACCTTTGCGCCGAAGATCGGCGCCTGCACCAGGATCGGGAAGATGGTCACCCGAATGCCCGAACTGCTCGTTTGCGGCGCTGACGGGTCCTGGCCCGCTGCGGCGGAGAATACGCCGACGTTCAGCACCAGCATGAACGCAAGCGCGACAACTTTTTTCATATGTACCACCGTACGTCACTCGAGGTCGGGCGGCAGCTAGGTGAACTACCAGACTCGGCTGGTAAAAATGACAGGTCGACTGCTGCGTGCCGTCGCTCCCTCGCCGCGCCGCCCGCCTTGAAGTGTAGAGGACTGGCGAGCCAATCACCTCGTAACGGAACCAGGCTTGCCGAATCTGCATAGCCGGCCCCGCGCGCTGGCCGGTAAGGTTCGAACGGAGAGTCGAATACGAGGAGCGGGTATGGGCGTGGACGCCTGCCAGTTCCGGTGCCAGGTCCCTGCGCACAAACCATCTTTCAAGGACATCAATCATGTTGAAGACATCACTCGTGACGGCGACCATGGCCGTGTTTCTGGCGGCGGCTCCGGCCTTCGCGCAATCGCCCCGAGCGGAGGTGGGCGTCCTCTTTGGCTGGACCTTCTCGGACGGCGTGAGCGCCGAGACCCCGGTCCTGGGCGGCGATGGCAACATCTACGACCGGGTGGACCCGACCGACTCGTTCCACTGGGGCCTGCAGGCGGGCGGGTTCGTCAGCGACAACATCGCGGTCGGGTTCCTGTGGACCCAGCAGCTGTCGCAGCTCGAGGTGAGCGGGACCAACACGAGAACGCTGGGCGACATGACGGTGTCCACCTACCACGGCTACGTGGAATACAACGGCGGTGCCTCGGATGCCTCGGTCCGGCCGTACTTCCTGTTCGGGCTCGGCGCGACGAACTACGGCACGTTGAACTTCACGACGCTGGCCGGCCAGCAGCGCGAACTCGGCGGCGACACCCAGTTCTCGGGCACGATCGGCGCCGGCGTGAAGGTGTACCCGACCCCCAAAGCGGGCTTCCGCTTCGGCGCGCGCTGGACACCGACCTACATCAAGTCCGACTCCGAAGGCTGGTGGTGCGATCCGTACTGGGGTTGCTATGTGGTGGGCGACGCGCAGTACTCGAACCAGTTCGAACTGAACGCCGGCGTCACCTTCCGCTTCTAGAACCGTTTGCACGATCGGCGTGGTGTGGCCGCGAACCTTCAGGTTCGCCACACGGCGCCGACCTGAAGGTCGGCAGCTGCGCCGATCTGACACACACCTGAAGACTCCTGTCTGGGCCCGGAGCGTTGACGATCAAGTCGTCACGCCCGGGCGCGTCAGTCACATGCCGGTCTGGTCAGAGTGTTAACTCGGTCTTCTTCAACCCATCCACTACAATGGGCGTGAAAGAAGCTACCTATGACGCCGGAAGCCGCCGTCCTGCGCTCCGCACTCGAAGAACGCCTCTCCTTCGAGCGGCTGATCGCCGATCTGGCGTCGACCTTCGTTCACCTGCCGGCGGGTAACGTGGACGTCGCCATCGAGAACGCGCAGCAGCGTATCTGCGAAACCCTGGACATCGACCGCAGCACCGTCACTCAGTTCACTGGTCCGCACGAGCAGCCCGTGTTCACTCACGGGTGGGCACGAGAGGGGCTGGTCCGCGTGTCTCTCGCATCCGAGGGCGTTGCCGACATGTTCCCCTGGAGCACGCAGCGGATCCGTGCTCGTCAGACCGTCCAGTTTTCTTCTGTCGACGAATTGCCCCCCGAGGCGGCCACGGACAACGACGCCTTCCGACGCATTGGCACGAAGTCGAACCTCACGCTCCCACTCGTTGTCGGCGACACGCCGCTCGGCGCACTGTCGTTCGGCTCGACCCGGTGTGAACGCAATTGGCCTGGCCATCTGGTCGATCGACTCCGGGTGATCGCCGACATGTTCGCCGCCACCTTCGCGCGCCGGAGGTCAGACGAGGCGTTGCGCGAAAGCGAGGCGCGGCTCGGCCTGGTGGCCGCAGCTGCGGGCGTGGGTGTATGGGAACTCGATCTGGCGACGGGCGAGTACTGGGCCACACCCAAAGCGCGGGAACTGTACGGGCTCCCCGAGGACGTGGTCGTCACGCAGGACACGATCGTCGCGCTGAGCCATCCAGACGACCGCGAGCGGCTTCGCACGGACTGGCATGTGACCCTTCAGGGGAGCGTCGGACGACTCGAGCACCGCATCTTCCACCCGCACGCCGGGCTCCGCTGGCTGGTCACGCGGAGTCGCATCCGCTTTGGCGTCCTCAGGAGAACCGGTCAAGGTGCTGGGGGTTTCGGCGGATATCACGACCCGCAAGCTGGCGGAGGAAGCCGCCGCCCGCTCCGAGGAGGTCAGCCGCGCCACATTCGAGCATGCGGCGGTGGGGATAGCGCATGTCGGACTCGACGGGCGCTTCCTGGAGGTGAACGACAGGCTGTGCGCCCTGGTCGGCTATCCGCGCCACGAGTTGCTGACGCTGACGACCCCGGAGATCACGCACCCCGACGACCTGGCGGCCGACATTCGGTACCGGATGCAGATTCTGGACGATGAGATCCGGACCTACTCTCTGGAGAAGCGCTACATTCGAAAAGACCAGACCGTCGTCTGGGTGAACGTGACCGCGTCGCTCGTGCGGCAAGGCCCTGGCGAGCCTGAGCGTTTCATCGTGGTGGTCGATGACATCGGCGAGCGCATGCACCAGCGCGCCGAACTCGAAAAGCACAAAGCCAGACTCGCCACGGCGGTCGACGTCGCCATGCTCGGATTCTACGAACAGGAAGGGCCGGTTGGCGCTCGATGCAGTTTCGTGGACGCCCGGCTGGCAGCGCTGCTCGGTCTGCCGCCGGGTCAGGAACAACGTCTCAGCGAGCACTGGATGGCCCATGTGCATCCCGAGGACATGAGGCACGTCATGTCGCTCAACGAGGACGTCGAGAGAGGCGGGTTGGATCAGGCCAATGCCGAATACCGGTTTGTTCATCCGCAGCGCGGCGAACTCTGGTTCCGTCACCTCGCTCACGTTTCCGAGCGCAATGCCGCGGGACAGTGCATCCGTCAGATGGGGGTGATCCAGGACATCACCGAGCGGAAACGTTCCGACGCCGCCCTCCACGAGCTGAGCGGACGATTGATTGGTGCGCAGGAAGATGAGCGGCGGCGGCTCGCCAAGGAACTGCATGATGGACTCAGCCAGAATCTGGCCCTGCTCGCGATCGAGCTCGATCTCTACGGCCAGCATCCGCCGCAGGAGCCGGTGCAGATCGCCTTGCGGATGCGCGAGCTCTCTGCAAATACCGCCGCGTTGTCGAGAGAGGTTCATCGCCTCTCGCACGGGTTGCACCCCGCCAAGCTCGATCAGCTGGGACTGGCGGCCGCCATCGGCGGTTTCTGCAGGGAACTCGAAAGCGGCGGAATGCTGACGGTCCGATTCACTGCGCGCGAGGTGCCGCGCGTGCTGCCGGCGGACATCACGTTGTGTTTCTATCGGGTCGCGCAGGAAGCACTGCAGAACGTGATCAAGCACAGCGGCGTGAAACACGCGATGGTGGACCTGGTGCACCAGGGCGACGCCATCGCGATGCGGATCGTCGACGAAGGGATTGGCTTCAATCCGTCGCTGCTGCCCACGCAGTCGCTCGGTGTGGTCAGCATGCGCGAACGTGTCCGGGCTGTGGGAGGCGAGATTTCATGGCAGGCGACCGTCGGTGGGGGCACGACCGTGCGCGTGCGTGTACCAATCGCCCCGGCGGCGGGACGACGGCCACGCTGAGGCGGCTCTTGCAGTGAAACTTCTGGAGCCATCTGAACATGTCGCGATAGATCGGGACATAAGCCAAGCGCAATTGTGGTAAATACCTAGCACCGTTCACAATCGAGGCGCATCGGGAACGGGTCTGGTGAAGCGGCCGGCGACGGCCAGGAACATGAGGACCGAGTGAGAAAAATAGCCATCATCAACGTGAGCTTGTTCGCACTGGCGATGTCCACCGCATCGGCGTCCGCCCAGGACGCCGCAAAGGGCGCCAAGGTCTATACCGATCAGAAATGTTCGGCCTGCCACGCGATTGCGGGGAAAGGCAACGCCAAGGGCGCGCTCGACGACGTCGGCTCGAAGCTGTCGCCGGCCGAGATCCGCGAGTGGATCGTCGACCCGGTTGCCATGACCGCGAAGAGCAAGGCTTCCAGAAAGCCAACGATGACTGCGAAGTATGCGGCTCTCCCGAAGGACGACCTCGACGCATTGGTCGCCTACCTGTCGTCGTTGAAAAAGAAGTAACGCGTCTTCGCTATTTCGTCAGGACTACAAGCACGGTCAGTGAACTGACCTGGGTCAGCCTTTATCCGGAGTGTGCTCGATGACGCGTCTCACATGGCTGTGGGCACTTCTCGTATTGGTGGGAATGTCGCAGGGACCACCGGCGGCGGCTCGGGGTGCGGCGGCGACGCAGGGTGCGGCGGCGGCGCAGGCCGCGCCGACGGCGCCGCAGCGGACCTACGTCGGTCAGGAGACCTGCGTCGGCTGCCACGATACCGAGGGGGAGAGCATCCACAAGACCGCTCACGGAAAAGCACAGATCCCTGGCTCGCCCGAGGCTGACAAGGGATGCGAGAGCTGTCATGGTCCAGGCAGTGCGCACCTCGACGATCCGTCCGTGCCCGATTCAATCAGGCGATTCGCGCAGATACGGCCGCGTGACGCCTCAGATACCTGCCTGACCTGCCATAGCCGCGGTGACCACACGCAGTGGAAAGGGAGCATGCACGATGCACGCAACCTCTCGTGCATCACCTGCCACTCGGTCCACAGTCCGAAGTCAGACAAGTCCCAGCTGAAGGCCGCCAGCATCGTCGACACCTGCCGGTCGTGTCATACCACGGAGGTCGCCAAGCAGCAGCGCGTCGGTCACATGCCGGTGCGCGAGGGCAAGATGACCTGCACGACGTGCCACAACCCGCACGGTACGACCAACGTCCGCATGCTGAGGACCGGCAACTGGATCAACGAGACCTGCACCAGCTGTCACGCGGAGAAACGCGGACCGTTCCTGTGGGATCACGCACCGGTTCGCGAGGCCTGCAGCACCTGTCACGATCCGCACGGATCGAACAACGATCGGATGCTCGTCGCCAAGCTGCCGGTGCTCTGTCAGAGCTGTCACATCGGCACCAAGCATCCATCGACGATCTACGACGCGAACGCGCTCGCGTCGAAAAGCAACCGTCTGATCGGCCGCAGTTGCGTCAACTGCCACGCGCAGATCCACGGTTCCAACAGTCCTGCCGGCAACACGTTGCTGCGCTGAGGAGGCATGATCATGCGCCCAATCATCTTTGCCTCGGTCACCGCGCTGTGGCTGCTCGCATCCACGGCAAGCGCAGGACAACAGAACACGCCGCCTGCGGAACCGGATCAGAACACCGGAATTTCGTCGCTGACCGGCGGTCAGGTTGATTTCGGCTATCGCGGCACCGGCTACAGCGAGGGTTCGGACGAGGCGCGCTACCAGCGCTATCGCGATCTGCGCAACGGGGTGTTTCTCGAAAACGCCCTTTGGGGGAAGAGCGACGATACCCGGTACTGGGACGTTCGTGCGACCCACGTCGGCTATCGCGACCAGCAGTATGCGGCGAACTACAACGGCTTCGGAAAAATGAAGGCGTCATTCGCCTTCAGCCAGATCCCGACGTTCTTCAGCCAGGACACCCGCACCACCTACACGACCACGAGCGATGGCGTCCTTGGCCTGAACGGCTATCCTGCGCAGGTGCAGAGCGGTGGCGCGACGAGCGCGATTTACAACACCGTGGCGAACCCCTTCGATCTGCAATTGCAGCGCACCATCACGGACCTGCGCTTCGTCTACAGCCTGAGCGACACGCTCGATGTGATCGGGGCGTTCAAGAACACGCAGAAGACCGGCGCGCAGCCGTGGTCCGGCAGCTTCGGCTTCGGCAACACGGCTGAACTGCCGGTGCCGGTCGACACGCGCACGACAGACGTCGGCGTCGCCGCCGAATGGAACAAGGGGCGTGGCCTGCTGCGGGTCGGCTACGACGGTTCGTTCTTCAGCAACAGCACCCCCACACTCATCTGGGACAGTCCGCTGCGCTCGATCGACACGCCTACGTCAGGCCCCGCGAGAGGGCGCGAGACGCTGTGGCCGAACAGTAATCTCAACAGCGGGTCGATTTCCGGGCTGTTCAGGCTGCCGAACAATGCCACGGCGACCGCCTATGTCTCGCTCGGGAGCCTCACCCAGGACAACGTGCTGATCCCCTACACGATCAACAGCGCCATCGCGTCGCCGCCGCTCGCGCGCCCAAACGCCGACGCCAGCGCCGGCATTGTGGCGACAGCGTTCGCCTACACCACGCGCCCGACCCGGGACCTGTGGTTCAGCGCCAGGTTCCGGACGTACGACTTCGACAACAACACGGCGTCGTTTGCCGTACCGACCACGGTCAAGTACGACACAAGCCTCGCCACGGTCAACGAAGGCACCAGTCCGTTCGCCTTTTCGCGAAGAACGCTGGATCTCGACTCGTCGTGGACGCCAACGACGTTTGCTGCCTTTCGCGCGGCCTACTCGCTCGAAAAGAACGACGAGACGTTCCGCACGTTCGACGCGACAACGCGGAACACGCTGCGCCTGTCGGTGGACAGCCCCGTGGTACCGGGTGTGATGCTGAGGGGCGTGTACGAGTATTCGAAGCGCACCGGCTCGGGACTCGACGAACAGTCGCTCGACGACCTCGGCGAGCAGACGTCGCTGCGGCAGTTCGACATCTCGGACTTCACCGCGAATCGTGTCTCCGCCATTGTCATCGCGCGGCTCGGCTCGAACCTGTCGCTGCATGGCACCGGTTTCGTCGGCAACGACGACCGGCCTGACACCGGGTTCGGGCTGCTCACACACGACGTGGGCGGCATCGCCGGCGGCTTCGACTACATCCCGGGCGACGCGGTATCGCTTGGCGCAACGTATCAATACGAGAGCTACTCGGCGCTCCAGAAGTCGCGCCAGGCGAACCCGGGCGTGGAGTTCGAGGATCCGACCCGGGACTGGACGACCGACAGCGGCGATCACACGCACACCCTGACAGCCTCAGCGGATCTGCTGAAGCTCTGGGACAAGACCGACATCCGCTTCGCCTATGACTTCGTGCACGGCGAGTCGCTGTATGTCTACGGGCTCGCGCCAAATACCACGCTGCCCCCGGTGTCGCAGCTGCCAGCGGTCACCAACAAGCGAAACCGGGTGACCGCCGACGCACGCTACGCGATTAACGCGCACCTGGGCGCCGGTCTTGTCTACTGGTTCGAGAAGTACGAGGTGGATGATTTCGCCTTCAACCCTGAAACGCTGAACACGGTGTCGCAACCGTCGTTCATTTCGCTGCAGTACGCATTCAGGCCGTACACCGCGAACACGATCTGGGCCCGACTGACGTATACCTGGTAGGCCACCTCCGGCCAGCTTGGGTTCTGATCGATTGTCCATCAGGTCTGCTATGAGGACACGTTCCATCAGTGACTGGTGACTGACGTAGACGCACCGGGGGCGTCTACGAAAACCTCGGAAACGGCGAACACCGGTGTCCCGGACATGCACGAGTTTTGGGTCCGACTCGTTCCTCCGGAGGCCGAGAAGCTTCGCGGCTTGGCCCACACTTGCGGACGGGCGAAGATTCAGCGCGACGCACGCGGCAATCCGATCCGTCTGCTCGTCACGAAGCCGCTCACTCGCAACTCCATCATCGAATGGACCTGAAAGGACTGACCGTGACCAAGACTTTGCGGATCGCGCTGCTCGTCGCCAGTATTTCAACGGCTGCGTCTCTGGGAACCCCTGCCGCGTCATCTGCACAAGCCCGGGCCAGCGGACCGGGAAACGACACCACTGCGCAAACCTCACGTGAGGCAATCACGGATCAGGAAATCAAGCTGCTGCAGCAGGACATCCGGGATCAGAGAAGGCAGATTGTGGCCGCAAATCTGCCGCTCACCACTGAAGAATCCACCACATTCTGGCCTGTGTACGACGAGTACATCTCGGAGGTGACCAAAATCACCGACAGCCGCTACGCCCAAATCAAAGAGTACGCGAGCCACTACGCCACCATGGATGACAAACAAGCCACGGACTATGTCGGCAAGCTGCTTGATGCGGACAGGGCTCTGATGGATTTGCGAGTGAAATACCTGCCGAGATTTGAGAAGGTATTGCCTAAAAAGAAATCGGCGATGTTTGTTCAGATGGATCGGCGCCTTCAGATGATGATTGACCTTCAGCGCGCCAGCCTGATCCCGTTGATCAACCCGAAATAGGTTCGTGTCGATTAGCAACGGCGATCGTTGACGGTGAGGTCGTAGTCGCACGCCACAGCCGACACGCGGCAGGCGGCGCATGCGTCGTATCGCGCTGCACCCATCGCTGCTTCCGCTACGATGACCTCCGAACCGGGCTCCCTCGAGCCGCCTTCGAACGCCACGTCACCCAGCGAGGCCGCGCTGCGCTTCCTTCAATTGAGCGCCCGCCTCCTGCTCGAATACAACGTCCGTTCGAAAAGTCTCGAACGTGCCATCGATCGGATCGCACGGCACCTGGGCGTCAACGTGCAGACGGTCGTGGGCTACCGCGAAGTCACGCTCGCGTTGGCAGACGGGCGTGGTATCCATGCACGGGCGCCGGAACTTCGGATCAACGTCGCCGTCAGTGCGGGCGCGATGAATGTCATCGACGAGCTGTGCCTGGATCGCATCGGTCTCGACGAAGCCATGAAGAGTCTGGAGACGTTGGAACGCCTCGCGCCGCGACACGGACGCTGGGTCGTGACTGTCTTCTTCGGGCTGGCGGCCTCAGCCATCGCCTGGCTGCTGCTCGCGGACTGGGGCGCGATCGTCGTGAGCGGCCTGTCTTCCGCCGTGGGGCTGATCGCGCGGCAGGAGCTGGGCGAGGCGGTCCGTCATGCTCTTCGCGCACCCCTTTGCGGCGGGGCTGATCGGCGCGGTGCTTGGCGGCCTGGCGATTCGCCTGGGCTGGACCGCGACGCCGGGCTTCTGCCTGATCGTCCCGGCGCTGATGCTCGTGCCGGGCCCGCATCTCATAAATAGCGTGAACGACATGCTGGATAACCACGTGCAGACGGGCATTTGCCGCCTGGCGCTCGCCATGGGTATCCTCACCGCCACCGCGCTCGGTGTCGTCCTCGGAGGGTGGCTCACCCTCGGTCCGGCGACCCTGTCGACGTCACCGTCAGAGGCGATGCCACTCACGTTGTCGGTGGATGTGGCGCTGGCCGGCGTGGCCGCGTGCGGGTTTGGTGCGTTCTACAACGCGCCGTGGCGGGTCCTCTGGGTTTCGATCCTCTGTGGCATGGTCGGCCATGGTCTCCGACATGTCGGCATCGAGCACCTCGGGATGTCGATCTCGACGCTGCTCGGATGCCTGGCCATCGGCCTGATCGCCAACATGGCCGCCATTCGCATGCAGCTGCCGTTTTCAGCGCTCGCATTTGCCGGCGCCGTCCCGATGATGCCAGGCGTCTTCATGTACCAGAGCATAGTGGGTGCGATGCGCCTGTCAGCCGCGGGAGCGGCGGCCGATCCAGCGCTCGCCGCTGCCACCCTGGCACTCTCCTTCAAGTCGGTGTTCGTGGTCGGCGCCATGGCGATCGGACTCCTGGTGGGCGCCAGGCTTGCCGATCTGGCTTCGCGCCGTCCGCAAGGTATGGCGTGCGTCGCTCGCGAGATGGTTGATCATTGACCGCCTTATCGAGCGCGCGGGAAGCACGCCGACTGCGAACCAGGGGATCAGTCGCGAAAGCAGGGTCTCAGCAGTTCGTCCTCGCCCAGCAATCGTTCGACTTCCGGCAGGACGTCGCGGCTCGACAGAATGGTGTAATAGTCTGGTTTCATTGCCGGCGCGGCGCGAATCGCCGCCAGCCACTCCGCCCGCTGGAAGGGATCCTGGGCGACCGCCTTCCACACACCGGTGGCCTCGAACAACGCACCAATCTCCTGTGGATCGGTACCTTGCAGGATGCTGACGATGTAGGTCGCGATGCCCACCTGCAGTCCGTGCAGTCGGGGTCGCGCAGCGAGGCCATCCAGCGCGTGCGAGATCAGGTGCTCGCTGCCGCTCGCCGGTCTCGACGAGCCGCACAGTTCCATGGCGATGCCGTTCAGCATCAGCGCAGTCGCCAGCAGGCGAATCCCCGTGTGGTCAAAGCCGGGATGACTGAGATAAGCGTGAATGGACCCGTCTGACAGCAGCGCCGCAAAGTCGTGGACCGGCTCCCCGGTCGCGTGAAACGCCAGCTTCCAGTCCTGAACGGCGGTGAACTTGGACACGAGGTCGCCGACACCGGAGAGCGTCAGGACCGTCGGTGCAGGTCACGCGCGATCAGCGGAACAGACGACCGATGCCGACATACGTTCGCCAGCGGCCGTCGAACCCCCCGCTGCCGCCGAGCAGCATCGGTCCGATCAGCGTGTCGACGATCAAGCCCGTGGTGACATGGGTGCGCCACGACAGCTTGTTCCAGTCGTCGAACGCGTCGCCGTTTTCGAACCAGACCCCGACGTGCGCCGCGCCGCCAAGAAAGTCAGGCATCCGACCGACCTCGCGCAGGTAGCCTACCGTCCCAAGCCAGTAGTGGTCGCCCCGAACCTCGCCGACGCTGTAGGCGCTCAAATGCAGCGGTGTGCCAAGGACGAATTGATCGGTCGGCAGCGGATGATTCGAGAACGACGTGCCTGCACCACCGAGGACGAACAGCGTGTTCTTTTCGCTGATCGTCTTGAAGAAGTTGGATTCGCCGCTGAACTGCGGAAGATCGACGCTCGAGCGCGTGGTGTCGATTTCCACCGTGCTGGTGATGTCGGGGCCGTCCACCGTGTATTCGAGCCCCGCCTGGGCTGAAACCCCGCGGGTTGGCACGACGACGCGGTCCTGGGTGTTCATGCGCCAGACGGCGTGAGCCCTGCTGGCCTTGCCTGCTGCGGATGGCAGCCCGGGATCGCCGACGATGACGTTGGCGTCGAGGTGGCCCAGCGTGGCGCCGACACGAAAGTCGCTGTCGCGACCGAGGTTCACGCCGAGGTCGAGACCACCCGCTGAGAGTGTCTGCCCGTAGCGGGCCACCACGGTGTCATTTTGGATCAGGTTATATGTGCGGTTGCTGACGCCGATGTACGGGGACACGAATGTCGAACGCCATAGCGGGTGATAGAGTGCGGCCGCCACCGAGGGATCCGATCCGACGGTGGCATCGAGCCGGAGTTCGGAGCCGGAGCCGAGCACGTCGAACCGCAGGTAGCGGCCGGCAAGGCTCACTTGGAACTGGTCCGAGGTGGTGTTCTCGAGGCTGACGCCGAGCATCAGGAACGGCGGCGCGTACGGCTTCTCGGTGGCGCGGATGGTGAGCCCGGTGCTGCCGGTGTCGCTGGTGGTCATCTGCCAGCGGATCGTCTCGTAGCGATCGAGGCCAGACAGTTCCTCGAGGTCGAATTCGAGAGACGGCACATCCAGCGGCCGGCCGATGTGTTTCGCCAGAATCTCGGTGAGACGCCGCTCGTCGCCTGACTTGACGCCTTGCAGGTTGACGAATGCAGGCGAGGGTACGCTTCGCCGGCGCGCCGCGGACCGCTGATCGACCCACGCCTGCCACTGCGCGTCGGAGACGGCGTACGGGAGCAGCGTCGCCTTCATCGCCTCAGCGGCCTTGTATCCCTCGTCAATCAGTTCGTCGCTGCGGCGCCACGCGAGCGACCCGTATTCCTTGAGCGGAACCGAGAGGATGACGTCGGCTGCCGGAAGCGCCTTCTTTGTGTTTGCGCGCATCATCGCGTCGAGCGTGGCGCCCATCAGCCCGAGTATCGAATAGCTGATCGTCTCCTGATCGTCGAGGTCGCCCACGTTGACGGCGACCACCACCTGCGCGCCCATCGACCGGACGACGTCGGCCGGCACGTTGTTCATGGCGCCGCCGTCCACGAGCACCATGCCGCCGGCTTCAATCGGAGGAAAAATGCCTGGCAGCGACATCGTGGCGCGCAGGGCGCCCGCCAGCGAACCGCGGTCGATGATGACCGGAGTCGCCGTCTTGAGGTCCACCGCCACCACCCGGAACGGCGTCGGCAAGCGCATCGAACGTGGGCGCGGCGTAATACGGCGCCGTGATGCGCGTGATCAGCAGGTCCACCTGTTCGCCGTTGTTGAGCGCGCTTGGCATCGCGACGCCCTTCTTCAACCCGAACTCGAGGTGCGAGGGATACGCCCTCGCGTCGGCCTTGCGGCGGATGTTCTTGAACGCGAAGCTCGAGAAGCCGAACATCTCGTCCCAGTTGATGCCGCGCAGCATCGCCTGAATTTCGTCGGCGTCCATGCCGCTGGCAAAGGACCCGCCGATGAGGCCGCCCATGCTGGTGCCGGCCGCCAGATCGATCGGGATGTGGTGTTCCTCGAACCAGCGGATGACGCCGACATGGGCGATGCCGCGCGCGCTGCCGCCGCCGAAGGCGACGCCAACCTTCGGCCGCGGCGGCTCCTGCGCTGCAGCCGGACTGCCAATCACGCCGATGATGATCGCCAGGCCGACGGCACACGCAGGCCGCGTCAGGTTCATCCTAGAACCGCGCCCGAATGCCGACGATGAAGGGAAGAGTCCAGCGTGAGCTGTTGTCGTTGATGGTTTCGAGGCCGGTGCCCTGGAGGTTGTCGATCTCGGTCATGCCGCCCATCCGCCTGATGCCGATCTGGCCGAAGAAACCGACGGTGTCGCGCGTCTGAACGAGGACGCCGACATTGACGCCGAGCGAGAGCGCCGCTGTCTGATCGTAGAAGTCGTTGGCCTTCTGCGTCAGGTTGGCACCCGGTGCGGCCAGCGTCACGTCGGTCTTGTCGACGAAGCCAAGGCCGATCAGCGCCTCGCCGTAGCCGCGCACTTTCGGGTTGATGTCGCCGTACTGACGAACACCGAAATCGAGCGAGAGGCTCTGGTAATCCGAGTACTGGCCGTACAGGTTGGACGACCCGATCTGACCCATCGGCGTGAGATCGGCGTCGAGCGACTGGAATGCGAAGGTGGCGCGGACTTCCGTATTGCTGTTGAGCAGGTAGCCTCCGCCAAAGCGAAGGTGGAGCCCGGTGCCGTAGACGTCTTCGTAGCTGTTCTTCGTGATCACCGTCGTCACGCCATTGAGGGTGCCGATGGCGCCCGAGTTGATGTTGCCGCTGATGCTGTTGTCCCAGCCGAGACCGAAATCGACGCTCCAGGGCTTTTCCGGGTTAGCGCTCTGGGCTTGTGCGGCTGAGCCGGCAGCCGCAAACAGTGCGACTGTCAATGCCGCCGCGGTAATGGTCCCGTTCCTCTTCATGAGTTCACTCCCTGCGTGATCTGTCAGTGGGCGAAGGTCCACCCTTCCCCGTTGTCTAAAGATATCCGCGCGGATCGTTCATGGACTATGCGGATTCGGCAAGCGCCACGCCGCCTGGAGGCAAAGGACACGCCAAAGAGGCGCGAACAGGCGCAAAGGGCGAAGGCAGCAAGGCAGCAAGGCAGCAAGGCAGCAAGGCACGCAGCACCCGTACGCACAAGGACAGCGCGCCGAATTCGCATAGCGCTGAGCGGGTCCACGCCGTACAGTGGCACCAAATCAGTGCACCAATCCTCGCACTTGAACGTGGCCGGCTTCAGATCGCGGCGACTCTGAAGACAGTGGCCACCTCGCGCGACCGGGACCCCGGAAGAGTCCGAGCAGGAGAGAGCCATGAGCGGTACAACCGAACAGCGCAGACTCGATCAGGTACGCGAGAGCCAGATGCCCTGGAAGAAATGGGGTCCGTACCTGAGCGAACGGCAATGGGGAACCGTTCGTGAAGACTACAGCCACGGCGGAGACGCCTGGGACTTCTTCACGCACGACCATTCCCGCTCGCGCGCGTATCGCTGGGGAGAAGACGGTCTCGGCGGGATCTCCGACGAGAAGCAGCGTATCTGCTTCGCACTGGCCCTGTGGAACGGCAAGGACGCAATCCTCAAGGAGCGGTTGTTCGGGCTGACCAATAGCGAAGGCAACCACGGCGAGGACGTCAAGGAGTACTACTTCTACCTGGACAGCACGCCAACCCACTCGTACATGAAGTTTCTGTACAAGTACCCGCAGGCAGCGTTTCCCTACGCAGACCTCGTCGACACCAATCGGCGCCGCGGCCGCAAGGACTTCGAATACGAGCTTCTCGATACCGGAGTGTTCTCGCAGAACCGCTACTTCGACGTGTTCGTGGAGTACGCCAAGAAGACGCCCGAAGACATCCTGATCCAGATCACCGCCGTCAATCGCGGACCCGACGAGGCCGAACTGCACCTGTTGCCGACGGTGTGGTTCCGCAACGACTGGGCGACCTGGATCAGCGTACGTGGTGAGAAGCCATCACTTCGACAGGTCGATGCGCCAGCCGGCACCGGCGTCATTGCCCTGGCGCATCCGACGCTCGGCGAGTACCGGCTGCACTGCGAAGGCGACGTGCCGCTGCTGTTCACCGAGAACTCGACCAACCACGCGCAACTCCATCTCGATTATCCCGACGTCGGTCCGTACCTCAAGGACGGCATCAACAACTTCGTCGTGCACGGTGCGCAGGACGCGGTGAATCCGGAGCGCTCCGGCACGAAGGCTGCCGCCCACTACCGCATGAACGTCGGCGCCGGACAGTCGGCGACGGTGCGCCTGCGCCTCGTGGCCGATGCTCCTGCCGCCACGCGCGCGGACGACAAGACGAGCGCGATGTTCGGGCGCGACTTCGCCGAGACGCTGGCCGCCCGGGTCGGCGAGGCGGACGAATTCTACAAGTCGGTGACGCCGCCGTCCGTATCCGCGGATGCGGCGGCCGTGATGCGACAGGCGCTGGCCGGCATGCTGTGGTCCAAGCAGTACTACTTCTGGGACGGCGATTCGTGGCTGGAGGAACACTTCGCGCATCCGCTCCACCACGGCAGCCGCGAGTTCCGAAACCGCGACTGGTTCCACATGGTCAACGAGGACATCATCTCGATGCCCGACAAGTGGGAGTACCCATGGTACGCGGCCTGGGACCTCGCCTTTCACACGCTGCCGATCGGCATCGTCGACCCGGATTTCGCCAAGGACCAGTTGAAGCTGATGCTGCGCGGGAAGTATCTCCATCCGAGCGGCCAGATTCCAGCCTACGAGTGGAACTTCAGCGACGTGAACCCGCCGGTTCATGCGTTCGCGACCCTGTTCCTGCACCGTACCGAGCAGGCCCTCGGACGCGAGACCGACGTCGAGTTCCTCAAGTCAGCGTTCAACAAACTGCTGCTGAACTTCACCTGGTGGGTGAACCGCAAGGATCGCTTCGGCAAGAACGTCTTCGAGGGAGGGTTTCTCGGCCTCGACAACATCGGCGTCTTCGACCGCAGCGCGCCGCTGCCGACCGGCGGCCATCTGGAGCAGGCGGACGGGACCGCATGGATGGCGCTGTTCACGCAGAACATGCTCGAACTTGCCGTCGAACTCGTCGGCCACGACGCCGTCTACGAGGACATGGTCGACGAAGTTCATCGAGCACTTCGTCTACATCGCCGCCGCCATGAACAAGCCCGGTCCCGAGGGCATGTGGGACGAAGAGGACGGCTTCTATTACGACATCCTGCGGCTTCCGGACGGCAACGCCACCCGTCTCAAGGTGCGCTCCATGGTGGGGCTCCTGCCGCTGTGCGCGACGACGGTGATCGAACCCTGGCAGCGCGACAGGGTTCCACAAGCGGTCGAGGCCTTCCAGGCCCGTCTCCGCCAGATGCCGGAACTCATGACCTCGATCCACCCGACGGGCAAGGGGTCATCAGGGCGTCAACGATCGCGGCATCTTCGCTCTGGTGAATCCGGATCGTCTGCGACGGATTCTGTCGAAGCTGCTCGACGAGAATGAATTCCTGAGCCCCTACGGCATCCGCTCGCTGTCGAAGTTCCACGAGCAGCACCCGTACATCTTCCACGTCGGCGATCAGGAATACCGCGTGGACTACCTGCCGGGCGAGTCCGACAGCGGCATGTTCGGCGGGAACTCCAACTGGCGCGGTCCGATCTGGATGCCGGTCAACGCCATCCTGATCAGGGCGCTGCTGAACTTCTACGCGTACTACGGCGACAACTTCAAGGTGGAGTGCCCGACCGGTTCAGGAAACATGATGAACCTGTTCGAGGTGGCAAAGGAGATCTCGAGCCGTCTCGAACGCATCTTCCTGCGCGACGCGAACGGTCACCGGCCGGTGTACGGCGGCACGACGACGTTCCAGGACGATCCGCACTGGCACGATCATGTGCTCTTCTACGAGTACTTCCACGGCGACAACGGCGCCGGGTTGGGCGCCAGTCACCAGACCGGATGGACCGGGCTCGTGGCCAAGTTGACGCAGCTCTTCGGATCGCTCGACGCCGAGACGATGCTTCAGGGCGGCAAGGCCGGTGCGTTCGGCGGTCACGGCCAAAAAAGAGCCGAAGAAAGGCTGACACGACAGGCGATCAGAGGGCCCATGGGCACGCCGCGTTATCCGGCGCTCTACCAGGTCAACACGCGCGTCTGGCTCACCGAGCTGTCGCGCGCACTTGGCCGGGCGGCCACACTGGACGATGTCCCGGACGCCGAACTGGATCGCCTGGCCGGACTGGGATTCGACTGGGTCTGGTTCCTGAGCGTCTGGCAGACCGGGCGAGCGGGACAGCGCGTCTCCCGCGCTCACGCCGAGTGGCGCAGGGAATTCGAGGAGACGCTGCCCGATCTGCGTCGAGGACGACATCGCTGGTTCGGGCTTCGCGATCACGGGCTACACGCGTAGACCCCGCACTCGGCGGAGACGCGGCGCTGGCGCGGCTTCGCACGCGGCTGCGCGCACGGGGACTCCGGCTGCTGCTCGACTTCGTTCCGAACCACACCGGCCTGGATCATCCGTGGGTCGAGGATCATCCCGAGTACTACGTGCAGGGCAGCGAGGCCGATCTGGCGCGCGCACCCGCGGAACTACACGACTGTCACCGGAGCGCACGGCTCGCGAGTGCTGGCTCACGGGAGAGATCCGTACTTTCCCGGGCTGGCCAGACACCCTGCAGCTCGATTACGGGAACCCGGCCACCCAGCAGGCGCTGATCGCAGAACTCGTGAGGATCGCAGGGCAGTGCGACGGCGTGCGCTGCGACATGGCCATGCTGGTGCTCCCCGAAGATCTTCGAACGGACCTGGGGCATCCACGCTGAATCGTTCTGGCCACAGGCCATGGAGGAGGTGCGACGCCACGCTTCCGGACTTCCTCTTCATGGCCGAGGTCTACTGGGACCTCGAGTGGACACTCCAGCAGCAGGGATTCGACTACACCTACGACAAACGGTTATACGACCGGCTCCGCGATCAACACGCCCGGCCGGTGCGCGAGCATCTGAGCGCGGATCTCCCCTATCAGAACCGGATGGCGCGGTTCCTCGAAAACCACGATGAGCCGCGAGCGGCGGTCACCTTTGCGGCCGACGTGCATCCGGCGGCAGCGGTCCTGACGTTCCTCACGCCGGGCCTGCGCTTCTTTCATGACGGGCAGTTCGAAGGACGCCGCACGCGCATCTCTCCACATCTGGTGCGCGCACCGCTACGAGGCGGCCGATGCGTCACTGCAGCAGTTCTACGATCGCCTGCTCGCGGTGCTGCGCCAGGACGTGGTCCGCGACGGCGAATGGCAGTTGCTGGAGTGCACGTCCGCCTGGGACGGCAACTGGACCTCGGACTGTTTCGTCGCCTTCGCCTGGCAGAATTCAGCCGGTGAGCGTCTGCTCGTGACGGTGAACTACGCCCCCAATCAGAGTCAGTGCTACGTCAGGTTGCCGTTTGCTGAACTCGAGGGCGGCGAGTGGCGGCTCAGCGATCAGATGGCTGACGTGGTCTACGACCGCAACGGCGACGACCTGGCGTCGCGCGGGCTCTACGTGGACGCGACGCCGTGGCAGGCCAGCGTCGCTCGCTGTCACGAGACGCAGCGGTCTTCTGCGACGCGATGGCGGCGGCTCCTGGCAACCGACCCGGTTCGACGCTCGGGCACGAGGCGATCCATTGCCGAAAGTGCATAGTGTGTGGCCTCCGCACTCTCTAATCTGCCAACGAGAGACTCGTAACCCAGGAGAGAGAACCATGAAGATGCTTATCAAGTCAGTCGCCGTCACCGCGATGGTGCTGCTGCCGGCGGTGGCGTTCGCCCAGAAGGTGAACGTGGACTTCGACCCGGCCGCGGATTTCGGCAAGTTCAAGACCTACGCCTGGGTCGACGGAACGCCGTCGCCGAATCCGCTCGGCGAACAGCGTATTCACGATGAGGTCGACAAGCGGATGGCCGCCGCCGGCTTTACCAAAGCCGCCGCGAATCCCAACGTCGCGATCGCCACCCACCTCGTCACCAAAGAGGAGAAGGAAGTCATCACCACCGGCTACGGCTACGGAGGCGGCTACTACCGCTATGGAGGCGGAATGGGCACCACGACCTCGCAGGTGAACTCGTATACGACCGGAACGCTGGTGCTCGACATCTATGACGCCGCCACGAAGAAGCTGGCATGGCGAGGTACCGGGACGGACACGGCGAGCGACAAGGCGGATAAGAACGCCAAGAAGGTGCAGAAAGCCCTCGACAAGATGTTCAAGCAGTATCCGCCGGCCAAGCCCAAGGAGAAGCCGTAGGCCTGAATCGATGCCGATGATGCCTCACGTGCTCTGCAGCAAGTAGGCTTCCGAGGCTCGCCTTCGGCGCCTCAGTGTCACCATCACCCCGGCGGCCCAAGAGGAGATTCAATGGCTGGACGACTCCGCTTTTTCACCTGTTTAGGATTTCTGATGTTGGCGCCGGCTGTCTCGACCGCGCAAACGCGAGAGGCGGAGAGTACCGGTGACGGTCCAGGGGACTGTAGCGGCCGTCGACCACAGTGCCCGCACGGTAACCATTCGGTCGCAGCAAGGCACTGTGACCACGCTCGACGTACCCGAGAATGCCACGCGGTTCGACCAGGTCAAGGTTGGCGATCCCGTGACGGCCACCTACTACGACCGCATCAGCGTGCGGGTTAAGCCCGCGGGTGAACCTGCGGTCGATCAGACCGTGCAACCGGCAGTGACAGCGACACCAGGCGCCCTGCCAGGCGCCACGAGAACCAGGCAGCGGGTCGCGACGGTGACCATTACTGGCTGGTCGCCAGCCGATAAGGTCGTGACATTCACAGGACCGAACGGGACCAGCTACTCACGGCGACTCCTGGACGCCACCGATCCTGCCATCGTCTCAGGCCTCAAGGTGGGGGACCGTGTGGACGTCACCAGGACCGAGGCAGTGACTCTCCAGTCTCAGGCGCCCCTCGACACCCTCAGGAACCGCCTGACTGTTTCGGTCCTGTTCGGCGTTGACAACCAGTTCAGCGGAAAAATGATCAAGGAGTCCGCCGGCTTTACGACGACGGGCGTGCCAATCAACCTGGATGAAACCTCCTTCGACGACGTGTACGGCCGAATGGGGATGTTCAAGCTCGGTGTCGGTTATCGGACGACCCCGCGCACCGAGGGCGTCTTCAATTTCGTCTATTCGAAGAGTGATCCCAACGATATGGCGACGCGGATCGGCACGGCAGGCACCAACCCCCAGGTTGCCCTCAATGTGCTCTTCACTGAGTACAAATACTGGGGTATCGAAGGTGGCCAGCGGTGGTTCTTCGCCCGGACGCGCTTCACGCCGTACCTCGGATACCTCGTCGGAATCAATCGGCATCAGGACATTCGCGGGACGTTCATAGACACGCCGGCCAATCTGACGCCGGGCCTGGCAGCGCAGGACGGCAAGTTCTTCGAAAAGTCGTGGGCTTTCAGCCTCGGTCCTACCGGCGGCTTCCTCATCGGCGTCGGTCCCTTCGAGGTGATAGGCGAGGCACAGATCCGCTTCCTGGGCGGATTGTCGGATGTGGACTGGCTGGTTGAAGAGGGCCTGCGGGACATCAACAGCGCGAGTTCGCGGTGGTCGCTCCCGATTCTGTTCGGTGCGCGTATCCGGTTCTGAACATGGCGGTCATCTCGTGGCGGGAGAAGGCGGGAACTCGCCTGTAATTCCGGGTTCTATGGATCAGTAGGCTACGGTTGGCACATGTGGAGGGTAATCTCGGCACTGTTCCTGCCCAGCCGAGCAGCCTCGAGAGCAGCTACGAAACAAAAGGAGACGGAACATGAGGTCACGATTCGCAGTCATCATCGGTCTGCTGGTTATCGTTGCCACGGCGACGAGCCTGCGGGCGCAGCAGACGACGCAATCCAAGGCGGCGGAGGCCGGGATTCAGGTCACCACGGCGCAACTGACCGGAACTGTTGTCGTCGTGGACGGCAATCGGCTCCTGGTCAAGATGCAGCCTGACGGAGCGCTTCGGCTGTTCGAAACGCCGCCGGGACGGAAGTTCGTCATCGACGGACAGACCAAAACCATCAGCGATCTCAAGCCCGGGACGACCCTCACCGCTACGGTCATCACCAAGACGCAACCCATCACCGTTCGGACGGTGACCCTCACAAACGGGACGGTGTGGTATGTGCAGGGCAACTTCGTGATTCTGACACTCGAAAACGGGACGAACCACGAGTACGAAGTGCCCGATTCCTTCAGCTTCGTGGTGGAAGGCAAGCCCGCATCGGTCAAAGAACTGCGAAAGGGCATGAAGGTCTCGGCGACGAGGATTGTCGAAGCGCCGACGACTGAAATGTCCGAGGAGACCACCGTGACGGGCAAGGCACCCAAATAGACGAGCGGCACAGGCGGCAACGCACATCGCTGGCAGCCGTTCGAGCAGACTCTCGTGCTGAGTCAGCTCCGCGGCGGCTTCTGTTCCCACCAGATTCCAACGCCGGCCATCCTGCGGGCCTTGTCCCATGACAGCCGGAACCGCCCCGCAACCGTCCTAAATCGGTTGCGCCCCGGCTTGCCGTGGCTCCAGGTTGCCGTGCCCCGCGATCCGCTCTGAGATGGACGACTGAATCTCTCCATGCCGAGGACGAGTCGGCCCTTGCGGCTTGGGCGGTTCCGCTGTCTCGTTGTGCCGAATGTGCATAGTCGCCGGGATTAGCCGGCTTCTACACTGTTCCCAAGCAAGCCTGTCGACTCATGGTCCGGTTCACGAGCTGGGACGCGCCCACGTAGGCTCGAGGAACGCCAGAAGGCAAGAACGTTTTCATGCTCAGCAAGGTGGGGGATGGCCGGCTCTTCGTCCTGGCTAACAACGTATCGTCCGATGGTGCCGGTGCTGGCGTCGGTTCTCATCGCGGCGACCGCGCTCGCCGCGGCGCAGCAGGCGCCGGTTCAGTTCGGCGGAGACTACGCGGGTCTCGGTGCGAGACGGCAGCACATGGTGGACGACTGGGTGTCCCGATTCAACAGGATGTCGGGACAGAAGGTCGAGGCCGTGGCCTTCTACGATTCCTTCATCGCGTTTTCGACCAAGACCACGTTCGAGGCCATCACGCACGCGCTGATGACCACTCCGCTGACCGACGGCTCCGGCGCCTCGCTCGGCGACGGACTTGACCTCATCGAACGCATCGACGCGGTACGAGGGCAGGTTCCCGGCTCCGCCGGCGATCGCCAGTTCCGCATGTACGTGCTGCTGAAGGAAGGCTCGACCGGCGTCCTCGATCGGTCGCAGCAGTTCAAGCGCGTGCGCGACAACACGATCTTCCACAAGGGCTACCCGATCAACTACCGCGGCCAGGGCGGCGTCCCCTCGATGCAGATCTCGATGGCGCTCGACCGTCGCCATGCCGACATCGACGTGGACTACCGATCGTCGAGCCTGCCAGCCTCGATCTTCAACGGCCATCTGAGCGCCGCCAATTCGGACGTCCGCGTCGGCAGTAACTACGACCGGCACTCGCAGCGCTGGAGCGGCCTCCAGAGCTGGTGGCGCAGCTTCCTGGGTGTGAACCTGGGATCCGTACCCGCCGACGCCCCCAGGGACCGGAGCGTCATGATTCCGCCGCAGCCCCGCATCGGCGCGGAGACGATCGACCTGATGATGGGCGACTTCCTGAAAGCCTGGTTGCTCGAAGGCGATATCCCCGCTGCGATGAGCTACGTATCGGACCGAGCGTATGCCTGCCTCGCCGCGGACTCCGATGACCCCGCCACATTCGATCGAGGCATGGCACCGCTGGAGTTGATGGGCCGGTTGAAAGCGGCACACGACGCACTTGGACCACATACGGCGCTCGAAGGACTCACGTTCGGCGTGCGGCTGAAGGCGCCCGGTCTGAAGGTCGTCACCCAGCCCAATCACCCGCAGTTCGTCATCTACTCCGTGCCCGACGATGTGGCGGCGCGGTTCGACTGCGCGAAAGAAGTGAGCGCCGCTTCGTCGAATACCGCCCGACGTTACGGGAACTACTTCGGCTCGGTCTTCTACGTCGCCGGTGCGAAGGGGCGAACCGTGGCACTGCTCTGGGCGCAGGAGAAGAACTACTGGAAGATTGTGTCGTGGAAGACCGACGCCGAGGAGGAAGCCGACAAGAGCCCGGCGCCGGAACAGATTCCCACGCCCGCCATCGTTCGCATTCCTGCCGATCCCACGCTGGTGCAGGCTGCGACGGCGTTTCTCGAGGACTGGCTCGTTCGGAAGGACTACGACCGGGCGTTCTCGAACCTGTCGTCCGAAAGCTACGCCTGCTACAACCTCTATCGCAGCCCGGGAGCGCCGCCTGCCGCATCCGATGCCGAGGCCGGGCCTCTCATCCGGGCGGGTTTCGAACGTGTCGGCGCAGAAGCCGGCCAGGTGTCGCGCCTGAGCGCCATCGTCACCGCGGCAGAGCCGACGCACCCCGCGATCCGGCTGATGCAGCACGGCGCGTCACGCACGTTCTCTCTGGTGAGTTATCCCGACACGCGTCGGGAAGATGTCGAGTTGCACCGCTCCGGCCGACGGCCCTCGTTACGAGGCGAATCAGCCGCAGGTGTACGGCAACGTGTTCGGGATGAACATCCGGTTCCTGACCGGTGCCGGTGAAGCACCGGTGCTGCGCACGCTGTGGCAGAAGGAAGCCGGTCGGTGGCGCATCACCACCTACGACATCGAATATCCCTGAGTAACCTGAAGCCAGTCACACGCCTGGAACCGTCGTCACGTCAACATGGAGCCATCGATGCTGTCCAGTATCCATCGGGTTTGTGCGTTCGCGATTCTGCTGCTGTTCATCACTGTGGCGGCTGCATCCGCCCAGACCGACGTGGTGACAACGACGACGGGTGAAAAGCTGGTCGGCGAAATCAAGAAGCTCGAGAAAGACGTGCTGACGATGTCCACCGGCTACTCGGACTCCGATTTCAAGATCGAGTGGGACAAGGTGGCCTCGATCGAGAGTCCGCGGCAGTTTCTGCTGGAGACGTTCGACGGAAGGCGTGTGGACGGTCCCTTGAAGACCGATCCGGCGAAGAAAGCGACCGTGGAGGTCGGGGCTGTCAGCATCGCCCTGGCGGATCTGGCGGCCATGCAGCCCTTCGAGCTCACCTTCTGGTCCAGGTTCGACGCGGGTTTCGATTTCGGCTACAGCATGACGCAGGCGAACTCGGCCAAGCAGCTCACGGTCGGCGGCAACCTGCTGTATCGGGACAGGCAGGTCATCGATACGGTGCTGGGCAACGTGTTCAGCAGCTCCCAGTCCAACGCGCCGGAAACGCAACGGTGGGATCTCGGGAATGACTTCCGATATCTCATTGGCGATCGGTGGTATGCCAACGCGACTCAGGATTTCCTGAACAGCGACGAGCAGGGACTCGACCTTCGCTCGACGATTGGCGCCGGCGGTGGCCGCTACCTGCTTCGGTCTGCTTCGCAATATCTATCGGCCAGCGCCGGGCTTGCCTGGACGAATGAGAACTACTCGGATGTCGCGATCCTGACGAAGGACTCCGCCGAAGCCTACTTCGGCACCGAGTTCATGACCGAGAAGCTCAAGATCACGGACCTGGTCACGCGCTTCACCTACTATCCGAGCCTGACGATCGACGGACGGTACCGGATCAACTACAAGTTCGACCTCGACTTCAACCTGCCCGGCGACTGGTACTTCCGCATCGGCCTGTTCGAGAACTTCGACAGCACTCCGCCGGCAGGGTTGTCGAGAAACGACTACGGCTGGTCGAATACCTTCGGCCTCAAGCTGTAGCCCCGAATTGCAGCGTCGGGTTTTCAGCCCCGAATTGTAGTCCCGTCTTCAGACCCGACGACGAAGAGCGCAGATGGACATCATTCCCGCACCGGTATCAGAGCGGCGCGCCGTGTCGCGCCGCCAGATCGAAGCGCCGATGCGTGCCGGCACCAGTGCCCCGCTCGGTGCCACGCCTGTTGACGATGGTGTCAACTTCAGCCTCTTCTCGAAGCGTGCGGTTGCGATCGACCTGCTTCTCTTCGAACGTGCGGAGGATGGAAAGCCGACCCGCACGATCCGTCTGAATCCGGTCGCGAACCGCACGTATCACTACTGGCACGTGTTCGTCCCTGGCGTGCAGCCCGGGCAGATCTACGCGTATCGTGCGCACGGGCCGTTCGACCCGTCCAGGGGATTGCGGTTCGATTCCGGCAAGGTCCTGCTCGATCCCTACGGCCGCGCGGTGGTGACGCCCGCCGGCTACAGCCGCACCGCGGCGCACGAGAAAGGCAATAACGCCGCCACCGCGATGAAAAGCGTCGTCGTCAACTCCACCGCCTACGACTGGGAGGGGGACACTCCGCTGCGCATCTCGACCTCGCAGACGGTTGTGTACGAGATGCACGTGCGCGGCTTCACGCGGCATCCAAGCTCGGGGGTGCCGGAGAATACGCGCGGCACGTATGCGGGTGTCGTCGAGAAGATTCCGTATCTGCAGGAGCTTGGCGTCACAGCGGTCGAACTGCTGCCGATCTTCCAGTTCGACACCCAGGACTGTCCGCCCGGACGCGTGAACTACTGGGGCTACTCGCCGGTGTCATTTTTCGCGCCGCACCAGGGGTACAGCTCGCGTCAGGACCCACTGGGGCCGGTGGACGAATTCCGCGACATGGTGAAGGCGCTGCACCGAGCCGGGATCGAAGTCATCCTCGACGTCGTGTTCAACCACACAGCGGAAGGAGACGAACGCGGGCCGACGCTGTGCTTCCGCGGGCTCGAGAACCACGCGTACTACCTGCACGAGCCCGGCGATCGGTCGCGTTATCTGAACTACACCGGTACGGGAAACACGCTGAACGCCAACCACCCGATTGTGCGGAGGCTGATTGTCGACAGCTTGCGCTACTGGGTGCAGGAGATGCACGTCGACGGCTTCCGCTTCGATCTCGCGTCCATTCTCTCGCGCGACGAATCCGGCGTACCGATGCCGAATCCGCCAGTGCTCTGGGACATCGACTCCGATCCGGTTCTGGCCGGCACGAAGCTGATCGCGGAAGCGTGGGATGCGGCGGGCCTATATCAGGTGGGGAGCTTCATCGGGGATGCCTGGCAGGAGTGGAATGGCCGATTCCGCGACGACGTCCGCAGCTTTCTCCGCGGCGACAGTGGGACCGTTGGCAAGGTGGCCGATCGGCTGCTCGGCAGTCACGACGTGTACGGCCACAAGCAGCGCGAGGCCGAAGCGAGCGTCAACTTCGTCAGCTGTCACGACGGCTTCACGCTGAACGACCTGGTTTCCTACAACCAGAAGCGGAACGACGCGAACGGAGAGAACAACCGGGACGGTACCGACGACAATCGCAGCTGGAACTGCGGAGTCGAGGGACCGACCGACGATCCGGAAGTGGAGCGGCTCCGCAACCGTCAGGTGAAGAACTTCCTCACCCTGACGATGCTCTCGCTCGGCGTGCCGATGATGCAGATGGGCGATGAGGTCCGGCGTACGCAGGGCGGCAACAACAACGCGTACTGCCAGGACAACGAGACGAGCTGGCTGGACTGGGGGCTACGCGGTGTTCACGGCGATGTCCATCGTTTCACGCGGCACCTCATCGCGAGGCGCGTGTTGCGCGATGCCTCGGTGCAGCAGGAGCGGATAAGCCTTACGGATCTTCTTCATCAGGCCACGAAGGGGTGGCACGGTGTCCGGCTGGATCACCCCGACTGGAGTGTGGATGCGCATAGTCTCGCGTTGGGTGCCGAGATACAGCGTGCCGGTTTGAAGATGCACCTGATCATCAACGGCTACTGGGAGCCATTGGAATTCGAGCTGCCGGCAATCGACGGAAGCGGGTGGCGACGGTGGATCGACACAGCGCTCGGGTCGCCGGACGATATCGGGCCGTGGCGGGAGTCCGCTGCGCATCGTGGCGAAACCTATCGCGCCGCACCGCGGTCGGTAGTGGTCTTATGGGCGCCGTTGACGGCAAGGCCGACCTGAAGGTCGGCGCTGCCCGACCTCCCGCCTGACCCGCCCTCCCTAGAACGTCCACCCGAACGAGAGCGAGAAGCCGACGTCGTTGTTGTTCGCCTCCTCGGTCGGCGGCCGGCTGTCGTACGTATCGTACGCATTGAACGAGATGAACAGGTCCTTGAGCAGCTCGCGTCTCAGCCTGGCACTCGCGTTGATGCGGACGCGTCCGGGGTCCTTGAGCGCTGGAAAGATCAGGGTCGCGAAGTCCACGTTCGTCTTCGGGTAATCGTAGTTGTAGATCGATCCGGTCAGCGCCACGATCGCGTCGACGTTCGTCGTGCGCGGTTCGTCTACCGGTCGTTCGCTGCCTCCCGACAGGCCGCCCGACATCAGCACCGTGGCGTGATTGGATCGCGTCAGATACTTCCCAACCACCAACGCCGCCGTGCTGCGCAGCTCCAGTCCGAGATCGCTGTTGTGCTCGAGGATGCCGAGCGGCTGGATGCGCCACCCGGTCCCGAAAAACCGTGCGTAGCCGAACTGCAACAGGTAGCGCGCCGTATCCGCGGTGTCGGGACTCTGGCTGAGCGTCGATGAGAAGTTCACGGACGTCTCGAACGACGGCCGCCTGTAAGTGGCGTCCCCGTCGAGCGTCGTCTGCGAGATGCCGCTCGACTTCGCATAGCTGGCGCCGATGTCCACCGACCCGTCGATCCGATCGAAGAATCGCGCCCGGATGGGTGCGGCCTCGACCACGTCGAGAAACGGGAACGTCAGTACGCTGCCGTCGTAACCCACCAGGGCCAGGCCGCCGGCCGGCGGCACGTCGAACCGTCCGACATGGCGCTGGCCGTCGCTGGTCGCCACGTCGAAGGTGCCCAGTGTGGAGATCGCCACGACCTTGTCCCACTCCATATAGAGAGTGCCGAGGTCATCGGTGCTGATCTTCAACTGACCCTTCGACAACATCTTCACTTCGCCGGTGAGCCGGTCGCCGTTGACCAGCACGATGTAGTCGGTTTTCTCGGCCCACGCCGGTCTCGCCACGGCAAGGGCACAGCAGATCGCGAGGACGACGGGCGCCGCGTGGCGGAGGCTGCGCATCACCTGACGCGATGCCGTACAGCCAGGGGCTTCTCGTTGACCACACACGCCGGACACACCCGCTATTGCACCACCGTCGAGTTACCGGGACTATGCGGTTTCGGCATGCCGGCCGTCACACGGAGGCACGCGGACGCCGGCCCGGCTCGACGTTCCACACCTGCGCGCAGTAGTCGCGGATCGAACGGTCTGACGAGAACTTCCCCATTCGTGCCACGTTGAGGATGCACGTGCGCGTCCATGCCTGCGGATCGAGCCACAGCGTGCTGACCTGCGCCTGGCACTCCACATAGGACTGATAGTCGGCGAGCACCAGGAAGGGATCGTGATCGAGCAGATTGTCCACCAGCGGACGGAACAGCTCCTTGTCACCGCCAGCGAGCGCGCCAGACGCGATGAAGTCCAGGACTTCGCGAAGCATCGCATTCGAGTCCGAGTAATCGCGCGGCCGGTAGCCAGCCGACTTCAACGCCTGCACCTGATCGGCATCCAGGCCGAACAGGAAGAAGTTCTCGGGACCGACCTCCTCGCGAATCTCGACGTTGGCGCCGTCGAGGGTCCCGATCGTCAGCGCGCCGTTGAGCGAGAACTTCATGTTCCCGGTCCCCGACGCCTCCTTGCCTGCCGTGGACGTCTGCTCCGACAGGTCGGCGGCCGGAAAGATCGGCTGGGCGTGCTTCACGTTGTAGTCGGGAAAGAACACGACCTTGAGGCGATCGCGAACCGCCGGATCGTGGTTGACCACGCTGGCCACCGAGTTGATCAACTTGATGATCAGCTTGGCCATGAAGTAGCCGGGAGCAGCCTTGGCGCCGAACAGGAAGGTGCGTGCCGGCAGGTCCGCGCCCATCGCCGCGCGTCAACCGCAGGTAGAGCGTCAGGATGTGGAGCACGTTGAGGTGCTGGCGCTTGTACTCGTGCAGCCGCTTGACCTGAATGTCGAACAGCGATTCCGGGCGGATCCTGACGCCCGTACGTCGTTCGACGATCTCGGCCAGCGTACGTTTCGCGCCCAGCTTCACCGCGCGCCACTCGTCCTGAAACGCCGCATCGTCGGCGAACGCCTCGAGTTGTCGCAGCTGATTCAAGTCGCGCAGCCACCCATCGCCGATGCGATCGGTGATGAGCTGGGTCAGCGCCGGATTGCTCAAGGCGACGAACCGGCGTGGGGTGACCCCATTGGTGACGTTGCAGAACCGATCGGGCCACAGCTCCGCGAAGTCGCGCATCACGGTCTGCTTGAGCAGATCGGAATGCAGCCGCGCGACGCCGTTGACGCGATGACCGCCCACCGTTGCCAGGTTCGCCATCCGCACGAACCGCTCGCCGCTTTCATCGATGATCGACATGCGCGAGAGGCGGGCATCGTCGCCGGGAAAGGCGGCGCGAACGTCCTCGAGGAAGCGCGCGTTGATCTCGTAGACGATCTCGAGGTGACGCGGCAGGAGGCGGCCGAACAGGCCGATGGGCCACTTCTCGAGGGCTTCGGGCAGCAGCGTGTGATTGGTATAGGCGAGCGTCTTTCGCGTGATGTTCCAGGCGACCTCCCATTCCAGCTGGTTTTCGTCCACGAGGAGGCGCATCAGTTCGGCGACCGCAACCGCCGGATGCGTGTCATTGAGCTGAACCGCCCATCGTTCGTGGAACGTGTCGAGAGGACGATCGAGCATCAGGTGGACGCGAAGCATGTCCTGCAGCGAGCAGGAGACGAAGAAGAACTGCTGCTGCAGGCGGAGCGTCTTGCCCTGGAGCACTTCGTCGTTCGGATACAGCACCTTGGTGATGTTCTCCGAGTCCATCTTGTCCTTCACCGCCCGGTAGTAATCGCCGTGATTGAACGCGGCGAAGTCGAACGATTCCACCGCCTCGGCTTTCCAGAGGCGAAGCGGATTGCAGGTCGGACACACGGTAGCCGAGGATCGGCGTGTCATACGCGACGCCCTTCACGACGGTGTCCGGGATCCAGCGCACGCGGAAGCGTCCCTGGTCGTCGGTCCACTTCTCGGTGCGGCCGCCGAACATCACGTCGTAGGCGATCTCGGGCCGGACGATCTCCCATGGATTTCCGAAGCGCAACCACTTGTCGGTCACTTCGACCTGCCAGCCGTCCTGAATGCGCTGATCGAAGATCCCGAATTCGTAGCGGATGCCGTAGCCGGCGGCCGGGACCTCGAGCGCCGCGAGCGAGTCGAGGAAACAGGACGCGAGCCGCCCGAGGCCGCCATTGCCGAGGCCAGGCTCCTCCTCCTGCTCCAGCAGGTCGTCGAAATCCAGTCCGAGTTCGGACATCGCCTGCCGCGCCACGGCGGTGAGCCCGAGGCTCAGAAGGTTGTTGGCCATGTGCGGACCGGGCAGGAATTCGGCGGACAGGTAGGCCACCACGCGCCCGTCCTCCTCCGCGTATCGCTCCAGTGTCTGCACCCCGCGTTCGAAGACCCGGTCGCGAACTGTGAGCGCGAGCGCCGTGTAGGCGTCGCGCCGCGTCGCTCGCTCCAGGCTTCGACCGAGCCCGCACCGAAGATTGTCGAGGAACGACTGCTTCAAATCGAGAACGGTCATGCCGGTGCGCACGTCGGTTGACAGGATGTCCGTGGTCCGGGCCGATGGCTGAGTGTTTGGAGGAAGCATGGGCACAAATCCGTTCTCGTCAGATCGACGAAAGCTTGTCACCAACGTGCAGGAACTCGAGACGGTGGTCGGCGTCGGGATTACGCGCCGACGGACCGGCCGCCAGCAGCGCAATGGCACCGGGCAACTGGTGTTCGCGCAGCCAGCCTCGCGCGAAGTCGCGCCAGCTCGCCGGATCGGCTTCCTGATGAACGGGATGCACGCCAAAGGAAAAGGCCAGCCCCTGGCAGACCGCGTCATCGGGGCACAGCGCCACGATCCACGATGACGATCCCATTCGCGCAATCATCCGGCACGTCGTGCCGGTTCGGGTGGGCACGAACACCCCGGCGCACGGCACTGTTTCAAGGGCGTGTTCGACCATCGATGCCATCGCCTCCGCCGCAGTCGTCGGCCTGGTCCGTTGCTGCCCGCCATCCGGATCGCTGGTCGTCCGCCTCACTCCGCGATGCTGTTCGGTGTACGCGGCGATCTTCGCGAGCATCAGCACGGCCTCTTCCGGGAACTTGCCCATGGCGGATTCGCCCGAGAGCATCACCGCGTCGGTGCCGTCCAGGATGGCATTGGCGACGTCGGTTGCCTCGGCACGGGTCGGCAGGCGACTGTTGGTCATCGACTCGAGCATCTGCGTTGCCGTGATGACCGGCTTGCCCGCGCGGTGGGCCCTCGCGATGAGCTGCTTCTGCAGGATCGCCATCTGCTCGATCGGCACCTCGACGCCGAGGTCGCCTCGCGCCACCATGATGCCGTCAGCGGCGTCGAGAATCTGGTCGAAATTCGCCAGTGCGTCGGAGCGTTCGATCTTGGCGATGATGAACGGCTGCCGGCCCAGTGCGTTCGCTGCCTCGCGCACGGCGTTGATGTCGGCGGCGGTCTCCACGAACGACTGGCTCACCGCGTCCACGCCGTGTTGGAGCGCGAAGGCCAGGCAGGCGCGATCGTGATCGGTGAATGCGGCAATGCCAAGGTCGATTCCGGGCAGGTTCAATCCCTTCCTGGATCGCAACTCGCCGCCCACGGCGACGATGCAGTGCACGTTGGTGCCCTCGACCTGCTCGACCACCACCTGAATCAGGCCGTCGTTCAGGAACAATCGATCCCCAGGCTTCACCACCGTGGGCAGGCTGGTGAAACTCATCGAGACCCGCTCCGGCGTGCCGACGATGTCGTCGCTGGTCAGGGTGAAACGGGCACGTTCGACCAGGTGGATCGGTTCTGGCGCGATCGTTCCGACCCGCATCTTGGGGCCGGGCAGATCGGCCATGATGACGACGCGGCGGCCCGTAGCGGCCTGCGCGGCGCGGATGCGCGCGATACGGTCAGCGTGCCCGGTGAAGTCGCCGTGCGAGAAATTCAGGCGTGCGATGTTCAGCCCTGCGCGAATGAGCCGTTCGAGCATCGCCGGCGAATCCGAGGCCGGGCCGATCGTGGCGACAATCTTCGTCTTGTGATTGGGCAGCGGCATATGTTCTGTGAGACCCTGCGCTAGTAACTGTAGGCAAGAAAGAGCATGCCGTACGCGAAGTTCTTCCTCCGGTCGAATGCCTGCTGTGCGGCGGTCTGCGGGTTGGCGCCTGCCGCGACGAGGCTGGCAGTGAAGTGCTGGTTGATCTTCCAGTCCACGTAGCCGTCAACTTCGAGCGCCAGATTGCTGTCGGTTACACCTGGAGCGAACGTCGCCGGCTGGCCGACCGTGAACTTGTAGAACATCAATCCTCCGCCAACCGCATCGCCCGGTGCAACATGCACGCGGACCAGTTGCGAGTTCAGGTTGGAGTTGGAGACGGCATATTCACCGACGATTTCTCCCTGCCACCATCTGCCCCAGTCGGAGAAGCCGGGCAACAACGGGTCGAACGCCTCATTGCGCGGAGTCGCCGGATCGTCGCCCTGAAATGAGGCATACCGGTAGGTGAGCGTCGGGGTCCAGCCCACGCCGCTGAACGCATACGCTGACTGAAGGGTCCATCCGTCGGAGTGACGCAGATCGCCACGTCGCTCGACGACGTATTCGAACTCGAAGGAGAGATCGCGGGCCCGCGCGAGCGGCGCCGAATAGGCGCGAAGGTTGAGCACGTGCAGACCGTCCCGCTGCGGGGCGCGTTCCGGATCGGCGAACAATCCAAGGTAGGCCGCGCCGAGCGTCGTGTGGTCGTCGATGGTCAGCTCGTAGTTCGTGCCCCACAGCCTGGTCCCGGTGTCCTGCTCCGGGAGATCGTCCTTGTCCAGATAGAACACGTCGGCCTTGTGACGGCCCACGTGCGCGCGCCCGATCGCGGCGAACTGGAATGCCTTGCGCGCGTTCGTCCAGTACCCGCCGCGGCTGCCGCCCTCGGCAGCACCGTCCCACAGCAGCAGACCATGGCCGATCGTGTACGGCGTGCGGCCGACTGAGACATCGAATGCGTGCTCGCCAGGCACGGCCATCTGTGCCGATCGCCAGCCGATGGTGAGATCCTCGACCTGAAAGGAAGAGACATCCTCGCCGACCAGCGCCGGTGCCGAACCGTACGTCCGCTCGCCGACGCCACTCATCCTTCCGTAGATCTCTCCCGATGATCCGCTGGTGAACACGCCCGAGAGTGCCGGCTTGAGCGATCCTTCGAACCACTGATCGCTCAGATCCTCCGCCACGCCCTCCTTCGGGTTTTCGAACAGTGAGTTGGCGAACCCGAACGTGCCCCATGTCGCGTCGAGGTTGAACGTCCAGTCGATTCGGGAGGGCAACCCGGTCGTTCTTTCGTCCGGCTGGCTCGGCGGCGCGTCGTGGGCCTGGGCCAGCACGCATGTCGGCGTCAGCAGCGAGAGCAGAATCAGCAGCGGTTGCATCCAGTGGTTCATCGCGCGTGTCATCCCACACGCTACGCCTGCGCCTGCACCGTCACCCGCCACTTGCTGATCACGTCGTCTACCGTCTGGTTCGCTTCGACGAGTCGGTTCGCCTGGATCAGGTTGAGGCGACGCAGCGCCTCGCGCACTTCTCCCCGCGCCTCGGCGAGCCGCACATCGATGCCGCGGCGGCGCAGCGTGGCGTGCAGATCGAGCAGGAGTTCGGCGCCGGCGAGATCGACAAAGGGAACATTGCCCAGGAAGAACACCACGAGGCGTGGCGGCGTGGGGGGGCCGCTCACGAACGCCAGCACCCGATCGCGGACGTGATCGACGTTGAAGTAGAGCAGCGATCCTTCCATTCGAATCACGAGCACGTCGGCCAGGCGCTCGTTGTCGGGGTGACGTGCCAGATCGGCAAAGTAGGATGTGCCGGGAACGCGCCCCACTTCGACCACCCTCGGACGCGATGCACGGTGGAGGAGGATCAGCAGCGACAGCACGACGCCGAACAGCACGCCGTTGAGGAGCCCGGAGCCGAGCACGCCGACGACCGCGATCATGGCGACGGCAAACTCCGCCCGGCTGAAGTGCCAGATGTGCCTGAGCGCATCGAGCTTGACGAGGCCCGTGACTGCCACCAGGACAATCGCCGCGAGCACCGGCTGCGGCAGGTAGCGCAGCGCGCCGGTGAAGAAGAGCACCACCAGCAGCGTCAGCACCGAGGCGACGAGGCCGGAGAGCGGGGTGCGGGCGCCGCCGGTCTCGTTGACCAGCGACTGAGACATGCCTCCGCTCACCGGAAAACCGCTCCCCAGGCCTGCCGCGAGATTGGCACCGCCGATGGCGAGGAACTCCTGCGTCGCGTCGAGACGATAGCCGTGCTTCGCGGCGAACATGCGGCCGATCGCCGTCGTCTCCACGACGGCCAGAACGAAGCACGCCATGCTGAGGGGCAGCAATGTGTTGATGTCGGCCCGGCTCACCAGTGGCAACGATGGCACCGGCAGACCCTGCGGCACCTCGCCCAGCAGCGCGACGCCTCGCTCATCCAGGTGGGCCACCCGAGCCGCGATGATGCCGAAGATGACCACGAACAGCGCGACCGGCCGGTGCTTCAGCACGGTCTTGCCGAGCAGCAGCAGCGTGAGCGCGGCGAGACCCAGCATCAACGACGTAGGGTTGGTGTCGTGCAGGCCGCGGAAGAAGTGCGCCATCCGCTCCCAGAAATCCCCATGACTGCCGCTGAACCCGAACAGCTTGGGCAGCTGGGTGCTTGCGAGGAACAATGCGACTCCGCACTTGAAGCCGACCAGCACGGTCTCCGAGAAGAAGTTGACGATCGCACCGGCACGAAGCGCCCACGCCGTAAATGCCATCGCCGCCACCAGAAGTGCCGTGCAGGCAGCCAGCGCCGCATGACGTGCTGGATCGTTCGACGCAATCTCCGCGAGCGACGCGCCGATCAGCAGCGAGATCGCCGACGTGATGGTGACGGCTGTCTGGCGGGAGCTGCAGAAGATCCAGAACACCAGCCCGCCGAACAGACAGGCGTAGAGGCCCGCCTGTGGCGGCAGACCGGCGAGCGAGGCATCGCCGATCGCGGCTGGCAGCAGATAGGCCGCGAGCGTGACGCCGGCCATGACGTCTGCTCGAAGCCAGGTCCGGTCGTACGTCGACAGCCAGTCGCGCGCGGCAATCACCATGTCAGTCAGGAACCTTGGTCACGCGTGATTCGTCTCACTGCCACACCGTGTTTCAGCAGGTTTGCACCGGGCTTGCCAGTCTCGGGTGCCTGTAAGGGAATCGACAACCGTCCTCAATCAGCGTATTGGCGGGCGATGTCCGCCGGGATCGGCACACGGCACCGGCAACGGGTCACAATGCGCCGTGGGAGGGTCACAGCATGTGATGACCCGGTCGCCGCTGACGCGCATCACCCGCCGAGCGCCATTGTCATCACGGCCAGCGCCGTGCCGACGACCACCATCAGGAGCCCGACCCGCCATCCGGAGCGGCCCGTGTGTGTGCCGATCGACCAGCCGACCCGGAACAACATGAGGATCGCGACCGCGTGCGAAACTCGCAGCGCGGGTCCGGCGTTGCGCATCAGCAGAAACGGGATGACGACGGGGAAGGTCGACAGGAAGACCAGCAGGAAGACGCCGAATCGCGCCCGCCAGGTCCTCGCGGGTGATGGCGGCGTCGTGCACCGGCGCCGGCACCTCGCGCAGCCAGCCGCGTACCCGCTCGAAGTCCTCGTCGGCTATCAGGCGCGACAACCCGAAGGGGAGAGCCTCGCCGATCAGCAGATGAGCCTGAGCGGCGTCGTGCGCCTCCCGGATCGCCTTCAGCGTGATGAGACCGCGCGCGCGCTCCGTGAAGCGCGCCATCAGGTACATCCCCGCGTCGATGATGCCCCAGGCCAGGTTGCACCCGATCGCCCCGAGCAGCGTGTCCCTGATCTGTCCGTGGCCCGATTCGGCGACGCTGATCGAGCCTGTGAACGTCATCACCATGATCAGCCCGAACAGCAGCTCCGAGCTGCGATCGAGCGGATCGAGGACTCCGCGTGCGGGTGCGACGGTCTGGACTGCCATGGCTGATCGTACTGCCGACCCTTCAGGTCGGCGTCGTTGCCGAAAGCGCATAGTCGCATCCGGCGTGACCAGCTATCGTGTCGTCGTTTGACCGGCACCAGCATGCCAACTGTTCTCATCGCCCCGATCGCCGGCCTCCGGACCTACGGAGGGCCTCCGTTCAGCAGGACGGAACGACTACGCTGGCGCGGGGTTCGCGTCGGCGATACACCGCAATCGCGCGATTTTTCAGGGCTCAACGCCTGGTACATCCGTTGCACGGGTGCAATCGTCAACCCCATATGAGCGAATTCGAGGTTCTCGACGGAGTACTCCGTGGACTCGACCGGGTGTGCGCTCACCTCGCATCGAACCTTGCCGCCTGGGACGGCCTGGGGCCCGGGCCGATCGACGCGGCGCTGGCGGCGGTTGGCGACATCCTCGGAAGCGACCGGGCGGCGTTCGAATCGGCTTCGGAGGGTAGTCCGAGCGGCGACGACCCCCACGTCTGGAGCCGCGCTGTCCCGGCGAACTCCGGCGAATCGGCGCTGAAGGTGCCGGTGGTGCTCGATGGCCGACCCTTCGCCGCGCTCGTCATCGAGCAGCGCAGCGACCGGTCGCCCCTGGAACCGCCCGTCGAACACCGGCTGCAGACGCTCGCGAACCTCATGGCCGTCGCACTTCAGCGCGGGCGGCAGGCCCGCGAGTTGGAGCGTGCTCAGGCCGAGATCGCCCGCCTGAACTCGGGTCCCGTCGTCTGCTTCACGAGCCTTGTCGATGGCGCGGAGTTCCAGGACGTCATCGGCGACAGCCCTCTGTTGCGCACGGCGCTGGCGCGCGTGCAGGAGGTGGCCGCCACCGACGCGTCGGTCGTGCTGATCGGGGAGACCGGAACCGGCAAGGAACTGTTCGCGCGTGCGATTCACGAACGAAGCGCCCGCCGGAACCGGCCGTTCGTGCCAGTCAACTGCGCCGCGCTTCCACCGACGCTCATCGAAAGCGAACTCTTCGGCCACGAGCGCGGGGCGTTCACCGGAGCGGTGTCGATGCGACAGGGCCGCTTCGAGCTGGCGCACATGGGCACGCTCTTCCTGGACGAGATCGGCGATCTGCCCGCCGACGTGCAGGCCAAACTGCTGCGCGTGCTGCAGGAAGGCGAATTCGAGCGCGTCGGCTCGTCGCAGTCACGCCGGGTCGATGTGCGTGTTGTCGCGGCCACGCATCACAACCTGGAAGCGGCGGTCGCCGAGGGTCGATTCCGGGCAGATCTCTACTATCGCCTCAATGTCTTCCCGATTGCGCTGCCGGCGCTGCGCGACCGGCTCGAGGACATCCCGCGCCTGGTCTGGTTCTTCGTGAACCGGCGGCAGCGAGCCCTGGGGCGCAAGTTCACCAGGATTCCCGACGCCGTGTTCGCGGCACTCGAGCAGCATTCGTGGCCGGGGAATGTGCGCGAACTGCAGAACGTGATCGAGCGCGCCATGATTCACTCGAACGGCGACACGCTTCGCCTCGATGACGGCCCCGGCGTGGTGTTCTCTCACGGCGCCAGCAGCAACTGCACGCTCGAAGTGATTGAACAGCGGCACATCGAGCAGGCCCTGCGTCGGTGCCGCTGGCGGATTAATGGTCCCGGCAACGCTGCCGACGTGCTCGGGCTGCACCCGAACACCTTGCGGTTCCGGATGAAGAAACTGGGGATCCGGAGGCCCGTGGATCAGCAGAACCTCCACCCATTCAAACGCTATTCGGCGTAGTGCACCCGCGTTCGCTCATCGAACGTTGTGAGTGCTCTCACAACATAAGGTGAGCCACGGGTGCGAGAGTCTCGGGATTGGGCCTGAGTCGACTGGACCGGCTTTTGCCCATCACCCGAATGTGCACTGCCGCATTGATATCGAGCGGGTCGCCGGTGATCTTGTCATCCGTCTGGCGGGGCGGCTCAGTGAAGCCGAAGTGCCCGAACTGCTCCGGGCGTGCGGATCGAAGCAGCCGACGATCCTGCACCTGGACGAACTGGTGTCGACCGACGCGGTGGGCATCGATGCGCTGATGCGGATCGAGCGGGGCGGATGGCGGCTGGTCGGGTTGCCCCAGTACGTCCGGCTCAAGATGGATGTCCTCGAACGTGAGAGCGGACGAGGGCGATAACCGGTGGCGCAGCCTGGCGGCAGTCCCACCGGCCGCAGCCGAATTGTGAACGCGGAGAGCGCGATGCTCAATGCAGGAGAGAGAGACTGAGCATGGTAACTGACGCAGGAAGAACACTGCTCGGCGCCGTCGTACTGGCCTCCGCGCTCGGCGTGGCCTGTCGCGAGCAGCCGGCGCCCGTCGCTCCGCCTGCACCAGAGGTGTACGTCACCAGCGTCGTGCAGAAGGATGTGCCCGAATATCTGGAGCTGGTTGGTCAGACACAAGGGTTCCAGGACGTGGAGATTCGGGCGCGCGTCGAGGGCTTTCTGGAGACGGTGAACTTTCGCGAAGGGTCGTTCGTGCGCAAGGGCGACCTCCTCTACACGATCGACCGCAAGCCGCTGGAGGCGACGCTGGCGGCCATGAAAGCCGACGTAGCCACCGCGCAGGCCCGGCTCGAAAAGGCCAATAACGACGTGAACCGCTACACGCCGCTGGTGGCCAAGAAGGCAGTCAGCCAGCAGGAACTGGATAATGCGCTGGCGGCGCGCGACGCGTCGCGGTCACAGGTGGAGGCGGCCGTTGCCGCGGTGGACAAGGCGACCCTCGACCTGGGCTACACGCGGGTGTTCGCCCCGATCAACGGGCTGGTCGGCACGACCCTGGTGAAACCGGGCAATCTGGTGGGACGAGGCGAGGCCACGCTGCTCACCACCATCTCACAGCTCGACCCGACGATTCTCCGCGTGGCTGTCACCGAAGCCGACTACCTGCGCGTCATCAAGCGCGATCCGACGCGCGCGGGCGCAGAACCCACCCAGGGCGGCATCGAGCTGACGCTGGCTGACGGTACGGTGCACCCGGAGAAAGGAAAGATCGGTCCGGTCGAACGCGCGGTCAATGCGTCGACCGGCACGCTCGGCATGCAGGTGCTCTTTCCCAATCCGCAGAACGTCCTGCGGCCGGGTCAATACGGACGGGCGCGCCTCCTCGTGGCCAACCGCGCGGGCGCGCTCCTCGTGCCGCAGCGCGCTGTGCAGGAACTGCAGAATCTGTACAGCGTTGCGGTCGTCGGCTCCGACAACAAGGTCACGTTCCGCAACGTGAAGGTCGGGCCGCGGGTCGACAGCCTCTGGGTGATCGAAGACGGATTGAAGGCCGGAGATATGGTCGTCGCCGAAGGGCTTCAGTCCCTCAGCGACGGCATGACGGTGCGCACCAAGCCAATGGAGGTGGCGTCGGCTGCCAATCAGGCCCCAGCGCCGACTGAGGCCAAGCCGACCGAGGGCAAGTAGCCATGTCTCGTTTCTTTGTCGACCGCCCCATCGTTGCGATCGTCCTCTCGATCATCATGGTCCTGCTCGGCCTGGTTGCCATGCGCGGCCTGCCGATCGCCCAGTACCCGGAGATCGTCCCGCCGATGGTGCAGGTCACCACGACCTTCATCGGCGCCAGCGCGACCGACGTCGAGGGGTCGGTGGCGACGCCGCTCGAACAGCAGATCAACGGCGTCGAGCAGATGATCTACATGAAGTCGACCAACGCCAACGACGGCACGCTGACGTTGAAGGTGTCGTTCGAAGTCGGCTCCAACCTCGACATGGACAACGTGCTCACGCAGAACCGCGTGTCACAGGCCCAGCCGCAGATGCCGCAGTCGGTCAAGAACTACGGCGTGTCCGTGAAGAAGGCGCTGGCGTTTCCGCTGCTGGTGATCTCGATCAAGTCGCCGAACGGCACCTACGACAGCAGCTTCCTGTCCAACTACACGACCATCAACGTCAACGACGCGATCGCCCGCATCCAGGGCGTCGGCCAGATCAATCTCTTCGGCGGCAGCGATTACGCGATGCGCGTCTGGCTGCGGCCCGACAAGATCGGGCGCCTCGGTCTGACCGTTCCTGACATCGCCAACGCCATCAGCCAGCAGAACCAGATGAGCCCGGCAGGCCAGATCGGCGGGCCGCCTGCCGCACCCGGAACCGAGTACACCTACACGGTCCGCACGCAAGGCCGCCTCCTCAACGAGGAGGAGTTCGGCAACATCATCCTCCGCACCCTTCCTGACGGTTCCGAGGTCCGCCTCAAGGACGTCGCCCGGCTCGAACTCGGCACGATGCTCTACAACGCAGTGGGACGGCACAACAGCACGCCGTCCGCCGTGATTGCCGTCTACCAGATCCCGGGCACGAACGCGCTCGACGTTGCCGATCGCATCAAGTCGACGATGGCCGACCTGTCGAAGCGGTTCCCGCGCGACATGGAATACCTCGTCTCGCTCGACACCACGCTGCCGGTCTCGGAGGGCATTGTCGAAATCGAGCACACGCTGTTCGAAGCGGTGGCGCTGGTGATCATCGTGGTGTTCGTGTTCCTGCAGAACTGGCGGGCCACGCTGATTCCGCTGATGACCGTGCCCGTGTCCCTGATCGGCGCGTTCATCTTCTTCCCGATGCTCGGCTTCTCGATCAACGTGCTCTCGCTTCTCGGCCTGGTGCTCGCCATCGGCATCGTCGTGGACGATGCGATCGTGGTGGTCGAAGCGGTGATGCATCATCTCGAGCACGGGATGGCGCCTCGGGAAGCGACGATCAAGGCGATGGAGGAAGTGTCCGGCCCGGTGATCGCCATCGGCCTGATCCTGAGCGCGGTGTTCGTGCCGGTGGGCTTCATGGGAGGTATCACCGGGCGCCTCTATCAGCAGTTCGCGATTACCATCGCGCTGTCGGTGCTGCTGTCGGTGATCAACGCGCTGACGCTGAGCCCCGCGCTGGCGGCGATGCTGCTCAAGGCGCCGACCGGGAAGCGCTCGCTGCTGACGCCGTTCTACAACGGCTTCAACAAGGTCTTCGGCTACACGACGGATAAATACGTCAGCTTCTCCGCGATCCTGATTCGCAAGATGTTCCGAAGCCTGGCGTTCATCGGCGTGCTGATCTTCGTGACGGTCTCGCTGGTCCGGCAGATTCCCGGCGGGTTTGTGCCCGAAGAGGATCAGGGCTTTCTGCTGGTGAACGCGCTGCTGCCGGATGCCGCCTCGCTCGAACGCACCGACGCGGTGATGAAAAAGGCGGAAGCGGTCATCAAGGCGAACGACGCAGTCGAGGGCTACAACACCATCACCGGCTTCAGCCTGCTGACCGGCGCCTACTCCTCGAACATGGGGTTCTTCTTCGTGCAGCTCAAGCCGTGGGAGCACCGGGTCACCGAGGAGGAGCACGCCAACGGCGTCATCGCCGCGCTCAATCGGGCCTTCGCGCAGGAGATCCGCGAAGGCTCGGTCGTCGCCTTCGGCCCGCCCTCGATTCCCGGACTGGGAACCGGTGCGGGTTTCACGATGCAGCTGCAGGATCGCAGCGGCGGCTCGCCTGAGTATCTTGCGGCGCAGACGCAGCGCTTCCTGGATGCTGCGAGGAAGCGGCCGGAAATCGGACGCATCTCGAGTCTGTATCGCGCTTCCGTTCCTCAGATCTATGCCGACATCGACCGCAGCAAGGTGCTGAAGTCCGGCGTGGCGCTGAGCGACGTGAACACCACGCTGGGAGCGTTGCTGGGCAGTTCGTACGTGAACGACTTCAACCGGTTCGGGCGCGTCTACAAGGTGTACGTCCAGGCCGAGCCCGAATTCCGCCAGGACCCGAAGCAGCTGGGGCTGTTCTACGTGCGGAACGCCACGGGCGGCATGGTCCCGGTGGACACGCTGCTGAACACGAAAGGCAGCGCGGGTCCGGAGTTCACGAACCGGTTCAATCTGTTCCGTTCGGCTGAAATCACCGGCGTCCCTGCGGCCGGCTTCTCGTCGACCCAGGCGCTCGATGCGCTGGAGGAAACGGCAAAGAGCATCCTGCCCACCGACATGAGCTACGACTGGGCCGACATGTCGTATCAGGAGCGTCGGGCTCCCGGTGTGGCGGTGGTGTTCGCGCTGGCGATTTTCCTGGTGTTCCTGATTCTCGCCGCGCAGTACGAGAGCTGGGGACTTCCGTTCAGCGTCCTGCTCGGGACGCCGTTCGCGGCATTCGGTGCCTACCTGGGACTCTGGATCGCCGGCTACTACTCACCGAGCTACGTGAACAACGTGTTCGCGCAGATTGGCCTGATCATGCTGATCGGCCTCGCCGCGAAGAACGCGATCCTGATCGTCGAGTTCGCCAAGATGGAGCGCGACGCCGGCAAGCCGCTGGTCGAGTCGGCGCTGAACGCCGCCAAGTTGCGTTTCCGTCCCATTCTGATGACCGCGTTCGCGTTCATCCTCGGCGTCGTGCCGCTCCTGACGGCGACCGGAGCGGGCGCCGAGGCGCGGAAAGTGATTGGCATGACGGTGTTCTCCGGGATGCTGATCGCGACGATTCTGGGCGTCCTGCTGATCCCGATGCTGTACGTCGCCGTCGAGAAGGTGACCGGCGGATCGAAGAAACCACCGGCACCGCCGCCTGTGGCGCCGTCGCCGCAGATGGCCGGCGTCGGGGGGAGTCACTGAATGGCGACCGTCGTCTCTCGTTTCGCGCGCGCCGCCGTTACTGCCACCGCCCTGCTGTCGACCGGTTGTGCGGCGTTTGGATCGAATTACGAGCGGCCGCAGATGCCGGCGCCGCCTCAGTATCGCTTCGTCGAAGGAGCGGAGCAGGCTGCCTCACTGGCCGACCTGCCGTGGTTTCAGGTGTTCGACGACCCGCAACTGCAGGCGCTGATTGGCGAAGCGCTCACCAACAACCTGGATTTGCGCACTGCCGCGGCGCGGGTCCAGGAGGCGCGCGCGCGCGCTGGAATCGCCGGTTCCTACCTCTACCCGCAGGTTGACGCCGGTGCCAGCTACAACGCACGCCAGGCGTCGAACGCGCCGACGGACGGGACCGAGGAGGACACCACCCATCAGAGCGGGTCGTACGGGTTCCGGCTCTCCTGGGAGATCGACCTGTTCGGCCGCATCCGGCGTGAGAAGGAAGCCGCGTTCGCGGTGATGATGGCTTCGGAGCAGGGGCGACGGGGCGTCGTCGTGACGCTGGTGGGCGACATCGCATCGACCTACTTCGCGCTGCGTGAACTGGATCTGCGACTGGACCTCGCGCGGCGCACACTGGCGCTGAATGACGAGACGGTGCAGTACTTCCAGAATCGGCTCGACGGCGGCGTCTCCAATCAGCTCGAGCTGGATCGGGTGCGGGCGCTGCGTGCGAGGACCGCTGCGGCCATTCCGGAGATCGAGCGCCAGATCGCCGTTGCCGAGAACGCGCTGTCGTTCCTGCTCGGGAAGCCGCCCTCGGGCATCGCGCGCGCCACTGCCGATCTCACCGCACCGACGCCCCCGCAGGTTCCCCCGGGCATCCCGGCCTCGCTGCTCGAGCGCAGGCCTGATGTGCTCCAGGCGGAGCAGTTGCTGGTGGCCTCGAACGCCGACATCGGCGCGGCGAGGGCGCTGTTCTACCCCAGGATCAGCCTGACCGGGTTCCTTGGCGGCGTGAGCGGCGACCTGACATCGTTCATGGGCGGCGACGGCGGCGTGTGGTCGCTGGGAGCGGGTCTGCTGCAGCCGATTTTCCAGGGCGGGCGGCTGCGCCGCAACCTCGAGGTCATGCAGGCGCGCTACGACCAGGCGCTCGCGCAGTATCAGCGAGCGGCGCTCAACGGCTACCGTGAAGTGGCCGACTCGCTCGTGACGATTCAGAAGCTGGCCGCCGCGCGAACCGAGCGTCAGATCGGCGTCACCGTGCTTCAGGACGCCAGCGACCTGTCGCGGATCCGCTACGACTCGGGACTGGCGAACTACATCGAGATTCTCACGGCCGACGAGGCCCTGTTCGAGCAGCAGCAGCTGGTCGCGCAAACCATCGGCGCCGAGATGAGAGCCCGCGCGGAGCTGTATCGCGCGCTGGGAGGCGGTTGGCAACCCTGAACGCTTTGGTCGCATCGGGTCTCACGACCGAATGTAGCGTCGGGTCTTCAGACCCGACGTGAAGACTGTACCGGCTCCTGACTACACCGAGGAACAACGATGGCCAAGTCGAACGGCAAGATGAAGGGCAAGGACTACGACAAGGAACTGTCCCGCCTGCAGGCTGAACTCTGCGGACTCCAGTCCTGGGTCAAGGAACAGGGACTGCGCGCGATCATCGTCTTCGAGGGACGTGACGCGGCCGGCAAGGGCGGGACGATCCGGGCGCTCACCGAACGGGTCAGCCCGCGCGTCTTCCGCGTCGTGGCACTGCCGGCCCCCTCGGACCGCGAGAAGAGCCAGATGTACGCGCAGCGCTACATCCAGCACTTTCCGGCAGCGGGCGAGATCGTCATCTTCGATCGGAGCTGGTACAACCGTGCCGGCGTCGAGTACGTCATGGGCTTCTGCACTCCGAAGCAGTACGAGCGCTTCCTGGAAGTGGTGCCGCTGTTCGAAAAGCAGATTGTCGAGAGCGGCATCGTGCTGATCAAGCTCTGGCTCGAGGTGGGCAACAAGGAACAGGAGCGCCGCTTCAAGGCCCGCATGGAGGATCCGCTGCGGCAGTGGAAGCTGAGCGCGATGGATCTGCCGTCGCGGCAGAAGTGGTTCGAGTACTCCCTGGCGCGCGACGCGATGTTCAAGGCGACCGACACCGACCTCGCCCCCTGGTTCATCGTCCGGTCCGACGACAAGAAGCGCGCCCGGCTCAACACGATCGCGCACGTGCTGAAGCAGTTGCCGTACAAGAAAGTCAAACAGCCGAAGGTGAAGCTTCCCGCCCGATCGAAGAAGCACACCTATGACGACGAGGCGACCCTGAGCCGGCGCAAGTTCGTCGCCGAGCGCTTCTGAGATCCGGCAACTGACGGCCATGACTCCCAACGTGCGCGGGCACCGGCGGGCATCGGTGGTCCTCTCGACCGCCGTGCTCCTCCTGCTGTGTGCCTGGCACGCGGGTCACGACACAGGCTCCCCCGGCAGCAACACCTCAGACGGCGGCGCCGCAGGCCGCCCCTGGCGCCGAGCGCGCCACCCTTCCTTGCGACCGGCGCAGATACGCGATCGAACTCTCCCGCCACGCTGACCTTCGTCAACCGCCCGATCGTCGTCTTTCGAGCCACGGTGGTGGGACGCAGCCCCGCCGAGCGGGTGACTGGCGCCGTGCGGCTTCTCGACGATATCGTCGGCGAGGGGACGTTCGGCCCGGTCGAGACGCAGCGCTTCGAACTGGGAACCGTCATCACAGTCGGCTCGCCGGGCGGCGTTCGTGCTCACGCCGTCGGATGTCGACGAGTTGTCCGGGGAGACGCTCGATGAGGTGGTCACCCAGAGCGTCGAGCGTCTTCAGGCGGCGCTCGTCGAGGCACAGGAGGCGCGGTCGCCACGTCAGCTCCTGCGCGGCCTGGCGCTTGCCGTAACGGCGCTTGTCGTCGCCATCCTCGCGCTGTGGGGCCTGACCCGCGCTGCACCGGCTCCTCGATCAAGCGGCTCGTGCCGGTCGCCGAGCGGACGCTCGCCAAGTCCGGGCTCGGCGTCGAGACGGTCCGCCAGTCACGCCTCATCGATCTCGAGCTGCGTCTGCTGGGCTCGGTGATGGCGACCCTTGGTCTGGTGATCGTCTACGTCACCACGACCTTCATCCTGCGCCGGTTCCCCTATACGCGTCCGTGGGGTGAATCGATGCGCGGCCTGCTGCTGCAGGCGGCCGAGAATGTCGGCCTCAGCATCATCGGCGCCATCCCGGGCATCTTCACCGTCATTCTGATCGTCCTGCTCGCGCGCGTGATCGTGCGGGTGATCACGGTCTGGTTTCGCGCGATCGAAGAAGGCCGCATCACCGACGCGCTGGATCTATCCCGAAACCGCACTGCCGACGCGGAGGCTCGCGACGACGCTGGTGTGGCTGCTGGCGCTCACGGTGGCCTTTCCCTACATGCCAGGCAGCGGCACCGACGCGTTCAGGGGCCTGAGCGTGTTCATCGGCCTGCTCGTCTCGTTCGGGTCGAGCGGCCTCGTCAACCAGGTGATGAGCGGGTTCATGATCACCTACTCGCGCGCGATCCGCCTGCACGAGTTCGTCCGCATCGGCGACTCGGAAGGCACCGTCACGCACCTCGGCGTGCTCTCGACCCGAATCAGGACGCTGCAGAACGAGGACGTGGTCATCCCGAACGCGGTGGTCGTCGGCCAGACCACGACGAACTACTCGCGCCCGCCAGGCGAACGAGCGGGTCTATACGACGACCTCGCTGACCATCGGCTACGACACGCCGTGGCGGCAGGTGCATGGGCTCCTGCTGGCCGCGGCCGAGAAGACGCCCGGGCCTGTGTGCCGAGCCGGCACCCGTCGTCTACCAGACCTCGCTGGACGACTTCTACGTCAAGTACACGCTCTTCGTGTGCCTCGAGCAGCAGGACGCCCGCCTGGTGGTGCTCAATGCGCTCTACGCGAACATCCAGGACCAGTTCAACGCCTACGGCGTGCAGATCATGTCGCCCAACTACGTGATCGATCCGAAGGACCCGAAGATCGTGCCGAAGGACCAGTGGTATGCAGCGCCGGCACGGCCGGCGGCCGTGCCAGCGGCCGGAGTCTGATTGGGGCGGAGCATCATGAAGAACGATCAAGTCGTCGCATTCCTGAAACAGCGCGTCGGCCTCTGCCAGTACTTTGGCGACGACCTTCTCGCGCGGCTCGTGGAGCAGTCGCGAGTCGTGTCGTACGAGCCGAAAGAGGTGGTCGTCGAATATCGGAGAGGACGCCACCTCTCTGGGGGTTCTGCTCGACGGCGAACTGGTCGCCTCCGTTCCCGGTGATGGCGGCGAGCCTCAGTTCATCGGCCGCTTCAAGCCTGGAGACACGTTCGGCGAAGTCGTCCTGATGAGCGGCGACCCGGTCCTCGCGGACATCATGGCCGAATCGCGATGTCAGGTGCTGCTGCATTCCGGTGTCCGCTGTTCCAGTCCGTCATCGTGACCGAACCGCGCGCGGTGCAGCACATCTCGCGAACCATCGCCGAGCGGATGCAAGCAGGTCTCGACCGATCCGGCGAAGGCGGCCGCGGCGCTTCCGCCAGAGCGACGATCCGTACGGCCTCAAGCTCAAGGGCGAGCGGCCGCGAGAAGATCCTCGTCATCAACTGCGGCTCGTCGTCGCTCAAATACAGCTTCTACGACACGGCCGACGAGTCGCGCCAGGCGCGCGGTCTGGTCGAGCGCATCGGCATCGACGGCACGCGCCTCGTCCATCGCGGGCCGAAGGGCGAGGTGAAACGCGAGCTGCCGAAGGGCGGCTTTGCCGAGGCCTTCAAGGCGATGGTCGGCGACACTCACGGCGAAGGAAACGGGCGTCATCGGCGGCGCCGGCGAGGTCAGCGTCGTCGCCCATCGCGTCGTGCATGGCGGCGAGAAGTTCACGGAAGGCACGCTCATCACCGACGAGGTGCTGGCGCAGATCGAGGCGCTCAATCCGCTCGCGCCGCTGCACAATCCGGTGAACGTCGCCGGCATCCGCGAGATGCGCCGGCTGTTTCCGGCCGTGCCGCACGTCGCGGTGTTCGACACGGCGTTTCATCACACGCTGCCGGCCTACGCGTATCTCTACGGCCTGCCCTACGAGCTCTACGAGAAGAAGGGCGTGCGCCGCTACGGCTTTCACGGCACGTCGCACCAGTACGTCAGCCTGCGCGCCGCGCAGTTTCTGAAGCGCCGGCCGAACGAGCTGCGGCTGGTGAGCTGCCATCTCGGCAACGGCTCGTCGCTGTGCGCCGTGGATCACGGGCGCTCGGTGGACACCACGATGGGCTTCACGCCGGCCGAAGGGCTGATCATGGGCACGCGCTGCGGCGACGTCGATGCCGGGCGTGCTCGCGTTTCCTCGAGCGCGAGCGAAGGGCTCACCGCCACGCAGAGCGAGGAACTGCTGAACAAGAAGAGCGGCCTGCTCGGCCTGTCCGGCATCTCGAGCGACATGCGCGAAATCCTCAAGGCCGCCGACGAGGGCGAAGCCCGCGCGTTGCTCGCGCTCAAGGCGTACTGCTATCGCGTGCGCAAATACATCGGCGCCTACGTCGCCGTCGATGGGCGGGCTGGACGCGGTGATCTTCACCGGCGGCATCGGCCAGGGCAGCGCGGAAGTGCGCGCGCTGGCGCTGCAGGGGCTGGACTGCATGGGCATCGCGCTCGACGAGCAGCGCAACCGCGACGCGCGCGGCTTCGACGAGGTGTGCCGCATCTCCACCGACGACTCGAAGGTGGCGGTGCTCGTCGTGCCGACCGACGAGGAGCGCATGATGGCGCGCGAGGCGCTGCGCGACGTTGAGCCGCTCCTACATCACGCAGGTGCTCGAGGCGCAGAAGCAGCAGCCGTTTCTCGTCGAGGTCTCGGCGCATCACATTCACCTCACGCAGGAGCACGTCGAGGCGCTGTTCGGCCCGGGTCATCAGCTCACCAAGCACGCCGACCTGTCGCAGCCCGGTCAGTACGCCTGCAAGGAGCAGCTCGCCATCGTCGGGCCGAAGGGCCGCATCGAGCGCGTGCGCGTGCTCGGGCCCGACGCGCAAATACACGCAGATCGAGATCGCGATGACCGAGCAGTTCAAGCTCGGCGTGCATCCGCCGATCCGCGAGAGCGGCGACATCGCGGACACGCCCGGCTGCACGCTCGAAGGCACCGGCCGGCAGCGTGACGCTCGACCGCGGCGTCATCTGCGCGTTGCGCCACATCCACATGACGCCCGAGGATGCGCTCCGCTACGGCGTGCGCGACAAGTCGGTCGTGCGCGTGCGCATCGCCGGCGATCGCGAACTGGTCTTCGGCGACGTGCTCGTGCGCGTGGATCCGAGCTTCGCGCTCGCCATGCACATCGACACCGACGAAGCGAACGCCGCCAACGTCCAGACCGGCGCGCAGGGATACATCGAAGGAATTCAGAGCGAAGGATAGGACGGCACAGTCATGAGCACGATTCTCGAGACAGAACCATCTGACCGGACCACGCCGAAGCGTGGCGTGGATTCAAGCCGGGTCTGTGGCAGCGCGACATCAACGTACGCTGGTTCCTCCAGCAGAACTACACGCCGTACGACGGCGACGCGGCCTTTCTGGCGCCGGCCACCGAGCGCACGGAGCGGCTGTGGAAGAAACTCGAGGCCCTGTTCGTCGAGGAACGCAAGAAGGGCGTGCTCGACGTCTCCCAGATGCCAAGTTCCATCACCGCACACGCCCCGGGCTACATCGATCGCGAGAACGAGGTCATCGTCGGCCTGCAGACCGACGCGCCGCTCAAGCGCGCCATCATGCCGAACGGCGGGCTGCGGATGGTGCTCAACTCGCTCAAGGCGTACGGCTACGAGCCTGATCCGGCAGTGGTCGAAGCGTTCACCAAGTATCGCAAGACCCACAACGAGGGCGTCTTCGACGCCTACACGGCGGACATCCGCAACTGCCGCAGTTCCCACATCCTGACCGGACTGCCCGACGCCTACGGGCGCGGACGCATCATCGGCGACTACCGGCGCGTCGCCCTGTACGGCGTCGCGCGGCTGATCAAGGAGAAGGAGCGGGAAAGGACGTCGCTCGACGATGTCCCGTCCACCGAGGACGTGATTCGCGATCGCGAGGAGCTGAGCGAGCAGAAGCGCGCGCTCCAGGAACTGCTCGCGATGGCGAAGAGCTACGGGTTCGACATCTCGGAGCCGGCGCGCACCGCCCGCGAAGCCGTGCAGTGGCTGTACTTCGCGCTATCTCGCGCGCCGTGAAGGAACAGAACGGCGCGGCGATGTCGCTCGGCCGCACCTCGACATTCCTCGACATCTACTTCGAACGCGACCTCGCGGAAGGCACGCTCACCGAATCGCAGGCGCAGGAGATCATCGACGATTTCGTCATCAAGCTCCGGATCGTCCGGTTCCTGCGCACGCCGGAATACGACGAGCTGTTCGCCGGCGATCCGACCTGGGTCACCGAGTCCATCGCCGGAATGGGCGACGACGGCCGGCCGCTGGTGACGAAGACCAGCTTCCGGTTCCTGCACACGCTCCACAACCTCGGGCCGGCGCCGGAGCCGAACCTCACCATCTGGTATTCGTCGCGGCTGCCGGACGGCTTCCAGAACTACGCGGCGCAGGTCGGCCATCGAGACCAGCTCACTGCAGTTCGAGAGCGACACGCTCATGCGCGGCGCCTGGGGCGACGACGGTGCGATCGCCTGCTGTGTGTCGCCGATGCTCGTCGGCAAGCAGATGCAGTTCTTCGGCGCGCGCGCCAACCTCGCCAAGTGCCTTCTCTACGCGATCAACGGCGGACGCGACGAGATGACCGGCAAGCAGATTGGCCCGGCGTTCGGGCCGGTGACCGGCGACTATCTCGAGTTCCAGGACGTCGTCGACGAAGATTCGAGCGGATGATGGGCTGGCTCGCGGCCGTGTATGTGGACGCGATGAACATCATTCACTACATGCACGACAAGTACGCCTACGAGCGGATCGAGATGGCGCTGCACGATTTCGCGCCGGTGCGGACGATGGCGTTCGGGATCGCGGGCCTGTCAGTGGTGGCCGACAGCCTCTCGGCGATCCGCTTTGCGCGGGTGCGGGTCGAGCGCGACGCCACCGGGCTGATCGTGGACTATCACACCGAGGGCGACTTCCCGAAGTTCGGCAACAACGACAACCGCGTGGACCAGCTGGCTGCCGCGGTCGTGTCGATGTTCATGGGCAAGCTGCGCAAGCACCCGACCTATCGCCACGCCATTCACACGCAGTCGGTGCTGACCATCACCTCGAACGTCGTGTACGGCAAGAACACCGGCCACACACCCGACGGCCGCCGCCAGGGCGAGCCGTTCGCGCCTGGCGCCAACCCGATGCACGGACGCGACACGCACGGCATCATGGCCTCGGCCGCTTCGGTCTCGAAGATTCCCTACCGTGACGCCGCCGACGGCATCTCGCTCACGGCGACGATGGTGCCACAGGGGCTTGGCCGCACGCGCGGCGAACAGATCGACAACCTCGTTGGCCTGCTCGACTCGTTCTTCAACGTCAATGGCTATCACGCCAACGTGAACGTCCTCAACCGGGAGATGCTGCTCGACGCGATGGAGCACCCGGAGAACTATCCGCAGCTCACCATCCGCGTGTCCGGTTACGCAGTGAACTTCGTGCGCCTGACCCGTGAGCAGCAGCTGGACGTGGTCAACCGCACGTTCCATGGAAACGGGTGACGCCATGACGATGAACGTGTCCGACGCTGACGTGCCGCTGGTCGCGAGCCGCTACGACCTGCGCGTCTCGCTCGGCGAGCGGGTGGGAGAGTCGGGCACCCGCGCGGCGCTGGAGAGCGGCGAACTTGGCTTCGTCCACTCGTACACCACCGGATCGGCGGTCGATGGCCCCGGCATGCGCGTCGTGGTGTGGCTGACCGGATGCCAGTTCCAGTGCGTCTTCTGTCACAACCCTGACACCTGGAAGCTGCACAACGGCATCCCGGTACCGCTGGGCCGAGCGGTGGAAGAGGTCAAGAAGTACCGGCATGGCCTGGCCACCATGAAGGGCGGTCTGACGGTGAGCGGCGGCGACCCGCTCCTCCAGGACCGCTTTGTGATCAAACTGTTCACCGCCGTCAAGGCGTCCGGCATCCACACGAACCTCGAGACGAACGGCTACCTTGGCGATCGGCTCAGTGACACGGATCTGGAGCAATGCGATCTCGTGATGCTCGGCATCAAGGCGATCGATCCCGATCTGCACGTTCGCATCACGGGCAGGGATAACGGTCCGGTCCTGACATTCGCGCGCCGACTGGCCGCGCTGCGCAAGCCGATGTGGCTGCGCTACGTGCTGGTGCCGGGCCTGAGCGATCACCCCGACGAGATCACCAGGGTCGCGCAGTTTGCCGCGAGCCTGGGCAACGTCCAGCGGCTGGAGGTGCTGCCGTTCCACCAGCTCGGTCGCTTCAAGTGGGAGAAGCTCGGGATGGCCTACCAGCTGCACGACACGCAGCCGCCGTCCCAGGAGCAGACTGACGAAGTCGTGGCGAGGTTCCGATCGCATGGGCGTCGAGGCGATGTGAGATGACCACGATGACGAATACGCGCATGGACGCATCAAGCGCAGAATTCAGCGACCTGACGCAGCCGACCTGACGTCCGTGCCATGGTGGAAACCACTTAAGGAGCAATCATGAAGACTGACAAATCGAATCGCGCAACGCCGCTGCTTCCGGACGAGGAGCTCAACCTGACCGGCATCCCGTCCGGGTGTGGACCGCCGCACGTTCCTGATGCGCAGCGCCGTCATCACCTCCGCGGCGATCATCACCGGCTGCTCGGTGTCGGAGAAGGAACGGACCGAGGCGGCCACCGCGCCGGCGCCGACGGTCGCGGAGCCGCCCCTCTCCACCGAGCTCGACGTCGTGAAGAAGTCGAAGGGCCCGGTCATGACGACCCTGGAGGAGTTCTACAAGGTGGGTCCCGGGACCATCGAGCTCCCACACGATCGGCCCGATGCGCATCACCTACGACTTCTACCAGCGCTGCACGAAGCTGCCGGCCGACCAGCTGGCGAAAGCGACCGCGATCAAGGTGCACCTGTTCGGCAGCCTCAGCGCCACCGGCAAAGGGCCACGGCACCGAGCGAGCCGCGCTGGCCGGAGTCATCGGCAAGGAACCGGCGACGGTCGAACCGGCGTTCCTCGACAGCCTCGCGGCGCAGCCGGATCAGAGCTTCCCGGTGAAGCTGGGCGCCAGCACCTTCAACGTGTCGCTGAAGGACATCATCTACGACTCGCCGAAGGGCGATTTCCCGCACCCGAACACGATGACCTGCAAGCTGATGGCCGGCGACGCGGTGTTGCTCGAGCAGGAGTACTACTCCGTCGGCGGCGGGTTCATCGAGTGGAAGGGATATCAGCCGCCGAAGAAGGGGCAGCCGAAGTATCCGTACGCCACGATGAAGGAACTGCAGGCGCACGCCGACCGCGACAAGCTGTCGGTCGCCCAGCTCGTCATGGCCAACGAAGTGGCGGTGTCCGGCAAGAGCGAAGCCGAGGTCAACGCCTTCATCGACAAGATCGCGCTGGCGATGGTCAACATCGTCAAGTCCGGACTCAACGCTCCGCCGGCGACCCTGCCCGGACCGATCAAGCTCAAGACCAAGGCCGGCGAGGTCTATAAGCGCGCGATGGACGACAAGTACGAGGCGCAGCGCGGCATCGGCGTCGTGTCGGCCTATGCCCTGGCAGGCTCGGAAGAGAACGCCCGCGGCCATCTGGTGGTGACGGCGCCGACCGGTGGGTCGGCGGGCGTGATGCCGGCGCTCGTCTACGCGCTGGGCGAGGGAGGCCGGAAGCTCTCGCAGGAGAAGATCCGCAACGGGTTCCTCGCCGCCGCGGCGGTGGGGTACCTGTGCAAGCACAACGCGACGCTGTCGGGCGCGGAAGGCGGCTGTCAGGCCGAGATCGGCGTCGCCTCGGCGATGGGCGCCGCGCTCCTGGCCGAGGCACACGACTTCGATAACCAGGTGGTGGCGAACGCAGCGGAGTCATCGCTGCAGCATCACCTCGGCATGACGTGCGATCCGGTTGCCGGTTTCGTGCAGGTGCCGTGCATCGAGCGTTGCGCGTTTGGCGCAGTGAAGGCCTGGACCGGCTTCATGATCGCCAGCAACGAGATCCCGATCGACCGCCGCGTCGACTTCGACACGACGGTGAGCGCCATGGCGCTCACCGCGAAGGAGATGAATACCAAGTACAAGGAGACGTCCGAAGGCGGCCTCGCGGTGTCGCTGGTGCTCTGCTGACGCGCTGAACGGATGCGTAGCGGCGGGTTTTCTAACCCGCCGTTTACGCGACGCTACCGCGGAGGACTCAGAGGACGCTGAGTTAAGCCGACTCCGCGTCCTCCGTGGTGGCGAGTTCTGTTTGCTGTTGGAGTTCTACCTGGTGAGGAACGCTGCCGTCTCTGCGAGGCGGGTGGCGTAGCCCATCTCGTTGTCATACCAGGCGGCCACCGACAGCAGGTCGCCCTGGACTGCCGTCAATGGCAGGTCCACGATCGACGAATGCGGATCGCCGACGATGCGCGACGAGGCCCATTCACCTTCGAGAACGCTCATCACTCCCTTGAGCGGGGCATTTCCGGCGGCTTTGCGGAAAGCGTCGTTCATCGCGTCGACCGTGACCGGCTTTTCGGTGAGCAGGTTCAGCTCCGCGATGCTGCCGGTGCGCGTGGGGACGCGGTACGCCTTGCCCGAGATCTGCAGTCCCTTCCAGATGAACGCCAGCGCACGAGCCGCGCCCGACGAGGACGGAATGATGTTCTCCGTCGCCGCCCACGAGTCGCGCCGGTCCTTCATTGGCTGATCGGTGAGCGACTGGGTATTCGTATAGGCGTGGATCGTCGAGAACAGGCCGGTCCTGATGCCGAAGTTCTCGATCACCACCTTGACGACCGGAGCGAGCGCGTTGGTCGTGCAGCTCGCCATGCTGACGATCTTGTGTGCCGCCGGATTGTAGGTCTCGAGATTGATGCCCGGCAGCAGCACGGCGTCGCAATCGTTCTGCGTCTTGCTCGGGGCACTGACGAGCACCCGTTTGGCTCCGGCATCCAGATGGGCCTGGGCGCCGGGACGCGTGCTCGCTCGCCCGGTACAATCGATCACCAGGTCGACGTCGAGGGCTTTCCAGTCGGGCAGCGCCTTCATCGAGTTGAAATACGGGATCTGACGCCCGCCGATGATGAAGCCGCCGTCGTCTGTGGCGACCTCCTCGGCCCACCGCCCGTAGTTGGAATCCACTTCGAACAGTGCCCCGAGCGTCGGCACATCCTTGATGTCCGAGACGGAGACCGGCACAAACAGGTCGTTCCGGAGTGCCACTTTCATCAATGACCGCCCGATGCGGCCGAAACCATGAATCGCTATTCGAGCCATACGGTTCTCTCCTGACGATACCGCGCCTACCTCGACGCCAATGTCGTTCCTTCTGCCTTCATGTCCTTCACCGACTGCACGACGCGAGCGGCCTGCGCCTTTTCGGCACTGGCCAGATAGGAGCGCGGGTCGTACGTCTTCTTGTTGCCCACCTCGCCATCCACCTTCAGCACGCCGTCGTAATTCCTGAAGAAATGATCGGCGATCGCGCGGCTGAACGCGTACTGCATGTCGGTGTCGACGTTCATCTTGACGACGCCGTAATCGATCGCCTCGTGGATATCGCGGAGTTCAGAACCCGATCCGCCGTGAAACACGAAATCGAAGCGTGCGGAGTCGCCGTACTTGCTGACGACGGCGTCCTGACAGTCCTTGAGGATGGTGGGGGCAAGCTTCACGTGCCCGGGCTTGTAGACGCCGTGGACGTTCCCGAACGTCGCCGCCAGCAGGTAACGGCCGCCCTTGATCGCGTTCAGCCGGCGTGCGACCTCCAGCGTGTCCTCGGGCGTGGTGTAGAGCTTTGCGGCGGCGCTCGCCTTGATGCCATCCTCCTCGCCGCCGACCACGCCGGTTTCGATTTCGAGGATCAGCTCGCTCTTCGCGAAGCGCTCGAGCAGCTTCACCGCGATATCCAGGTTCTCCTTCAACGGCAGGGCGCTGCCGTCGAACATGTGGCCGGTGAACAGATTCGGCTTTCCCTCGGCCCGTCGCCGCTCGGTCTCCTCGACCAGCGGCAGCACGAACGTGTCCAGCTTGTCGGCCTGACAGTGGTCGGTATGCAACGCCACATAGATCGGATACCGCTCGGCGACGCGGTGGACATGTTCGGCGATCGAGATGGCGCCAAGCGGCATGTCCTTTACGGCCACGCCCGAGGCGAACGCGGCGCCGCCGGTTGATATCTGGATGATTCCGTCGCTCCGGCTGTCCGCCAGCCCTTTCAGTACGGCGTTGGCGGTGGTCAGCGACGTGACGTTGACGGCGGGATAGGCGAACTTGCCCGTTCGCGCCCGGTCGAGCATCTCGCAGTACTTGGCGTAGTCGGCTACTGGCATCGAGGACCTCCGTGCAAGCGGCAATGTACGCGGCGCGGCATCTTCAGCGCCGCGGTCTGTTCGTGGCTGGTGCTTTTGGCCTGGTGGTCACGTTCGCCTGCTAGTTGGCGCCATGGCAATCCGAGCACAACGCTTCCTTGTAAGCGTCTCCGACATCCTCGGGATGCGGATAGTCCATGAGCGTGAGAACAGCGCTTCTGCCATTGTCGGCGACGTCGTGTTTGACCAGGGTGTGGCAGAGCGTGCAGTCGTTCGACAGCACGTGACCATCGTCGGCCACGTGCTTGCCGTCATGGCAGCGGAAGCAGCCCTGCGAGTACATGTGCCCGGCATTGTCGGGATAGCTCTTCCAGTTCGTCTTCATGAACGGGTCGTAGTTGCGATCGTAGATGTTCTGCAGTTCCACGATCGCCCGGTCGATTTGCGGCTTCATCGCGGTGGCCACCGTCGGGTGATCGTCGCGGTACAGCGTCTCGATCCGGTTGCGGATGTCGGCATGCGCGGCGTCCCGGGTGGCGTAGTCCGCATCGAGCGCTTCCACGGCGACGCGCTTGAGATCGGGCAGCGCGGGATCGATCAATGCCAGTGACATGGCCTCGTTCACCGCCTGCGCGGGCGGACGGATGTAGTGGCCGGCGCGGTTGTGGCAATCCACGCAGTCCATTGTCCGGCGCGGCAGCGCGGCCAGTTCCTCGGCGGTCGCTGTGCTGTCGGTGCGGCGATAAGTGCGGACCGTGCCGTCCAGGCGCTCCACCTGCAGCCATGGGATGTCGACGCGCTTGCCGTCGCTTGTGGCGTACTGGATTTGGCGCGTGGTACTCGAGTGCCAGTGCATCCGCGCCGGAGGATCGGTCACGCCCTCCACCTGGCCCATCCTGAGGATCAGATCGACCGTCCAGGGGGTATTCGCCGAGTCCGTGCGGTACACGGTATGAGATTCGAGCCGCTGCGTGGCCTGGATCCGCGGGCCGTGACAGGTCTCGCAGGTTTCCGGAGATGGCCGGAGGTTGTGAACCGGCACCGGAATGGGACGCGAATACCGCCCGGTCAGGGTGCCCATCAGCATGCGCGTTCCGCCCAACTTCGCTTCGACGAAGTACTTCGCGCCCGATCCGACATGGCACTCGACACAGTCCACCTCGGCGTGCTGCGACACCCGGTGCGCGGTGAACTCCGGCTTCATGATCCCGTGACAGGTGGTTCCGCAGAACTGCGTCGACTCCGAGAACTCGTAGGTCTTGTAGCCCGCGAACGCATACGCGAGCGTCAGCACCACGAACGTCGCGACCAGGGTCAGCACGGTTGTGCGCTGACGCGCGTCGTTGAAGTCCACGACTGGAAGCCGCCGTTCCGGCAGCCCGGCCCGCTTGCGCCGGCGCTCCAGCACGGCGCCCACGACCATCAGCACTATTCCGCCGGACGCGACCAGCGGCAGCAGGAAGTAGATGACGATGTCGGCGTACGGCCCTGAGTGGTCCGTCAGCATGATCATCAGCGTGATGAAGACGATCAACGCGAAGTTGGTCGCCACGATGACCATGCCCACGAGCGACAGTGGGTTATAGAAGCTCGGTGGAAGGATTCGTTTCATCGGTTAACTCTCACGTCGTCCTCGTTGCTCGTGACATACGGGGCCCGGCCGGCTGACAGGCGTGCCAACGGCGATTCACCTGCCCGCGAACCGCGGACTGAGCCACAGGACCTGCCAGACGGCTGTGACCGTCTTGAAGTTGGTGCCGGTCTGAACAGCGAGGCCGGAACTGTAGGAGAACTTGGCCGAGTAGCGTGAGCCGAATGGCACTGAGAGCGTGCTGCCGATACGGGAGTTACTGAGGCTCGTGCCGGGCGCGCCGTCTTCGACGGTGGCTGCTCCGCCGCGGTAGTAGGTGCCGTCCAGGGTGACCCACATTCGCGATTGGAACGTGTAGACGAGATGGCCCTGCACGGTCAGTACGTTGTCCTGGGTTCGCAGCAACCCGCCAGGGGCGAAATCCGCGTTCTTCGTGAAGAGCCACGTGCCGATGTACCCGTCCATGTCCCAGTGGCCGTGCGGCCAGGACACGCCCACTTCAGGCCTGAACGCCCACCGGTTCGCGCCGATGTTGAGGACCCTGGTGCCGTCGTACTGGCCGGTCGGGGCAACGGCCGCGAGCCGCCAGCCCACGGTGGTCCGGCGCGGAGCCGCCGCGAATGCCCGCGGAAGCAGCGCGCGGGTGCCCCAGACGTTCATGGAGATTTCGTAACGCGAATCGGCGAACCCGGTTCGAGAGCGTGTGGTCTGCTCGCCCCGAAGCGTTCCGGAGAAGTCGGCAAATGCGAAGGGGAAGGTTGCCTGCACTCGCGTCAGCCGGTTGAAGAGCCCGAACGAATGCCCGACGCCCACCACCATCGAGCCGACGGTCGCGTCGACATCCTTGACGGGAAGGGTCGGGTCGAACAGCACGCCACCCTTGGACCAGCTGCCGGCGGTCACCAGGAAGTTGCCGCCAATCGGCACCGCTGAATAGGCCTTGGGCTCCAGCTCCTGGGCGGCGACGGGAGTTGCGCGCAGCAGGCGGCACAACACTCCCGCCATCACCAGCGCGCGCGGAATGCCCCGCCAGAGCAACGGAGCGCCTGGTGACAGCAACACAGATGGAATGTAGCGACCCGTCCCCGAGACGGCTATGCAGTTTCGGCAGGCACGCGCGTGCCGGCTGGATGACATGTCCGCCGGTTTGCCCGCCGCGCCGATCACATCGAGAGCTCCGCCCTGGACCGCACCGTGTCGGACGGGCGTTCGCCGAACATCGCCTTGTACTTGCCGGCGAATCGACCCAGTTCGTAGAAGCCGTAATCGGTGGCGACGGCCGTGACGGTTGCCCGGCCGCGGCGGTGACGCTGGAGCGCGTCATGGACCCGACCCAGGCGCGCCTCCATGAGAAACCGCATCGGGCTTTTCCCGCGAATGTCGTTGAACGCGGAGCGCAGCGTGCGCTCGCTCACGCCTGTCACCCGGCACAGTTGCGCTATCGCGATCGGGTCGCCGATGTGGCTTTTGATGAAGGCTTCCGCGCGATCGACGATTTGCTGCCTGGAGACGATGCCGCCAGTGTTTGGAAGACTGTCGTTGGCCATCCCCAACGGTAGGTCTGCACGGCGGCGACCGGAAACTGGGTGAAGTACCAGAATCCACTGGTATGAATGACAGGTGTTCTCGGCGTCCAAAACCTTGTCTTTCGCTGAATTTGCTGGCGTTTTCACCGAAGGTGCCCTGTCAGGGGCGCGCCGGGCTGGCGAATTCACTGGTATTGCCGAATCTGCATAGTCCCCTCCGGGGGGCGTCGCTAGTCTGAGGGTCATGAAGACTCCATTTGCCGTTCATCGTCTGGTTGGCGCGTGTGCGCTCGTTGTGATGACTGTCGCCGGGGCGTCCGCTGTCGCCCAGACACCAAAGCCGGTCGTTCAGGGGGCGACGGTGTCGATTACCGCAGCGATCGAGGCGATCGACTCGAAGGCTCGCCTGGTGACCCTCAAGCACGAGGATGGGACGCTGGAAACCATCCAGTGCGGTCCCGAATGTCAGCGCTTCGATGCGCTGAAGGTCGGCGACAAGGTGACGTTCCGGTACCACGAGTCGCTGGTGTACGCGATCGCGAAGCCCGGCTCCACGCCACCCGCAGCATCTGCGGCGGTTACGCGCACTGACGGCACGAATCCAGGCGGGACCATATCGCAGCAGCAGACCGCGGTCGTGACGCTGCTGGAGATCGACCCGAAAGTGCCTTCGGTCACCGTCAAACGGGCGGATGGTAATAAGATGAGTTTCAAGGTCGCGGACAAGAAGAATCTCGAAGGCGTGAAGGTGGGCGATCAGGTGCAGATCACCTACACTCAGGCGCTCGCGGTCAGCGTCACGTCACCGCAGTAGCTGCGTAACCACGCCGCGAAACACGGCGCCGCGAATCAGGCGACAGACCCTCCGTTCCGCTCGGGCGGCCGAAGCGGACGATCCGGCAGCAGGCGAACACTCGTACGACACCGATAATTGGAGCTCTGATGAGAACCGGACCACGCCCATCCTCGATGCGCGCGCGGGTAGCCCTCGCCACGGCGCTCAGCCTCTGCGCCGCACCGCTGGAGCCCCTGTTTGCACAGGCGCAGGCGCCGGCCACCGCGAAACCTGCCACAGCCCAACCAGCCACGGCCAAACCGGCTTCCGCTCAACCGGCTACGGTGAAACCGGCAGCGGCCGCGAGTCCGAATTCCGCCGTCGTGGTCGATCCCGACGGTGGTTGGCCCAAGAATCTCACGACGGCGGCGGGGGCCGCGCTGGTGGTGTACCAGCCTCAGGTTGCCAGCTGGGAGCGGCAGCGACGGGCTGTCCTTTTCTCGGCGGTCAGCTACGCGCCACGCGGCGCGACGCAGCCGTTCATGGGGACTATCAAGCTCGAATCGAACACCAGCGTCGCAGTGGATGAGCGGCTGGTGAACATCGAGCAGTTCCAGATTACCGAGTCGAACTTCCCGAAGCTCTCGAAGGACCAGGTGCTCGACGCCATCGAGCAGATCAGCGGGGCCATGAAGCAGGGCGCGCAGGTGATCACGCTCGACCGCGTGCTGGCCTACGTAGACAAGAGTCAGATCATCCCGAAAAACGTCGAGGGAGTGAAGTCCGACCCGCCCAGGGTGTTCTTCAGCAAGACGCCGGCCGTGCTGGTCAACATCGACGGCGACCCGATCTGGACGCAGATTCAGGCCAACGATCTCAAATACGCGATCAACACCAACTGGGATCTCTTTCAGCACGGGCCCACCGGCACGCTGTACCTGCGCAACAACGACGCGTGGCTGAAGGCGTCAGCGATCGACGGTCCCTGGACTTATGCGGGCACGCTACCGGACAGTTTCTCGAAGCTTCCGGCAGATCAGAACTGGACCGAGGTCCGCCGCGCGCTGCCGGGCAAGAAACTGTCCTCGAGTGCCGTCCCGACAGTGTTCGTCAGCACCATCCCGGCGGAGTTGATTCTCCTCAAGGGCGAGCCGAGCTATCTCACCGTCACCACCGGCTCTCCTCTGTTGTGGGTCATGAACACCGAGAGCGACCTGTTCCGCATGAGCCGCACCGGCACGGTCTACTACCTTGTCGCCGGCCGCTGGTTCTCCGCTCCCGATTTCACGGGACCGTGGACGTTTGCGACGACGAACATGCCCGAGGACTTCAAGAAGATCCCGCTGGAGCACGAACGCTCCCGGGTGCTGGCGTCAGTCCCGGGCACCCAACAGGCGGCGGAAGCCGTGCTGCTCGCCCAGATCCCGCAGACCGCGCGCGTCAGCAAGACACTCAAGGCGCCCGATGTCGTCTACGACGGCGCGCCGCAGTTCGAGCCGGTGCCTCAGACGACGGTGGCGCGCGCCGTCAATACGGACAAGGACATCATCAAGGTCGGCGATCTGTACTACATGTGTTTCCAGGGCGTGTGGTTCATGGGACGAAGCCCCCAGGGTCCCTGGGAAGTCACCGGCTCGGTGCCGGGACAGATCTACGAAATCCCCGTGAGTTCGCCGGCCCACAGCGTGACCTATGTGACGGTGGAGGATGACGACGACGATGCGATCGTCTTCGCGACGGCGCTGGCATTCACCGGTGTGATGGTGGCGTGGGGCTGCGCCGTGTGGGGCACCGGCTACTACTATCCGCCGTACTACCGCGGCGGCTTCTACTATCCGCACTATCCGACCTACGGTTACGGCGCGCGCTACAACCCGTGGACCGGTTCGTACGGGCGCGGCGCGGTCGCATACGGTCCGTATGGCGGCGCCGGCGTTGGTGCACGTTACAACCCGCGGACCGGCACCTATTCCCGCGGGGCCGCGGCCTGGGGGCCCGGTGGCGCCGTCGGCGCGGCGGGCGCCTACAACCCGCGCACCGGCGCGGTCGGCGCCACGCGGCAGGGGTCCAACGTCTACGGCAGCTGGGGATCGACGGCCGTCCAGCGCGGCGACCAGTGGGCGTCGACGCAGCGCGTGACGAACAACCGGACGGGAACGACCACCCGAACCACACAGACCAGCAACGGTGGTGCCGCGGTGACGCGCACCGGCCCCGGTGCGGACTCCGGTGCGGTGCGGACCGGAAGCGGCGACGTCTACGCCGGCCGCGACGGCAACGTCTACAAGAGGAACGACGGCGGCGGATGGTCGCAGTCCGACGGCGGTGGCGGATGGAACAACGTCCAGCAGCCGACGCAGCAGCAACGCGACGCCGCCCGCGATCAGGCCTCCACGCGCGCCGGCCAGGTGGGCGGAGCGGCCGCGACCTCGGCGACGGATCGGTCAGGCGGCGCCGACAGAACGGCGACGACGGGACAGCTGGATCGCGATGCGTCGGCGCGATCGTCGGGTGCGCAGCGCACGCGTGACGCTTCCACTCAGCGGAGCACCGGCGGCAGCACCAGCAGCACGTCGCGCGGGTCAGGCAGCTACAGGCCGAGTGGTGGTGGCGCACGCGCGGGTGGTGGCGGCGGCGGCCGTCGGCGATAGGACGGCGTCAGTACGGCGGTAGTACGCAGCGTCGGGCTTTGAACCAGACAGAAGTCGGCGGGTCGGAAGGCCCGCCGTTAGGTTCGAAAACCGACGCGTGGACGCACGACCTCTGCAGGCCTGCTCGTCAGGCCCACGACAGCTCACCGATTGCGTGCCGGTCGAGCGGGACGCGCACGCGGACGGTTGCACCTTTGCCCGGTTTCGATTCCCAGCAGGATTGCGCCACGCACCGCCCGCACGCGTTCGCGCATGCTGATCACGCCCAGCGATTCTGCAGGCGGCGCCGTGGACAGGTCGAAGCCGACTCCCTCATCCGACACGTTGAGGCTGATCGCATCCCCGTGGCACCTCAGTTCCACAGTTGCCTGCTTGACGCCACTGTGCTTGATCACGTTCTGGAGGGCTTCCTGCGCGACGCGGTAGAGGCAGAGGGTGGTGTCGGGGGGCAGCACGCGGGGCACGTCAATCGCCGAGAACTGCACCCTCAGCATTCCCCCCGCTTCCAGTTCCCTGCAGAAGCCCCCGATGGCCGCCGACAAGCCGAGTTGATCCAGCTTGGCCGGGTGCAATGCGTGAGACAGGCGGTGCACCTCCCTCGACAGCGCCGTGGTGTGCGCAGAGAGTTCACGCATCCGAACCGCGATCTCTTCGGGCTCGCGAGGGGGATGCTGTCCGTACACATCCAGCTCGATAGCCAGCAGCGCGAGGTTCTGGCTCAGCCCATCGTGCAGTTCCTTGGCGAGCCGGCGCCGTTCCTCTTCCTGGGCCCCGATCAGACGGCCACTCAATTCGTGAAGGGCCGCTTCGCGCTGTCGTCGTTCGGTCACGTCCTGGACGATCCCCATCTGTGTGACGGGCATACCGGTGGCGTCGCGGTCGAAGACGCGAACCAGGTGACGGAACCACAGCGCCCCGTGGGGATGCAGATAGCGATACTCGACATCGGCCCGATCCAGGCCATGCATCTCGACCTGCCGAAACACGGACTTCACATGCGTTACATCGTAGGGATGCACGTGTTCGAGCCAGTATTCGTCGAGGCTGTCATGGTCGGCCGCGGGAATGCCGAGCAGCGAAGCCAATCGTTCGTCGATGAAACCGACGCGGGCGCTCGGCGAACCGTTTCGCCGCATGAGCGCGCTGCGGACGAGCCCGAGCGCCTCGCCGGTCCGTCGCTCAATGTCGGTGTCCGACATCGGACGCTCCGTATCGCCGGGGACGAATTGGACAGGCCGGAACGACAGGTCGGCCAGCAGTTGTTCGAACGCAAGCTGCTCGTCGATGTCGGATCGCGGCCGCGCGGTTTTGGGGCTCATCGCCGTGTTGCCTGTCGGTTACTGCGTAAGGCCTGGTCGTTCCGCCGCGCCGATCTACGCCACGGCTCGACGGGTCTGCCTGATCGCCGCCGTGACTCCTCGACCAGTGAACGATCGGTCGTGGCGTTTCGAACGATGGACCCGTGATGCCGGTCAGTCCCGCCTGTTCGGAGGCCCATCGCGCGTATCAGATGATCCACAGACAGACAGGCAGCCCATGCCGTGGCCGAGACGGTCCGACTCACTGGACGGCGCTACTTGTCTTCGCGAAGGGAATGTCCCACAGCAGGCACAGTGCCACATCGCCCGGAACGGATGCGTCGCGCTAAGTACTTCACCTGACAACGTCTTCCGGCAACAGCGTTGGGCGCAGCTCAAGCGTGGCGCTCCGGAATACCGGAGTTGCGCACGCGCTGGGGCCGTGCCCGAAATCCGACGCGGCCGCGTCCGTTGTTCGGCTAGGATCAATCGATCGTTCGCTTTTATGCCAATGGTGAAGCAGCCGAGATGATTACCACTTTCCCTCAGGCACGGCTGTGGGAATTCGTGGCCCGGAGCTCGCCAAACGGCCTGCTGGTCGTCGGCCCCGATGGCCGCATCCTCGTCGCCAACCGGGCGGTTGAACTGCAATTCGGCTATGACGGCGCCGAGCTGGTGGGCCGTCCGATCGAGATGCTGGTGCCCGAGGTGCAGCGCGGCGCGCATGCGGCAGACCGCGCACTGCTTCGAACGAACCCCGACGGCCGGCGCCATGGCAGCCGGCCGCTATCTGTCGGGCGTCCGCAAGGACGGCTCGACTGATTTCGGTCGAGATCGCGCTGAATCCGCTCCACACCGATCAGGGCGCGGTCATCGTCGCCTCGGTCATCGATCTGACCGACCGTCGTCGTCTCGAGAAGCTTCACGCCGACACGCTTGACGACCAGGCGGCATTCGAGCGGCTGATCACCGAACTGTCGCTCCAGTTCATTCGCTTGCCGGCCGACGCGATCGACGGCGCGATCGAGGACGCGCAGCGCAGGGTGGTCGAGACCCTCGACCTCGATCGCAGTGTGCTATGGCTCCAGGTCGGCGACACGATCGTGATGACGCATTCGTGGACGCGCCCCGATCTGATGGCGGCAGCAGCGTCGGTCTCAGCAAACGAGACGTTTCCGTGGATGACCGCACGGATGCGCGCAGGCGATGTGGCGTCGTTCTCGACGCTGGACGAAGTGCCCGATGAAACCGAACGTGCCAACCACGAGCGGCTGGGCACGAGGTCGAGCGTCTTCGTGCCGCTGTCCATCGAAGGGGGACCGGACCGCGGGATCAGCTTCGTGGCGATGCGCACGGAGCATCACTGGAGCGAAGCCGTCCTGAACCGCTTTCGGCTGGTGGCGAACATCTTCGCGAACGCGCTCGCCCGGCAGCGTGCTGACGCGGCGCTGCGGACCGCGCTTGCCGAGGTGTCGCGGCTGCGCGACGCCCTTCAGGCCGAAAACATCTATCTGCGGCGTGAGGTCAAGGAACGGTTCGGTGCGAGCGCGATCGTCGGCCAGAGTGCCTCGGTTCGCATGGCGCTCGAGCAGGCGCGGCAGGTGGCCGGCACCGATTCCACCGTGCTCCTGCTCGGTGAAACCGGCAGCGGCAAGGAACTGTTCGCGACCCAGATCCACGAGCTGAGTAGCCGCCGCGGGCAGACGATGGTCCGCGTGAACTGTGCCGCGATTCCGGCGACCCTGCTCGAGAGCGAACTGTTCGGTCGGGAGAAAGGTGCCTATACCGGGGCGCTGGCCCGACAGGTGGGGCGGTTCGAACTCGCCGATCACTCGACGCTCTTCCTCGACGAAATCGGCGACCTGCCGCTGGAGGTCCAGGTCAAGCTGTTGCGGGTGCTCGAGGAGAAGCACATCGAACGCCTTGGCAGTCCGAGGCGCATCCAGGTCGACACCCGCATCATTGCCGCGACCCACCGCAACCTCGATCAGATGATCGTGTCCGGCACGTTCCGCGAAGACCTGTTCTATCGACTCAATGTATTCCCCATCCAGGTGCCGTCGCTGCGCGAGCGTCCCGGCGACATCCCGCTGCTGGTGTGGCGGTTCGTCGAGGAGTTCGCCAAGAACTTCGGCAAGCGGATCGAACTGATCGCCGACGACAACATGGCGGCGCTGCAGCGGTACTCCTGGCCGGGCAACATCCGCGAACTGCGCAACGTCGTGGAACGCGCCATGATCCTCGCCGCCGGTCCGCGACTGACGATTCCGGTGCCCAAGACGACGGTCGCGTCGAACCGGGCCGGCACGAAGCTGCAGGACGTCGAGACCGAGCACATTCGCCGCGTGCTCGAAGCGACCGCGTGGCGAATCCGGGGCACGGACGGCGCCGCCGAGCGTCTCGGGCTTCGCCCGACGACGCTGGAAACGAGGCTCGCCAAGCTCGGAATCAAGCGGCCGAAACCCTGAGACGCTGACCCGCGGTCAGCCGAAAATCCGGAGGTCTACGCCATTCCGGGGGGCCGTGGCCGGATCGAGCGCCGCGGGTCGAATCGACAGTAGTTCGTAACCTCAACGGAAAATGGACGTAAGGGCCGCCGGCCGGCAACGGCGGCTTGCCGGCGACCGTGGCATCTGCCATGCGTGTCGCCCTGTCCATGGTGCGACTTGGCGTCACGCTGAACGCATCGACAGTGTCGGCGCAGCGTCTGGTCGTGGCTCTCCGTTCGTTGATGATGTCGACGCGACTCGAGCGCGAGTGCCTGAAGTGCGACCTCTGGACCGCCGAGGGGGACTCGGCCACGCTGCACTACGAGGAGCAGTGGACGTCAGAGGCAGCGATGCGAGAGCGCGTGCGCTCCGACTCGTTCACCCGCCTGCTCGAAGTGATGGAGGCTGCGGCGCACCCGCCCGACGTCGAGTTCGACTTCGTGACCGAGCAGCGCAGCCTGGACTACATCCAGTCGGTACGCGGCGAATCGCACTCGTGACGTCCGCGTTCGTGGAAGCAGTCCTTCTCTCTCGAAGCGCTCCACCAGGCCCGCGTCGTCATCGCAGCGCGCCGCGAGGCGCAATCCGATCCCCTTCATAAGAACTCCAACAAGCGCACCGGGGTGCGACTCCGGAGACCGGAGCGAACCTCCGGCATTCCGGGCGTGAACGACATGCCCGGGTCGAATGGACCGGCGGCGGGCATCCGCGCAAACTGCAGTCTGGCTAAAGGATACGGGCGGTGTCCGGGCGGCCTGTGACATCCGGCGCAATTCGTGCCTTTGATTCGGTTCGAATGGGCAGTGAACGCGCAGTTCACTTCACAAGGAGAGATGACATGGTCAAGAAGATACTGGGGTCGGCAATCGTGGCGGCGCTGTGTGCGGCTCCGGCCTTCGCGCAATCACCCAAAGTGGAAGTGGGCGTGTTCGGCGGCTGGACGTTTTCCGACGGCGTCAGCGGCGACGCCCGGATTGCCGCCGACGGCAATCTTTACGACCGTGTGGACCCCAAGGACTCGTTTCACTGGGGTGCGCAGGTCGGTGGGTTCGTCAGCGATAACATCGCCGTCGGGTTCCTCTTCAGTCAGCAACTGACCGAGATGGAAGCCGGGGGGACGAACACCAGGAAGATCGGCGACGAGACGATCTCCACCTATCACGGCTACGTGGAATACAACGCCGGCGATGCGGACGCCTCGTTCCGGCCGTATTTCCTGTTCGGCCTCGGCGCCACCCACTACGGATCCCTCACCTTCACGACGCTGCAGGGGCAGAGCCGGGACTTTGGTGGAGACACGCAGTTCTCCGGCACGATCGGCGCGGGCGTGAAGCTCTATCCGGGCCACAACGCCGGCGTCCGCTTCGGCGCGCGCTGGACGCCGACCTACATCAAGTCCGACTCCGAAGGCTGGTGGTGCGACCCGTACTGGGGCTGCTACGTCGTGGGTGATGCGCAGTACGCGAACCAGTTCGAACTCAACGCCGGCGTCACCTTCCGCTTCTAGCGACAGGTAGATCGATCGGCGTCCGTGTCGAAACTCGCGTACAGTATCGCGACGTCGGGTCTTCGGACCCGCCCTTACGTAAGATCGCCAGTCGGGCTGCGTCGCATGTCGGCGTTCGGCGGCCGACGTCGGAGCGATTCGAAGGATCGATGACCATGCTGATACGTACGGCGATTCTGGGCTTGGTGGCGGTGCTCGGACTCGCCGCCGCCACCCAGGCCCAGACCACTTCATCGTCCATCGCGACCGAGCGTGTTGCCGGGCCGTCGCTGCTCGATCAGGCGTCGGAACTTGTCTCGACGTCGATTGGCGAAGACGGTACTGCGGCCAGCACTGACCCGAGCGGGCAAAGCGCGGTGCAGCCGCCGTGGATCGCGCAACGGAGAGCCTGCGAAGGTTGTCCGCCGCGCAGCGTCGGCAAGGCGTTGGCCCAGACCACGATCATCAATGGCTTCTATGGGGTCGCCAACCTGATTCGTGGTCAGGACACCGCGAAAATCACCCCGAAGACCTGGTGGGCCAACATGGAGCAGGGCTGGGTCTGGGACCTCGACGACTTCGCTGTCAATCAGATCGGGCATCCCTATCAGGGGAACAACTACTTCAACTCGGCCCGCGCCAACGGTCTGAGTTTCTACGAGTCTGCTGCCGTCACCGCGTTTGGCAGCGCCACGTGGGAGTACTTCGGCGAGACGAACCACGCGTCGATGAACGACCTGATCAACACGACGCTCGGCGGCATCGCCCTTGGCGAGATGTTTCATCGCACCGCCTGGCTGGTACGGGACACACACGCCACCGGACGAGGACGAATGTGGTCGGAAATCGGCGCGACCGTGCTCGATCCGATAACCGGCGTCAACCGCTTCATCACCGGCGACGCCGGCCGCGTCACCGCAAGACCTCCCGACATGGAGCCTTCGACTTTGCGAACCACGGGGTCGGCCGGCGTGCTGTGGCGCGGTTCGAGCGCCGGCGACTTCGAGACCGAGGCGAAGCCCTTCCTGGAGTTGGACGCCTTGTACGGCGATCCGATCACCGGCAGGAGCCGCAAGCCGTACGACGCGTTCGGCCTCAGATTGCGCTTCGGCGGCGGCTCGGCCTTCAGCGAAGCCAGGGTGAGGGGCCGGCTCCTCGGCCAGCCGCTTGGGAGCGGGAATCTGCAGTTCAGCGTCGTGCAGAGTTACGATTTCCAGGCCAACGACGCGTACCACACGGGCGCGCAGTCGTTCGAGGCCACGCTGGGTGTGACTCAGCAAATCTCTCGAAGCACCTCGCTCTGGGTCATGGGATGGGGAGGGTTCACGGTGCTCGCTGCCGTGGACTCGCTGCCGCTGGACGAGAATGGCGTGCCGATCCCGGGACCGCCCCCTGAGGAAATTGACCCGTCGGCCCCTCAGGGCGTATCCGAAGGGCCGCGCTACTACGATTACGGGCCCGGATCGAGCTTCGGCGCGACCGGCACCCTCTTCCACAATTCACGACCCTTCGTCGTGGGCTCCTACGAGGGCCGCCAGATCTACTCGCTGGATGGCGTCCGCGCCAACCATTTACTGCAACGCGTGCGCGTCGACCTGATGGTGCCAGTGCGCGGAGCGTTCGGCCTTGGCGTATCGGGCGAATACTTCGATCGCCGGACGTTCTACCAGAATGCCGAGCGCACAAAGGCGCAGTATCACTATCCGCAGATTCGTGCCTACTTCACCTGGAGTTTCTCGTGACCCGGCTCGCTCGCATCCTGGCCCGTGCCGTCGTCACAGTCGCGTGCCTGGCGCCCGTCGCGGCTGCCGCCCAGCCGGCGGCACCACCGGCAACAACCGACGATGTGGCGGCAGGAGCGTCGCGTTTGTGGCTGGTCGCGGGCGGTGCGTTTTCAACCTTACGCGGTGACTGTCAGACGTGCGAAGAAGACTACCCGTACCGCCACGCGGGCAGCGTGCTCGCGAACGTCGGGTACAGGGTGACCAACCGCATGGACGCCGGTCTCGAGGTGTTCTGGATGCCGGTGGAAACAGAGTCCGGAAATATTCGCGCGACCCACTTCGATGCGATAGCGCAGTTTCGCCCGTGGGCATCGCAGGGGTTCTTCGTGAAGGGCGGCGCGGGCATGGCGTTCATCCGGAACTGGGTCGACACTTTTTCTCCCGACGCGATCAACTCGAAAATGCTGTCGGTTGTGATTGGCACCGGGTGGGCGTTCTATCCGGACAAGCGCATCGGCATGCAACTCTTTGCCTCGCAGCATGCCGGTGCCGTAGGCGACCTGCAGACCGCCAGTGGCAGCGTGCCGGATGTAATCGGCAACTTCTGGTCGTTGGGGGCCGCGTTCGTCATTCGCTGATCGTCCGCCGAGCGTCGCCGCGCTCCCGCGCTCACGTTCTCATCCGATTCCCCACGGCTCCATCCCCCAGGGCGCCTTTCCCCGTCGCGGAGCCTGCCGAGCTGTGCAGGTCAGCAGGTGCCCCGCCTCCGCCGCCTTGCCGATTCCGCATAGCGACCGCTCCGTGCCTCTCGTACAGTGCCCCCTGAGCTCCGGGATCCGTCCTGCAGAGCCCAACGAAGGTGTTTCACATTGAGTGCGTCAAGGGCCGTCGGCTGACGCGCGTGCAGCTGCCAGCGATTAGCCAGCAACAGTGTTGCAAAGCGCCGGGCAGCCGTCGAAATCAGGCGACACCGCAACAATTTGAACGCATTCACAACAAGGGAGAGCGATATGAAGCGACTGGTGATTCTCGCAATCGGGTTCGTGACGACGATGGTCACGCACATCGGCGGTGTATGCGCAGTCCAAGGAAATCCCTGGCGACGCGGTGACCATTACGGCCACCGTTGAAGCGATCGACGCGGCCACACGCACGCTGACCGTCAAGAACACCGATGGGACGTACGAACCCATCACCGTTCCAAGGACCATGACCCGCTTCTCGGAGATCAAGGTCGGCGACACGATCACTGCACGGTTCTTCAACAACGTCGTGGTCCGCAAGAAGCCGGCGGGCGAGGCAGCCGTGGACACGGCGAAGGACGCGGTGACCCCGGGAGCTGGTGCGAAGCCGGGCGCCACGGCCGCCACGCAGCGGACCATCACGGCTACCATCACGGCGATCGATCCGAAGGTGCCGTCCATCTCGTTCAAGGGCGAGAACGTCAACTGGAACTATTCGTCCCGCGTGGAAGACAAGAACGCGCTGGCTCAGGTCAAGGTCGGGGATCGCGTCGACATCACCTGGACCGAAGCGCTGACCGTCGCACTGGTGCGCACAGAAGAAGTGAGCACGGCGGACATCGGCGATCGGCTGCGGCGGAACCGACCCGCCGCGGCCGAGAGACGGCGCGCCTGGATTCGCGGCCGTGCCGATTCCGCATAGTCGCCGGCGTAAGCGGACTGTAACGTAATGCTGACGACGCTACGGGCACTCCGATGATTGGGCTACAACCAGGGGCGCAGTCCCCACGAGTCTTACTCGCCGACGATCACACGCTGCTTCTCGGTGCGCTCGAGAAACTGCTGGCGCCGGAGTGCGACGTCGTGGGTCAGGCCACCGATGGGCGAACGCTCGTGGCTGAAGTGGACACGGCTCAAGCCCGATGTGGTCGTGCTCGACGTGGCGATGCCGTTCCTGAACGGGCTCGAAGCGGGACGCCAGATCAGGCAGAAGCACAGGCACGTCAAGCTGGTGTTCATGACGATGCAGGAGGACGCCGACATCGCCGCCGAAGCGTTCCGGGTCGGTGCGTCGGCGTTCCTGCTGAAGCGTTCGGCGGCGTCCGAGTTGCTGACCGCGATTCGCGAGGTCATGCTCGGCCGCACCTATGTCACCCCGCTCATTGCCGGTGGCCTGGTCGGGTCCCTGATCCATGCCGCCGAGCAGAAGCCTTCGAGCGAGATCACGCCGCGACAGCAGGAAGTATTGCAGTTGCTGGCCGAAGGGCACTCGATGAAGGAAGTGGCGGCGGAACTGCACGTCACGCCTCGCACGGTGGCGTTCCACAAGTACCAGATGATGCGGCAGCTGAAAATCAAGTCGACTGCCGAACTCATTCAGTTTGCGATCCGGCACCATATTGTCTAGGCCACGAGTTCTTCTCGTCGACGACAACAAGGCATTCCTCGTGCACGAGGCGGACGCGCTGTCCTTCGAGTACGAGATTGTTGCGTCGGTGACCAGCGGCGCCGCGGCGCTGGAGGCGGCAGCCCGCCTGAACCCGGACGCGGTCGTCCTCGACATCTCGATGCCCGGCATGACCGGGCTCGACGTGGCGGAGGAACTCAGGAAGGCCGACTCGAAGGCAGCGATCGTGTTCCTCACCGTCCATGAAGACGAGGAGTTCGTCCGCGCCGCCACCGCCGCTGGCGGCCTCGGCTACGTCGTGAAGTCTCAGCTCGCCATCGATCTCAAACGCGCCCTCGAAGCGGCCCTGGCCGGTCGACCCTTCAGATCGAGATTCTGAACGACACGATCAGTTCTGAACGCACGCGGCGATTACGTCGGGTGTCACAACCGGCGAGCGGTACACATGCGCGCTCTGACCAGCGCAGCGAAGGGAGCACACGTGATGAAGCGGTTGATGATGATGTCATTCACGATCGGGGTCGTGCTGGCGGCAGCAGCCGCGTCGCATGTCGCGGCACAGTCGACCGATCCCTTCGCCACCGACAAGGTCCGGATCACTGGCTGGGCGCTCAACATGAGCAACACCGCCACCGGCGCCAACCAGACGATTCAGATCACCATCGATCGATGGTCGAACCCCTCTCAGCGTCAGCACCTGATCAGCACATTCCTCGAGAAGAAACAGGAGGGCCTCCTGCGTGAACTCGAAAAGCAGCCCGAGCTTGGGCGGTTCAACTTCCCGGGCTACATGGGGCCAGACCCGAACAACACGATGCGGCTCGGCACCGATCTGCGTTACGCGTTGAGCGAGCCGCTCGAGGGCGGAGGCCGGCGGATCGTGATCATCACGCCGCGTGTCATCGGATTCCGCGAACAGGTCAACCAGCCGCGGACCTACGACTACCCGTTCACCATGTTCGAGATGCACTTCGACAAGGACGGCAAGGGCGAAGGCAAGATGGCCTACGCGCTGCAGATCAACTTCGACAAGAAGAAGAACGCCGTCGAACTCGAGAACTACTCGAGCGAGCCGGTGCGATTGAACAACCTGGAGCTCGAAATCCGCAAGTAGCGCTGACGCCGGCGCTGGCGCCTTCGTCCTGGATCACTTCTGGGTGCGCGCCAGACCCTGCTTGCGCATTTCCTTGACCGCTTCCTTGACCACTTCGGTGATCGCCGAGCGCGCGTCCTTCGGATTATCGGTGGTGCTCAGCCCGGCCCAGACCAGCGCGTTCTTCGGGACGCTGAAGATCAGGGTTTCGAGCGACACGATGCGCTCGTCGCGAACGTAACCCGGTTCGTACACCGTGGCCCAGCCGTAGCCGTAGTAGCCCCACAGCGTCGTGTAATTGGCCGTGGTCCACATCGCGGGCTGCACGATGCGCCGCTTGTCGTCGTTCACCACGCGTAACGCGATGACGCCCTCGGCGCCCGCCCGCTCGAACCAGCCTTTGGCGCGCTCGGGGCTTGCGAGTTCTTCCTTGGGCACGAACCGATATGACGGAACGCCCTTCATGCCGCGCGCGGTGAGTTCCGCGCGCGAGTGCTTCTTCGCCCGCAACCCGGAGCGAGTCGTCCTTGTCAATCACCAGCGCGGCGACCGTCTTGCCGGCGAAGCTGATCGACGTGGCCTCGGGCGCCTTCCACACCGACGAGAAGCTTGTCTTGGCCAGCACCGCGGTGCCGAGCAGGAGGACCAGCGCCGACACGGCACCAGCACGGGCAGTCGAGGTAGTCATCGTCCAAGCATAATGCGTGCGCCCGGATTCCCCCCGCCAACTTTTTACAGTCGGCAGCTCCCGAACTCGATAGGATGTCGCGCGACGTTGGCCTCGATTCAGAAAGGAGTTCGGCATGTATCTCGTGCGCGACATCATGTACTGCAAACCCGGACAGGCACGTCCGATGGTGCAGAAGTTCCTGGCGCTCGGCAAGCTCTCGCAGGGGATCGGACTCGGTGCCATGCGGGTGATGACCGACGTCAGCGCGGAACGCTACTGGACCGTCGTCTCCGAGATGGAGGTCGAGAGTCTTGAACGCTTCACGGAGCTGTCGCGGAGTTCGATGCAGATGAAGGAGTTCCAGGACGCGATGAGCGGATATCACGACCTGATCGTCCAGGGCCGGCGGGAGATCTATCAGATCGAGAAGTAGAGTGCCGGCATGAGCCGTCTCCGCTGACAGCGGCGCAACTGCCCGAGCGCGTGCAGGATGTGGCGGGTTGTGGCGTTTCGTCGAAGCGCCGTGCATCGCTCGCAGAGTTGAGCGACAATCGCCGACAAGATTCGAGACACCGTCGCGGGCCTCGGAGTCGGCGAACCGGTCGAGATCCGGCCGTGTACCTTTTCAGGTCCGCTTCATATCGAGGAGCCGTTCATGCGCGCAACTATCCTGTGTCTGCTTACCGTCGCTGCGCTGGTCATCGCCGCGCCTGCGTCCGCCCAGTCCGTGAAGCACCTGCAGAACACGAACCCCGGTGGCATCGCCGACGGCGTGTGGGTGGGCGACACGCTGTACCTGAGCGGCCAGCTGCCATCGCCGACAAAACCGGCGGACCGCGCCGCGGGGACACCGGCTGTGTGGGGCACGACCACGGAGCAGGCGGACAGCGCGTTCAAGAAGATTCAGGATCTGCTGAAGGCGCAAGGTCTCGCGATGGGTGACGTGGTGATGATGCGCGTCTACATGGTGGCCGCGCCCGACGGCAAGCTCGACTTCCAGGGGATGAACGCCGCCTACAACAAGTACTTCGGCACCCCCGAACAGCCGAACAAACCTGCGCGCTCCACCGTTCAGGTGGCCGCCCTCGTGACGCAGGGGGCGCTCCTCGAAGTCGAGGTGCAGGCGGCGCGGAATAAGTAGAACCGCGTAATGCGGGAATGCAGAAACGCAGAGATGCGAAGAAGGCAGGAAGGCATAGCGGCACGAATGGTTGACCGTCGCGATTGACGGTCCTGCGTTGCTCCATCTGCATCCGTGCATCCGTGCATCCGTGCATTTCTTCCGCGCGCCCCTGTGTTCGATCGCGCCATAATGCGCCGTGCACCGCGCCCTGCGCGTGATCGCGTCCACGGTGTTGATGGCCACGAGCCTGGTGGCGCAGCCGGCGCGGCAGCGGCCGCGCGGAGGCGCTGCCGATCCGTCGCAGGCAGCCTATCGCAATGACGTCGAGTACGACGGGCGCACCACCTTCGTGCGGCTGCGGTGGCGGAACGGCGGGTATTCGAGAGGCTTCTGGAGCACAGCCTGGGATCACGACTACCCGCGCGCCGAGCAGCACCTGTCGCAGATCCTGCGTGAGCTCACCGCGCTCGACATCAGGCTGGACGGCAGTCGCATCCTCACGCTCGATGATCCGGAGCTGACGAAGTTCCCCGTCGCATTCATGTGGGAGCCCGGCTTCTGGGAGCTCACCGACACGGAAGCGTCGTCGTTCAGCGCCTACCTGCTGAAGGGCGGCTTTGCGGTGTTCGAGGACTTCGACGGACGCGAGCAATGGGAGAACTTCGAGACGCAGATGCGGCGCGTCTTACCGCACGGCCGCTTCGTCAAGCTGGATCGTTCTCACCGCATCTTCGACTCGTTCTTCGAGGTGCACGACATCGACGCCATCGTGCATCCGATGTCAGGTATCCGGCCCAGCTACTACGGCATGTTCGAGGATAACGATCCGTCCAGGCGGCTGATGGTCGTTGCGAACTTCGACAACGACGTGCCCGAATACTGGGAGTGGTCGGGAAGCGGCCTGTTCCCGTTCGCCAACACCAACGAGGCCTACAAGCTTGGGGTGAACTACATGATCTACGGCCTGACGCACTGATCCGACACTCAGGGGGCGCGCCCGCCCGCCGCGTCCTGCCTGCCGCACCAGTCTTACCCGCCTCGCCCGCCAACCGCCCGCCGCGCCGCCGCGCCGCGCCCGACCTGCCGGAAGCGCCCGACCTGCCGGACCGCCCCGACCTGCCCGTCCAGCCCGTCCTGCCCGCCCAGCCCGTCCTGTCCAACCCGCGCCCATCCCCGACCGAGCCCCTCGAGCTTTTGAAAGGCGAAGCGCCTCGCTCTGTCCGGTGTAGAGTTACGGGTTCAGGAGGCTTTCATGAAAACGACCGCACTCGGCGTTGCCACCACCTTCATCCTCGCGCTTGCGTCGGCCACCCCGATGCGCGCGGCCGACCCGAAGACGACCGTGCTCGTGCCGGGCTACGACGCGGCGCGCGACGTGCCTGACGCGAAGGAACTGCCGGATCCGAAGATCGACTACAAGGTCCTGTTCTCGGTGTCCAACGGCGCCAAGGATCGTGACGCCGAGGTCAATCCGATGCTGCCGACGATCGCGCGGTATCTGAACACGCTCGGCAAGTACGGTGTGCCGGCGGATCATCGTCATCTCGTCGTGATGTTCCACCAGCGCAGCCCGGACTTCGACATCGTGATGACCAACGAGGCCTACAAGGCGCGCTACGGCAAGGACAACCCGAACATCGCGTTGATCCATGCGCTGAAGCAGGCCGGCGTTGAGTTCCGCGCGTGCGGTCAGGCGCTGGGCGGGCCGCAAGATCGACGCAAAGGAGGTCAACCCCGACATCCAGATCGATCTCTGGGCGATGACCTCGATGATGAACCTGCAGATGAAGGGATTCGTCCGCGTCGGCTGACGCGTTCGCGTGCGGTGGCCAGCATGCCGACAACACTGACTCAGACACGCGACCATCCAGGCGATCGTCAACCTGTTCGAGACCAGCCAGGTCCGCGGCGACTATGGGCAGGTGACGGTGCTGGCCGGCGACACCGGGCATCTCACGTTCGGCCGATCGCAGACCACGCTCGGCTCCGGCGGGCTGCACGATCTGATCGCCGAGGTACTGCGGCAACAGCGGCGCGCGCTTCGGCCGCAGGCTCGCGCGCTGGCTGCCGGCGATGCAGGCGCGTGACGTCTCGCTGGACGCCGTGCTCGACCTGCATAACGTGCTGAGAGCGACGGCCGACGACCCGGTGATGCGCGACACGCAGGACGTGTTCTTCGACGAGACGTACTTCATCCCGGCGATGCGCGCGGCCGCACGGGCGGGCATTGTCGAACCGCTCGGATGCGCGATCGTCTACGACTCGTACGTGCACGGGTCGTTCGCCAGGGTCAGCAGCCTGGTGACAGGAACACCAGCCAGTCGCGGCGAGCGCGCCTGGCTGCGCGACTACGTGGCCGCGCGGCGCAACTGGCTGGCGGCCAGCAGCCGGGCGGACCTGCGCGCGACCACCTATCGCATGGACGCGTTCGAGCGGCTGATCGAACTCGACATGTGGGGGCTCGAACTGCCGCTCGTCGTCCGGGGCGCCGAGATCTCATCGGCGACGCTGGCGGCGCTGCCGTCCACGTCGTACGACGGACCGCACCCGGGAGGGCGGCCGCTCGCCTTCCTGACCTCGGCTCCATTGTGTCGCGGCGTGGACGTGCGGCTGGTGCAGGTGGCGCTTGCCGAGCGGGGCGCGAACGTGCGGGCGGACGGCGTCTTCGGCCGGGCATCGGCCAACTCGCGTCGCCGATCTGCAGCGCGCGGAAGGCCAGCCGGTGACCGGCGTTGCCGACCCTGCCCTGGTGGCGCGGCTGGCGGCCGAAGCGATGGGCCAGGCCACCATCGGCGCCTAGGCTCGCGGCTGGTTCTCCGTAGCTGCCTGATGAACTTACAGAGGCATGTCCAATTGCGTTGCTGGACGTCTCGAGCTAATCATCCGAAGACGGCGGCATGCGGCCAGAGGAGCAAACCGTGAGATTCTGTCCTCGGCCGACCCCAACCGGCAGGTTGATCGCTATAATGGACGTCTCGCCCGGTGAGGTGGCTGAGTGGCCGAAAGCGGCGGTTTGCTAAACCGTTGTACGGGCTTAAACCTGTACCCAGGGTTCGAATCCCTGCCTCACCGCCAGCCTTCGCTCCATAGAACTTGCGAAGCTACGGCTGGCAAGCCAGCCTTCGCGCGAAGGCTGTCCGCCCTAGCCTTGGCGCAGGCGGACCCAATTACCGCGATTCAATTCCTGCACGGCTGTCGGTCGCCACGTAAGAAGATTCTTCCAACCGCGACACTGGTCTGAGCGATTTCCCGCAGCATTGGCCGTGGGCTGAGTCCAACCACATGGCCGCCGTTTCCTGCGTGCTGGAGTACGTCACGCAATTCGACCAGGCTGGGAAATCACAACATGGAGGACGCTGCCGTTGAGGTGCAACGCGCAGCGTGTGGGTTCGCACCCAACGGGCGACCCGAAACCCATTGACACTCGCGACGTATCAAATTAGTCTCCGCCGAACATACGTTCTGATCTCAGAACTGCTGTTCGGACTTCGATCGGGGCAGATCGGGCAGAAGGGGTTGCGTCTACCATCCGCATCGCCGGGTCCGACCAAGGAGTGGTGATGCGCGTGAGCGGAGTGGTCAAGAGTGCGGTTGTCCTGTGGCTGGTGATGCTGGGCATTCCGTCGGTGGCGAAGGCTCAGAGCGCGATCGCCGGGCAGGTCAAGGATACCAGCGGCGCGGTCATGCCTGGCGTGACGGTCGAGGCCGCCAGTCCGGCGCTCATCGAGAAAGGGAGCGCGGTCACCGACGCACAGGGCCTCTATACGATCGTCGATCTGCGGCCGGGCGCCTACACGGTGACCTTCACGCTGGCCGGCTTCTCGACCGTGGTTCGCCAGGGCGTCGACCTGCCCTCGAACTTCACCGCGACCGTCAACGCCGAAATGAAGGTCGGCTCGCTCGAAGAGACCCTGACCGTCACCGGTCAGGCGCCGACCGTCGACACCCGCGCCGCCTCGACGACCCAGGTGATCTCGCGCGAACTGGTCGACGCCGTGCCGACCGCGCACGACTTCCGCGGCCTCGGCGCGACGGTGCCGGGCGTGAAGCCGAACATCCAGAACGTCGGCGGCACGCGCGCGCTGGTACCGCAGATCCTCACCGTTCACGGCTCCGACAGCCGCGACACCGCCAGCATCGTCGACGGCCTCATCATGAACAGCATGATGGGCGACGACAACATCCACCTCTACCACAACGACGCGCTGGTCCAGGAGATCAACTACCAGACGAGCGCCATTCCGGCGGAGTACTCGAAGGGCGGCGTCATCATCAACATCGCGCCGCGCGACGGCGGCAACAGCTTCCACGGCAGCTGGTACTGCAACTACGCGAACACCAACTGGCAGGCGAACAACCTGACACCCGAGCTCGATCGCCAAGGGCCTGACGTCGCAGAACCGCAACGGCGGGCTGTACGACATCAATCCCTGGTTCGGCGGGCCGCTGCTCAAGGATCGGCTGTGGTTCATCGCGTCCTATCGCGACGTCTACGTCAAGGAAATCGTCGCCAACACCTTCTATCGACGACGGCAGCCCGGGCTACTCGAAGTCGAACACCCGGAACGCCTCGGTGCGCCTGACGTGGCAGGCGACCGCCAACAACAAGGTCTCGTTTCACTTCGACAAGCAGTTCAAGCGCCTGCCGAGCATCCTCAACTCGGGCCAGGACGCCGAGACCGGCGGCGTCCAGCGCTTTCCGCGCGACTACCTCGCCGTCGCTCGTCAAATGGACGCCACACGCGCGGCGGCCGCTGGCTGTTCGACACCGGCTGGGGCACCAACCACGAAACCTACCTCAGCACCTATCTCGCACGGCGTCGAGCGAGCCACGCGGCATCGGCGCGCGTGGTTCGCCAAGGCGTCGCGCTTCGACTCGGTGCTGCAACACCCGGACGATCGGCCGGCGCCGGCATCACCGGTGACTACCCGAAGAACGACGTGCTGACGCACTCGACCTCGTACGTGACCGGCTCGCACAACATCAAGATGGGGGCCCAGTGGCGTTACGGCACCTACAAGCACACCGACGACGCGCAATGCGCGATCTGATTCAGAACTATCTGAACGGCGTGCCCGACACGGTCGGCGTGCGCAACACGCCGACCAGTGTCGAAGAGCACTGGAACGCCGACCTCGGCATCTACGGTCAGGACTCCTGGGTGTTCCGGCGGATGACGGTGAACTTCGGGCTCCGCTTCGAATACTTCGACGCGCGGCATCAACGCGCAGGACGCCCCGGCCGGCCGCTTCGTGCCGGCGCGCCACTTCGATGCAGTCGACGAACATGCCGCAACTGGAAGAACTGGTCGCCCCGACTCGGCGCTCGTGTACGACCTGTTCGGCAACGGCAAGACGGCGCTGAAGTTCGGTGCCAACCGCTACAACCAGGGTCAGGCGCTCGGGTTTCGCCCGGCGCTACAACCCGATGGCGCTGGAGACCGACACGCGGATCTGGCGCGATGTCGACCTCATTCCGGGCACGACGACCCCTCCGGCCTCAGCCTGCCGACCAACGGCGACAACATCGCGCAGGAAAACGAGATCGGTCCGTCGAACAACCTGCTGTTCGGCCGCGCGCTGACCCGCCGTCCCGATCCCGACATCAAGCGCGACTACAACATCGAATACAGCGTCATCGTCCAGCACCAGCTGTTCGTCGCGCGTCGGGCGTCACGGCCGGCTGGTTCCAGCGTCGGTTCTACAACCTGACCAAGACGGTCAACCTGGCCGTCGATCCCGGTCGCCGACTACACGCCGTTCCAGATCGCCGAATCCGCTCGGCAACGGCGAGACCATCACGGTCTACAACCTGAATCGGAACAAGCAGGGGCAGGTCGATCCTGTCGATACCAACTCCGACATCAACAAGACGACTTACACCGGATTCGAGGTCAGCTTCACCTCGCGTTTCGAGCGGTTCAACCTGTACGGCGGCTGGACGGCGAATCGCAACCTCCAGGTGACCTGCGACACCGACAACCCGAACAGCCTACCGGTTCTGCGATCAGACCGGCGAGCTGCAGCAGGGAATGGCGTCAACGCCACATCCCGTTCCGGCACGACTTCAAGCTGAATGGTTACTACATCGCTGCCGGCGGGCTTTCAGGTCAACCTCGCCTGGCAGAGCTACGCCGGCGCGCCGAGCACGATCAACTACCCGGTGCCGGCCGGCCGCGTTCGCCGTGGTCGGCGGCAGCACGCAGGCGGTCACCGTTCCGCTCGTCGTCGCCGGGCGTGCGCTATCTCGATCGCTGGAATCAGATGGACGCCGGTGTACGAAAGACTTCACGTTCGGAACCGGCCGCGAGATCGGCCTGAACCTCGATGTGTTCAACGCGCTGAACGCCAGCTCCGATCCTCGGCGAGGTGCAGACCTTCGGGCGTCTCGCTCGGCCAGCCGACGGAGATCCTCCAGGGCCGGTTCGCGCGGATCGGCACCACCATCAGGTTCTAGGAAGGAGGAGGGCCACCGATCTCGCGTCGGGGGCCTTCCCAATCTGTTCATGCGTTGGTTTCGCGCGCCGAACCCATATGTGCTGGGACGGCTTCTGGTCTGCTCAGCCGCCGGATTCCTCGCCGCCAACGGCCCGGTGGCGCGACCGCCGCCGGTCCCGTCACCTTTTCCAGGGACGCTGCGCCGATCCTCTATCGGGAATGCGTCGAGTGTCATCGCCCGGGACAGAGCACGCCCATGCCGCTCCTGAGCTACGAGCAGGTTCGTCCCTGGGCCCGGGCGATTCGCTCGCGCGTGTCGGACCGTTCCATGCCGCCGTGGCAGGCCGAGCAGGGACATCGGAAGATCCTCAACGAGCGCAGGCTATCTCAAGCCGATATCGACACTCTCGTGGCGTGGGTTGACGGCGGCGCGGCGGAGGGCGCTCCGTCTGACATGCCCGTGGTGCCGACGTTCGTCGATGAATGGAGGATCGGTAAGCCGGACGTGACGTTTGCGCTGCCCGGGGAGGTGAGCATCCCCGCCCAGGGCAACACGTTCATCAACTACTTCGTGGTGCCGACATCGTTCGCGTCGGATCGAGTGGATTTCGGCGATCGAAATCCGTCCGAGCGACCCGTCGCACGTGCACCACGTCATCATGTATCACCGTCCAGCCGCTCTTGGGACCGCAACGCCCGACGTCGATTCGTCAGCCGTGCTCGGCAGTTCCCTGGCGGTCTGGGGCCCCGGGGCTGGCCCAGTGGTGTATCCACCCGACGTCGCAAAGCGCCTGCCCGCGGGCGACACTCTGATCTTCGAGGTGCACTACCTGCCGAACGGACAGCCTGGACGGGACCGGACAAGGCTCGGGCTGCGGCTTCTTGCCGCACCGCCCGCAACGAAGATCCATGCGCTCGCGCTCAGCAACGCGAAGCTCGTGATCCCGCCCGGCGCGCCGGCCTTCGAGGTCAAAGCGCGCATTTCCTACAACGAGCCGTTCCATATCCTGAGCGTGATGCCGCACGCGCACCTGCGTGGGAAGGACTTCGAGTACACGCTCGTCTACCCGAATGGTCGCTCGGAGGTCATTCTCCGTGTCTCCAAATACGACTGGAAGTGGCAAACCGCATACACCTTCGCCGAGCCCGTGGGTGTTCCGGCCCAGACGACGCTGGAGGTGGTCGCATATTACGACAACTCCGAAGGGAACCGAGAATCCCGACCCGAAAGCCACGGTGCACTGGGGGTGGCAACCTTCCCAGGAGATGATGTTCAGCTACTTCACCTTCGTGATGGATTCCACACTGACGACGTCGCTCTTCTGAGGGCGCACCAGCGCCGATCATCGTCGTCGTCCGTCGTCCACTGGGCCGTCACCACCATCGCGCATTAGCAGGACCCGCTCCCCAGTCCGCCCGGGCACACCGTCCTTGTCCGTCAAAACCCTCCGCCCGTCGCTTGCTCGCAGCTGCGCTGCTGCAGTATATTTGATGACTCAAACTTCAGAGTTGTGAGTCGACACTCAATTGGGGCAGTGTCCGTAGATCCTCGCCGGCCCACTGGTCGACCGAACCGAACAATCGCTTCGCTGGAGAAAGCGCATGGGCATCGAGCTTGAACTCGCGGTATTGCTCGCGTTCGCGATCGTCGGACAGAGTTCGTTTGCCCGGTTCGAAATCGAAACGCCGCCGCTCCGCAAGATTCTGAAATGGTTCGTTCTATCGGGTGCGACGCTGGCGCTCAGTCGTTTCGTCGGACATTGGGCGCTGCTCCTGCCGGTGACCATGGGAATCGCCGGCGCGACGTTCCACGTCGTGTGGTGCCGGCGCCACGGGATCGACCCGATACGAGCAACGCCGTCGCGACGGTATTACCAGTTGCGCGGATGGACCTGGCCCGAGTCCAACGCGTGATACGATGCGCGCCGCCGCACGCGCATGATGGCAAAGCCGTGGTGAGCGGCGTGCCGACGGTTCCGCCGCCCCATCCTCACGGCTGCCGGATCCGAATGGCCGGTCAGGCGCTCAGCGCGGCGAGCGTATCGGCGAGGACTTCCGTGCCTTTCGCGATCGCGTCCGGTGCGGCGTACTCGTCGGGCCGGTGACTCACACCGCCCCGGCACGGGATAAACAGCATCGCCGTCGGTGCGATACGCGACATGAACAGCGAGTCGTGATACGCGCGACTGATCATCGGCTGGTGCGTCAGACCCTCGCGCGTCGGCAGCGGCACTCAGCGCTTCCACGACATGCGGCGCGCACCGGGCTGGCGGATCGGCGTTGACGATCTCGCGCGCGATGCTCACGCGGCGGCGCGCGGCGATGGCCTCGCAGGCCTCGGCGATCCGCGCGAGTACGGTGTCGCGTCGCCCGAGATCGATGTCGCGGACGTCGACCTCGAGATGCGCCCGGCTCGGCACGCTGTTGACAGCGCGGGGAAACAGATCGCACACGCCGACGGTGCCCACGGTGTCGAGCGCACCGGTCGACCGCGCCGCGTCCTCGACGGCCAGAGCGATCTCGGCCGCGGCCAGGAATGCGTCGCGTCGATCCGGCATCAGCACGGCGCCCGCATGTCCACCTTCGCCTTCGACCCGATTCGCAGGCCCGCCGGCGCGGCGATCGCCGTGACGATGCCGAGATCGAGGCGCTGCCGTTCGAGTAGCGGACCCTGCTCGATGTGCAACTCGACAAACGCCGCGTAGGTCTCCGCGCCGAGACGCACCGACGAGAGCGGGCCCGTGAATCCTGCCCGTGCACGTGCCTCGTCCAAGGTCAGGCCGTCTGCATCTCTGAGCCGACCGCCGGCGGTGTGGTCGAGCACGCCCGCCATGAACGGCTGCCCAGGCATCC
>CAVOPD010000015.1:0-221659 GCA_963697745.1 uncultured Acidobacteriota bacterium | reverse complement strand
TGCGCCTCGAACACGATCGGCCGGCGACCGTGGCCATCACGAAGCCCACCGGCCGGGAACTGGGCCTTGCGTGGCTGCCGTACCTGCTGCTGGTGGTGTACGTGCTCGCCTGGGGCGAGCCGACCATCAAGAAGGCATCGACACCTGGACGAACGGCCTGCTGCCCGCGGCGTTTCCGATGAACGCGGCGACGCTGAACGGCCTGAACGTGCCCGGGCTGCACAACCAGATTCAGCGCGTGCCGCCGGTCACGCCCTCGCCGTCGCCGTACGGCGCGGTGTTCACGTTCAACTGGCTGAGCGCGTCCGGGACGGCCTGCCTGCTGGCGACGCTGACGGCGGCGTTGCTGCTCGGCGTCAGGCCGGCGCAGGTCGCCAAGGCCTACCGCGACACCTTCAAGCCAGCTGTCGTACGCGATGCTCACGATCGCCTCGATGCTGGGGCTGGCCTACCTGATGAACTACTCGGGCATGACGTCGACGCTCGGGCTGGCGCTCGCATCGACCGGCAGCGCGTTCCCATTCTTCAGCGCCGTGGTCGGCTGGATGGGTGTGTTCCTCACCGGCAGCGACACCTCTGCCAACGCGCTGTTCGGCAACCTGCAGGTGGTCACGGCGAACGCGCTGCAACCTCAATCCGATCCTGACCGCCTCGGTCAACTCGGCCGCGGGCGTGATGGGCAAGATGATTTCGGTGCAGAGCATTGCCGTCGCCGTCGCGGCGACCGGAATGACCGTCGGCCGACGAAGAGCCGGCTGTTCCGCTTCACCATCAAGCACAGCGTGCTGCTCATGATCGTATGGGATTGCTGTCGATGATGTTCGCCTACGTCGTCCCGCAATTGGTGCCTGTCCTTCCGCCGAAATAGCCATATCCGGGGGACGTGGGGCGCCTCGGCCCGGCGCTTGCTGCGGAATCCCGGAACATGTCCGAAAAAGTTCCGGTTGTGGCGATTCTCAACAGCAACGACGATGTCGTCGAGCTGTTGCGGATGGCATTCGACAGGCCGGGCTCGTGGTCGTGTCCGCCCACGTGGATGCCGTGAAACGGAGCGATGCCAGCCTGCTGGAATTCATGCGGGAGCATCGGCCCGACGTCGTTCTTTACGACGTCGTTCCTCGGTACAGACCGCAGCTGGAGGTTTCTGGAGCACCTGCGAGACACGTCGATGCACGGGCAGAGTTTCGTCATCACCAGCACGAACCCGAACCGCGCCAGGGAACTGGCCGGCACCGCCGAGGACATCTACGAAATCGTCGGCAAGCCGTACAACATCGACAAGATCGTCGATGCGGTGCGCGGGGCCGGGCGAATGGCGCAGATGAAGGACTGACGTCGGCCGCGTGATAGACTCGGCCGCATTCCCACGCGGATGTGGCGCGGACATGCTGGTCCGACGGTCGAGGAGGTTCGATGCGGTTTCGAGCGTCGGTGTGTGCGGTTGCGCTCTCGGCCCTGGCCCTCACGAGTCACAGCAAGCTCTCCGCACAGGCGCCGGCAGGTCCCGACTGGACACGCATGGAAGGGGAGACGCTGCAGCACTTCCAGGCGCTGCTGCGCCTCGATACGAGCAATCCCCCCGGCAACGAATATCTGGTCACGGACTACGTGAAGTCGGTCCTCGAGAAGGAGGGCATCGCGGTCGAGATCTTTGCGTCCAATCCAAAGCGACCCAACCTGATTGCACGGCTCAAGGGAAGCGGCCGCAAGCAGCCAATTCTCTACATGGGCCACAGCGATGTCGTCACCGTGGACCCGAAGAAATGGACGTTTCCTCCGTTCAGCGCAACCCGTGAAGGCGGATACATCTACGGGCGCGGCTCGCTCGACGACAAGCCGCACGTGGTCGCTGGATTGATGGCGCTGCTCACGCTGAAGCGGCTGAACGTGCCGCTGGACCGCGACGTCATCTTCCTCGTGGAGTCGGGCGAGGAGGGGACCACGTCGGTCGGCATCGGCTACATCGCCGCGCAGCATGCGGATGCGATTGCCGCGGAGTACTGCCTCGCCGAAGGCGGGAACGTGACCCGTCTCGGCGGACGGGTGCGCTATGCAGCCGTGCAGGCCGGCGAGAAGCTGCCGCGCGCCATGGAACTCGTCGCGACCGGGCCCTCGGGCCATGCCTCGCGGCCCGCTTCAGGGGAACGCCGTCGTGCATCTCGCGGCGGCGGTCGCGGCCGCCGGCAAGTGGCGGGTGCCGGTGCGCCTGAACGACACCACCCGCGCATTCTTCACGAAGATGGCGGAGGTATCTCCGCCTGCGGACGCGGCGCGCTACCGCGCCATTCTGGACCCGACTTCACCAGCGGGCATTGCGGCCGACGATTACTTCGCCGCGAACGAGCCGTCCTACGCGTCCATGCTTCGCACCTCGATCTCGCCGACGATCATCTCCGGTGGGTACCGCGTGAACGTCATTCCGTCCGAGGCTAAAGCGACGCTCGACGTGCGCATGCTGCCGGATGAGGATCCGCAGCAGTTCCTGGAGGCGTTGACACGCGTCATCAACGATCCGCTCGTCAAGGTGGCGTTCTCGGCGGAGACCGGCGCAATCCGCCCGGCCGGGCGCCCGGCGCAGCTCGATTCTGAAGCCTTCCGGGTGATTCAGTCCGCGGCCGCTCGGAACTACGACACCGTAACGATCCCGATGATGGGTACCGGAGCGACAGACATGGCCCAGGTGCGCGCGAAGCGCACCGAGTGCTATGGCGTAGGACCGGCGTCGGACTTCGAGGATGCCGCCAAGGGCTTCGGCGCGCACAGCGATCAGGAGCGCATCCTCGAAGCGGAGCTGCACAGGTTCGTGCGGTTCTCCTATGAAGTGGTCTACGATCTTGCCCGTCGGAACTGACCAAACTCGGCCGTATCAGCGACTGCAGAGCTCACGATTTTTGAAGCGGAGGGCGTAGAGCAGAGGTGATAATCGTGGCTCCGTCATGTCACGCGTCGCCTGCGGAACTGAGAACGACCCGCACTCGATCGCCTGTCGCACCTGTGGCGCGCCACTCGGCGCGACCGGCGACTTGACCATTCCTCCGCAACCGCGGTCGACACCGGGTCCCGGTTACACGGTGCCGCCGCGGTCGTCCAGCGGGTCGATTGAATGAAATGCCCTCGCTGCGGGAGCGAAGTCGGAATTGGAGCGACGCGGTGTCCCCGGTGTGCGTCCGACCCTCGGTAAAGCGGTGGCTGTGGGTGCGCTCACGCCGCCGCCCGCTGGGCCGCCCGCCGACCGGACGTCACCACGTTTGACCAGACGACGTCACCGCGTTCGCCGTCAGCCGGGACGACCTCACGATCGTTCCGCCGACATCGCACCTGACGACCCTGCCGGAGCCGCCGGTGAAGGGCGACGACCCGGACGCCACCGTCCTGACGCCGCGACGTATTCCGGCCATCGTTAATGAAGGGCTGACGATTGCCCCGCCGACGCGCCCGCCGGCTCGCACAGCGACGCGGCGTGCTACTCCACGATCCGAGGAGGAGGGCCCGCTGGCGATCGGCGAGCCGTTCGGCTCCCGCTATCACATCATCCGTCTGCTCGGCATCGGCGGGATGGGCGCGGTCTACCAGGCCTGGGACGAGGAACTGGGCGTTGCCGTCGCGATCAAAGTGATCCGTCCGGAGGTGATGGAGGATCCGACGGCGGCTGCCGAGATCGAGCGGCGCTTCAAGCGCGAGCTGCTGCTGGCGCGTCAAGTCACCCACAAGAACGTCGTCCGCATTCACGACCTCGGCGAAATCGACGGCATCAAATACATCACGATGCCGTACGTCGATGGCGCCGACCTCTCGACGATTCAGCGGAGCGACGGCAAGCTGCCGGTGTCGCGTGTGTTGCGCATTGCGCGTTCCATCATCGGCGGGCTCGTCGAGGCGCACAAGGCCGGCGTCGTCCATCGCGATCTGAAGCCGGCGAACATCATGATCGGCCCCGACGACGAAGCGATGATCATGGATTTCGGCATCGCGCGATCGACCGGGGCGCCGACCTCGGCCGCGGTGCCGGGCCCCGACACGATCGTGCGCAACCTGCGCCACACCAGCTGGACGAACCTCGATTCCACGGTGTACGGCGCCGTGGTCGGCACCGTCGAGTACATGGCGCCGGAGCAGGCGAAGGGCAGCCGGTCGATCAGCGCGCCGACGTGTACACGTTCGGGCTGATTCTTTACGACCTGCTCGTCGGCCAGCGCCGCAGCAAGAAGGGCGAGAACCCGATCGGCGAGCTGCAGGCGCGGATGAAGCAGGCGCCGCCCGGCGTGAAGACGCTGGTGCCGGAGGTTCCCGAGCACGTCGACCACATCGTGTCGCGGTGCCTCGAGCCGGAGGCCGAGAAGCGTTTCCAGACGAGCGAAGAGGTCGCCGCGGCGCTGGCGCTGCTGGATGACGAAGGCATTCCGATTCCGATTCCGCCGCGGTTCAGCACGAAGCTGATCGCGGCGGTGGCGACGCTGGTACTCGCACTGGTGACGGCGACGTGGTACTTCACGCGCACGCCGCCGGTCGAGAAGCCGCACGAACCGGTGTCCGTGCTCATTGCCGATTTCGAGAACAAGACCGGCGATCCGACTTTCGAGCACACGCTCGAGTCGGTGCTGAAGCTGGCGCTCGAAGGCGCTGGGTTCATCAGCGCGTACGACCGTTCGGGAATCCGCGCGCTCAGCGGAGTCGCCCCCGACAAGTTGGACGCAAACACCGCGCAGGAAATCGCCGTCAAGGCCGGCCTGGGTGTGGTGGTCTCCGGTTCGCTCGATCGGCAGGGTTCCGGGTACGTCATCTCACTCACGGCGATGCAGCCTCTCACCGGCACTCAGCTGGGCAGTGCGACCGGCCGCGCGTCCGCGAAAGAGGAGGTATTGGGATCGACAGCGAAGCTGGCTACCGGTGTCCGCAAGGCGCTCGGCGATAAAACCTCGGAGTCCGCTCAAGCGGCTGCGATCGACACCCTATCCGCCACATCGCTGGATGCGATCCGGCAGTATTCGATGGCGACGGAAGCGTTGAACAATTCGAAGTACGACGATGCCTTGAACAACTATTCGAAGGCGGTCGCGCTCGATTCCAAGTTCGGCATGGGTTACCTCGGTATGGCGCAGGTGTCGCGGAACCTGGACAGACCGCAAGACGCCGAAAAGTACATCAAGGAGGCGCTCCGCTATGTGGACGGCATGACGGAGCGCGAAAGGTATCGCGCTCGCGGGTTCTTCTACCGCATGACCGGCGACTACACGGCGTGTGTAAAAGAGTACGGCGATCTGGTTACGAAGTATGCGGCGGATGTGCCGGCACACAACCAGGTAGCCTTGTGCTCGACGTTCTTGCGAAAGATGCCCGAGGCGATCACCGAGATGCGGCAGATTCTCCAGTTGTTGCCGAACAGCGTGTTTCACCGGATCAATCTGGCGCTCTACGAATGTTACGGAAACGAGTTTCTGGGTTGTGAGAACGACGCACGCGCGATCAAGGAGCCGCGCGTGTTCGCCGTAGTCGCGCTCGCGTTCGCTCAGCTCGCCCAGGGAAAAGCTGCCGAAGCAACCGCAACCTACCGGCAGCTTGCCACGATCAACGCGCAGGGCGCTTCGTATGCCGGGGCGGGCCTTGGCGATATCGCCATGTACGAAGGCCGCTTTGCCGAGGCCGTACGGATTCTCTCGGACGGCGCGGCAGCGGATCTATCCGCAACAAGTCCTGCGCGCGCAGCTGCGAAGTTCGCCTCGTTGGCCGAAGCTCACATTCTGCTCGGCCACAAGGCGGCGGCTGCGGCGGCCGCGGAGAAGGCGCTCGCGAACAGCGAAACGGTTCCCATTCGGTTCCTTGCGGCCCGAACACTGGTGGAGGCGGGTCAAAGCGCTCGCGCCAAGACAGTCGGTGCCACGCTGGCATCGGAAATTCAGGCCGAGCCGCAGGCGTACGCAAAAATCATCGACGGTGAAATCGCGTTCAAGAACGGCGATCGTCGACAAGGAATCAAACTGGTGGCCGAAGCCAATGAGCTCCTGGACACCTGGATTGGCCATTTCGTGCTTGGACGGATGTACCTCGAGGCGGGGCAATTTCCGCAGGCCGATTCGGAGTTCGACCGCTGTATGAAGCGGCGGGGCGAGGCGTTGTCGCTGTTCCTCGACGAGCAACCGACGTACCGGTATTTTCCGGCCGTCTACTACTATCAGGGCCGCTCGCGTGAAGGTCTGAACACCGCGGGCTTTGCCGAAGCGTATCGGGAGTATCTCAACATCCGCGGCAATTCAAAGGACGACCCGCTCGTGCCCGAAGCGCGCAAGCGAGCAGCTAATTGAACGAATTCTCGTGACGTGCGTCCGCAGTGAACACCCCAAAACGGGCATTAATCGACACCTCACGACGAGCAAGCAATCAACCGATCGCGAGCGACACGTTGGTGTGCCCGGCGAGAATGTGATGCTGCCACAGGCAGCGTGACCGCCTCGGGTTGCAACCCCGGATGCCGTTCACGTCCACGTGTTGCATCCAAACTGTTCGGTCCGGCTGGCCGACATCTTCGCGGGACCGAACGAATCCGCTCAGCCTCTCCAGTGATGTCAGGCGATCTGTTTCGAGTGCGAAGCGGGGCGTCGAGCGTCGTTTGCGCTTCAAGCCGACCAAAGAAAAAGAGGGCTGGCTCCTCGAGCCAGCCCTCTTCCGGTGCTCGTGAGCCGACGACCGCTACTGCACGATGACCGGATCCGGGTTCGAGTTGTCGCTCAACGACGTGCCAACCCCAGGCGATGATCCATACTGCACGATCACCCAGTAGACCCACTGACCTTTCTTCGGCTTGGGTTCATCGTAACTGATGACCAGAGGCTCTCCCGACGGCGATTGCTTTCGGACCACACACGGAGAGCCGCCGTTGGCTGGACACGACTGCACCAGGGTCTTGTTCGCGAACGCTGTGGCATCGAGCGTCTGCCCCGGCGCCTTGTAGAGCAGGAAGGACTGGATTGTTCGGCCGAGGACGATCGGGACGCCCCAGCTACTTCTGACGATCGGGGTCCTCCCGGCGATGTACATCGCATCAAACGAGTGTGCAGCAACCGGGTACACCGTCGCCGTGGCGAAGTCCTGGTCGACGCCACCGTTGTCCTGGCCGCCGTTGTCCTGGCCGCCGTTGTCCTGGCCACCGTTGTCCTGGCCACCGTTGTCCTGGCCGCCGTTGTCCTGCCCGCCATTGTCCTGGCCGCCGTTGTCCTGCCCGCCATTGTCCTGGCCGTTGAGAGAAAACCCTCCGGCCGTTCGCCTGCTCGCCAGTTGCTGGAGGCCCTTCGTCAACACGAATGACCAGTCTGCGTTGCCAACGAGAAGGGGATTGAGCGTTCCGTTGAAGGAGACATCCTGCGCCAGGTTGGGATAGTCGTTGGTGGTATTCAGGTCGCCGTTCCAGTCAATTCCCACCGTTCCAGCCGCTGGCGGGGAGGTCGTCGCGGTGTTCAACGCCAACCCGGTGATGCGCACCATTTGTTCCGAGTCGAGCTTCGTGGTGCCGTCGCAGTGTTTCGTGGCAATGTCCGCCAACGTGTGGCCGGCAGCGGTTGCGAACGGGACGTAGTAACTCGGAAGATAGTCCAGCTTACCGAGGCCGATCGGCAAGGCATTCTCGTTGATTCCGGTCAAGGTCTGCGCTGCCGAATAATCGGCCCGAGGGATGCCATCGAGCTTTCTCAAGCCCTGGACCTGGAACGTATAGCTCATCGAGCTGAGGTAGTTTGGATTGCAATTTCGCTCGAGCTCCACCGGGTTCAACAGGGTGTATGTCGGCGAATCGCCAAACAATATGCCGCGATGGGTGAGCCAGAAATTGTGACCGACTTCGTGCACGGTCGTGGAGGCCTGAACGAACTCGGGGCCGGTGAAGTTGTTGCCCCACCCGCCAAGTGTTTCCAGATAGTCGCCGCCGGACAGATCGCCCCGTCCTGAAATGGTCCGTGGCACGTGATAGTCGGGGGAGCTGGGATCGGGGTTCACAGGCTCGCCGATGTAGTGCGCGTACAAGCCGAAATGGAACATCGCAAACCGGTTTCTGTCGTTTGCGTCCGCTGTTAGCCCTCTATCGAAGCGCGGCCGACAAGGTTCCGGAGTTGTCTGAAGGTCGTGACCCGTTTGATTGCAGGAACTGATCTCGGCCGGCGACAAGTGTTCACCGTTTTTCCGCTCGAATTGATCCCTGAAGTACTCGAGACCGAACTTCCAACCAATCGTGCCCGGATAATCGAAGAACTGGCACGAAGGCGACACGCAAGTGCCCAGGATGGGATCGTCATTCGAATCAAGGACGAGCTCGTGAATCAGTTCTCCGCCTCGAGCTAAAGACCCCTGGATGATGAAGGGACTGTTCGCCGGAAGACACAGACCCGCTGGTCGGCCCTCCGCTCCAGTTCGCCGCGACGGGTTCGTTGCACACATAGCCACCGGGTGAATCGCTGAAGGTGTTGGCGTAATCAGGCCCGACATCGAAATGCGGTTTGATCCCTTTATTGAGAAACGGCTCCGCCGCCTGCTTCAGAACATACGGGTTGGGCAGGTGATTGTGAGGAGTCACCATTCCACCGCCCGACGTGTACTGCTGCGTTTCATAGGTCGCCGCCATCTCGATGAAGATGTCCGGCTTGGTTTTGTCCGCGCCCATCGCTTTGAGGTCGGGCAGCGGTTTCCCGTTCGGATCGTTTTCAGCCGTCGACGTCTCCCACTTGTCGAGGAGACCGTCACCGTCCTGATCCTGGAGCGTGGTTCCCAGAACATACGCGCCGCCGTCGACGCAGTCGAAATTCGACAGCCCGACATTATCGATCCGCACCGTTACGGACGCCGAGTCATCGATGTTAGAAACGCCGAGCTGGGTGAGATTGTCGAATCTCGGGTTATCCCATGCGTTCTGAGTGCCTGCCGTGCTGGTGAACGGGTTCGAGGAAATCAGCTGACCGTTCACCTTGAGGTTTTCGTTGAAGTTGGTCTGACCTTCGGCGGCCAGGACGGTCAGGCTCATTTGCGCGCCTGTCGTGGATGCCTGGTAGTACCCATGCATTGCTGTCTCGGTGGCGGGGTGGCCCTGGTCAATGACGAATCCGCCGTCGTAGATCACGATGCCGCGAAACGGATCGCTGGGACTCTTGTAGACGACCACCAGACCGGCGCCCTCGGCAACAGGAGTTGAGTTGTTCGAGCTGCTCACCAGCTGCAAGGTGTGGTTGACGCCGTTGATGATTGGACGCCCGTAGACGTCGCGATCGAAATAGGGCAGCGCGTCGACGCGATACCAGGCCATCCTCTTCGTGCCTTCGCCGCCGGTCCCGCCGCCCTGGCTCCAGCAGGCAGAGGTCCCTTGCGGATTAATCGCGACGGCATTGGCGCTGGTGATCGGCTGGCCTCGGAACATCGCGTTCGTCAGACCCGCGTTCAACGTGGACGTGGTTACGACGTGGGCAAAATACAGGTACGCGGCCACTGCGGTCGCATTCGGCGGCAGCGCGGTGGTTGTGAGGTCCGCGGTGACGACGCCGTTCTGCACGGGCAGACGCTTCAGGCCCTTGCCGAATACGAGCGTATCGCCGGTCAGGTAAAAGTTCCTGAAGTATGTTGGACTGTTGCCGGGGGTAGCCTGTCCGTGAAGCCCGGGTTGCGTGAACAGCAAGATGACGACGGTGAGACCAACAAATGCTGCCGGCCTCCAGGCCAGGCTCGTTGCGACTGTGCGGGGAAACATGTCGACTCCTTTCGATCTGAGGGCCGACGGCATCAGAGTGCCGCGCCGATCGATTGCGTGACCGGACACACCAGCGACCGACGATCGCGAACGTGCGCGCGGAATTTCCGGAACAGCTGGCAACTCGGCGGGCTTTGCGAGGTGACTATGTGGAACCGACGAGTTAGTCGGCATCTTCGTGAATCCTGATACGAGGCACGAAAGCGATACTCCGTTCTTACGCTCGATCGCAATCAAAAGTTCGATGGCTCAAAACGCTTGCTGGTAAATGCCGCGAGAAGTAGGAGTCGGTGTAGCGCATGACAGCTCCTCCGTGCGGATGTCCGACACCTTATTCAACGAACGAGACGAGTTGTTCGAACGGGTTCATCGATTATTGAGTCGAACTCGACGGCTGCACTTCACAATCGTGAGCTGAGCCGTAAGAAAAGTTCGAACGACCGAGCTGCTCAGCTGATCCGTCTATCGCTGGTCTGTTCTTTGTAAGTGCTGATGACGTGGCCGATTCACGCGACAACGCAACACAAGGCGGACTCACCGATGCTGAAAAGCGCGCCAACGTCATTCGATTGGCGTTCAACTCCGACACTGATCTGTTCACCAGATTCTGCGACGCGATCGACGACGTGATCCCGCCGGGCACGACGGTGATCCTGCGCGGGAGTTCGCTGACCGGGAAGCGCTGGCGCGACGATGCGCCGTTCGATGCGGACGGTCCAGGAACCAGTGATCTCGATTTGACGCTCGTCGGCGCGGACGTGCTCGGATTCTTCAAGGCGACGGGGTTCTTCGTGCCGGGCCTGCATTCACGTCCGGTCAGCAAGGACGATCCCGACATCGCACCGTTGCTGACGCCGTTGCGTGAACGCCTGATTTCGATGGTGCATCGCCCGGTCAACATCCAGGCATCGCGGGAGATCGTCATCCAGTTCCGAGGCGACCTCCTCGATCAGCCGTATCTCGTGCTGTTCGAAAAGCCGAAGGGCGCGTGACGTTCCGCCTGCTCACATACAACATCTGGCTCGGCGGGCAAGGCCGGGCCGATAAGCTGGCCCGCGTGATCCAGGCGTGCCGCCCCGATCTCGTGCTGCTTCAGGAAGCGACGCGGCCCGACGTAGTCGAGCAGATCGCACGAGCGTCGGGGATGGGGGAGTGGCGCGCAGTCGTGCGGCAGTCGCTCGGGTACATGAGCCGTGAACCGGTGGCGCACGCGTCATGGCATCGCCCGCGTTTCTCCCATCACGCCTTCGTCGAGATCGTGCCGGCCGGGCCAGGCGTTCCGCGTCTTCGGCGTCCACTTGAGCGCCGTCCACTCGGCGTGGACCGAGCGCCGGCGGGTCTTCGAACTGCGGGCACTCCTGCGCAGCGTGAGGCGGCACGAACCGGCATTCCACGTGCTCGCCGGCGATTTCAATACACTGGCGCCGGGCGCGACGCTCGAGCCGCGGCGGCTGCCGCTGCGATTGCGCCCGCTGCTGTGGGCGACCGGTGGTCGCGTCCGCTGGCGAACGGTGAAAACGGTGCTCGAGGAAGGCTACGTTGACGCGTTCCGCACGCTCCATCCGGAAGAGCCCGGCTACACGATGCCCACGTGGGATCCGCACGTGCGCCTCGACTACGCCTTCGTGCCGGCGGACAGCTCGGATCGCCTCGTTGCCTGCGACGTCGTCGCAGCATGCCGACGCGGCGGCCGCATCGGATCACCTTCCCGTGCTGCTCGAATTTCAGGTGGACGGGGTGGCGTGACCTGCTCGACGCCAGAATGCCCGACGCTCTAAGCTGTTGAGAGGAGCGATGGACGAGCATGGCCTGGACTGATGCGCTGGTCGAGTTCGTGGAGAAGTCGGCGTTGCTGCGCGAATCGATCAAGCGTCGCGGCGACGACGAGCACTACGCCGCGCGCGTGGAACGCATGTCGAAGAAGCTCGACGCGCTGGCGAGCCGCGCTCGAAGAAACCGACGCGGCCGCAGCCGCTGCCGTCCGCGCGGCATGGAACCGGCCGGTGCGGACGCTCGCATTCCGGAATGCGGCCCACCGCGCTGAGCACGACTGACGACGGACAACTGCCGGATGCAGCGACTGCGACGGGCGTACAGCTGAAGGTCGGCGGCTGACGACCTCGACCGCCGACCTGAGGGCTCGACGGCTACCCTATCTCCGATCGCTACGCGGCCCCGTCCCTGTCGAGTCCGCGTATGCGAAGGCGAGTCGGTCGTCGGCCGGCGTCGATGGTCACCGTGCCTCCGTGCTCCAGCGCACCGAACAGGATCTGATCGGTCAGCACGTCGCGCACTTCCTTCTGGATGACCCGCGCGAGCGGACGCGCGCCGAACACGCGGTCGTAGCCGGCCTTCGCGAGCCATGCCCGTGCAGACGGCGTCGAGCGTGATCGCGACCTTGCGGTCGGTCAGCTGGCTCTCGAGCTGCAGGATGAACTTGTCGACGATCGTCTCCATGGCGTCGGGGGACAGCGCCTTGAACATGACGATCGCATCGAGGCGGTTCCGGAACTCGGGGCTGAAGACCCGCTCCAGCGCCGACTTCGCCTTGCCGGCCGCGACCTTGCCGCGCGCGACTGTCGTCCATCCCGGTGCTGTTGTCGGCGAAGCCGATCGACGCCGCGCCCATCTCACGCGATCCGGCGTTGGACGTCAGGATGACGCACCGTGTTCCGGAAGTCGGCCTTGCGGCCGGTGTTGTCGGTGAGCGTCGCGTGGTCCATGACCTGGAGCAGCACGTTGTAGATGTCCTGATGCGCCTTCTCGATTTCGTCCAGCAGCACGACGCTGTACGGATGCTGGCGCACGGCGTCGACCAGCAGGCCGCCCTGTTCGAAGCCGACGTAGCCGGGAGGCGCGCCGATCAGCCGGGCGACCGCATGCTTCTCCATGTACTCGCTCATGTCGAAGCGGATGAACTCGTTGCCGAGCAACAGCGCGAGCTGCCTGGCCAGCTCGGTCTTGCCGACGCCGGTCGGACCCGTGAAGAGGAAACAGCCGGCCGGCCGTTCGGGCTGACCCAGCCCCGCACGCGATCGCTTGATTGCCTGCGCCACCAGGTGCACCGCTTCGTCCTGCCCGAACACCACGCGGCGAAGCGACTCCTCGAGCGTGCGTAAGCCGATCGCGATCGGACGCGGTCGCCTGCTGGTCGGGAATCCTCGCCACGCGCGCCGCGACCCGCGCGATTTCCCGCGCGTCGACGACTGGCGGCTCGCTCAGAATCCGGCGCCAGCCGCCGCGCTGATTGCCAGCCTCTGAACATTGGCCTTCGCCTGAACGGTGTGCCGCCATGCGCGAGCGCGATGTCGCTTCCACGGTCGACGGCGCGGCGTCCGGCGACGGATGCCGCCGACCGAACCGGCGGCGGCGCGTCGGGCTGCACTTTCGCGGCTTCGCCTGCAGCGGCTTCGGCGGCCGCGGCAAGCGCCTGCAGTCGCGTGACCGAGCCGGCTTCGTCCAGAAGATCGATCGCGCTGTCGGGCAATCGGTAGTCGCGCAGGTGCCGCGACGGCCAGCTTGGCCGCCGCTTCGAGCGCGGCATCGGTGTAGCGCACGCCGTGATGATCCTCGTATCGGCTGCGCAGTCCGGACGAGGATGCTGATCGTTTCGGCGATCGACGGTTCCTCGACGGCGATCTTCTGCAGCCGGCGGGCGAGTGCCCGGTCCTTTTCGATGTGCTTGAACTCCTCGTGGGTCGTCGAGCCGATCACCCGCAGCGACCCGGCGGTCAGCAGCGGCTTCAGCATCGTCGCCAGGTCCATCGTGCCGCCAGTGACCGCGCCGGCGCCCGACGGTCGAGTGCATCTCGTCGATGAAGAGGATCGGCTTGGGCCGTGCGGCGAGCGCGGCGACGACGGCCTTGAAGCGCTCCTCGAAGTCGCCGCGGAAGCGCGTGCCGGCGAGCAGCGCTCCGGTATCGAGCGAGAACACCTCCGCTCCGGCCAGTGCACCCTGCACGTCGTCATTGAGCAGACCGGGTGGCGAGGCCTTCGGCCAGCGCCGTCTTGCCGACGCCCGGATCGCCGACGAAGACCGGGTTGTTCTTGCGGCGGCGGCAGAGGACTTCGATGGTGCGCTGCAGTTCGTCGGTCCTGCCGATGAGCGGATCGAGCTGATCCTGTTTCGCCCGATCGGTCAGGTTCACGCAGTACGCGGCCAGCGGATCGGTCGACGTGCGCGGCGGTCCCGCGCCGTCGCCATGGGCGTGCTCGCGAGTCTCGTCAGCGTCGCCTGACGGGGTCTGCGGCGTCTTCGTGATGCCGTGAGAGATGTAGTTGAGGATGTCCAGGCGCGTGACGCCGTGCTCGCCGAGCAACTGCGCCAGCGTAGCTCTTGGGCTGCTGCAGCATGGCCGCGAGGATGTCGCCCGCATTCGCCTCGTCGCGCTGGGCGCTCTGCACGTGGAGGATCGCGGTCTGCAGCACGCGGCGGAACGCGACCGTCTGCTCCGGGTCCTTGGCCGCGCCGCGCCGCTGCCGCTCGATCGACTCGTCGAGGTACTGGTCCAGGTCGCGGCGCAGTTCCGGCAGGTCGACGCCGCAGGCGCCGAGGATGCGCTCGCCGTCGGGATCGTGGGCCAGCGCGTACAGCAGATGTTCGAGCGTCAGGTAGGCGTGCCCGCGCGAAATCGCCTCGCGGAAGGCGATGTTCAGAATGACTTCGAGTGCTGGTGAAAACATCAGGCGTCCTCAATCGTCGCCTGGAGCGGGTGGCCGGCTTCGCGCGCGAGCGACACGAGCGACTCCACCTTCGTTTCGGCAACTTCCCACGGATACACGCCGGCAATACCACGACCGCTGAGATGTACCTGCATCATGACGCGGTATGCCTCCGACGGAGTCTTCTGGAAGAGCGTTTCGAGCACGTCGATGACGAACTGCATCGGCGTGTAGTCGTCGTTGAGGAGCACCACGTTGTAGAGCGCCGGCTCCTTGATTTCTTCGTGAACCGTTCCTTTGACGGCTCCGCCGGTCTGATCCTGGTCTCCCGGCCTGCCTCCCATACCTACAGCGTAGCGCATGTTCGAGCACGGGCTAAGATCGCCGCTGTGAGGCGTCGCGCGCGGTGCGTGACCTGGACAACGACACCACAGCCAGTCGAGAGCAGTCGCTGGCACTTTCCTCCCTCGTCCGAGTGGCCGGATCAGGATCTGGTCGCCGGCGGATCGGATCTCGAACCGGCGACGTTGATCGATGCCTATCGCCTGGGTCTGTTCCCGATGCTCGTCACCGGCCTGCCCGGAGTCCTCGGCTGGTGGTCGCCGGATCCGCGCGGCATCCTGCCGCTCGACGGCCTGCGCGTCACGAAGTCGCTCAGGCAGAGCGCCAGGAAGTACGAGGTGCGCGTCGATACCTGTTTCGAAGACGTCATGCAGGGCTGCGCAGATCCCTCGCGCGAGGATGGGTGGATTACCGACGAGTTCATCGACGCCTACGTGCGGCTGCATCAGCTCGGCTGGGCGCACAGCATCGAGGTGTTCGACCGTGCGGGTCAGCTGGCGGGGGGCTCTACGGAGTGCGGGTTGGCGGCCTCTTCGCGGGCGAGTCCATGTTCCATCGCCAGCGGGACGCCTCGAAAGTGGCGCTCGTCGCGCTGGTCGCGCTGATGCGCGACAGCGGGATGACGCTGCTCGACACTCAGTGGTGCACCGAGCACCTGTCGTCGCTCGGCGGCATCGAGATCCCGCGTAGCGAGTACCTCGCCCGGCTGGCCGACGCGGTGGCCAGGTCCCCGATTAGCCAGCTTCCGTAACCGCGCGGCCACAGCGCGCAACGCTGCAGCTATAATCCGGCGGACTCAACTCGCGCCGACCGCCAGGCATAGCCATGGCGGAGACGATCGACTGACGGCGCATCATGCCCGCGGTCGCCGGTGACAGACTTTCGAATGAGGTTCACATGATCGGAACAGGACAGACGTCGCGCTGGATTTTCTGCGGGATCAGCGCTTGCCTGCTGGCGGGAACCGCCGCCTCGAGCCAGACGCGGAGCATTCCGCTCAGCGAATTCCGCGCCGTCAATCCGGAGGACATGAAGGCTGCCGAAGGGTCCACGCAGGTCGTGCTCATGGGCGATCCCAACAAGCCGGGTCCGTATGTCGTGCAGCTCACGTTCGCGCCCGGGCGGGGAAGCCGGCCGCATTTCCACGACCAGGATCGGTATGTGACCGTCGTGAAGGGCACCTGGTACGTCGCACTGGGTCCGGACTCGGATACCTACGATCCTGCCAAGATGACGGCAATGAAGGCTGGCAGCTTTGTGTTCCACCCGGCGTTCGGGCATCACTACGACGGCGCCAAGGATGAAGCGGCCGTGGTCCGGATTCAGGGCATGGGGCCCGTCAAGACGATCAATCTCGAGCAGCCGAAGCCTTGACGTCGGAGCGGAGCCTGGCAGCCGCTACCGGCGCAGTTCTCGAGGTCAACAGTCGGCGGCGTGCTCAGTGGTACGCCGTCGGCGCCAGCTTCTTCGGCTGGACCTTCGATGCATTCGACTTCTTCGTCCTCACGTTCCTGCTCACCGACGTCGCCAGGGCCTTCGGTCAGTCGCGTCCGACCGTTGCGCTTCAGACCTGACTCTGACCCTGGCCATGCGCCCGGTCGGGGCGCTGATCTTCGGCGTGATGGCCGACCGCTACGGCCGGCGCCTGCCGATGATGATCAACATCATCTTCTACGCCGTCGTGTCGGCGTTGTCCGGGCTGGCGCCGACCTTCACGTGGTTCCTCGTCCTGCGTGCGCTGTTCGGCATCGGCATGGGAGGCCAGTGGGGCGTCGGTGCGTCGCTCGTCCTCGAGACGGTTCCGGCGCGGTGGCGCGGCGTCCTCTCCGGGCTGCTGCACCAGGGCTATTCGCTCGGTAATCTCCTCGCCGCCCTCGCCTTCCTGGTGGCCTATCCAGCCTGCAGCGGTATCGACCCTGCCAACGCCTGGCGATACATGTTCTTCATCGGCGGCCTGCCGGCGCTGCTCTCGATCGTCGTGTACAGCAAGGTGGAGGAGTCGGAGGCGTGGCAGGAGCATCGCACCGACTGGCGCACGTACGTCCGGTCGCTGCCGTCGGCCTGGCGACGGTTCCTGTATCTCGTGCTGCTGCTGACCGCGATGGGGTTCATCTCGCACGGCACGCAGGATCTCTATCCGACCTTCCTGCAGCAGCAGCGGCACTTCACGTCCAGTCAGGTCGCGTTGACGACCATGCTGTCGATGGTCGGTGCGATTATCGGCGGGATCGTGATCGGCTACGGCTCGGACCGCTTCGGACGCCGGCGCGCGATGATCGGCGGCGCGCTCGGGGCACTACTGGTCGTGCCGCTGTGGATCGCCGCGCCGACGTCCGCGCTGGTGGTGGCTGGCGGATTCCTGATGCAGTTCTTCGTGCAGGGCGCCTGGGGCGTCGTGCCCGCGCATATGAACGAACTCTCGCCGGCACACCTGCGCGGTTTTCTGCCCGGGTTCGCGTATCAGCTCGGCATGCTGTGCGCCGGCGTCGTGCCGTATCTGGAGACGGTGATCGGCGAGCACTTCTCGTACGCCACAGTCGATGGGCGGCTTCGCGGCCGTTGCCCTCATCATCGGCTGCATCGTCATCGGCCTCGGCCCCGAAGCCCACGGCGTCAGCTTTCGCAAGCTCCCCGCATCCGGGCGCTGAGCGCCGGCCGCCGACGCGTCCGACAAGTGTGGCTTCGCGCGTCGAGCGAAGCGACATTCGTGTCGGTGTTCGTGCGTGCCGCTGCGCCGTTTCCTCCAGAACACACCGAAATCCGCCGTGGCGCTCCTCTTGCTCTCTGCCGGGCGCAAGGGGGTTCCACACATGTCGTGTCTGCGTTCGGTCGTCGTGATGATGCTGGTGAGTTGCGCGAGTCCCGCGAGAGCGGCGGCGCCGCGCGAACTGGAGAGCGTGGTATCGATTCGGATCCACGACTACTCGAAGACGTCATCCCGGCAACTGCAGCAGGCCCAGCGTGTCGTGAGCGAGGCATACGCGCGCATCGGAGTACGACTCGAGTGGCGCGCACGCATCCGACCCGCCGACATCGAAGCGGGCCGGGGCGCGTGGCCGAAGGACGAGATCGCGTTTGTCACCGTGGTCATCCTCTCGACCACCATGGCCGATCGCCTGGACCTGCCACCCGGCGTCGCCGGCTACGCGCCGATCACGCGAGAGCGCGGCGGGCGCATCGCCTACGTAGTGGGCGACCGCACCAGGCTGATTGCGCGCCGCGGCCGCGTCGCGCAGTCGAGCGTGCTGGCCGGGGTCATCGCCCACGAACTCGCACACCTGCTGATGCCGGCGCGCTCCCATTCGAATGAGGGCGTGATGCGCGCCAACTGGGATCCGCCGGACTTCAAGTACATCGACCAGGAGCGGTTCTCCGATGTCGAGGCGGCGTCGATTCGACAGATGGCTCGCAAGATGAGCAGCGGCCCATCGGGCCTGGCGGACTAGCCATGACGCTGGATGACAAACGAACAGCCGCCCTGGGCCTCGTGCAGGAGTGCAGCGACGGCCTGCGCAGCCGGACTGACGCCGCCAGCGTGCGGCAGATGGTGATGGCACTCGCGGCGCGAGCGTGGCAACTGCAAGGTGCGCCGGCGGACCGCCCGTACCTCACCCGCACGATGTCGCGGCTTGCCCATGCCGTGCGGGCCCACGGGTGGGTGGACATCGCGTCCGAGACGCTGGCGTGGAGCATCGAACGCGGCGCGATTGACGGACACGTGCTGAGCGAGGTCGCGGAGTGCCATCTTTCGCGTGGCGACGTGAAGGCTGCCGAGGCGACTCTTGTCCGCGCGAAGGAACTCGGCCTGTCCACCGACGCCATCTACAGTTCCCTCGTGAAGGCCTATGGCCGGATCGGCCGGCCCGAGCTGGCGCGCCAGATCTTCGAGCGCGCGAGAGCCGATGCCGCGCTGACGGCATTCACGTATCCGGCGCTCATCGCCGCCTATGGCTGCGCGGGCAATCTGGCCGGCGCGCGGTTCATCTTCCAGTGCGCGGCTGCGGATGGAGCCCTGAGCGACGCCGCGTTCTCGGCACTGGCTGCGGCGAGCGCGTCTGCCGGCGACCTGGCGAGTCTGGACCCGCTGCTTGCGTCGGCTGCCACGGCGGGGCACATGTCCTCCCGGCTGGTCCTCACGGTCATTCGCGCGCGTCTCGGTGCCAGGCAGTTCGGCGCCGCCAGGCGGCTGCTCGAGCAAGCCCGTGGTGAAGGACTGGCCGACTACGCATGCTATGCGGCGCTCCTGTCGGCGTGTCATCGCGCCGGACGGCATCGGGAGGCGAAGCGGGTGTTCACCAGCGCACGGCTCGATGAGCGCCTGACGCCGGAGGAGCGACGTCGCCTGCGAACGGCGCACGGGCGCGGACGTCATGGCAGCGCAGCGCCGTCAGAGGCCGCATCAGAAGCCGCCTGATCCGGCTCCGGATCTTCTTCGAATCAGCTGCGGTCGAAGAACGCTGGCGGCTCGACGCCGAGCGCGCGAAGGTAGACGTACCCCTGACCGCGATGGTGCACTTCGTTGTCGATGACGTAGAGGATCAGGTCGTGCAGCACGCCCGTGTACTGCCCGAACGCCGTGATCGTCTCGAGAAACCGCGCCGGCGGAATCTGCGCCCAGACCGTCGCAAGCTGCTCGGTGCTCTCGTCCCACAGCCGTAACAGTTCCGCCCTCGGTCTCGCCTCGCGGCTGCTCGAGGTCGTCCAGTCGCCGCTCGCGGCTCCGCGCACCATCGGTACGGCCATCGTCAGCATCTCGAGCGCCAGCGCACCGAACGGGCGCATGCCGCCGAGCGAGAACATGAACAGGGCATCCTCGGGGAAGGCGGCGATCACGCGGCGGGTGAGCCGCCGGTGGCCCTGCCAGTGCGCGAGCAGCGCGTCGGGGGTGATGAAGGGCTGCTGGTGTTCAGTCATGCAGGTGCTCCTTGGCTCGCCAGTGTAGTCACGAAGGACCATTGCCCAGTAGCGCCGTGTCGAACGCGTGCACGACGACGCTGACTGGCGGGCGCTTGCCGTGTCGGGTCGCGACGGCTACAAGGTGATCGGTTCCCACGAAGAGCCGGTCGAACTGCCAGGCTCGATGGTCGTCGTCGAACCCGGGCCGAAACTCGATTCGCGGGCGGCCGGGGCGGCTGAGGTCGAATGCAAATTGATCGAGCGGAACCGCGAGGCCCGATCCCCTGGCCTTGACGTAGGCTTCCTTCAACGTCCAGTACTCCAGAAAGCGTCGGGCCTGTTCGGCATCAGGAAGGGCGCGCAGTGCAGCGACTTCAGACGCCGCGAAGCGCGACTCGGCGAGCTGCATGGACGGGAGTCGCCCGAATCGCTCCACGTCCACACCCACGTCGTAGTGGGCCGACACGACGCAGGCGACCAGGCCGTCGGCGTGAGACAGATTGAATCGCAATTGCGTGGCATGAGCCGGCTCGGTAATCTCAGGCCGGCCGAAGCGGTTGGAGCCGAATCGCCATTCCGACGGATGGACGTCTGTATATCGCGAGAGAATGGAGCGGGCCATGCAGCGCGCAGCCAGACACTCGCGACGTCCTTCCGGAAACACGAATCGCTCGCAGCGTGCCCGCTCCGCATCGGTGGCGATACGCTGCGCGGCTTCACGCCAGAGGTCGTCGCGGGCGGCGTCGAGCACTTCGTACCACAGGTGAACTTCACCGTCCGGCAAGCGCAGGGATCCCGGCGGTGGCACTGCGGATCCTCGGTTCACGATGGCTGACTGTGCGAGTGACCTGAGCGACGCGGCGTCGTGCCCTGGAACGGCCGTGCGGCCGCCCGGCGGCTCCGGCGCGCAATAGCGTCGGCAGCGCGCGCGAGGACTGCTAAAGTTAACCCCAGCAATATTCGGCATCGTCCATGGTTTCCTGGACAGTGTCAAGGCCACCGTGCATGCCTCGACGCCGAGGCGCTCGTCCTGTGTGAGGAAGATGACTGTCATGCCCAGACGCCGTGTATCGCCGGAACAGCCCGAAGCCCTCGACCCTGCCTTGCACTTCCTGCAGACTGTCTGGGAACTCGAGCACGCGCTGGAACGCGCGTCGAAGCGGATGGAGGATGCGATCGGCATCAGCGGCCCCCAGCGGTTCGCGCTGCGGATCATCGGCGTGCGCCCCGGGATCACCGCAGGCGACCTCGCCGCAGTATTGCACCTGCATCCGAGCACAGTCACCGGCATCGTCCAGCGTCTCGAAACGCGGAAGCTGGTGAAGCGGGTGGCCAACCAGAGCGACGGTCGAGTCGCTCACCTGCATCTGACGGCAATGGGCGTGCGCGCGAATAAGCCGGGCGCCCAGGGCACGATCGAGCGTGCCGCACGAACGACGCTTGCGCGCTGTCCTGAAAGCCAGCGGAAAGCTGCCGCCGCCGTGATGGCGCAGTTCACAGCCGACCTGATGAAAATCTGACCGGCTGAACCCGATCGACCCTGCTTCGCCGATCGAGTTACTTCAGCTCGACGATGATCGCACGCGCCTGGCCTGAGACGAGCTCCTCGGTGTGCACCCGATCCCGTGAGTTGAGCTTGGTGAAACCGAAGTAATGCTCGTTGACGACCGAGGTGCCGCCAGGGTCAGTGGAGCGCAGGGCACCGTCCTCCAGATACGTGACCACGACGTCCTTGTCGTGGAAATGCGTCGGAGTCGGCACACCGGGTGTCCAGGTGTAGTCCCAGATCACCACCCGATCGTTGTCGATCACCTTCTTCACGTTGGGCCGCGGGAAGGCGAGCGGATACCCGGTGGCATTGGGCAGCGGCGCGACCTTCACGTCCTTGAGCTCGATGACGACGGCGTAGCCGCCCGGCAATGGACTGGACGCTGCCGGGAAGGATGCTCCCGGTGCGTGGTATTCGACACGACCGTCGAGCGTCACACGGATGGCCGCCAGCGTTCCAGAAGCCGGCTGCGTTCCGGAGCCGGGCTGCGCTCCTGAATCGCTCCACACGCGCACCCTTGGGCTGTCGAGCGGGCTCCACGCCGCAGAGGCAGTGCGGGTGGTCTGAACTGCTGTGGCCGCGTATGCCGGACTCGCCGTTGCGATACCGCGCCATAGTCCAGGCACACGGCCCGACGCGAAGAGGCCACAGGTGGCCAGGACTGTCGCAACGAGCCGGGGAAGGTTGCCAGCCATGCGGGTAAGTGTAGCCGCAGCCAGCTGGCAGTTCGACTATGCTGTCGCGCATGTCCAGGTGGAGTCGCTGCGAACGTCGTATCAATCAGAAGATCCGCGGGTCGTGGTCCGTTTCGGCGCTGACGACCGTTGCCGCTGCCTGCGTTGCCGCGACGCTGTGGACGTCACGGCCCGCCGGCCAGCAGGGCACAGCACCGTCGCTGGCCAATGGCGACTGGCCCTCCTACGCCGCCGACCTGCATAGCACCCACTACTCGCCGCTCGCGCAGATCGGCGGCGCGAACTTCAATTCCCTCGAGGTCGCCTGGCGGTTCAAGACCGACAGCCTCGGGCCGCGACCGGAGTTCAAGCTGGAAGGTACGCCGCTGGTGGTGAAAGGGGTGCTGTACGCGACTGCCGGGACGCGGCGCTCGGTGGTGGCGCTCGATGCCGCGACCGGCGAGTTGATGTGGGTGCACGGCGAGCGCGAAGGGGCGCGCAGCGCAGCCGGCCCACGCCAGTTGTCGGGTCGGGGTGTCGGGTACTGGACCGACGGCCGCGATGAACGGATCCTCTATGTCACGATCGGCTTCCGCCTCGTTGAACTCGATGCGAAGACCGGCGCGCTGATCACCGCATTCGGGAAGAACGGCATTGTCGATCTGAAGGAAGCCGCCGTGTTCGGCAACCGGCAGCCGATCGACCCGATCACCGGCGAGATCGGCGTGCACTCGGCGCCGACGGTGACGCGCGACGGAGTCGTGATCGTCGGCTCGTCGATGCGCGAGGGCGGCACGCCGAAGACGCACAACAACACCAAGGGACTCGTGCAGGCGTTCGACGTGCGCACGGGACGACGGCTGTGGACGTTCAACACGATCCCGCGGCCCGGGGAGTTCGGCAACGACACATGGCTGAACGACTCCTGGGCCGTGAACGGCAATACCGGCGTGTGGAACCAGATCTCGGTCGACGAGGAACTGGGGCTTGCGTATCTGCCGGTCGAAACCCCCACCTCCGATTTTTATGGCGGTCATCGTCCCGGCAATAATCTCTTCGCCGACAGCATTGTCGCGGTGGACCTGAAGACCGGCCAGCGCAAGTGGCACTACCAGCTGGTGCACCACTCGCTGTGGAACTTCGACGTGTCGGCGGCGCCGATTCTCGCGGACATCACCGTGAACGGCCGTCCTGTCAAGGCGGTGCTGGTCATGACCAAGGCGGCCATGATGTACGTGTTCGATCGGACCAACGGTCAGCCGGTGTGGCCCATCGAGGAGCGCCCCGTGCCGAAGGGCGACGTCCCGGGCGAATGGTACTCGCCGACGCAGCCGTACCCGACCCGGCCGAAGCCGTACGATTTGCAGGGCGTCGTCGAAGAGGCGCTCATCGACTTCACTCCGGAACTGCGCCGCGAGGCTCTGAAGAACGTCGAGAAGTATCGACTCGGACCGCTGTTCACGCCGCCGGTTCTCAGCAGGTTGGAGGGACCACTTGCCGGCTTCCGATCGTCGGGCGGTACCAACTGGCCGGGCGGTTCCTACGATCCCGACACGCACGTCGCCTTCGTGCCTTCGTTCAAGGCGTTCCCGACCGTGGCGCTGATGCGTCCGCCGAGCAGGGACTTTTCGGATGTGGATTATGTGGCGGGCTTTGCCGACCGTGGTGTCGAGTACGTCACCGGGCCTGGCGAGGACGCGGGCGCCGATGCGCCCGTTCGCGGGCGAGGTGCGGCTCCGGCAACCCCGACGGCGTCCGGCGCACCCGCAGCACCGGCACCACCGGGAGCACCGGGAGCGCCGGCTGCTGGTCGTGGTGCGGCCCCGGCGCCATTGCCCACGACCACGACAGGCGAAGCGGCGGTCAGCCTGAACCCGCAGGGCCTGCCGCTGTTGAAGCCGCCCTATGGCCAGATCACGGCAATCAACATGGACACTGGCGACTTCGTGTGGCAGGTGGCGCATGGAGAGACACCCGACGCGGTGCGCAATCATCCGGCGCTGAAGGGGCTGACGATCCCAAGAACAGGTCAGGCAGCCGCGGTCGGTGCGCTCGTGACGAAGACGCTGGTCATCGCCGGCGATCCGCAGGCGACGGTGACCGCCGACCATCCACGCGGAGCCATGCTGCGTGCGTACGACAAAGCGACGGGTAAGGAAGCCGGCGCAGTCTTCATGTCGGGGCCGCAGTCGGGCACTCCGATGACCTACTCCGTGAACAACCAGCAGCACATCGTGGTCGCAATCAGCGGGGGAGCCTACTCGGGCGAATATGTGGCGTTCAGGCTGCCGCGACCGTGACTGCCATCGGACAGGCTCGATACAGGGACATTCATGGTGACGATCGTTGCGGTGTCGCGGCAGTTTGGCAGCGGTGGCGCTCGCATCGGGCGAGCTCTCGCGCAGCGGCTGGGTTTTCAATACGCGGATCGCGAGATCCTCGCCGCTGCCGCGCGGACGCTGAACTGCGAGGCCACAGAGCTCGAGCCGATGGAGGAACGGACCGCGAGCGTGTGGGAGCGCATTGGAACGCTCGTCGCGCTTGGAGCCCCCGACACGCCATTTCTTCCGCCGCCGTTGCCGGCCGTGACCGAGGCGCAGCTGTTTGCGGTGGAACAGCGGATCGTCAGGACCATCGCCGGGCACGGCAAGGCGGTGATTGTCGGTCGCGGCGCCGCGCATATCCTCGGGGACTCGAGGGACATTCTGCGGGTCTTTCTGCATGCGCCGCTGCAGGACCGGGTCACGCGGGCGATGTCGGAATACGGCTTCGCGGATCGAGAGGCCGCTGCTGCCGTCGTTCGGGATTCGGACGCCGCTCGCGCCAAGTTCGTACGAACGCTCACCGGGAAGAGCTGGTGCGATGCCACGCTCTACGACATCAGCCTTGATACGAGCGTTGTTGGCGTCGAACGGGTCGTTGACGTGCTCCTGAACCTGGTCCAGCAGCCGGCGGTGTCCCCGGTGGCGCCGGTGACGCCGAGGACGTCTTCGGACCGCGACGCGCGATGAAGAGCCTGAAGGCTCGCGGCTACACGTATCAACGGTGCAGCTGCCGCCTTCAGGTCCGGCCGTGCGCCGACTATCGCGTTTGCGCGTTGCCCTTCGTCACCAGCTTCTGGACCCGCCAGTTGATCAGCTCGCCCACGTAAATCTCGTTCTCGGACGGGCACGCGATGGCGTGAATCCATCCGAACTCGCCGAGATTTCGACCCGGTCCGCCGTACACGCCGAGGACCTTGCCGTCGAGTGAGACTTTGTAGACGCGGCTGGGATACAGATCGCCGACGAAGAGCACGGGGTTCGGGCCTGGCGTCATGCAGAGCGCGTCGGGAGCGCCTGGCGCCTGAGACCCGGTTTTCGCATCCGGGGTAGGCACGCCATAGGTCACTTTGCCCTTGGTCGTATCCACCGGCACGTCGATGGTGAACTGGCGGAGGAACGTGCCTTCGGTGTCGAACACCTGGATGCGGCGGTTGCCGCGATCGGCGACGAATACCTCATCCTTCGGCGAGACGGCGACGCCGTGCGGCGTGTCGAACTGGCCCGGACCGGTACCGAGCGAGCCCCAGCTGGCGATCCATTCACCCCTGGCGTTCGCCTTGCCGACGCGCGAGTTCACATAGCCGTCGAGAAATACGAGTTGCCCTTCGAGTCCCACGCGACGTCAGTCGGCTGGTTGAACACGTTGTCGCGATGCACCGGCACCGGGTTCCGCGGGTTGTTGTTGGCCGGAATCTCCACGTTGACGCCGGCGCGCTTCAGCAGGCCCGAGAGCGTGGCGGCGTAGTCGGGCGGCACCATGAAGTGCGACGCTTCGCCCTTGCGGCCGAACACCCATTCGACGCGCCCTTCGGGGTTCATCTTCAGGATCATGTCCGACCCCTTGTCCACGACCCAGATGTTGTCGTCCTTGTCGATGCGCACGGCGTGCGCATAGGACCACGCGTACAGGTTCTTGCCGATCTCGCGGATGAACTTGCCCTTGGCGTCGAACTCGAGCAGCTGTGCGGCGGTCGCCATGTACGACGGCCCGGTCGAATTGCCCCGCGAGAACACGAAGATGTGTCCCTTGGAATTCACGGCGACGCCGCCGATTTCACCAAAGTGCACATCGTTGGGCATCGTGAACGGGTTCTTGACCGACTCGAAGGGGAGTTCCGGGACCGTTTGCGCGGTGATGGGGGCGACCGACAGGCCCAGCATCACACAGGAGAAGAGCAGGCGTTTCACGTTGGCCTCCGTTCGAAAGGGACGTTCGTTGTCAGGATTGCGGCGCCGCCGGCCGGCGCGTCATAAACAAGTCGTAGCGGACACCGCGCGGAAGCGTAGTCCACTCGAGCCGCATCAGTAAACAGTAAGGGCGCTGGTGCGGCATACTGGATCGCATCCGGTTCCGAACCTGCCGGCCCTTTGACTTATGCACCTGACCTCATCCAAAAGCGTGTTTGCCACCCTCCAGACGCTGGAACAGTTCGAGGCGCTGCTCCAGGCGTCTCATTCGCACCCGGTTGTCCTTTTCAAGCACAGTCCCGCCTGCGGAACCAGCGCCGAGGCCTACGACGAACTCGCCGGGTTCCTGCAGGAAGGAGACGCCACCTCGGTGCACCTGCTCAACGTCCTGGCGAGCCGGCCGCTGTCGCAGGCGGTAGCGGCGCGACTCGCGGTTCGCCACGAGTCGCCGCAGGTCCTGGTGCTGATGGACGGCAAGGTGCGGTGGTCCGCCTCTCATTGGCGCGTCACCGGAGACGAGCTGCGTCGGGCCCTGGCGAGCCTGGCGCCGTAGTCCAGCCCTCGCGCAGCGAACAGTCTCGGGCACGGTCACCCGCCACGTTCCTCCGACATCGCAGGCGCAGTCGCGCGCTGGCATCGCGTGTCAGTTCTGGACCGCATGTACGGCCCGGCTCAGTTCAGGTGGCGCGCTGCTTGCTTTTGCTGTCGTGCTTAGCCGTTTCGTCCAATTGTCTGCGACTCCAACTGATGCACGGTCCCCGCCGGGGCGTCGTGAATCGAGTCAACTGCGCTGCTGAGGCCTCTTATGGAATCGCCGCTGGCCGCCTACGCACCCGACCGCCTTGGCCCGCCAGGGCCGCCCGACATCGACCTGTTCTCCCGGCAACTGCTCGCCGCGATGCTCTCGTACCGCAATGGCGAGTTCAGCGTGCGGATGCCGACGCGACCTCACCGGTGTGAACGGCAAGATCGCCGACGCCTTCAACGACATCGCGATGATGAGCGAACGTCGCGCGCGCGAGACGACGCGCGTGTCGCACGCGGTGGGGAAGGAGGGCAAGCTCAAACAGCGCATGACCGTGCCCGGCGTGGTGGGCGGCTGGTCCGACGAAGTGGCGGCGATCAACATGCTGATCGACGACCTGGTGTGGCCGACCACCGAGGTCACCCGCGCGGTCGGCGCCGTCGCGAAAGGCGACCTCGGGCAGGCGATGGCCCTCGAAGTCGATGGCCGCGCACTCGAAGGGGAGTTCCTGCGGTCCGCGAAGCTCGTCAACAAGATGATCGACCAGCTGTCGGTCTTCACCTCCGAAGTGACCCGCGTTGCGCGCGAGGTGGGCACGGAGGGCAAGCTCGGTGGCCAGGCCCAGGTCAAGGGTGTGTCGGGCGTCTGGAAGGAACTCACCGAATCGGTGAACCAGATGGCCGGCAATCTCACCGCGCAGGTGCGCAACATCGCCGACGTCACCATCGCCGTTGCCAACGGTGACCTCTCCAAGAAAATCACCGTCGACGTCCGCGGCGAAATCCTGCAGTTGAAGGAAGCCATCAATACGATGGTCGATCAGCTGCGCGGCTTCGCGGCTGAAGTGACCCGCGTGGCGCGCGAAGTCGGCACCGATGGCAAGCTGGGCGGGCAGGCGGTTGTGCCCGGTGTCGCCGGCACCTGGAAGGACCTCACCGACTCGGTCAACGCCATGGCGTCGAACCTCACGGCGCAGGTGCGCAACATTGCCGGCGTCACCACCGCGGTCGCGCGCGGCGACCTCTCCCGCAAGATCACCGTCGACGTGAAGGGCGAAATCCTCGAGTTGAAGGACACCATGAACACGATGGTGGACCAGCTCAATGCGTTCGCGTCCGAAGTGAGCCGCGTGGCGCGCGAAGTCGGCACGGAAGGCAAGCTCGGTGGCCGGGCCGAAGTGCCCGACGTGGCCGGCGTGTGGAAGGACCTCACCGACTCGGTCAATGCGATGGGCGCGAACCTGACGGCGCAGGTGCGCAACATCGCCGAGGTCACGACGGCGGTCGCGCGCGGCGACCTGTCGCGCAAGATCACGGTCGACGTGAAGGGCGAGATCCTCGAGTTGAAGGACACCATCAACACGATGGTGGATCAGTTGAACGGCTTCGCGTCGGAGGTGACCCGCGTCGCGCGTGAGGTCGGCACCGAAGGCAAGCTCGGAGGACAGGCCGTAGTGCCGGGCGTCGCCGGCACCTGGAAGAACCTCACCGACTCGGTGAACTCGATGGCGTCGAACCTGACCGGTCAGGTCCGCAACATCGCCGACGTCGCGACCGCGATCGCCCGTGGCGATCTGTCCCGCAAGATCACCGTCGACGTGAAGGGCGAGATCCTGCAGTTGAAGAACACCATCAACACGATGGTGGACCAGTTGAACGCGTTCGCGTCCGAAGTGAGCCGCGTCGCACGCGAGGTCGGCACGGAAGGCAAGCTCGGCGGACAGGCCGAAGTGCCCGACGTGGCCGGCACCTGGAAAGACCTGACCGACAACGTCAACTCGATGGCGTCGAACCTGACCGGGCAGGTCCGCAACATCGCCGACGTGGCGACCGCCATCGCCCGCGGCGACCTGTCGCGCAAGATCACCGTCGACGTGAAGGGCGAAATCCTCCAGTTGAAGAACACCATCAACACGATGGTCGACCAGCTGAATGCCTTCGCCTCGGAAGTCAGTCGCGTCGCGCGCGAGGTCGGCACCGAGGGCAAGCTCGGAGGTCAGGCGGCGGTGCCCGACGTCGCCGGCACCTGGAAAGACCTGACCGACAACGTCAACTCGATGGCGTCGAACCTCACCGGGCAGGTCCGCAACATCGCCGACGTCGCCACCGCGATCGCCAATGGCGACCTCTCCCGCAAGATCACCGTCGACGTGAAGGGCGAGATTCTCGGCCTCAAGAACACGGTGAACACCATGGTCGACCAGTTGAACGCGTTCGCGTCCGAGGTGACGCGCGTGGCCCGCGAGGTCGGCACGGAAGGCAAGCTTGGCGGCCAGGCTGTCGTCCCCGGCGTAGCCGGCACCTGGAAGGGCCTCACCGACAACGTCAACTTCATGGCCTCGAACCTCACCGGCCAGGTCCGCAACATCGCCGAAGTCGCGACCGCGGTCGCCCGTGGCGACCTGTCGCGCAAAATCACCGTCGACGTGAAGGGGGAGATTCTCGAACTGAAGAACACCATCAACACGATGGTGGACCAGTTGAACGCGTTCGCCTCGGAAGTGAGCCGCGTGGCGCGCGAAGTCGGCACCGAAGGCAAGCTCGGTGGTCAGGCGGAAGTGCCGGGTGTCGGCGGCACCTGGAAGGACCTCACCGACAACGTCAACCAGATGGCGGGCAACCTCACGGCGCAGGTCCGCAACATCGCGGAGGTCACCGTCGCGGTGGCGACCGGCGACCTCTCGAAGAAGATCACCGTCGACGTGCGCGGCGAGATCCTCCAGTTGAAGGACACCATCAACACGATGGTCGAACAGCTCCGATCGTTCGCGGCGGAAGTGACCCGCGTCGCGCGCGAAGTCGGCACCGAAGGCAAGCTCGGTGGCCAGGCCGAGGTGCCGGGTGTCGGCGGGACGTGGAAGGATCTCACCGACAACGTCAACTCGATGGCCTCGAACCTCACCGGCCAGGTGCGCAACATCGCGGACGTCGCCACGTCCATCGCCCGCGGCGACCTGTCGCGCAAGATCACCGTCGACGTGAAGGGCGAGATCCTCGAGCTGAAGAACACCATCAACACGATGGTGGACCAGTTGAACGCGTTCGCCTCCGAGGTGAGCCGCGTCGCGCGCGAAGTCGGCACCGAAGGCAAGCTCGGTGGGCAGGCCGTCGTGCCCGGCGTGGCCGGCACCTGGAAGGACCTCACCGACAACGTCAACTCGATGGCCTCCAACCTCACCGGCCAGGTTCGCAACATCGCGGAGGTGACGATCGCGGTCGCCAACGGCGACCTGTCGCGCAAAATCACGGTCGATGTCCGCGGAGAGATTCTCCAGCTCAAGGAAGCCATCAACGCGATGGTCGAGCAGCTGCGCTCGTTCGCCTCGGAGGTGACGCGTGTCGCTCGCGAGGTCGGCACCGAAGGTCGCCTTGGCGTGCAGGCGGTGGTGCCCGGCGTGGCCGGCACGTGGAAGGACCTCACCGACTCGGTGAACGTGATGGGCGCGAACCTCACGGCGCAGGTGCGCAACATCGCCGAAGTGACCACGGCGGTGGCCCGCGGCGACCTGTCCCGCAAGATCACCGTGGACGTGAAGGGCGAGATCCTCGAGCTGAAGAACACGATCAACACGATGGTCGATCAGCTGCGCGCGTTCGCTGCCGAGGTGACGCGCGTCGCGCGCGAGGTCGGCACGGAAGGCAAGCTCGGGGGCCAGGCCGAAGTGCCTGGCGTGGCCGGCACGTGGAAGGACCTCACCGACTCGGTGAACGTCATGGCGGCCAATCTCACCGACCAGGTGCGGGGCATCGTCAAGGTGGTGACCGCGGTCGCGGACGGCAACCTGCGACAGAAGCTCACGGTCGAAGCCAAGGGTGAAGTGGCCGCGCTCGCCGAGACGATCAACAACATGACCAACACGCTCGCGACCTTTGCCGAGCAGGTCACGAACGTGGCGCGCGAGGTCGGCGTCGAGGGGCGGCTCGGCGGACAGGCCAACGTGCCCGGCGCGGCCGGCACCTGGAAGGACCTGACCGGCAACGTCAACCTGCTCGCCGCCAACCTCACCAACCAGGTTCGCGCCATTGCGGAAGTCGCCACGGCCGTCACCAAGGGCGATCTGACGCGGTCCATTCAGGTGGAGGCCAGGGGCGAGGTGGCCGAGCTGAAGGACAACATCAACACGATGATCGACAACCTCCGCGGCACCACGGACCGCAACCAGGAGCAGGACTGGCTGAAGACGAACCTCGCCAAGTTCACGCGCATGCTCCAGGGGCAGCGCGACCTCGTCACGGTCGGTCAGTTGCTGCTGTCGGAACTGGCGCCGCTGGTGAACGCGCAACAGGGCGCCGTGTACCAGATGCTGACCGACGTCAGCGACGCCGCACCGGCGCTGTCGCTGCTCGCCGGCTACGCGATCGGCGACAGTCTGGCGCGTCGCATCCAGGTGGGCAGCGGCCTCGTCGGCCAGTGCGCCCTCGAGAAACAGCGGATCCTGCTCGCCAAGGTGCCACGCACCTACGCGACCATTCACTCCAGCCTTGGCTCGGCCCGGCCGAAGAACATCGTCGTCCTGCCGGTGCTGTTCGAAGGCGAGACCAAAGCGGTGATCGAGCTCTCGTCGATTCAGCCGTTCACGGCCACGCACCTCACGTTCCTGGAACAGCTGACGCAGTCGATCGGCGTCGTGCTCAACACCATCGAAGCGACGATGCGGACCGAGAACCTGCTGCAGCAGTCGCAGCAGCTCACGATTGAACTGCAGACGCGCCAGACGGAGCTGCAGCAGACGAACGAGGAGCTCGCGTCCAAGGCGAAGCAGCTCGCCGAACAGAACGTCGAAGTCGAGCGGAAGAACAAGGAGGTCGAGCAGGCGCGTCGTGCGCTCGAAGAAAAGGCCGCGGAACTGGCGCTGACCTCCAAGTACAAGTCCGAGTTCCTGGCGAACATGTCCCACGAACTCCGGACGCCGCTCAACTCGATCCTGATTCTCGGTCAGCAGCTGGCGGAGAACGCCGCGGGCAACCTGTCCACCAAGCAGGTGGACTTCGCCCGCAACATCCACTCGGCCGGCACCGACCTGCTCACCCTGATCAACGACATCCTCGACCTGTCGAAGATCGAGTCTGGCACCGTCACGGTCGAAGCCGAGGAGATTACCTTCGCCGCGCTGCGCGACAGCGTCGAGCGCACCTTCCATCATCTCGCCGAAGCGAAGAACCTGTCGTTCCAGGTGCACATCGACAATTCCCTGCCGCGCTCGTTCACCAGCGATCCCAAGCGTCTGCAGCAGATTCTCAAGAACCTGCTCTCGAATGCGTTCAAGTTCACCTCGCACGGCGAGGTGGCCATGCGGGTTCAGCCAATCGCGTCCGGCTGGTCGCTGGACCATCCGATCCTGCGCTTCGCGCAGAGCGCCGTCGCGATCGAAGTGAGCGACACGGGCATCGGCATCGCCACGGAGAAGCAGAAGCTGATTTTCGAAGCCTTCCAGCAGGCCGACGCCGGCACCAGCCGCAAGTACGGCGGCACCGGCCTCGGCCTCGCGATCAGCCGCGAACTGGCGACGCTGCTCGGCGGCGAGATCAGGCTGGTCAGCGTTCCTGGCCAGGGGAGCACGTTCACCCTGTACCTGCCGCTGACCTACACCGGTCCGGCGCGCGCAGTCACGGCTCCGGCCTCGTCATCTCCGGCGACGTCGATGGCTGCGGCAATGACACCGACGCTTCCGGTGCTTGCGGTGGCGAAGGCCGAAGAGGTCGTGCCCGATGACCGCGCCGACATTCGCGACGACGACCACGTCCTGCTCATCGTCGACGACGATGCCCACTACGCGAGAGTGCTGCTGGGCCTGGCTCGCGACAAGGGCTTCAAAGGGATTGTCGCCAACCGCGGTCAGTTGGCCATCACCCTGGCGAGGCAGTACCGACCGACCGCGATCACGCTGGACGTGTTCCTCCCGGACATGCTCGGGTGGACCGTCCTGAACAGCCTCAAGCTCGATCCGACGACACGGCACATCCCGGTGCAGGTGCTCTCGGTGGAGGAGGAGCGCCAGCACGGGCTCTCGCACGGGGCCTTCTCGTACCTGGTCAAGCCGGCCACGACCGAGGATATCGAGCACGCCTTCGACCGGATCAAGTCATACGTGATGCCGCACCGGAAGCGGCTGCTCATCATCGAGGATGACGATATCGAACGCGACAGCATCGTCGAACTGCTCTGGCACGACGACATCGAGATCGCCGCGGTCGGCACCGGCGCCGCGGCGCTGGAGCGGCTCCATGCGGAGTCGTTCGATTGCTGCGTCGTTGATTTGCGCCTTCCGGACATGACCGGCTTCGAACTGCTCGAACGCGTCCAGCAGGACCGAACCCTTCGCGACATGCCGATTGTCGTGTTCACCGGCAAGCAATTGTCCCAGAGCGAGGAAGCGCGGCTCAAATCGGTCGCCAAGAGCATCGTGCTCAAGGACGTCCAGTCGCCCGAGCGGCTCTTCGACGAAACCGCCTTGTTCCTTCACCGTGTCGTTGCGGAGCTGCCTGAGAGAAAGCGACAGCTGCTCGAGCGGCTCCACGGCTCGAACGAAGTTCTCGAGCAGCGCAAGGTGCTCGTCGTGGACGACGACGCCCGCAACATCTTCGCGCTGACGACGGTTCTCGAGAACCAGTACATGGAAGTGCTGAGTGCGACCAACGGACGGCAGGCGATCGAGTTGATCAGGAGCACGCCGGACCTGAGCGTCGTGCTGATGGACATCATGATGCCCGAGATGGACGGCTACGAGACGATGCGCGAAATCCGCCGTTACCCGGAGTTCCGCACGCTGCCGATCCTCGCGCTCACCGCCAAGGCGATGAAGGGTGACCGTGAGAAGTGCCTCGAGGCCGGAGCCTCGGACTACATCGCCAAGCCGGTGAACACCGACCAGCTGCTCTCGTTGCTTCGCGTCTGGTTGTATCGATAGAGGCGCGCATGAGCCACACCACCGACGCCAGGATCCTGATCGTCGACGATCAGCGCCTCAACCTCGATGCGCTCGAGGCCATGCTGGCGCCGATCGACTGCGTCGTCGTCCGGGCCGAGTCGCCCGACGAAGCGCTGCTGCAGCTGCTCAAGGACGACTTCGCGGCGATCATCCTTGATATCCGGATGCCCGGGATGAGCGGCATCGAGCTGGCCACGCTGATCAAGCAGCGCCGGCGCACGCAGCACGTGCCAATCCTGTTCCTCACCGCGCATATGGCCAGTGATGAGGAGGTGCTCCGCGGGTATCACGTCGGCGCGGTCGACTACCTCAGCAAGCCGGTCAATCCGGGCGTGTTGCGTTCGAAGGTCGCGGTGTTCGTCGATACGTTCCGCAAGACGCTGGCGCTCGCTGAACTCAACGAGGCGCTCGAGCGGGAAATCGCCGAACGCCAGCGGGCGCAGGCGGAGCTGGAGGCGGCCAATCGCGAGCTCGAGCAACGCGTGGACGAACGCACGGCGGCGCTGGTCCGCGCCCATCGCGGCGTGCGGGAGAACGAGGAACGGCTCCGCATGGCGATGGAGGTTGCGCAGGTCGCGGCCTGGGAGTGGAACCTCTCCACCGGGCACATGACCTGGTCCACCGATCCCGAGGCGCTGTTCGGACTCGATGTGGGCGCGCTCGGCCCCGACATGCGCCTGCTCCGGGTCGTCCATCCAGACGATCGCGCGCGGATCGAGGAGCTGGTTGGTCGTGCGGGTGAGACTGGCAGCTACGAGGCCGAGTACCGGCTGGTCACGGCCGGACGGGTCGGTGCTGTGGATTACCGAGCGCGGCCGGGTCGTGCTGGAGGGCGATGCGCACCGGATGGTTGGCATTGCGCGTGACGTGACCGCCGACCGGAACGCGGCGCAGGAGCGCGAGCACCTGCTGCGAAGCGAGGCCGCGGCTCGAACCGAAGCGGAGCGACAGAGCCGCCTCAAGGACGAATTCCTGGCGACGTTGAGTCACGAGCTTCGCACGCCGATGAACGCGGTGCTCGGGTGGCTCTCCATTCTCGAAAGCGGCAAGCCCATTCGCGAAATCCACTCGGCGCTCGCCGTGATCCGTCGCAATGCGCAGCTCCAGGCGAAGCTGATTGACGACCTGCTGGACATGAACCGGCTCATGGCGGGGAACGTCACCGTGGAGCCGTCGCTGATCGATGTCGCGACGCTCGTGCAGGCGACGATGCAGTCGCTGCAGCCGATGGCGCAGCAGAAGGATGTGCAGCTGCTGGCGGTGGTCGATTCGAACAGCGGTCAGCTGACCGCGGATACGCGGCGGCTGCAGCAGGTGCTCTGGAACATCGTTCACAATGCCGTGAAGTTCACGCCCGCCAAGGGCCGGGTGGAACTTCGCGTGCGCGACAGGACGGAGCCGTCCACATCACCATTCAGGACAACGGCAAGGGCATCGCGCCGGAGTTCCTGCCGCACGTGTTCGAGCGCTTCCGGCAGGAGGACTCCACGGCCACGCGCGAGTTCTTCGGTCTCGGACTGGGCCTGGCCATCGCCAAGCAGCTCATCGAACTGCATGGCGGAACCATTGAAGCCTCGAGTGGAGGGGAAGGACGCGGCGCCACCTTCATGATCCGCCTGCCGGCGTCGCTGCCAGCGTCGCTGCCGGCGCCTGCACCCGGGATGCTTGCGAAAGGTTCGTTCACCGTCACCGCTTGAAGTGAGGTGGCGTAGCCGCAGACCTTCAGGTCCGCCGCGTCAGGCGACCTGACAGGTTGACGGCTACACCACACCAGTGTGCAAGCGGTCTTCTACGCCTACGCGCAGCAGCCAGGCCCGCAGCACGGGGTCGTGTCGGGCTTCCGCGCGCGGACGAACGCGCTCGCGAAACGACCGTCTACCGCTGGCGCCAGGCGGTCGACGTCCACGCCGCTCTCGGTCAGAAAGGCGCGAGCATCGTCCACCTTGTAGACGCGCCACGGCTCGACGTCCACATCCGTGAATCCTGCTGCACGGAGCTTCGCCGCGTAGTCAGTCTCGTCCAGTGCGCCGGCGATGCAGCCGACCCACAGTTCCATGCTGCGGCGGACCTCCGGCGGCACCTCGCCGCGTACCACAACATCAGACACCGCGAAACGGCCCCCTGGCTTGAGCACCCGAAACGCCTCACGGAGCACGGCATCCTTGTCGCTCGACAGGTTGATCACGCAGTTGGAGATGATCACGTCAACGGAATTGTCGGGCAGCGGGATCGACTCGATGGTGCCCTTCAGGAATTCGACGTTGGTGGCGCCGGCCTTGCGCTGATTCTCGCGCGCCAGCGCCAGCATCTCGTCGGTCATGTCGAGCCCGTACGCCTTTCCCGTCGGACCAACGCGCCTCGCGGAGAGCAGGACATCGATGCCGCCGCCGGATCCGAGATCGAGAACGACCTGGCCGGGCTCGAGCTGAGCGAGAGCCGTGGGGTTGCCGCAGCCAAGCGAGGCGGCTATCGCGTCGGCCGGCAGCCCGCTGGTCTGTGCGTCGGAATAGAGGTTGGTCGTAATGGGATCACCACAGCCACAGGCGCTGGGCCCGCAGCATCCGCCACCGGCGGCAACCGAGGTTGCGATGGCGCCGTACTTCTCTTTCACGGCCTGCTGGATGTCTGACATGGGTATCTCCTTGTATGCGCGAATGCGAATACAGTGAGACTATCTACGCGGATTACATCTGTCAAGGCGAATATATCGGGAGCCGCAAAAAGATATGGTCACCAGCCGCGATGTCGTTCACGGGGCAGGGAACTTCACCAGGACATACGTGATGTGCTTGCCCGCTGGCACCAGGAAGCTGTGCGGGATGGTGGCCGGAATGTGAACGACGTCGCCAGCGGCCAGCGGGTGACGTTCGCCACCGTCGAGCCGCGTGCCGAGGTACTCGCCTGGACCGCTGCCTGCCCGTTTGCCGACCATCGTGCCGCCCAGTTGCAGCGCGCCTTCGCCGCTCTGGATGAAGACGACGTCCACGATCTGGTCGTGCTGCTCGGGCACGCCGTCCGCGTCGCGATAGAGCAGCCGGAACCGGTGATCGCCGTAATCGGCAAGTGTCTCTCGCGCCGAGTGGTCCGGTCCGACTTTCGTCGAAAGCGCTGCGTCACGCGCGCGCAGCTCCGCGGCGCTCCATTGTCCGTATGAGGACCGCTCGGCAGCGACCAGGCTGAGCCCCAGTGCTGTAGCGATCAGGCAGGCGAGAATGAACTTCATGGCCGTTCTCCACTGAGGTCGCCCCTGAATGAGGCGGAGGTCATTCTAGCCATTTGCGTGGTCGGTGCTCACCGGCGACGCAAGGGTGCCCAGACGAGGGAGAGCTCACTTCAACCGCCAGCCTGTAGAGCGTTGGTGACGCCGACGCTCGAGGCGCAGAACCAGGCAGGCTGTGTCGCCGTAGCGTTCGACGCGGGTTAGCGGACCCGTCAGAAAGCCGAGTATCCGCCATCCACCGGGAGCGTGACGCCGGTAACGAAGTTGGCGGCGTCCGACGCAAGGAAGACCGCGGCTCCAGCCGTTTCGTCCGCCTCGCCCCAGCGACCAGCGGGTGTGCGGGCGAGAATCATCCTGTTGAATTCGGCCCAGTCGGGATTGTCGCGCGCGATTGCGGTCATGTCGGTGGCGATCCAGCCAGGTGCGACGGCATTGACCTGGATATTGTGCGGAGCGAGCTCGATGGCCATCGACTTCGTGAGCTGCACGATGGCGCCTTTCGCTGCGCTGTAGGCCGGTACCATTCCCGAGCCAAAGAACGAGTACATGCTGGCGAGGTTGATGATCTTGCCGCGCCGGCGTGTGGCCATTGACGCGGCGGCGTATTTGGAGAGCAGGAACGTGGCGTGGAGATGCGTAGCCATCGTGGTGTCCCAGCTGTCCTCGGTTTCCTGCAGCACTCCACCGCTGACCATGGCCACGCCGGCGTTGTTCACCAGGATGTCGATGCCGCCAAGGGCGCGCTCCACGGCCGCGACAGCCGGCAGCAGCGTGGCCCGGTTGGTGACGTCCAGTTGGAGCGCCATCGCCGGCACTCCGATCGATGCCAGTTCGGCGAGAACGCCACGGCTCTTTTCTTCGTTGCGAGCGAGCACCGCGATGGCCGCGCCTGCGCGCGCCAGTCCCAGGGCAATGGAACGGCCGATTCCGCCGTTGCCGCCGGTGACGATCGCGACACGTCCGGTGAGATCGAAAGGTGAGGGTGTGCCGGACATTCTGGTCTCCAGTGGAAAGGAAGCCGAAGGATTCGTCGAAACCGACGAGGTGGTGTGAGTATATGTTGGATGCTGACGGCGGCCCCTCATGGCTCTCGTCATCGTCCAGAGCCGCGGGATCAGCGACGCACGTGCCGGGTGCACCTGAAGGTGCGTGGCTACAGCCCTCGTGCAAGGTGCGCGGCTACAGGCCAGCCTGAAATGACATAATCGCCAGCGTTGACTCTCGCGCTGCCGCCGCTGGAGCGAGAGCGCACGTGAAACCTCGCACGGAGACTCCCGATGACCACTCAGGCGCCCCGCACCGGCCTTCAACTGCGCTCACTCGCGCGAGCCAACGGCGAACTGGAACTGTCGCTGGCTGACGTTCCAGTCCCCGACCCGCTGCCGGACGAAGTCCTCGTGCGCGTCGAGGCCGCTCCCTTGAACCCGTCGGACCTTGGGCTGCTGTTTGGCGCGGCCGACATGAGCACCGCGACCTATGGCGGCACGACGACCCATCCGGTGGTGACTGCCACGATTCCCGCCGCGCGTATGAGAGCCGTCGCCGGCCGTCTCGATCAATCCCTGCCGGTCGGCAACGAAGGTGCTGGCATCGTCGTCGCCGCCGGCGTATCGCCTGAGGCTCAGGCGCTGCTGGGGAAGACGGTCGCGGCAATCGGCGGGGCCATGTACCTCGCAGTACCGCACCATCAAGGCCGAGCAGTGCCTGGTCCTGCCGGAAGGTACGACGGCGGCGGAGGGCGCGTCGTGCTTTGTCAACCCGCTGACCTCGCTCGGAATGGTCGAAACGATGCGACGCGAGGGGCATAAGGCGCTGGTCCACACGGCGGCGGCGTCGAACCTCGGCCAGATGCTCAACAAGCTCTGCCTCGCCGACGGCGTCTCTCTGGTGAACATCGTGCGCTCCCGGGAGCAGGAGGACGTGCTCCGGGCGCTCGGGGCGGTGCACATCTGCAACTCGACGTCGCCTGGGTTCATGGATGAACTGACCGCTGCGCTCGTCGCGACAGGGGCGACGCTGGCGTTCGACGCGGTTGGCGGTGGTCCGCTCGCCGGCCAGATCCTGACCTGCATGGAAGTCGCCGCGAACCGGAATGCCACCGCACACTCGCGCTACGGATCGACCACGCACAAGCAGGTGTATGTGTACGGTCGTCTGGACCTGCGGCCGATCGAACTCGGCGGCGGCTTCGGCATGGCGTGGGGCGCAGGCGGGTGGTTGTTGTTTCCGTTTCTCCAGAAGATCGGAGACGCAGCCGCACAGACCCTCCGCCAGCGGGTGGTTGCGGAACTGAAGACCACGTTTGCGAGTCACTACGCCAGGAGCGTGTCGCTGGCCGAGGCGCTCCAGCCGGACGCGATCGCGGCCTACGGCAGGCGGGCCACCGGTGAAAAGTACTTGATCACGCCGCAGAAGGACGCGGCCGCCTAGTTGTCAGTGAGAACACCATGATCAACGCATATCTGTTCCGAGCGCTCGCCGCATCAGCCGTGGCCGTCTCCCTTACCGTCGCCGCTGGCGCCCAGAGTGTCGTCGGCAAGAACAAGACCGGTCCTGTCCCAGACCCGGTGGCACTCGATACAACCGGGATGTTCCAGGCGAAGTTCGTGAGCGTGGGCGACGACATGTTCATCGGCGGCCAGCCCACAGAGAAGGCGCTCCGCGATCTCAAGGCGCGGGGGGTCACGACGATCGTCAACCTGCGGATGCCCGAGGAGATGGCGCGCGTCGGCTTCGACGAAGCGGCGCTCGCGAAAGAGCTCGGGATGAAGTACGTCCACATCCCGATGCGGGGCACGGCCGAGAACCCGTACGGGCCCAAGGAACTCGACACCTTCGCGGCGGCCATGTCCTCGGCGGATGGCAAGGTGCTCCTCCACTGCACCGTTGCGTGGCGGGCGAGTCATCTCTGGGCCGCGTATCTGATTCGCGAACGGAAGGTGCCGGTGGCGACGGCGCTGTCGCAGACGCGGCAGATCAACCTCATGGACGACATGCGAATGGGCGGCGATCAGCAGCCGCTCGAGGGCTTTCTGGGACGCGCGGTTCCAGAGATGGCGCATCCGAAACAGTAGCGGCGCGCGCGATTCAGTGTGCGATCGGCGTCTGCACCTTTCGCAACTCCTGCACGGCGTATGGGTGTCTGGCGCGGCAGTGCGGACATCCGACGACCATCGTCCCGCCTCCGCCCAGCGAAATCGAGGTGTGCTCGTCGCATGCCAGCAGGGGAATCGCCTGCTGGCACGTATGGCATTCGTAGCACAGATACCACTGCCCCGGGAGCGACGTGGCAGTCTGGGGAGAGGAGAGCAGGGAGAACTGGCGGAGGGCCAGCACGCTGTTGACTGCCACCTCGTGGCTACTCGGTAGAGAACGACGACCCGCAGCCGCACGTCGACTTGGCATTCGGGTTCTTGATCGTGAAGCCGCCGCCGGTGATGGTGTCCACGAAGTCCACCTCGGCGTTCTTCAGATACTGAATGCTGATCGGGTCGACGAACAGCTTGATGCCGTGCGACTCGAACACCTGATCGCCCGCACCCTGGCCGTTCTCCTCGATCATCATCCCGTACTGGAATCCCGAACAGCCGCCGCCCTGCACGTACACCCGCAGCCCGCCGCCGCTCTTCTCTTCCTCGATCAGCAGTTCAGTGATTTTCGACGCCGCCGTTTCAGAGACATTGATCATGTAGCGAGTATAGCTGCGCGTCTGGGTTGATGCTTGCTTTTCATTCACACCGGCGGGTGACCGCCGTCGGTAGCCCGGCGTCCGCGATGTCCCCGACCCCGGACGAGGGCCACGTGACCGGCGCCACGTACGCCCGCGAAGGCAGCCACGCAGGGTCTGCGCCCCCCGTGCTCGCCGCGGAATGTGGACGGTCAGATTTTCACGTAGGTCACGCCACGCTCCTGCACCATGCCGAGCGCCATGACATGCGAGGGCACGAGGTGGACGCCGGGGTTCAACCCGCCGAGCAGGTCGGCACGCACGTCCGCGACGGGCACCTGCCGCGCCTGCGCGAGTTGCTGGGCAAGGCCGTTGAGCGCGATGTTGCACTGCCAGAAGATCGTTCCCCGCGCCTGCAGCGCCTTCACGCCGAGCGTGCTGTCGTCCATGAAGATGTTGCGCACCGCCGGCTGCTTCGTGACCGGGTCGATGATCTTGAACCGCTCGCCAAGCGCGTACTTCTGCCACAGCCGGTCGGAGGCATTGACGGCAAAGGCGCGGCCGGAAATGCCGACCACCGTGCGGACCTCGGGGAAGGCCAGGGTGTAGACGTCGCGGAACCCATCGAGGTAGTTCCTGGGCAGGCGGAGCGGAGCCGGTTCGCCCGCGGGATCCGCATCCGCCATGTCAAATACCTGCTTATGCTGCGCCGGCTTCAATTCGTCCACCCACCGCAGGTCCCAGTTCTGGGCTTGCGGCGCCGACACCTGTGCGGCCGCATTCGTGCCGCCGGCGTGGATCGCCGTGACGCCTGCAGCGGAGGTCAGCACCGACATGAACGAGCGACGGCTGTGCCGGGGCGTGGTCATAACGAATTTCCTTCTCGCAAACACTGTGATGGGGAAGCAGACCCCAGCGGTGATGGGGAAACGAACCCCCGCCGGTGACACAGCACCGCGGCCAGGCTATGAGTCACGGTTCGACCTGCGACGCTGATACGCAGTCCGGCGGTCGAGCGGAGGATCCGGGCCGCCCCGGGCGGCTCGAGCCCGGGTGCAGCGATGCGGTCGCCGGATGCGGTCGTGTGCGTCTCAACGCGCGGGAGCCGCCGGTTTCGGCTTACCAGTTTCGTCTACCTGGATCGTCTTGACCGGTCCCATGCCGACCAGCACGAGAACCGCGGGTTCGGTTTCGCCCATGCGGGCGCCGTCCCAGTGCACCGTGTTCGCCTTGTCGATGGCGACGGTGCCGGCTCGCACCGGGTAGGTGGTCTTCTCGTCATAGACGTTGCTGGTCGAGACCCACCACGTTCCCGAGATCACATACGCGTACCGTTCCTGATCGTGGAAGTGCGGCTGAGAGAAGTTGCCCGGATACCACTTGTACACGACGCCGTAGAGGCCCGGCTTATTGGGATCGCCGAACAGCAGGCCCATCTGTTGGCGCCCTTCCTGTCCGGTCCACTTGATGTCCTTGGGCAGGACCGTCGGGATATGGGTCGGGTCGGGCGGCGGGCCGACGGGGTCACTGATGGTGGCCTTGGCGCCCTGCGCGTGAGCGACCCCGGCAAGAGCGGCGGCGCCGATGGCCGCGGCGATGGTTACGCTCACAACCGTTTTTCTGGTGAATCGCATACTCGTCTCCTGCATGTGAATTGCGGCAACCCTCGGCAGCGGGAGTGCGAACGGCGACCAGCACGCCCCGGCCGCAGGCACGCGCCGATTATGACGCCGGACAGCCGGGTGTCAATCGGGTGGTGTGCGTGTTCAGTTCGGATTGTCGCGTGCGCGTGTTGGATCCGGACTCGTCGCGCCAGCGGAATGCGGTCACCTGCGATGCTGCCTCAACCGCGGCGGCTCCCCGCTTGGTCGCACGTCTCGGCCGGTTGGAAGTGATCGAGAGGGACGTCTGACGGATGCACATATTTGAACGTTGATATGCACAGGACCGCCGGCAGGGGAGCGGCGCACGAGCAGTCGCGCCCGATAAGATATTGAAAGGAGAAGGGATGTTTAGATGGTGGCGAGGGACAGAATCGAACTGTCGACACTACGATTTTCAGTCGTATGCTCTACCAACTGAGCTACCTCGCCACGCCGGGACGAGCGTGCCGACTCCAGCGAGAAAGCCGAAGCCGTGAAGAGAAGGCGATGATACCACGCGGCGCGGCTGGCCGGAATCGACCGGAGAGCATCGCTGCACGGTCGCACGGACCAAGCCGACCTGACGGTTGGCGGCTACACCTGACGACCGCCGCGGCGACCGATTGACGTGTGACCACACCCGGCCACAGCGGCGAGCCCGAAGACCCGCCGCTGCACCAAAACGAATCGCTACTTGCGCCGGCGCCGGATCGATCCCGGCCCACAGGTTCATGGTTCCGAGTTCTGCGCGTCCGCACGCCTTCAGGTAGCAGAACAGCTGCGTGCGGTACGCCGCAGCGCCGCCCAGCACCAGGGACACGATGAACGCGCCCACTGAACTGCGGTTGCCGAACATCTCGATTTCCTTGCGGAACGCCTCGTCGGGCACGTTGGACAGCAGCGCGACATACTCGTCGGAGTGTGCGGCCAGCGCGGACACCGTTGCCGGAAGGTCCGCGTCCGCCAGCGTCGCGGCGCGCGCCACCCACTCAGTCCTGGTCGAACCCGCCGGCGAGGGCCGACTTCACGAGCACCGGACCCATCACCGCGAGATACTTCAGCAGTTCGATCGTGCTGCGCTGCTTCGGCGTCGGCCGGTAGTCCAGCATCGACGGATCGATCTTCGTGGTGAGATGCTGCAGGATGTGCACTTCGTGCTGCAGGGCGCCAATCAGTTCGGTTTTTGTCAGGACCATCGTGTCGTTCCCTCGCTGTGAGTCGGACGTGAGTTAGGTGATGCGCTCAGACGGCCGCGATTTCGGCGTCGCGGGTGAGACCGAGTTCCTTGCGGACCCGCTCCTCGATAGCCTTGAACACCTCGGGATTGTCCTTCAGGTACTGCTTCGCGTTCTCGCGACCCTGGCCGAGCCGCTCGCCGCCGTAGGCGAACCAGGCGCCGCTCTTCTCGACGATCCGCTTCTCGACGCCGAGATCGAGCAGGTCGCCGCTGCGGGAGATGCCCTCGCCGTACATGATGTCGAACTCGGCCTCGCGGAACGGCGGTGCGACCTTGTTCTTCACCACCTTCACGCGCGTGCGTCCGCCGACGACGACATCGCCGTCCTTGATGCTGGCGATGCGCCGGATGTCCATGCGCACCGACGCGTAGAACTTCAGCGCGCGACCGCCGGTCGTCGTTTCGGGATTGCCGAACATGACGCCGATCTTCTCGCGCAGCTGGTTGATGAAGATGAGGCAGGTTTTCGACTTGGAGACCGCGCCGGTGAGCTTGCGCAGCGCCTGCGACATGAGGCGCGCCTGGAGGCCCATCTGCGCTTCGCCCATCTCGCCTTCGATCTCGGCCTTCGGCACGAGCGCGGCGACCGAGTCGACCACGACCACGTCGACGCCATTCGAGCGGATGAGCACTTCGACGATCTCCAGCGCCTGCTCGCCGTTGTCCGGCTGCGAGACGAGCAGGTTGTCGAGGTCGACCCCCAGCTTCTGCGCATAGCCGGCATCGAGCGCATGTTCCGCGTCGACGAACGCCGCCATGCCGCCAAGCTTCTGCGCTTCGGCAATGATCTGCAGCGCCAGCGTCGTCTTGCCCGACGATTCGGGGCCGAAGACCTCGATGACGCGGCCGCGCGGGACGCCGCCGACGCCGAGGGCGTAGTCGATGCTGATGGCGCCGGTGGGAATCGAGTCGATCGGCTGGATCGCGCCCTTCTGACCCAGGCGCATGATCGAGCCCTTGCCGAACTGCTTCTCGATCTGGCCGACGGCCAGTTCCACGGCCTTGAGGCGTTCCTTGTCCTGGCGATCGTCGCGGTCGTTCTTGTCCACTGCTGGCGGCATGCTGCTCCTCATAATCTGGCGTCCCCCAGACGGGACGCCCTCTGGTCCGGCATTCCGGACGGGCTTCTGAATGCTGTCGAAACCGGTCGGGTTCGGGCTTCCCGGCCGCGGCTGACGACCACCCGTCGCCCCACCTACGGCCGATGAACTGCCTGGCATCCCGATCGTCCGACGAGCAGGCTCCGTTGACGAAGCGGAGCAATTCTAGGGTCGTGCCGAGCGAAAGTCAAGCGAATTTCCGTGGACTATGAGTAGTAGAACATCAACATTATCAATATGTTGCGAAATCGACGACTTTCGCCCCTGACGCGCTCGGTTTGCAGAATCTGCGATGATGTCTGCTTCGATGCCGAGCCCGATTGGCCACCCGCTCGCCGGCGTGACCGTTGGCTGGCTCAGCGAACCCACGCTCGCACCGCCGCCTCGCCTGGATTCGCGAACTCCTGAGCCCATTCGTCGCTCTGGTGCGCAGTTCTGGCGGCGATTCCTGACGTCGACCTGCTGTTCCCGCACTTTCATCGCACGGCCACCCACAGCGTGACCGCCACCGCCCTCGTGTTCATTATTGCGATGGCCGTGACAGGGAAGGTCACACGCGCGTCCAGCCTGGCGCTTCGCGGTCGCGCTCGCCGCCGCGCACGCTACGCACCTGCTCCTCGACTGGCTTGGCACCGACAGGTATCCACCCGCGGGACTGCAGATGTTCTGGCCGTTCGATCCGACCTTCTACATCTCCGGCTGGGACATTTTTCCGCCCACCGAACGAGCGCTGATCCTGAACCGGCTGCTGACCGTCAACGCGCGTGCGGCGTTGTTCGAAACGGCGCTCATGGGCTCGCTCGCCGCAATCGCCTGGACGGTCAGGCGTAGACGTAGAAGCCACGTCCCGACTTTCGTCCGAGATGGCCTGCGGCGACCATCCGACGAAGCAGGGGACAGGGACGATACTTCGGATCGCCAAGCCCCTCATGCAGCACGTTCAGGATCGCCAGGCACACATCGAGCCCGATGAAATCGGCCAGCGTCAACGGGCCCATCGGGTGGTTCAGGCCCCCCTTCATCACCGCGTCGATCGCCTCGGGAGTGCCAACCCCTTCCATGACCGCGAAGAACGCTTCGTTGAGCATCGGCAGCAGGATGCGATTGGCAATGAACCCCGGATAGTCGGCGGCCTCGACGCCAGTCTTGCCAAGCTTCGTGCACAGGTCGGTGGCGGTACGCATCGAGTCATCTGACGTCGCCGCGCCGCGGATCAACTCCACCAGCGTCATCAGCGGAACGGGATTCATGAAATGCATCCCGAGCACCTTGTCTGGACGTTTCGTTGCGGCTCCAATCAATGTGATGGAAATGGACGACGTGTTCGACGAGAGGATCACCTCGGGGCGGGTGATGGCATCGAGCCGGGCGAACAGGTCGCGTTTCTTGTCGGCGTGCTCGACGATGGCCTCAACGACGTAGTCGGCATCGGCAAGGGTATCCAGCGTCGTCAACATGGAGAGGCGCGCGAGTGTCGCGTCGCGATCGCTGGCGGCGAGTGTGCCCTTCTCGACGAATTTCGCCAGGCTCTTGTCGATGGATGTCCGTGCGCGGTCGAGCATCGGTTGCGCGATGTCGATCAGCCGCACGTCGTATCCGGACTGCGCAAACGCCTGCGCGATCCCGTTCCCCATCGTTCCCGCGCCGACGACACCGATGGTCTTGATGTTCATGGCAGGCTTCGGACTCCAGGGGTTGGGCTCATGACGGTCGGCGATAGGCGTCGTCCGGTTACGCTGCCGAGAGCCCTTCAAACCATTTCTACCGCGACGGCCACGCCGTTACCGCCGCCCAGGCACAGCGTGGCGATGCCTCGTTTCAGGTGGCGGTGTTTCAGGGCGTAGAGCAGTGTGGTGAGCACCCGACCGCCGCTCGACCCGATCGCGTGACCAAGCGCCACGGCGCCGCCGTTGACGTTCACCTTCCGCTCGTCCAGCCCGAGTTCCGCGGTCACCGCGATCGCCTGCACCGAGAAAGCTTCGTTGAGTTCGAGCAGGTCCACGTCTGCCAGCGACCATCCGATCTTCGTCGTCAGCTTGCGCACGGCTTCAACCGGCGTCATCAGCACGAGCTTCGGCGCAAGGCCGCTGGTCGCCTGGCCGACGATGCGCGCCAGCGGGACGAGGCCGAGTGCGCGTGCCTTGTCAGCGGACATCACCACCAGCGCCGATGCGCCGTCGTTGACGGGCGGGGCGTTGCCGGCGGTGACGGTGCCGTCCTTCCTGAACGCCGGCTTCAACGCACGCAGTGCTTCCGCGGTGGTATCCGGACGGATCGACTCGTCGCGATCGAACAGCCTGGTGCTGCCATCACGCTGCGGGAGCGACACCGGCAGGATTTCGTCCGTGAACGCGCCGTCGGCGGTCGCCTGCGAGGCTTTCTGATGACTGCCGACAGCAAACGCGTCCTGCGCCTCACGGCCGACGTGGTACCGCTCGGCGACCACTTCGCCGGCGTTCCCCATGTGATAGTTCTCGAATGCGCACCAGAGCCCGTCGTTCACCATCGAATCGACGAGGGGCGCGTTGCCGAGGCGGGAGCCCTCGCGCGCGTTCGGCATCAGATAGGGACAGTTGCTCATGGACTCCATGCCGCCGGCGACCGCGATCTCGATGTCGCCCGTCGCGACGCCCTGGGCGGCGAGCATCACCGCCTTGAGCCCCGACCCGCACACCTTGTTGATGGTGAGCGCGCCGACGTGATCGCCGAGCCCACCGCGCAGGGCCGCCTGCCGGGCCGGGTTCTGGCCGAGCCCGGCCGAGACCACATTGCCCATGATGCATTCGTCGACGCTGTGCGGATCGATGGCGGCGCGACGGACCGCCTCGGCGACCACGAGCGCACCGAGTTGCGGGGCGCTGAAGCCCTTCAGCGCGCCCTGGAACTTTCCCGTTGCGGTGCGAACGGCGCTGACGATGACGGCTTCAGTCATGGCAGATGCAGATGCGAAACGTCTCAGCCGCGCAATCGGATTTCCCGAATGGCGTCCGGCCCGAGCATGGTCCGCAGGCGCGTCAGAATGACGGGGGAACTGCGCATGATGGCTGCTCCCCACGCAGCCGTCTGCGCCTCGATCAACAGGACCCCGTCCTCCAGCAGCACCGCGCTCACGCGAGCCATCGCGGCGCCGACGGCCGACTCGCCACGCGAAATCGACCTTGCCTCTCGACAGCGGAGCGTCGCGCACCAGTTGCGCAAGCGCACGCGGCAAGATCTGACCAATCGGCTGCATCGTCACGCGCCGCGATCTTATCATTCAGCATGCGCCTCGTCCTTGCGTCCGCCTCGCCCCGCCGCGCCGAACTGCTGACGGCGGCCGGCTTCAGCTTCGAGGTCTGTGTCACCAATGTTGATGAGCGGGTTCTGGATGGGGAGCTGCCGCACGCCTACGTGCGTCGCCTCGCCACGGAGAAGGCGCGGTGGGTGTTCCGAGGCCTGGCGCAGAACCGGAAACTGCAGCCCGACCGCGGCGGTTCCAGTGCCGACGCAGTACGAACGGACAGGAGTGGCACCAATCAGGACGGCGGCGACGTCTTAATTCTTGGAGCCGACACCGCGGTCATTGTTGATGCTGAGATCCTCGGTAAGCCGGTGGACGAGGTCGAAGCCGAACGAATGCTCCGGCGGCTATCCGGACGGACGCATGTGGTGATGACAGGCCTCAGTGTCGTATGGGGCCGGAACCAGGTCGACGCGGTGGAGGAGACACTGGTGTTCGTCGACACGCTGTCAGACCAGCAGATTGAGTGGTATCTGGCGAGTGGGGAGGGGCAGGATAAAGCCGGCGGCTATGCCATCCAGGGGCTGGCGTCCCGGTTCATCCCGCGGATCGAAGGTTCGTACTCGAATGTTGTCGGGCTTCCCATCGCGCGAGTCGCTGAGCTCATCAGCCGCTTTGGCTGAGTGTTGCGTATCCTTGCATCGGGCAGGTAGTCGGGCTATTCTGAACACGTCCCGTTCCCGGAAGTCCTTATGACACATCGATATATGAAAATAGGTATCACCGCGGTGGTCCTGGTGCTGGCGTTTACCGGGATGCTGTGGTCCACCCTGCGCGAGGGGACTGAGTACTACAAGCACGTGGACGAAGTGACGGCTAACGCGCCCGAGTGGCAGGGCAAGCGCCTGCAACTGCACGGGCACGTGGTCACCAACTCGATCCTCGTGAAGCCGGACACTCTCGAGTATCGATTCAAGGTCCAGAACAACGGGCAGGTGATTGACGCCACCTATAAAGGCGTCGTCCCTGACACGTTCAAGGACCGTCCGGGCGAGGAAGCCGAAGTCGTGCTCAAGGGACAGCTGAGCACGGCGGGCTTCAGCGTGGAGCCGAATGGCATCATGGCCAAGTGCCCATCCAAATACGAAGCTGAGAAGAAAGTCGGTTAGATGGCGTCCCTCGGCTCCTTCCTGCTGCTCGCGACGTTTGTCGTCTGCGCCTATTCAGCTGTTATTTCGGTTGCCGGCGCCCGGCAGCGGTCGCGGCGGCTGATTGAGAGCGGGATCGGCGCGTTCTATCTGGTCTGCGCGTTGATGACGTGCGCCTCGGCGGTCATGATCAACGCGTTCCTGACCAACGACTTCACGATCAAGTACGTCGCGCACTACTCGGACTCCGTCCAGCCGCTGTTCTACAAGATCACGTCGTACTGGGGCGGTCTCGACGGCTCGATCATGTTCTGGGTGTTCCTGCTCTCGGTATTCGGGACCATCGCCGTCTACGTGAACCGCGAGCGTTATCGCGAACTGATTCCCTACGTGGTCGCGACCATTTCATCGGTGCAGATGTTCTTCCTGTATCTGATGGTCGTGCACAAGAACCCGTTCACCACCTATCTGGCGAACGCGCCGGCCGACGGCACGGGGTTGAATCCGCAGCTGCAGAACTACTGGATGGCGATTCATCCGCCGTCGCTCTACACGGGCTTCGTCGGCATGACGATTCCCTTCGCGTTCTGCATTGCGGCGCTGGTCACCGGCCACCTGGACGACTCGTGGCTTCGTGCGGTGCGGCGCTGGACGATGTTCAGCTGGCTGTTTCTCACCTTCGGCCTCACGCTCGGCATGATCTGGGCGTACGAGGAGCTGGGGTGGGGCGGGTACTGGGCGTGGGACCCGGTCGAGAATGCCGCGCTGATCCCCTGGTTCACGGCCACTGCCTTCCTGCACTCGGTGCTGGTGCAGGAGCGGCGCAGCATGCTGAAGATCTGGAACGTGTCGCTGGTGATCGTCACCTTTTTCCTGACGATCTTCGGGACGTTCATGACTCGCTCAGGCGTGGTGCAGTCGGTGCACGCGTTTGGTGAGGACAAGGTCCTGGCGTGGCTCTTCACCGGTTTCATGGTGGTCATTGTTACCGTCAGCTTCGGCCTGGTGATCTACCGGCTGCCGATGCTGCGCGCGCGCAGCAATGAGCTCGATTCATGGGTGTCACGCGAGGCGGCGTTCCTCGTCAACAACTGGATCCTGCTGTTCTCGGCCTTTTTCGTGCTGTTCGCCACGATGTTCCCGACGATGAGCGAGGCGCTCACCGGAACCCGGCTGACCGTCGCGGCGCCGTTCTACACGAAGTGGATGGTGCCGGTTGGCCTGATCCTCCTCTTCCTGACCGGCACCGGGCCGCTGCTCGCCTGGCGTAAGTCGACGACTCAGAACCTGCGCGACTCGTTCGTGTGGCCGACGGTCGCCGCTCTGCTCACGGTTGGAACGCTCAAGGCGCTCGGCATCGACCTCTGGTCCTCAGGGCTCTGCTTCGGACTGTGCGCATTTGTCGGCGGCACGATGCTGCAGGAGTTCTGGTACGGCACACGAGTGCGCCGCAAGAACTCCGGCAGCGACGTCTTGAGTGCAATGATCGGACTGGTATCGGCGAAACAAACGGCGATACGGGGGCTACATCGTTCATCTCGGCATCGTCCTGGTCGCGCTCGGCTTCGCCGGCGATTCCTACAAGATCGACGAACAGGTTGCGCTCAAGATCGGGCAGGAGGTCACCGTCGGCAAGTACACCTTGCGCAACGACGGTATCAAGGTGAGCGACGATGGTCAGAAACAGATGACCACCGCCTACATCGCGGTGTTCCGCGGCGGGCGTCAGATTGACTCGTTGTATCCGGCTCGCTGGGTGTTTCGCCACCACGAAGATGCGCCGACGACCGAGGTCGGGATCCGCCGTTCTCTCGCGGAGGATCTCTACGTGGTGATGCCGTCCAACGATCCCGCAACGATGGCCAGTCAGGTGGCGCCGCTGCAGATCGTCATCAATCCGCTCGTCAACTGGATCTGGCTCGGCTTCGGCGTCCTCGCATTCGGGACCGGCATCGCACTTCTCCCTGAGCGCGCCATTTCGTTCGCGGCCTCGCGGGTGTCGATGCAAGCGACGGCCACGACCGGCGTCATGTTCCTTCTGCTCGCTGCCCAGGTGCCGCTCCGCGCGCAGTCAGGTATGCCGGCTGCTCCTGGCGGCGTCGATACCCAGACCTCGTATTACGCGCGCACCGATTTCGAGAAGCAGATGCAGCACGAAATCGTCTGCACGTGCGGCTGCGGCCACACCACGATCGCCGAATGCCGAAAGGATCCGTGTGGCACATCGCACGAAATGCGCAAGGAAGTGGCGGCTCTGATCGACGCCGGCAAGACGCGCGATGAGATCCTCGACACACTCGTCGCGACACACGGCAGCGAGGAGATGCTGGGCGCGCCGCTGGACCGCGGCTTCCGCCGGCTGTCGTGGCTGCTGCCGTGGTCGGTCGGCCTCGGTGCCGCTGCCGCGATGGGCGTCGTGGCGATCCGCTGGTCCCGAAACAAACGGCCGGAGGATTTCGACGCCAGCGCGAACGCCCCCGATCAGGAACTGAATGAGCGCCTCGACGATGAGCTCAGAAACCTCGACTGAGCACGCCGCGCCCGCCTCGGATTCTTCCCAATCACCCGCGCAGCCAGGCATGCAACCCTGGCAGTTCTTCGTTCTGGCGGCGCTGGGGTGCGCGACGGCGGTGACCTTTCTGCTCCGGGGGCAGGGTGTCACGGCGGTCCTGCTGCTGTCGCTGCTGATGGCGACGACGGCGCTGGTCGGCATGGCCGCGCTCCGCACGATTCGACCGCTCGTGTCGCCGCACGAAGAACGTGGCGTCGTCATCGGGCAGCGCACGCGCGCGGCGCTCGAGCAGGAGAAGGCCCTCGCGCTGCGCACGATCAAGGAACTCGAATTCGATCGGGCGATGGGCAAAATGTCCGAGGAGGACTTTCGCGAGATGTCGGTCCGCCTTCGGGCACGCGCCGGGCGGCTGATCAAGCAACTCGACGCGGGGTCGAGCTACCGGACACAAATCGAGCGGGATCTGTCGAAGCGGCTCGGTGAAGCGGACAGCAAGGCCGCCCACGCGCCGCGCAGTTGCCCAAAGTGTTCGACGGCGAACGATCCAGACGCGCGATTCTGCAAATCCTGTGGAGAGCGACTCGGATGATGCCGCAGACAGACACGCCACCGCCGAGGTCGCGGAGGACGCGGAATGGCCTGGGATCGGGGGGATATCGTCCAGGAATCCTTCCGATAGTCCTGCTCTGCATCCTCAGTGTCCTCCGTGGTGGCGAGGTTGCTGTTGCGCAGATGCCTGACGTGAAGCAGATGTCGGGAATTCCGCGCCCGGTCGACGACCTGCCCAACGGCTCCGTGTCGGTGCGCCTGATCCGGGGCGACATGTCGAAGAACATCGCGAATCACCCGGTCGAAATGCACATGGGCGCCAATGTGCAGACGGTCAACACCGACGCGCAGGGGCGCGCGCAGTTCGACAACCTCGCACCGGGAACGCCGGTGAAGTTCATTGCGGTCGTTGACGGCGAGAAGCTCGAGTCTCAGGAATTTCCGGTGCAGCCACGCGGCGGTGTACGCCTGCTGCTCGTCGCGACGGACACGTCAGCAGACGCGCAGGCATCTGCTGCGCCGAGTACGCCGGCGGTCACCGGGCAGGTCGTCATCGGTGGCGAGTCGCGCATCGTCATCGAACCGGGCGAGGAGACGGTGTCGGTGTATTACGTCCTCGACATCCTGAACACGTCGAGTGCGCCGGTGAACCCTGACAAGCCGTTCGTGTTCACGCTGCCCGCGGCGGCGGTCGGGACCACGGTCATTCAGGGATCGTCTCCGCGCGCCAGTAACAAGGGGCGCGAAGTCACCGTCGCGGGACCGTTCCCGCCTGGCACCACCGCGATCCAGGTGGCGGCCGAGTATCCGGCGGGCAGTGGCACGGTGGACATCGCACAGGCGTTTCCCGCGCCTGTTCCTGAGCCGGTGATTATTGCGAAGAAGGAAGGCGACATGAAGATCGCCTCGCCGCAACTCGATCGCGTGCAGGAGACGGTGTCGGAAGGGACGGTGGTGATCGTCGGTGCAGGTCGAGCGCTGCCTGCCGGACAGCCGCTGGCGATCACGATCAGCGGCCTGCCGCATCACAGCACCGTGCCGCGCACGATCGCGATGGTGCTGGCAGGAGGCATCGTCGTGCTCGGCGTCTGGGTGTCCCTGAAAGGCGCCGACCAGCCAACCGACCGCGCCGCCGAGCGCAAGCGCCTGATCGCCAGACGCGAGAAGCTGTTCCAGGATCTCGTGCGGCTGGAACACGAGCATCGGCGCGGCAAGATCGACCGGCTGCGGCACACGGCACGCCGTGAAGAACTGCTCCAGTCGCTCGAGAACGTCTACGGCGCGCTCGAAGACGACGATACGGGTCCGGAGCCGGCCAGCCGCGCGGGCGTCGCCGCCTGACCCTCCCGTGACCTTCGACTTCGACCGCGTCGAGCTCAACGAACTGTCCCGACACTTCGGACGCCGCAAGGCGGTCTCCCGCGTCTCCCTGTCGCTGCATTCGCGGCGATATCCTCGGCCTGCTCGGCCCCAACGGAGCGGGGAAGTCGACGCTGCTGGGCATGCTGGCCACGCTCGTCGCCCCACCAGCGGCACGGTGACCTACGGCGGCGCTACCGTCAGCTTCGGGTGGAGCGCAGGTTCGCGGCCGCATCGGCGTGCTCGCGCACGAACTGCACCTGTACCCTGAACTGACCGCACGGCAGAACCTCGAGTTCTTCGCCCAGCTGCATGGCCTCTCCGAACGGACGCTCGTATCGACGGCGCTCGAATCGGCAGGCCTCGCGGACCGCGGCGACGACCAGGTGGCGTCGTTCTCGCGGGGCATGCGGCAGCGGCTGGCGCTGGAACGGGCGCTGCTGCACCGGCCCCGGCTGGTGCTGCTCGATGAGCCATTCACCGGGCTTGACGACCGCGCCGTGCGCATCGTCGCCGGGCGACTGACGCGGCTCGCTGCCGACGGTGCCATCGTGGTGCTGGCGACGCACGACCTCGACGTCGCGGATGGTCTGATCACGAGGATGGCGGTGGTGCGCAGCGGGCGGCTTCTGTCCGACGTTGCGGCGAGCGCCGGAATCCGACAGCAGTACCGCGCCCTGGTGGAGTCGGCGTGAGATTCTTCAGCGTTGCGCTGCTGGTGCTGCGGAAGGATTTTGCGATCGAGCTCAAGAGTTACGAGATCCTCTCGACGACACTCTTCTTCGCGGTCTCCTGTGTCGCCATCTTTTCTTTCGCGTTCGTAAAGGAAGGACAAGCCGTGGTCGATGCCGCGGCCGGCATCCTCTGGATCGCCATCGCGTTCTCGGGCACCCTCGCGCTGGGCCGTACGTTCGAACGAGAGCGCTACGGAGAGACGCTCAAGGCGCTGCTGCTGGCGCCGGCTCCGCGTCCAGCGATCTACCTGGGGAAGCTGCTCGGGATCGTGACCCTGCTGTTCGCGACGGAGATCCTGGTCGTGCCGATGGTGGCGTTCCTCTTCAACGCGCCCTTCTTCCAGCGGCCGCTGCTGCTGATCGCGCTGCTCGGGCTGGGCACGGTCGGCTACGCGGCCGTGGGGACGCTGTTCGCGGCCATGCTCGTCCGGGCCCGAACGCGCGACGTGATGCTGCCAATTCTCCTGTATCCGATTACCATACCGGTGATCATCGCCGGCGTGCGCGGCACGTCGGCGCTGCTGTCATCGCCTGTCGACGAACCGGTCGCAACGTTGTGGATAGGACTGCTGGCGTTCTTCGACGTGGTGTTCGTGACCCTGTCGCTGTGGACGTTCGAGCCGCTGATGACGGAGTAGGTGACCATGAAGAAACTGTTTATGCCGGTGCTGGCCGTCTCGGCGCTGATGTTCGCGTATTCGCCGATCGCGATCGCCAACGCACCGTACGAGTCGACGATGCGGCTGGTGCAGAAGATTTTCTACTTCCACTTCCCGGCCTGGATGGCGCTGACCGTATCGGTCACTGTCTGCACCGTGGCCAGTGCCGTGTATCTGTTCAAGGGGTCGGCGCGCGCCGACCGGATCGCGGTGGCGGCGGCCGAAATCACCGTCGTCTTCGGCCTGTTCGGCCTGGTGAGCGGCTCTCTGTGGGGCCGCAAAGCCTGGGGCGTGTGGTGGCAGTGGGATGCACGTCTGACGATGGCGTTCCTGCTGGAGCTGATCTTCTTCGGCTACATCCTGGTGCGCAATTACGGCGGGCCCGGCGCCGAGAAACTGGCCGCGGCGATGGGGATCTTCGGCGGCGCGACGGCGCCGTTCGTCTACAAGTCGGTGGACTGGTGGCGCACGGTCCATCCGAAGACCAGTGTCATGACGACGCTCGGCGAGACCTCTCCCGAAATGTGGTGGACCGTGTGGTTCTGCACGTTCACCATCCTGCTGTTCATGGGGCTGCTGCTGGCGGCGCGCATTCGCCTCGAGGAACAACGAGCGGCACTCGACCAACTGTATCTGGCAGCCGAGGACTGATGATGATTCGACGACTCTGGATTGCGCTCGTGACCGTCGTCCTGCTCGGCGCGACGACGTTTGCCCAGCCGCCGCAGAACGGCTCGCCTGACGGGTTCGTGCCACTGAGTTCGCTGCCGCCAGGCGAGGAAATGCCTGCCGCCCCGTTCGTCATCGGCGCGTACGCGTTCTTTCTCCTGCTGATGCTGTTCTATCTCTGGACCATCTGGAACCGGCTGTCGAAGGTCGAGAAGGACATGCGGGAGCTCGAGCGGCGTCATGGCGGGGCGACGCGGTGACCTCCGGCCACTTCATCTTCATTCCGGCCGTCCTGCTGGTCGGTCTGGTGCTCGGATGGATTCTCGGGTCGCGCGCGGCTCGCGATGCATACGCGATGGAACTGAAGCGCCGCGAGGAACGCGCCGCCAGGAAAGATCGGAGCTGAGTAACCGGTCTGCGCGTCAGCGTCCCGCCGAGAGGCGGCGGATGAGCGGATCGGGAAGTCCCGCCGTCGCCATCTTCTGCTGTGTGCGGGTCACCGGATACTCGACGCGGTGCATCTCCACGCGCTGCGTGCCCGAATCGAAGATGACGTAGGCGGCGCGCGGATCGCCATCGCGCGGCTGACCCACCGAACCCGGGTTGACCAGGTACTTCGATTCCGGCTCGATCTCCAGCCCTTCGTCCGGGGGCGTCACCAATCCAATCGACCGGCTGGCCAGCCGGAACGCCATGGCGACATGCGTGTGGCCGAACAGGCAGAGCCGCTGTGGCGACGCGTCCATCGCACGCCGTGCGTCGAGTTCATCGAAGATGTACTCGTCTTCATCCAGCGGCGAACCGTGGCAGATCTCCAGACCGTCGTCGACGACGGTGGGGCCCTGCGGCAGCTTCATCAGCCAGGCCTTGTGTTCGGGTGTCAGTTCATTGAGCGTCCACTGGGCCGCAACTCGCGCGCTGACGTTGAAGCCTTCCGCCATCTGGATGCCGAATGCGATCTTGTCGTGATTGCCGCGCACGATGGCGACCGCGTCGAGGTTGGCTACCCGGTTCACGACGGCGTTGGGATCGGGTCCGTAGCCGACGATGTCGCCCAGCACCAGCGTGCGTTCGTATCCGCGCCGATCGGCGTCGGCGAGGCAGACGTCGAGCGCTTCGAGGTTGGCGTGGATGTCGGTGATCACCAGATAGCGCATAGATTTCCCGGAACTCGATCGGTCTACGGATTCAGCCAGTGCACGACTTCTTCGACAATCGCAGGAATGCTCGCACGTTCTGCGTCCACGCGATAGTGTGCGTCTTCGTAAGCGGTGCGACGCAGCAGGAACAGCCGCTCGAATTCCACGCGGTCGGCCGCCAGTGGACGACGGCCATCGGCTGGCACCCGCGAGATGATGCGATGGATCGGAACATCGAGCCAGACCGTGGCTCCGTCGCCCTTGATCACCGCGCGGTTCTGCGGGTCGATGAAGGTGCCGCCGCCAGTGGCGACGACGAGATGACGGGTGGGAATCTGATCCATGAGCACGGCCCGTTCGGCAGCGCGGAAATGCGCCTCGCCATGCTTCGCGAAGATGGCCGATACGGTCTGCCGCTCACGCTGCTCGATCATCTCGTCGATGTCGACGGCGCGCCAGCCGAGGCGTCGCGCGAGCGCGCGGGCCACCGACGTCTTGCCGGCGCCCATGAATCCCACCAGATAGATCTTGTCCGTGTTCACGCGATGAGCCGCTGAAGCATCTCGAAGAAGCCCGGGTACGAGATGAGGACGGCGTCCGATCCCTCGACGCGTGATGGGCCCTGTGCGGAGAGCGCCGCAATCGCGAAGGCCATCGCCATGCGGTGGTCGCCACCCGCGTCGGCGACACCGCCCCTGGGGGCGCCAGATCCGTGGATGGTGTACCCGTCGGCGTGTTCTTCGGCGGCGATCCCCAGGTTGCGAAACCCGGTCACCAGCGTGGTGATACGGTCGCTCTCCTTGACCCGCAGTTCGCCCGCTCCCCGCACGGTCACCTGACCGCCGTACGCGGCGAGCGCGGCGATGGCAGGAAGTTCGTCGATCAGGCCGGGAACTTCCGCCGCCGTAATCTCGACGGCGCCTGCGCGATCACCCGTCACCACAATCGTGCCCAGCGGTTCGCCGGCCGCCATCGAGGTCGGCAGCACGTCAACGCGCGCACCGAACCTGCGAAGCACGTCGAGCAGCGCTGTACGGGACGGGTTCAGGCCGACCTGCTCGATGCGTGACCGTCGAACCGGGTAACGACGCCGCGGCGACCATCCAGAATGCGGCCGAGGAGAAGTCGCCGGGCACCGGCAGCGTCTGCCCGCGGCCGCGCTGGCCGCCGTCCACCGACACGGTCAGGCCGCTGACCTTGACCTCGAAGCCGAAGGCGGCGAGGGCACGCTCGGTGTGATCGCGCGTCTGCGCTGGTTCGGTGACGGACGTGGTACCGTGGGTGTGAAGCCCCGCAAGGATGACCGCGCTCTTCACCTGAGCGCTGGGGACAGCGGGCGCGTATGCAATCGAGTGCAGGGTTGTGCCGTGCACCGTCAACGGCGCGTGCCCCTCGACCGCATCGATCCGCGCACCCATCAGGCCGAGCGGTTCCATCACCCGTCGCATCGGCCGGCGGGACAGCGACTCGTCACCGATCATGGTCGCCGTGAAAGGCTGGGCCGCGAGAATTCCTGCCAGCATGCGCATCGTCGTGCCTGAGTTGCCGGCGTCGAGTGGCTCGGAGGGCGAACGAAACTGATGAAGCCCTCGTCCGTCTATAGTGACGGTGGTGTCGGTTGTGGCAATCGACACGCCCAGGCCGCGCAGACAGGTGAGCGTCGACTGGCAGTCGGCGCCTGGAGCATAATTACTTAATTGCGAGCGCCCCTCGGAGAGTGCGGCCAGCAGCGCATAGCGGTGCGATATCGACTTGTCGCCCGGAACGGTCAGCCGACCCTGCACACGCCTGGCAGGAGTAATGATCGCGGTCGTGGCCACAGACATTCGTTCGATCTTACGATACTCGGCTTGACATCCGGCAATAGATGGGTTGGTATTCAGTCTCGCGTCTATGGGGCACACACATCCGCTGAGCATCCGTCTGGAATTCACCAGCACCTTCGCCATGCTCGACGTTCTCCAGGCGGTCAGCGACCATGTCTGCAAGGACATCGGCCTCGATGAGGACTCCGTTCACTGGGTCAGCGTCGCTGTCCGCGAGTCGGTCGCGAATGCCATCAAGCATGGCAACAAGAGCGACAGCAGCAAGAAGGTCTTCGTGGAGTTCGAAGGCTCTTTCGGGATCGCACCTGAGCTGACTGTTCGTGTCCGAGATCAGGGTGACGGCTTTGACCCAGACGAGGTTGCCGATCCGCTGGCTCCGGAGAATCTTCTGAAGGGCAGTGGTCGCGGCATCTTCCTGATTCGCAGCTTCATGGACGAGATGGTGCTGCAGCGTGCTCCTGAAGGCGGCATGGAGATGCGCATGGTCAAGCGCGTCCAGCCCGCCGCCGCTCCCGATACCACACCCTGAAGCCACCAGGCCCGTTCAGTTGATGTCACACAATCCGTTGTTCCTGACCACGGCGGTCGAGTCGGTCGTCCGGGCAGGCGATGCCATGCTCGCAAGCTTCGGCACCGACGTCCATATCGCGAACAAAGGCGCGATCGACCTGGTCACCGACGTGGACGTGGCGATTGAACGCGAATTTCGCCGTCGCATTGCCGACCGCTTTCCCGACCACAGTGTGCTTGGCGAAGAGATGGGCGGCAGTTCGACCCCTCCGGACGGACCGTGCTGGGTCTTCGATCCGATCGACGGCACCACGAACTTCGCGCACGGCCTGCCGATCTTCTGTTCGTCCCTGGCGCTGGAAATCGGCGGCGAGGCGCAGGTGGCTGCGGTCTACGATCCCACGCGCCGGGAGTTGTTTACCGCCGAGCGGGGCGGCGGTGCGTTCCTGAATGGCAAGCCGATGCAGGTCTCGTCGGCCGAGACGCTGCTCCAGTCGGTGCTGGTCACCGGCTTCCCATATGACGTGCACTCGCGCGTCGCGGAAATCGTCGGGCTGTTCGGCGAGTTCGTCGGCCGGGCTCGCGCGGTGCGCCGCCTCGGTTCGGCCGCCATCGACCTGTGTTACGTGGCCGCCGGGCGCATGGACGGCTTCTGGGAGCGCGACCTGAAACCGTGGGACATCGCGGGCGGCGCGCTGCTGGTCACCGAGGCTGGCGGGACCATCACGAACTTCCGAGGCGAGCGATTCCAGTCGCGCGGCGCTGACGTCGTCGCCAGCAACGGACGCATTCACCCGCGCGATGCTGGAGATCATCGCCGGGCATCTGCGTTCCTACCCACGCTGAAATCACGAGCTTGCGACCGACGGTCCCCGGCTCCGTGAGGGCGGCCCGGTTTGACGTTCCACGCTGCGAGACGCTCTCGTGCCTGCCGTCCCGAGTGTCGGTTGGACGGGACGCCCTGACATCCGCCGGAGACAGTGAGCGCGCTCCATCGCTGATTTCGTTAACGATTTCGGCCGATTCTGGTGGCATCGCTCCTGCTTTGTCAACGACTCAGTGCGCCTGCTCCAGGCCACGTACTCGCGCAGATGCCGGAGGGGCGGCTGCGCTCACGAGGAGTGCCATGCGTCGTCTACACGTTGCCACCGTGTTGTTTGTTCTTGTCGGTCTGCTTGCGCCAGCGACGAGTCACGCCCAGCAGTCGGTGAACTTCTACGTCGGCGGGCTGGTGACCCCCGATTGGCACGAACGCGAGTTTACGGATGTCGTGGCGAACAACCTGTCTGGCGGCGAGTACGGCCTCGCGTTCGACATCCACGAATTCAACGGCATCACCGCAGGCGGGGAGTATCTCGTCGGGTTGAGTAACTTTCTCGATGCCGGGCTCGGCGTCGGTTTCTACTCGCAGAGGGTGCCCAGCGTCTATGCCAACAAGGTGAACAGCGACGGCTCCGAGATCCGGCAGGACATCAGCCTGCGGATGGTGCCGTTCACGGCGACCGTCCGCCTCCTGCCGTTCGGCCGCTCCAACGGATTCGAGCCGTACATCGGCGCCGGCGTCGCGATCATCAACTGGCGGTACAAAGAGGCCGGCCAGTTTGTGGACAGCTTCGACAACAGCATCTTCACCGACAGCTTCGAGGGGAGCGGCACGGCGACGGGTCCCACGGTGCTCGGCGGCGTTCGCGTGCCCGTCGGCCAGTGGTCCGTCGGCGGCGAAGTGCGCTGGCAGAAGGCGAAAGGTGACCTGCCGACCAATATGGGATTTGCCGGCAGCACGGTGGACCTTGGCGGCTGGAATTATCTGGCAACGTTCCAGGTCAGGTTCTGACAACTGATTCAACGCTGGCATAGCGCCTGGTCTCAGGCGTCACAGGGTCTCGGGGCTTCTTCCTTGCCCCGAGACCTACTTATGTTTCTCTTCCCCAGCGGAGACGGCGTTAATATGGCCTCTTGCCCTGATGCCTGGTCTCCAGCGCGTTTTGTCACTCTTCGGTCGGCGGTCGTCCACGCCTTCCCCGATCGATCGGCCCCCCACGTCTACTGATCGCCGCGATCCAAATCTTGACGCACCCGAGGAATTCCTCGAGTCGATGTACTTGATCGTGCTGGGCCGTCCCCTGGACGACGAGTGGCGCAAGACGCGGTTGCGGCATTTCGAACTCGGGCAATCACGCGAGGCGGTGATGCAGGCGGCGCTCGCGTCGAGTGAATTCCGTCAGCGCTACTACGACGTGCTCGACAGCACCGTCGTCATTCCCGGTGAGGATGTCGTCGAAGCGGCGCTGCAGCGGCTCGGCACCGCCACGGCATTCATCGACGCCTGCTACGTGCTGCTGTTCGGGCGCGAAGCCGATTCCGGCGGCCGGGATCATTACCTGCGTGTGCTCGCTTCCGGGAAGCGTCGCCTCGACATCGTCTATGGCCTGATGCACTCGGACGAGTTCGCGGATTACTACAAGCGGATGTGTCCGTCGGGCGGCCGGCTGCCGGTAGATGTCCAGCTCTGTGAACTCGCGAACCCTGCCAAGTGGGACAACCCGGAATGGCGCGCCGTTCTTCACGCGCTCAAGCTGCAGGCCGAGAAGAAACTCGCGATGCACCGCAAGGCGTACGAGTTCACGCAGACTGCGTGGGGACTCGGCCGACTCGGCACACTGACCGAACACGCCTCCGTGATCAGCGTCGGCGCCGGGCACGAGTCGCTCGGGCTACTGGCTCGCGAACCGCGTGAAGCTCGTCGTCGCGACCGACCTGTATCCGGGTGAATGGGAAGCGAGCGCCGGCGCCGAGGGCGACGCGCGGGTCATCACGCATCCGGAAGAATTTGCCCCGTTCGAATACCGGCGCGACCATTTGCGATTTCTTCGCATGGACGGCCGTAAACTCGCCTTTGCCGACGGCTCGTTCGACGTCGCGTATTCGCTGTCGTCGATCGAGCACTTCGGTGGCTTCGCGGGCGCGCGCGAGGCGGTCGAGGAGATGGCGCGCGTCCTGAAGCCGGGCGGCGTCCTTGCGCTGGCGACCGAGTGGCGTGTGTCGGGACCGTCAGGCGAGCGTGAGGGAATCTTCGAGCCGGACGAGGTCCGCGGCTTGGTCGACATGCCGTCGCTGGAGCTCGTCGAGCCCATCGACGATCGTGTGTGGACGCGCTACGAGGCCACGCCGGTGGATCTTCGGCGCAATCGATACGAAACCCCGCACATGCTGCTCGAGATCGACGGCACGGTGTTCACGTCGGTGATGATGTTTCTGCGGAAGCGATAGGGTCGGTGTCAATCGGCCCGCCGATACAGCGCGAGCCCCGCACCTTCGCAGACGCGCGAGTAGCCCTCGAGGAATCCGGGACGCTCGCGCGCCAATGCAGCCAGCATGTCCCCGCCTTCGGCCTTCTCCTCGATGAGAATCCATCCGACGTACGGGCGCGGCGTGTTGAGCGCGTTGAGCCAGATGTCGCCGTTGCCCTCGTGCAGGAAGTCGCGGATGGAGAAGCCGGCACGCGAGAGGTCCTGCATGTAGTGACCGAGCGAGCCCATGCTCGCCATGACGCTCTCCCCCCTGTAGCCATCCCTCAGGCACGACGTGACGACCTGGCGCGGCGCGGCATTCGGCCGATCCCATTGCGCTTCGGCGACCATCGGCGCGGCCTGGTCGAGGGGACGCAGTTCATAGATGGTGACGACCAGCAGCACCGTGACGAGTGCGATGCGGCCTTTGCGCCAGCTGCCGGCGACGATCCCTGCACAGATTGCCTGCACGGCAATGAGCGGGACGACGTAGCGGATCCGGAACGGATGTCCGTCCATGAAGGCGCTCCACGGAACGGCCGCTGTACCCAGGAGCGCGAGCGGCAGGATGCGTGCGGCGCTGGTCTTCGAGAGCAGGGAGGTTGCCGCCAGCACCAGCCCGCCTGCGACGGCGACGACCAGCACGCCGGACCCGCTCAGTTCGCGGAGTCCCCAGGCAATCTGGGCCACCGCATCATACGGATGTCCCTGCGCCCGGTTCTCGGGGATGAAGAACCCGCTGGCGAACCACGCGCCAATCACCACGCGACTGAAGACCGTGAAGCGCGGCAATGGCGGTGGCAGGGTAGACGGCGATCGCGCCAATCGCGCGCACGGCGCGGCGGGTCGGGACTCCTTGCCGCCAGAGCACCCAGCAGGCGGCCGCCAGCGCGGCGATGGTGACCGGCCAGGCTTCGTATCGCGTGAGGCACGCGAGAGCAAACACCGACCCTGCGAGTGCGCTCGAACGGACCGGGTCGGATCGGTGACCGAGGCCGTTGCTGACGAAGTCAGCGACTGCGCTTCGAGCGCGACAACCTGTTGGCAATAGGCGATCAGCAGCGCGATTGACGTTACCAGGAGCGCCATCAGCAGGGGCTCGGTCATGGGCGTCGCCTGCAGGTAGAGCACGTTCGGGTTCAGCGCGAACACGAGCGCGCCCGCGACGGCAGCGAGCCAGGAGCCGGTGAGCATGGCGACGATCCACGCGATCGCCGATGTGGCCACCGCGAAGGACACCACCGACATGGCGATCGCCGACGCGCCAGTGCGATAGAACGCATCGATCTGAACGGGCAACGCATTGAGCAGGTGGGGAAGCGGCAGCCACACCGCGCCGATCTGTTGCCACCCCGGCGTGATGCTGTCGAAAATGCGGCGCGACACGACAAGGTGACCGCGTGCGTCGTAATGGCTCAACGTCAGATCGAGGCTGGCGTATCGCCAGGCCATCACGGTGCCGAGCAGCACTGCGGCCCCGCCGATCGCGACGAGCGGACCGCGCCGTCTGATCAGACCTCGCACCGACGGATTGTACCGCCGACTCCGCTGACCTCTCCGACAGGCGCGATCAGCATGGGCAACAGCATCACGCCGCTACCCATCACGTTTCGTAGCTCGCCGGTCGAACTGAGCAAGGGGAGTCGCGCGGAACGCGACGCATTCCCATCGAGGAGCACCTCCGCGTTACAATCACATGTTTACGTATGGCAAGATTTGTCGACTGGATCCAGTCCATAGCGCTGGGACTGGGTGCTCCCGGTCTGTTCCTCGCGGCCCTGGCGGACTCCTCCTTTCTGTCCCTGCCCGAAATCGTCGACATCGTCCTGATCTGGATGGTGACGCAGCACAAGTCTCGAATGCTGCTGTATGCGACGAGTGCGACGCTCGGGTCGGTGGCCGGATGCCTGCTTCTCTACGGCGTGGGCCGCAAGGGCGACCAGTTCATCATGCGGCGGTTCAGCGCCGACCGCGTGGAGCGGGCACTCGAAGCTGTTCCGCCGCTTCGGGCTGATGGCGGTGCTGATCCCCTCGCTGCTGCCGCCGCCGATGCCGTTCAAGATCTTCGTCCTGCTGGCCGGCGCCGCCGGGATCAGCACGGGCCGGTTCGCCGTCGCGATTGTCATCGGCCGCGGCATCCGCTATTTCGGCGAGGCGCTGCTGGCTGTGTGGTACGGAGACCAGGCGATGGAGTTCCTGCACGCCAACGGCCGCACGGCGTCACTGAGCGCTGGCGGTGCTCATGGCAGCCGGCCTTGGCGCGTACCTGCTGTGGCAGAAGACGCAAACGGCTGGTCGACAGTAAACTTATACTCACCGCGATGATTGAGCTGAGCGTCGTGATTCCGGTCCGGAACGAGGCGCCGGGACTCGAGGAACTCCACCGTGAGATCACGGCCACCCTCGAGCCCTGGGGACGTGCCTACGAGGTCATCGTCGTCGATGACGGGAGCACCGACAACAGCTTCGACGTGCTGGCGCGGATCCAGGCCGCCGACCCGCGCTGGCGGGTGATTCGGTTCCGGCGCAACTTCGGGCAGACCGCCGCGTTCTCCGCCGGATTCGCCTACGCGCAGGGGCGCCTGATCGCGACGTCCGACGGCGATCTTCAGAACGACCCTCGCGACATCCCGGCGATGGTGCGCAAACTCGACGACGAGCAACTCGACATCGTCTGCGGCTGGCGCCGCAACCGGAAGGATGCGTTCCTCTCGCGACTGCTTCCGTCAATGGTGGCCAACCGGCTGATCTCGTGGGCGACCGGCGTACGCCTGCACGACTACGGCTGCTCGTTGAAGATCTTCCGCGCCGACGTGGTGAAGCCGCTGAAGCTCTATGGCGAGATGCATCGCTTCATTCCGGCGATTGCAAGTGAGCAGGGTGTCAACATCGCCGAGGTGGTGGTCAACCACCGTCCGCGGCGCCACGGCTCATCGAACTACGGGATCTCGCGGACGATTCGCGTGATCCTCGACCTGCTCACGGTCAAGTTCCTTCTCAGCTACTCGACGCGGCCGGTGCAGATCTTCGGCCTCGTCGGGCTGGCGATGGCTGTTCCTGGCGCGCTCATCCTCACCTATCTCGGCTTCATCAAGCTGTTCGAAGGGCAGGCGATCGGCACCCGTCCGCTGCTGCATGCTCGGCATCCTCCTGATCGTCACGGGCGTGCAGCTGCTGACCCTCGGGCTCCTCGCTGAACTCCAGGCCCGCACGTACCACGAATCGCAGGACAAACCGACCTACGTGATCCGCGAGATTCGCGAGGCGGCGGTGCGCGCCTGTCGCTGCCGGCGAGTTCCACCGTGCCTGAGTGATGCCGACGACGGCCGTGGCTGTCGCCACGCGGGCGACCTGGCGCGAGCGGCTGATGGTGCTCGCGGGTGCCGAAGCCATCGCGAGCGCGCTGTGGTTGTGGCCTGCCTCGATTCACATCGTCAGCTGGCCCTCGAGCGGCCCCGAGCGCGTCGCGCTGCTGTTGCCAGCGTGGGAGTTGCTGGCCTGGCTTGGTGCGGGAGCCGTGCTCGCGCTCGTGCTCGCCTGGTCCCGGCTCGCGGTGACGGCGGCACGGGCGGCGCGGCCACTCCTGCTGCTCTGGATTCTGTGGCTCCCGTACCTGCCGTGGTTGCCCGATCGGCTTCCGCTCTTGCTCGCGCTCGCCGGCCCTCTTCGCGTCGCGGTGATCACTGTGGCGGTCGTGGGCGCGACGCTGGACTGGTGGTCTCCGTCCGCAGCGGCTGCCCGCGCGTGCACGCTGCTCGGACGTCGCAGCGTGTTCGGAATCAGCCTCGCGATCTACCTGGCGTTTGGCCTGTGGTCGGTGACGACGACCGGGGTGGGCGGCGATCAGCCGCATTACCTGGTGATCACCGAAAGCCTGCTGCGTGACCGCGACCTGCAAATCGAGAACAATCATCGACGGCGCGACTATCGATCGTTCTTCCCTGGCGAATCTGCGGCCCGATTTTCTGGCGCGCGGAAAGAACGGCCAGATCTATTCGATCCACGCGCCCGGATTACCGGCGCTCCTGCTGCCTGCGTATGCCGCCGCAGGCTATCTGGGTGCGGTGGCGTTCGTGTGCCTGATCGCGGCGTTCACGGCGCGCGCTGTCTTCGATCTGGCGGAACGGCTCGCCGGGCGCTCCGCCGCCGTGGTCACGTGGCTTGCCGTCTGCGTGACGGTGCCGTTCGTTCCGCACAGCTGGTCGATATTCCCCGAGATGCCGGGCGCGTTGCTGGTTGCCTGGTCGGCATGCTGGCTGGCGGAACCGGGTGACCGCGTCGCCGCGGCTGTGGCTGCTGCGCGGCATGGCGCTGGGCATCCTGCCGTGGCTGCACACCAAGTTCGTCGTGCTCCAGGCGCTGCTGACGGCGGCGCTGATGCTTCGTGCAGCAGGTGTTTCCTTCGTGCGCGCCACTGAGAGAGGGACGACAGTGGTTGGTGATGACCGCAATCACCTGATCGACGCAGTGACCTCGTCGGGTATGAGGGAGCGGATCGTTCGCGCCGCCGCATTGGTGTTGCCCGTTGCGATCTCAGGGCTCCTCTGGTTGTGGTTCTTCTATGTCGTGTATGGCGTGGCCAATCCCGAAGCGCCATACGGCACATATCCAGCCGCGTTTGTCCTCGCCAGCAACATTCCGCATGGCCTGATCGGACTGGCGTTCGATCCGAAATTCGGGCTGTTGTTCTACACACCTGCTTACCTTGTCGCCGTCGCAGGCGCATGGTACATGCTGCGCGAGCGCGGCACGCGATGGTTCGTCCTGGTGCTCGGAGTCGTCGCCATCGCGTTCAGCGCGTCGACGGCGCGCCTCTACATGTTCTGGGGCGGCACGGGCGCGCCGGCCCGCTTCCTGGTGCCGATCGTCCCGTGCCTGGCGCCGATGATGGCGGTCGCCTTCACTCGCGTGCGCGGGGCGGTTGCGCGCGGGTTGATTGGCACCATGATCATCATGAGCGTCGCATTCACATTGGTGGCTGCCGCATGGCCCCAGGCGCATCTGTTCTTCAGCGATGCGCATGGCCGCGCGCGAGTGCTGCAGGTGTTCGCCGCCGGGACGCCGCTGGCGGATGCCGTTCCGACATTCACTGATCCGGACTGGACGCAACAGCTGCGAGGGTCCATTCCCTGGCTGCTCGTTCCAGTGCTGTCGATTGCGGCCGCGCTCGCAGTCGGGCGCGGCAGAACGGGGCGCGGCGGGCGTCGAGGGGCGGGGCGTGTCGCCGCCGCGTCGGTGGGTGCGGCGGCGCTCGCAGCCAGCGCACTTACAGCGGCGTCATCCACGTCGCCGCCGCCGGTCGTGCGCGACGCGATCGCCACCCAGAGCGCGCTCGATCTGCTCTGGGACTTCGACGGTGCGCGGCACAGAACGCTCGACTACGTCGATCTGTCACGCGCCACGCCCGAGCGCATGAAGGCGCTGCGGACGGTCGCGCTGGTGGGGTCTGCGCACCTGGACACCTACACGACGAATGCCGTCGACATCCCGCCCGGTAGTTATGACGTAACGGTCTCGTTCAGCGTGGACGATGTCCGGCAGGCTGACGTCCGCGTGGTGCAGTCACGCTTCGGCGAGACCATTGCCACACTCATGGGCCCGCCCAGCAACCCCTCGACGCTGCGGCTCGATCTACCGGTCGCGGATCGTCTGGCAGTAAGGGTCACAGGAGCGGCGGCGACGAACGTGTCTCACGTCCAGATCGTGCCGCGGTCGGTCTCACGCCCTGCGGAACGTCCGCAGTTTCGCGTCAGGCGATACGACCCGCTTCCTGGCACCGCTCCGGCATTCGTGATCTACACCGACGACGAGGCATACCCGGAGTCTGGCGCATTCTGGACCCGCGGCACTGCGGACACCCAGGTCTATGTCGCAGCGGGCGGGGCCAGACGTGTCCGCCTGACGCTGTCCACCGGACCACGTGACGGTGAAATCAGGCTGACGACGCGAAACGGCACACGACGAATCGTGTCGCGCGCCGATCAAGTGCAGGATGTGACGATTGAGGTGCCGAAGGGAGGTGGGTTGCTGCCGATCGCGATCGGTTCGAGCGTCGAGTTCCGGCCCGGCGAAGTGAACCCGGCATCCAGCGACATGCGTCTGCTGGGATGCCGGGTGAATCTGGTGGTGGAGTAACGCGTCAGGTCAATGTGCCAGATCAGAAGCGGAAGCGAACGCCTACGCCCATCTGGGCGCCCCCCACAGACAGATCAGGCGCGCTCGGCAGCGCGGCCTTGCCACCCGCATAGCGGATGAATCCACCGAGGCCCCACGTCGAACCGATCCTGTAGCTCACGTCGACACCCACGTTACCGGCCTTCCCGGTGGTCTTCGATTCCTCGGCGACGGACAGGGTCGCCGTGGTCGAATTCGGGGCAACCGTTGCCGCAGCAACTTCCTGCTTCACATGGATGATGCTGGGACCGCCGCTGAAGGTCAGGTCGATGCGATCGGTAATCGGCTGAGTGAAGAACACCTGGAAGTTGAAGCCGATCACCGATTGCGACAGGTCGGAATCGCTCAGGTTGACGGTGGCGAACCGGTTGAAAAACAGCGGGTCCGGCACCAGGACGGTAATGGCCGCGGCGCTATCCGCTGTCTGCGACCAGATGCCCAGGCCCGCTCCGATGCGGGTCGTGATCTGATACCCACCGGTGGCGTCGAACACGAAACCGCGGCCGACATTCTGGACGCCGCTGATCTGTCCCTGCTCGTTGAAGCTCGAGAAGGTCGAACTGGTGTCGAACGATGTCTCCTGAAGGGATCCGCCGAGACTGACGCTCAACGTGTAGGTGCCTTCCGGACTCGTGGGCTGCGCCATCAGTGGCGTGACTGCCGTCAGCAATGAACCGGCGGCCAGCGCCAGCGCGCACAGTGTTATCTTCATCGATCTCCTCGCATAGCGGCCGAGTCGTCTTAGTTGCGATCGACCTGGTGGTGGTTGTGAATGCCGGCCTTCACGCGCGCGCGAGCGGCGCGTCGCTTCGTGCGGACGCCATGGGGCGTAAGCGTTGGTGAGACGGCATAGGCTCTGTTATTGTTGCACAGCTTCTGGTCTCCTTATGGATGATTTCACCGTGCGTGGCGGACTCAATCGACGTCGATGATCTGATGGAACAGATCCGCGCCCGCCTTCGCGAAAAACGTGGGGTCGACTACACCGCGGAAGAGATCCGTGAGCTCGCCGGCGTCCGTCTCGAGCGGTTCATCAACCCGCGCGCGGTGCGCTCGGATCTGATGGCCAGCTACCGCGAGGCGCGACGTCCTCTGCCAATCGTGTCGGGTTCGATCTTTGCCGCGCGGCGGCCGCTGATCGGGCGGCTCCGTACTCTGCTGCATCCCGTGCTCCGACTGTTCTTCAATCCTGACCCGATCGTCGAGATGATCACCTGCGTGAACGACATCTCGAACACCATGACCGCGCGATCGGATCTGTACTTCGAACTGCTGAACAACACGGTGCTCGAGTTGACGCGGACCTCGATCGAGGTCAAGAACCTCCAGATGCGTGTCGACTCACTGAGTGGCCGGCTGGAATTCAGTGAGCGACGTGCGCGCGCGCTCGAGGCACTTCTGCAGATGGACGACACGCCGCTCGACGAGCAGGATGACCCTGCCGACGATGACCGCAGCGAAGGCCCCGGCACTCGCAGTCGCCGACGCCGCGCCCGACGGGCGCGTGGCAGGGGAGAATCTGCTGCCTCCGGTGTGACGCGGGCGGCTGAGACGCGGCCCGAGGGCGGTGTTGACGACCCAGGCGAAGGCGGATCGGCCGTGCGCCCCACGAATTAGGTGAAGGCGCAGTTCGACCATAGGGTAAAATCCTAACTCTACCGACCGTCGTTCCTGTGCGGTCGTGTGTACCGGCCAGCCGGCCCTCAACGGAGAATTGATGACGCTCAGAAGTCTTTTCGGATGTGGTCTTGCGTGCAGCGCCATGCTCACGCTGGCGGGGTGCACGGCAAGCACTCCGGTTGCGCCGACCGCCGGTGCGCCGACCACTCCGGCAGCCAACTCGCTCAAGGTATCTGCGCCCGCGGCGGTGTCGCCAACCGGTGGCGCGAAGCTGTCAACGCGCCAGCCGACGCTGGTGCTGCAACGCGCCACGGGCGCCTACGCGCAGCCCCAGGTGTCATACGAAGTCCAGGTCACCTCGCCGGCCGGCGATGTGGTGTACACCCGCACCGTGGCGGGTGGTGGAGCGAACGGCCAGGGCACCGTTTCGCACCTGGTCGAGACGCCACTGTCCACGAACGGTTCGTACCGGTGGCGCTCGCGCGCCGTCGTCGGCGCCGACGCCGGCCCGTGGTCGGACACGGCGAACGGCGCCGTCATGTTCACCACCAGCACGCTCACCGCGGCGTCAACCAACGATGAATGGCGCACGTGGTTCTTCGACCTGGTTGCCACGAAGAATGTTGGCTCAACAGCGACTCAGGCGGCGATGGCCTTCATGGAACCCGACATGATTGCCGTCGGCGTGATCCTGGCGAAGGATTCCGCCGGGAACATTCGCGGCCGCATCTACCTGCCGACCACGAGTTCCGATCGCTTCTCGCGCTCAGTGGACGTGATCACCGGCTTCGGCCCGGGATACACGTGGACGTGGATCTTCCGAGGCACGACCGTGTGCGAAGGACGCTGCCCGTAGGCTGAGAAGTACTTCAGCGCGGGAGTGGGATGCCGCGTGCGTCGCTCAGTCGACCACGCGGTAGACCGCAACGCTTCCGTTCACGATCGCCGGCCGAAACAGGTGCGGCGCTCCCGCCACCATCGCCGCGAAGTCCGGATAGGCCTGCTGTTCTGGCGGGCCAACCACCAGGTAATCGATCCGCAGATCCCTCGCCTGCTGGTAGGCGGCTTGCGGAGACGTGGCCTTGTAGAGGTCGGTGATCCGCCGGCTGGCGGCCTCGTACTTCGCGAGCGGCACCATCGAAATCGGAAGGCCGGCAGCCATGCGCCGCTCGGCGAACGCCGGAATATACGCCCAGGTCGCCGAGTTGCGCACTGACGGTTCGACCTGCACGATGGCGTCGCGCGGCGTGAACAGGCGGATCCATTCGATCGCCTGGATCTCGTCGGGTGTGAGGATCAGCGTCCAGCGAAAGCCCGGCCCCTGCGAACGATTCGCCACGTCCTGCGTGTTGTAGAAGTCGATGGCGAACGTCGGCGCGGCAGCCAGCGCCATCACGATGGCCACCGCAATGGCCGTCACACGAACGCGCCGCGCGCTTCGCATCAACTCCTGCAGCAGGTAGCCTGCAAGCCCGGCGAACGCGAAGAACATGAAGTGGCCCGAGCGCCAGCCCACGTAGACGTGCTGATGATCCTTCACGTCCACGAAGAAGTAGAACAGCACGGAGACCCCGATGATGACGCCGAACACATCGGCGTACGGAGCGTTGCGTCGGTTGGCCACCCACAGCCCGCCGAGGCCGGCAAACAGCATCGGGCCGAAGCTGAGGACCATCGACGGCAGCAGGCGGGTCGCGGCGGCCGGATTCAGCCCGAGCTGCACCAGCGATTCCGCCTCGTCGACATACTGGAGTTTGAGCGCCACGTACAACCCGATCGCGAGCGGCGCGGCGGCGGCGAGTGCCAGCGGAACCATTGCGCGGTACCGGCGTTCGACAATCAGCCGAACGGCCAGATAGACCGTCGCCATCGCGGTGAACATGAGTGCGGCAAACGTGCTGATGAGGAGTGATCCGGCGAGCAGCACGCCCAGCCACAGCATCAGGCCGACCCGCGCGACGTGGCGGGCCTGGGTGGCGCACAGCAGGGCCGAGAGGCCTGCGGCGTAGCCCATCGCGTGATGCGGCTGATACCACAGCAGCCGCTGGAGCCCGTCCACCGGCAAGCCGCCGTAGTACCACCGCACGACGGCGTCGATGTTGATGTTGCGAACGAACGCCAGCGGCAGCGAGCGTTCCCACCCGAACCACAATCGCTCCAGGCCTTCGAAGCTGTTGAACAGCACGGCTCCCGCGCAGCCCACCGCCGCGGCGGCCGGGCTGTCGACGAGTTGTCGTGCGAACCCGTACATGAACGCCACGAAGATGACGTCGAGCACGATCGAGTGGATCAGCAGAATCTGATCGAGCCGAGCCGGAGGATAGCGGAGCTGGTGCTGCACCGCGGGCAGCAGGTGCGGCAGCCAGTAGTAGCGCAGCGGATCGTCGAGATAGAACTGGTTGCGCGGCGGCATATCGCCCTTGCTGACTTCCGCGGCAACCGCCATCCGCCAGATGAAATCAGCGGTGAAGTAGGCCCGATACGCGCGGCCGTCGGGCAGATCGCGCCCCACGAGTGCGAACGGGCGGCCGACCACCAGCGGTACCAGGAGCAGCAGGAGTGTTAACGCGAGCAGGTCGGACTTCCTGAACCGTGGCAGCCGGAGGTTGCCCGCGAAGGGACGCACGAGCAGGGCGACCGGAGTGACCAGCACCGGCGCGAGCACGATGATCCACCCGCTGCGGAAGCCCGCCGCCCAGAGTGCCAGCAGGGCCAGCGTGCTGAACATGTGGCCCCAGGCGCTCCCGAACACCACCGACGCAATGCCCGACCCGGCCTGCCGGCCGTAGACGGCGCGTGCGATCAACAGCCCCGGTGCGGCGAACCACGCGACGCCGGCCGCAATCACAAAGGCCCAGCGGAATGGGAGAATCGCCCGCATGCACTGCGCCAGCGCCACCGCCAGCACGAGGCCGGCAGCGGCGATCAGGAGAGTCGGGGTGGTATCAGGTGGCGCGTCTGCCCGTGTGACGCTGTCGAGCGGATCCGCTCCGATCGCGGGGGCGCCCATGGTCACGTTCGTCGAACGGTGTCCGGCACGAGCGGCTGGCTGGCGGCGAGCTCCTGGAGGTTCACCTCGAAGTCGTCGGCCTGCAGGTGCCCCTCCTCGTGGTAGTCCTCGTCCGAGTTGACCTGCCACACTTCGTGCGATGCACCCAGGATGTTGCGTGCGGCCAGGATGGCGGTGACCATCGAGTGATCCTGGTTGTTGTACTTGTGCATGCCGTTCCGGCCCGCGACCTGGAGGTTCTCGAACGTGAGCAGGTACTGGCGCACCACCTCCAGTGCCTGCATGAACCCTTCGTCGTAAATGGGGTACGCCTTCGGCTGCCGCACCACGGTGCCGTCGACGACGAGCGACGGATCGACCAGGCCGATCGCGGCCAGTTCGCGGCGGCCGAGCTCGACAAGGTCCTCATCCTTCATCGTCCACAGGCCGTCGCCCTCGAAGCAGAAATACTCGAGGCCGAGGCAGGTCTGACGCTGGTCGGGCACCAGATCGGGGCTCCAGTTCTTGAAATTCTGGATGCGACCGAGTTTGACTGCGGGGTCGTGGACGTAGATCCAGTTGTCGGGGAACACTTCCGGCTGATTGATGATGAGCGCCACCGTGAAGAAGTCCCGATAGCGGAGGCGGTTTGCAGCGTCGAGCACGTCGGGCGGGGCGGGGGGCTGAGCGCGCGAATCAGTTCGCGCAGCGGCATCGTCGAGACCAGGGCCGACACTTCGAGGTGCCGGGTGACGCCGTGCTGTTCGACCTCGACGCCGGTGACGCGGCCGCCATCGTGCGTGATGCGGCGAACCTTCGACTCGAGCTGAACGGGGAAGCCGCGGCGCGCGAGTTCCTGCTGGAACGCCTCCCACATCATTCCCGGTCCGAGGCGCGGGTACTCGAACTGATCGATGAGTGTCTTGACCTTGCTCTTGTCGCCCTTGAAGCGGCCGAACAGGGCATCCATCACCGCGACGCGCAGCGAGAGTCCGCGAATGCGCTGCGCCGCCCACTGCGCGCCCAACTCGTTGCAAGGCACGCCCCACACCTTTTCCGTGTAGGTCTTGAAGAAGGTCTCGTAGAGGCGACGTCCGAACCGGTTGGACACCCAGTCCTCGACACTGACCTCGGGCCGAATCGGGCGCAGCCGGATCGAGACGTAACTCGTCATCACGCGAACGGCGTTCCACACGCCGAGGCCGAACAGCGCGTTCATGGCCCGCAACGGATAGTCGAAGAACTTGCCGTTGTAGAAGATGCGGGAGAGGCGCGGCCGCTTGAGCATCTCGGGTCCGAGCATCAGGTGCCAGAGCTCGTTGACCGCCTTGACCTTGGTGAAGAACCGGTGCCCGCCGATATCGAACCGGAACCCCTTGTACTCGACAGTGCGCGAGATGCCGCCCACCTGGGTGTCGGCCTCGAACACCACGGCCTTGCGGCCCCGGCCGGTCAACCAGTATGCGGCCGTCAGGCCCGCCGGGCCTCCGCCGATCACCGCGATCGGATCGTCGTGTGAGTTGTTCATAGAAGCTTCAGATCGGCGCCCCCGGTAGACATGGCGCCTCGATATTACTGCGGGACGAGGCGCGCTGGCGCCCAGCCATTGCCGTCACACGGTCTGCCTCGTCAGGAACGCGAGGTCCTCCCGTGGGATTGCGGAGCGCTTCGCCCGACCGGCCCGATCGTGCAGGACCAGGTAGAGCTGTTCCATCTTCCGGACGAACGCATCGATGTCGTAGCGTGCGCCAGTGTGGCGAGCCTGCTGGGCGAGTGCGTGACGCGCCGCCGCGTCGCCGAGCAGCGCGACGATCGCGCTCGCGAGCCTGTCGGCGTCACGACGGGGGACGATGCGCGAGTCGACCGAATCGGTGAGGATTTCAGACAACCCGTCAGCATCCGTGGCGACAATCGGTTTACCCATCGCCAGCGCTTCGAAGGCCGTGAGCGGGGTTCCTTCCCACAACGAGGGGAACACGACGAGGTCGAGGGCGGAGAGGACGGCCGCCACGTCGCGCTGGAATCCAAGGAAGGTCAGGCGATCGCCGAGCCCGAGCGCCGCTGCCTGCGCTTCGAGCTGGGATTGCATGTCGCCTTCCCCGGCGATGTAGATGCGAGCGTCAGGCCGTTGCCGCACGACCTCGGCGGCCGCTGCGACGAGGTATTCGTTGCCTTTCGACGCCATCAATCGCGTGACGGTGCCGACCGCCAGCACGCCGTCCGGGATCCCCAGGGACGCACGTGCGGCACTGATCTCGTCGTGCGTGCGCGGGCGGCTGAACTCCTCGAGCGGAACGCCGAGATAGACGACGTGCGTGCGATCGGCGGGGATAAGGCGTGCGCGGGTCACGAATTCCGCTGTCGATCGTGACACTGCGATCGCCACATCCGTGTAAGGGATTAGTGCCTTGTCGGCGATCTTCTGGAACCACGGCGTGTCCGTCAGATTCGCGTGCTCGTGCACGATGCCGGGGAGATTTCGCCGCGCCGCGGCGATCCGCCCGAAGGTGCTCGCCCCGTAGCCGTGCATGTGCAGGATGTCCGCCTGGCGTCGATCGAGTTCCCTCAGGAGCGCTGGCAGCGTCCACGGATCGAACTTCGATCGATTCATGTACGTGACAGGGATTCCCAGCGACTCGAGGGTGTCTGGGGAGGTGTCTGGCTGGCGCAGGCTGATCAGCGACACGTCGAACAGCGTTTGATCGAAGCGCGGGATCATCCAGGCGAACAACCGCTTTACACCGTGAATGCGCGTCCCTGCCCAACCCAGGTGATCGCAGATCTGAACGATGTGCAGGCGGCGGCTCACAGCATTCCCCGCTCGCGATACCACGCGGCCGTGCGGCTCACGCCGCCTTCGAGGTCCACGGCTGCCGCGAACCCGAGCTCGCGACGCGCGCGGGACGTGTCGAATGCGCGGCTCTTCCGATAGAAATCCACCCGGCGGCGGTAGAGCGGCGGCTCGATCCGGAGGGGCACGCAGATCGCCTCGCAGAGCGCCCCCGCGAGCCATACCGGCCACACCGGAAAACGAAGTCGCGGCGGCGGCACGTCGAGGACCCGGGCGATCGTCGCCACCAGGTCCCGGAGCGTCGTGTACTGGGGGCCGGCGATCAGGTAGGTGCGGCCCGTTGCGCCCGGCGTCTCACCGCACAAACGCAGCCCCTCGACGACATCGTCGACGTAGGTGAGGTGGTAGAACACGGCGCCCGGCCCGAGCATCGGGAACCGGCCGCGGGCGATGCCGCGGAACATCTTGAGGAAACGGGTGTCGCCAGGTCCGTAGATTCCCACCGGTCGGGCAATGACGACCTGCGGAGCACCCGGCTGCATGCCGAACTCACGCGCGAGTTGCTCCCCCTGGAGCTTGGTGCGCTGGTATTGATCGCCGGGGGCAAGCGGCGCGTCTTCGTTGGCGGGTGGTTGCTCGATGTGGCCGTGCACGCCAGCCGTGCTGCAATGCACGACTCGACGGACTCCGCACGCGCGTGCGGCATCGAGCAGATGACGCGTGCCGTGCACGTTCACCTCCACGAAGGCCGACGGCGGCAGGCCCGCCTCGCGGTAGAGCGCCGCGACGTGGTACACGACGTCTGCGCCGGCGACTGCCTTCTCGAGCGACGCCGGGTCCGTCAGGTCGCCTTCCACGACCTCCACGCCCGCAGCGGTGAGTGGAGCGGCCGAGGCGCGGCTGCGCGGACGCACAAGCCCACGCACCTGATGGCCGCGTGCGCGTAACGTCCGTGCGAGGTGACTGCCCGTGAAGCCGGTCGCACCGGTCACAAGCACATTCATCTAGAAGTGGGGAGGGGCTGTGTCATGGAATGGCGTGCGCCAGAACCGGTTTCATTCGTGACGGCACACGCGGACGACCCGCGCTCCGAACCGGAGCCTTGCTCGACGAGCAACAGCCCCGATTATAGCGGCCGCTCCGGAGGAGCGTCAAACCTGCTCTGATACACTCATCGCGGTTGTGACGCGGGACATCTCCACGCTCGCGAATGGCGAGTTCGACCTGCTCGTCGTGGGCGCGGGCATCTACGGCGCGACGATTGCGTGGGAGGCGGCGCATCGGGGCCTGCACGTGGCCCTCATCGACCGCGGCGACTTCGGGGGCGGCACTTCCTTCAACAGCCTGAAGACGGTTCACGGCGGCCTGCGCTCCCTGCAGCGCGCGAACCTGGTGGAGATGCGGCAGTTCATCCGTGAGCGGCGGACACTGCTCCGCATTGCGCCGCACCTGGTCACGCCACTCCGCTTCCTCATCCCGACCTATCCCGAACTGCGGCGCAGCCGCGCGGTGATGCGGACCGTGCTGGCGGTCAACGACTGGATTGCGCGCGATCGCAACGAAGGCCTCGATCGGGCGCGACACCTGCCAGCGTCGCAGATTCTCGGCAAGGAGGAAACGCTCCAGCTGTTTCCGGGCCTTGACGCGAGCCGTGTCACCGGCGGGGCCAGCTGGTTCGACGGACAGATGCACAACGCGGATCGCGTGCTGCTGTCGTTCGTCCAGTCCGCCGCCGCGGCGGGCGCGACGGTTGCGAATTACGTCAGCGCGATGGCCCTTGTGCGCCGCGGAGAACGGGTCGAGGGCGTCAGCGCGCGCGATGAACTGACGGGCGCGACCTTTGACGTTCGCGCGCGGGTGACGGTGAATGCCGCGGGCGGGTGGGCACCGGGTCTGCTCGGGACAGCGGCCAGCCGGAGCCTCGCCGGCGTGCGCATGTCGCGCGCCATCAATCTCGTGACGCGCCTGCCGGCGCCACCCTGTGCGCTCGGCGATACCGCGGGGGGGCAGTTCCTGTTTTGCGTGCCGTGGCGAGGCAGGACGATGTTCGGTACGCTGCACGACGAGTACGAGGGACCTGCAGATGCGTTGTCGATTGCCGCGAAGGAGGTTGACCGGTTCATCGAGCTGATCAACCGCGCGTTTCCGGCGGCGCGGCTGCGTGCGCAGGACGTCACCCTGGTTCATCGTGGCCTGCTTCCAGCTTCGGGCCGTGGCCCCTCAGGCGAAGTCCGGTTGTTGAAAGACAGCATGGTCCACGATCATCGCGCCGATGGTGCCGCCGGTCTCATCACCGTGATTGGCGTGCGATACACGACCGCCCGTCACACCGCGCAGCGCGCGATCGATCTCGCGGCGACCGTGCTCGGTCGATCGATTCCCGCCAGCCGCTCGTCGGTCACTCCGCTCGAAGGAGGGTCGATTCCGGACGTCGAAGCGTTCCTCGCGACCGCGAGTAAGGCAACCGCGACACTGACGTCGTGCACACTCGAGCGGCTCGCGCGAACATACGGCACGCATTATTCACGAGTGGTGTCGATGATCGATGGCGCCGGTTCACTCGAGATCGGTGGTGCTGATCCACAACTCCCCGGCGGGCACGGCGACGCGCTTGTGATGTGACCAGTGCCGAAGTCCTCTACAGCGTGCGGGAAGAAATGGCGGTGCACCTGTCAGACGTCGTGATGCGCCGGACCGAAGCCGGATCAGCGGCGTGTCCTGACCGCAAGGCGCTCGAGCGGATGGCCCGCGTGATGGCGGGTGAGTGCGGGTGGAGCGCAGACCGCGTGTCGGCGGAGATCGCCAGCGTCGAGAATTCGTACCGCCTCGCAGGTTGAGCCGATGGTGTCTGCGGTTGGTCGAAACGCGATGTGGGCACAGCGGCTTGCCGCAGCCGTGGTGCTGATGGCCCTCGCCACGTTCTACTACGTGGCCGCCACCGAACACGCGCGGGTCGTCAATGTGTCCCGGGTTCGCGCAGACCAGAGCGGTTACTTGTGGGATGCGGTCGGCATTCACATCGGACGACATGGTGGACCGCGTGGGCTCATCGGCGAGCGTAATCGCATGCCGGTGTATCCGTGGCTGCTGTCGTGGATGTATGACCCGGCGATGACGCCGGATCAATTCTTCGAAGCGGGCAAGTCCTGGAATATCAGACTGTCGCTCGTCCTGCTCGCGGCGCTGTGGTTCGTGATGCGGCGGTATCTGCCGCTCCTCGCTGCCACCAGCCTTCTCCTCGTCATCGCGTTCGGGTACTTCGTCTGGAAGGCCGGTTACGCACAGGTCGAGTTGCTCTACTACTCCTTGTTCTTCCTCTCCTTCATTGCCTGCTGGCGACTGCTCGAGAGTCGCGCCCCGCGGGAGACGCTGGTGACCGCGGCCGTAGCAGGCGGCCTCGCGGCACTGACCCATCTCGCCAAGGCGGCGGTCCTTCCGCTGATGGGGTGCGTGATGGTGGCATACGGCGCCCAGACGTTGAACGCGGCTGTCAGGTCACGACGAAGCGGGGAGCGGAGCGACGAACGGAGCGGCGAACGAATTCGCGACCACCGGTTCGGTAAAGCGCTGGCGTGGCGTGTTGCTGGCGGGCTCGTCCTCGCGGTGTCCTTTCTGGGGGTGCTGTCGCCATACCTCCTGAACAGCAAACGCGTGTTCGGCCAGTACTTCTACAACGTGAACACGACCTTCTACCTGTGGTACGACGACTGGCCCGCGGCCACCGTCGGCACCTACGCGCACGGCGATGGTGTCGGATGGCCGCAGATGCCGGCCGTCGGACATCCCGACGCTGCGGTCGTATGTGACGAACGCACTCAGTGCGGCAGATTCGCGATCGGCTGACCGACGGGCATGCGCGAGATGATCGTCGTTTCGTACACGCGGCTTTCGTATTTCAAATACGTCTGCATGTACCTGCTGTTTGCTGCGGCCGTCATCACGACGAGGTGGAACGAACTGCGGCGGGTGGTCAGCCGGCACGCTGCAATGGCAGCCTTCCTTGTGTTGTATGGGGTCGCGTACGTGCTGGCAGTGGCGTTCTACAAACCAATTTCCGGCACCACGCTGCGAATGCTGCTGGCGCATGTGGCGCCAGTGCTGTTCACGATCTCCGTGGGGGTCTGGCGAACACCACTTCGCGATGCCACGTGGCGGCTCGCAGGTATGACGGTGACGGTCGCTCACTTCCACGTGCTGGTCGTTGCGACCGTCTGCCTGGATGTGGCGTTCACGCTCTGGCCGAAGCTGCTGAGCGAGTTCGCGGGCTATTGATCTTGTTCGTGGCGCCGGCCTGTCGTAGCGTCGGGTCTTCAGACCCGACGGGGCGGGCGGGTCTGAAGACCCGCCCCTACGTACTACGTACCTTCGTACGATCGCGGCCTAATCGAGAAACGCCTGCGCCCACCGCTCGAACACGAGCAGCGGGAACAGCGTGTGCGCGTGGTTCTCCCGGCCCGCGCGGTGCTCCTGCACCAGCCGTTGCACTTCGCCGGCATCGAACAGCCCGCGCCGCGCGACCCGAGACGGGGAGAGCAGTTCGTCGACCAGTCCCGACAACTCGCGGCGGAGCCACTGTTTCATCGGGATGCTGAAGCCTTCCTTCCGCCGCGTGAGGATTGCGTCGGGCACGACGCCGCGCAGCGCGCGCTTCAGGATGTACTTGCGCTCGCCGCCGCGCATCTTCAGGTCGCCCGCCATCGACAGCGCCAGTTCCATCACGCCGACATCGAGAAACGGTGCACGGGTCTCGAGCGACGTCGCCATGCTCATGCGATCCACCTTCACGAGGATGTCGTCGGCGAGATAGATCGTCAGGTCGGCGTACAGCTGCCGGTTCAGGGCATCGTCGTGTTTCGCCCCGAGCGCCTCGCGTACTGGCGCGTAGACGTCGGACGATGCCAGCGCCTGCTGCAGCGACGGGGTGTACAGGCGCGCCTTCTGTCGCGCCGTCAGGAACGTGGACCAGCGAAATTGCGCGATGTCCGCTGGATGACCGGCTGCACCCTGCAGGAACCGGCGGGCCATGTTCACGAGCCCCTTCTTCCGCTCCGTTGGCGGGAACAGGGACACCATCCGTTCCAATGCGCCGAGTGCGCGGTCGGGGACGAATTGTTGGACACGGGCCGCCAACGCCTGCGCGGCATAGCCGTCGTAGCCGGCGAACAACTCGTCGCCGCCGTCGCCCGACAGCGCGACGGTCACGTGCCGGCGCGCCAGTTCGGACACCATGAAGGTGGGGAACAGGGACACGTCGCCGAACGGCTCATCCATGTGGAGCACCAGCCGATCGAAGAGCCGCGTCACGTCCGGCGTAACGAGCTGTTCGCGATGCGAGGTGCGAAAACGCTGGGCGACCTCGCGGGCGAAGGGCAGTTCGTTGTAGCTGCCGTCCTCGAACCCCATGCTGAAGGTGTTGATGGGCGCCCCGCCATCGCGTTCAGCAGCGGCGGCCATGAAGGCCACAATCGCGCTCGAGTCGATGCCGCCCGAGAGGAATGCCCCGAGCGGCACGTCGCTCATCATCTGCGACTCGACCGCTCGACGCAGGGCCTCTCGCAGCGCGTCGGCGGCATCCTCGTCGCGCCACGGGCGAACCGCAATCGACGCCGGATCCCAGTATCGCGTCGTCGTGACGACGCCGTTGCGATACGTCAGCAGATGGGCAGCCGGAAGGCGCCGGATGGCAGAGAAGATCGTCCGCGGCGAGATGACGTATTCGTAGGTGAGGAACTGGTCGAGTGCGACCAGGTCCAGCTCGCGCGGAACGTGCGGTGCCGCGAGGATGGCCTTGATCTCCGAACCGATCACCAGGCCGTCGGCGGTCTCGGCGTAATACAGCGGCTTCTCGCCGGCGCGATCGCGTGCCGCCAGCAGGGTGCGCGTCTTCGCATCCCACAAGGCAATCGCGAACATCCCGTGGAGGTGGCTGACGAACGACGGGCCGTACTCCTCGTAGGCGTGCGGGATGACTTCGACATCCGTGCGGCTCCGGAACAGGTGTCCGCGAGCCTCGAGCTCACGCCTGACCGACTCGAAGTTGTAGATCTCGCCGTTGACCACCGCGATGACGCTGCCGTCCTCGTTGGCGAGCGGCTGATGGCCATGCGCGACGTCGATGATCGACAGCCGCCGCATGCCGAGCGCGGCACCTGCGACCACGAGGGCCCCGCGTTCGTTGGGGCCGCGGTGAAACAGCGACTCCACCATCGGGTCCAGCACTGCCGGATCGATGGTGCCGATGCCGTCCCGCGCCGCTATACCGGCAATGCCGCACATCAGCTCGTCGCGGCCACGCGCCGGTCGCGAACGACCCTCGCCGGTATGCCGGTCGCGATCGCGAATTCCGGAACGTCGCCGACCACGACCGCGCCGGCGCCGACGATCGCGTCGCGGCCGATGTGCGAGCCGTCAGTGACCACCACGTGCGCACCCAGCCAGGCATGGTCATCGACGTCGATGCCGCGGGCGGTGCGTCCCTGATCGAGCACGGCCACGTCGGTGCGGTCGTGCAGATGATCGCCACCGACAAGATAGGTATAGGCAGCGATGAGGACCTTCTTGCCAACCCTCACCCGGGAGGATGACGAAATCTCCACATTGACGCCGATGTTTGCGTCCTCGTCGATGATGATGTTGCCGTTCTTGCAGGTGATGATCGCGTTCCTGCTGATGAAGGCGCGTGACCCGATGTCGATGCCACGGTTGTCGACACCCTTCGCGTCAAGACAGCAGTAGTCATCGATCACCACGTTATCGCCGAGCCTGATCTTGTGAGGATGGCGAAGGACGATGCCGACTCCGAACGTGACCCCGCGCCCGGCCTGGCCGAGGATGAGCGGATACAGCATCGACCTCAGCAGAAGCCCGAGTGCCCCCGGCACCCACGAGCACAGGGTGACCACCGCTTCGTACTTGAAGAGCGGCCACAACCCCGGCTGGCCGATGAAAAGGTCCGTATACCGCTGCCGCCGCGACCTGCGCTCGTCGAACAGTTCCTGCTGGATTACGGTAATCCGCGGGTCGTTCGCGCGCGGGTCGGTCATGCCACCACCACGATGTGAGTCTCCGGCCGTCGAGTCCGCAAAAGTGTGCCGTTGTGGATGTTACTCTGTACTTTCGCGTTTCGATTCGGTATCCTGCGTCAGCCACCCTCTCCTTGGACCGGGAAGATTCGAGTGAGCGGGCATGCAGTCCTGGATAGTTCGCTCCGATAACGCGTACGAGAGGTAGATCGGATGAATCGCTGGTTGCTGTTAGGCGTGTGCGTACTGGCGCCGGCCATGGCCGGATGCGCAGTGGAGAAGACCGAGAACCCACTCAGCCCATCAGTTGCAGGGCCCATCGCCGGCGTGGCGATCACTGCGCCGACGACGATTGACCCATCTGGCGGGACCCGTCTTCGATCTGACCAGCAGCCGCTGACGCTGAAGGTTGCCAACGCGACCACCAATGGCGTGCGGCCGCTGACGTACTCGTTCCAGGTGGCCTCGGACCAGGCCTTCACCAACATCGTGATGTCGCAGGGCGGCATCGCGCCGGGTGACGGCGGTCGCACCAGCTACAAGTTGGGCAGCGCGCTCACTCCCGACCGCGGCTACTTCTGGCGCGCGCGCGCCGAAGACGGCGCGAACACCGGATCGTTCTCTGCGACGGCGCAGTTCTTCCTGTTCTCGCCAGCGACGTTCCAGGCGCCCGTTCCCGTGTCGCCCATTGGCGGGGCCACGGTCACCTCGCTGCGCCCGCGCTTCAGCTTCAATAACGCAGCCCGCACCGGCAGTCCTGAGGGGGGCGTACGCTATCAGGTGGATCTCTCGGATTCCGAGGCGTTCACCGGGGTCGTGAGCGTCACCGTAGCCGAAGCCGACGGAGGAGTGACCAGCGGCGACCCGCAGCAGGATCTTCCGGCCGGCCGTCAGGCGTTCTGGCGCGTGCGAGCCTCCGATTCGGTGTCCACTGGGCCCTGGTCGGCCACGGCCACCTTCCGGACTGCGGCTGCGGCACCGGCACCTGCGCCGGCACCGCCGACGGGGACGGCGTCTGGTGCGGCCTGCCAGGGCGGCCTGCTCCTGAATCCGAAGGCGTACTTCTTCAGTCTCATCGGACGCTCCGAAGGGCAGTCTGCCAACGACTGGTACACGGTCCTCAGCGGCTCCGGTCTGGCCGGCGGGCCAGGGCCTGGTGTGCGGCCGGGCAGCGCCAACTATGGCATCACCCAGCAATTCGGGGCAGGTGGGCCGCGTGGGCGTCTATTCCTCCCGACCAATACCCCTGACGACCTCGGGTACTACACGCGTCAGGTCGACATCATCACTGATGGTGCAGGCGGCAAGGTCTGGACCTGGAGTGAGTCGTCGACCCCGCCATACGGACCGCGATCCTGCCCGTAACGCCGCGACGTTGAGCCGACATCGTCGGCCTCACTGATTGGACCTGTCGCGCCACCGGCTGCACTGTCATCTGCAGTCGGTGGCGCTGACCGGTTTCCGCCGTGTCGGCCGTCACTGTGTCCACTGACGACGGTCGCCGACCGCCGCGTTGACCGTCGGCGCGCTCGAAGCGCTCGCCGCCCCGCTTGCCGCCCGGCCCGTGATAACTTGGGTTCCACCCGCCCCCTCCCATGCACCGTTCGATGAACCGATTGTTCGCTCTGGCGGCCCTCCTGGCCCTGTGCGTCGGGACCGCGGCCGCGCGCCGGGTTCTGCTCCAGGGCAGCGGTCTCGAGGCGAGCATCACCGCCGAGCGACAGTGGGGCGCTGAAACGCGCACGCGCTCCGGTGCGATGCCAACCACGTCCGAACTCGATCGCACCTGGGACGAGGCAAGGCCGACGGCATTTCGAGCCGAGTGGCGTGGATTCGTGGTCGTTCCCCGCATCGCGTGGTACACGTTTGCGGCAAGTGCGGACGACACCGCCACCGTGACGATTGATGGCTTCAAGGTGGCGACGGGCCGCGACGGACGAGCGGGAGAGGGACGCATCCGTCTGGCTGCCGGTGCACATCCGCTCGTCATTCAGTTCGAACAAACAGGTGGCCCGTACCAGCTGGCGGTGTCGTGGGCGCGCGACGGGCAGACGCCTTTGCCCTTACCCCGCTGGGCGCTGTGGACATCGCCTCACGACAGCATCCGCGCGACGGCGGCCCGCGTCGTGGACCGGATCCTCCTCGTCGCGATCGTCGCCCTCGGGCTCTGTGCGATCTGGATCACGCGTCATCAATTGCGGTCTCTGATGCTGCAGGTACCGCGGCTGGACTGGGCGCTGGTCCTGATCCTGCTCTTCGGCGCGTACTTCCGGCTGCAGTATGTGCATCTGCCGATGGCGGATGCCCACGGATGGCGTCAGCTGTTCAATGCCGACGTCGCGAGAAATTTCGCCGAGCAGTCGATGAACATCTGGAACCCCCGCGTGAGCTGGGGCGGTGCCGGGGACAACCGCGTGAGCATGGAATTTCCCTTGCTGTCGTGGCTTGCCGCGGCAGGACTGTCCATGTTCGGCGAGGGCGACATCGACCTCGTGTGCCGCATCGTGGCGATCGTGTTCTCGCTCGCGACGATCGTCGGCATCTACGGACTCGCCGCGACGCTATGGGGGCGGGCCGCCGGACGCGGCGCAGCGTTCCTGATCGCCATTTCGCCGTCGGCGATCTTCTTCGGCCGGGCATTCATCTCCGACGGCCCATCGTTGTGCTTTTCGGTGTTCGGGGTGTGGGGCTTCCTGCTGTACCTCGAGACGGGGAGACGCTGGCCTCTGGTCTGGGGCACGCTGAGCGCGGCACTCGCGTGCATGGTGAAGCTCCCGGCCGTCGTCATCTTTGCGCCGCTCGTGTGGCTGTCGTGGCAGTCGCGAGGATGGCAGGTCCTCCGCGATCGACCGCTCGTCGCCGCACTGATATCCGTGTTCCTGCTGACCGTGATCTGGTACGGCCACGCTGAGCTCGTCTTCCGTCAGACCTATCTCGGTGTCGCGATCTTCCACCCGGTGGGAGGATACAGCCCCGAGGTGATGGAAGGCGCCGGAACGCTGACGCTCGTGACGTCGTGGAACACCGTAGCGCAGCTCCACGATCCGGAGTACTACCACACGCTCGCCGATCGCTTCTGGCGCCTGCACTACACGCCGATCGGGACGGTGCTCGTTCTCCTCGGCGCGCTCGTGTGCTGGAGGGCGCGGCGCCGGTTCTTCGTCGATGTGTGGTTTGCCGGGGTTGCGTCGTTCATCATTCTCGCAGCGGAAGGCAACCGCTGGCACGAGTTCTACCAGTTGCCGATCCTGCTGCCCTCGGCGCTGTACTTCGGGCTGGCTGCGCGCCCGGCGTTCGACTTCGAATGGCTCGGCCGCCGTACGCCACTGCATCTCGGCGCTGTGGTATCGATGGTGGTGCTCGCCGCGATCGGCATCACCGGCTTCAGGAACAGCGGAGCGGTACAGGAGTGGTTCCGGCCAGGCAATCTGCGCATGGCGCCGATTCGCGTCGGCGCGCAGCTGCAGGAGCTCACACCGCCCAACGCGCTGCTGGTCGCCGTCGAGTACGAGCGGTTCGGCGGCAACTCGCCGACGCTGTTCTACTACGCGAGGCGGCGCGGGTGGAGCTTCGATGCGACGGCGCTCACGCCTGCCGTGCTCGAGCGGCTGCACGAGAAGTTCGGCGCGCGATATTTTGTGTCGACCAACTGGTCGCAACTTGCCGAACGACAGCCGGGCGTAGTGCAGTACCTGAAGACGCAGCGCGAGATCCCGGTCGCCGCTGCCGATACGGCACTGTTCGAGCTGCAGTAGAGTCGCGCACCCTCACGAGTTGATGCACGGTTTCGCAATCAAACGTGTTCGAATCCCATAAGGAATCTTGTACAATTCTTCCTCGCACGGCGCACGAGCGCTGCATCCCCATCGCTATTTGGAGAACTTGATGCACAGGAAGTCCATGAACTACGCGATTGCTGTATCAGCATGTCTGCTGATGACCACAGTCGCATGCACGCCCGACACGCCCGCAGCACCCACGCCCGCAACTCCGCCCGTATCGTCAACGACGACGCTCAAGGTCAGCGCGCCGACACTGGTGTCGCCGAACGACGGCGAGTCGCTCAACGTCCTGACGCCAACCATGCGGGTGAACGAGGCCACTGGGCAGTTTGTGTCCAAGCCCTTCTCATACGAGTTCGAACTGCAGAACTCCGGCGGCACGCCCATCGCTTCGTCGACCGTCAACAGCACGAGTCTCACGGTGACGACGAGCCTGGCGATGGACACGGTCTATCGCTGGCGTGCTCGCGCCGTTGACACCGACGGCGTGGGTCCGTGGTCGTCCAGCCGCTCGTTCCGGACGTTGACGCTGCCTGGCTGCGTGAACGGCGTGCTGTCCGATGCGCGCGCGTACTTCTTCTACCTGATCAGGCGAAACCCGGGAGACTCCGCAGTCGACTGGGTCGATGTGATGCGTAACAGCGGCATTCCCGGAGGGCTGCCGCCTGGTGTCGTGCCGCCGCAGTCGCCGTTCTACGGATTCACGCAGCAGATTTCCAGCGGCGGCGTGTATCGCGGGCGGCTGTTTCTCCCGACCGCCAACAGGGACTCGGCCGGCTACTACTCGCGGACCGTGGACTTCCTGACCGGCGAGCGGTTCGTCGATCCGGTGGACGTGGGTCGAAGACAACAGCGCGCCGTCGTATGCGCCGCGCGCGTGTCCGTAAACACGTATCGGTAAGAGTGTGAAGAGTCAGCTGGAGATGCGGGTCGGATGCCCGCATCTCTGGCGAAATCCTGACGTCGCTCAGTCCTGAGCGACGACCGCCTGCAATCGAATCTGCGCCCCCAGGTTCCGGTAATCGCCGGATTCCGGCGTCCGCACATGGGGAACGAACCCGTCCGACGACGTCGCGGTCAACAGGTACGCGTAGCTGTCCAGTCCGCGCTCACCGCGTGCCGGCACATCGACGTTCACCGTCTGGCCCGGCTCCAGTCTCAGCGCCACCTCGCCACGTCCCATCGACAACCGCAGGTGCGTCGCAATCGGCGAGTCCGCGGCGACCTTGATGTGATCGAGCCGGTCGTGCGTGCGGATGAGGATCTGCGCGGGACGCCCGCCGGCAACCCAGATGCCCGAAGGTTCTGGCGGGAAAGGCGTTCTGGTCCAGAAAGTACAGCAGCATGCCCGGGTTCTCGCCGTACCCGATGTGCGCCCTGAGTGGCTGCGCGAGCATGACCGGAAGATCGTTGGCCATCACCAGTTCAACCGGGAGACGCCGGAGCGGACCTCGTTCCGCGATCAGATACGGGTATTTCGCCGCCGTGAACGGGTTCATCAGGATCTTGCCGACGAACAGCGCGCCACCGACCCACGCCAGTACGGCAGGCCAGACGACGGTGGTCGGCGGGAAGAGAAAGAACAACGCCGGGTACGCGCTCAGCAGGTAGCGGTTTCCGATGGGACCGCCGCCGCCGCTCCACGTGTAGGGCATCACCAGGATGAGCGTCAGCGACGTTCCGACAAACGCGAGCATCGTGAGCACGCGCCACGCGTCGCGCCTCGACGAGGAGAACAGCCACAGCACGGCCGCGAGCACGCCGGGGAAGAAATACGGGACGAGACCGAAGTGGCGGCCGACGAAGAAGTATTTCAGGTTGGTGGCAAACCGGCCAACGAGTTCGGGACTGGTCAGCATCTCCCGAGCAGCTGAACCCTCGGTCGATACCGTGCTCCCTCGCTCCCACCCCGGTGCACCGCCGTCGAATGGGAACGAGCCATAGAAGGTCTTGCGGTCGCCGCCCTGGTAGTTCAGCTCACCAGTGCTCGCCAGCGTGAGGCCGAACCCCGCGCCGACGGCCGCGGTGAACGCAATCCCCAGGAGCAGGCCGCGGATCCACTTCCGCTGCCACCAGGCATAGAGCACCAGGGGCGCCGCCAGCATGGCGTTGGTCGGCTTCGAATACGTGACCAGCCCGAGTAGCACCGCCGCGAGGATGTCCCACCCCAATCCGGTGAATGGTGACCGGGCGGTCACCAGCTTGTGCGACCACAGGAAGTAGGCGACAAACACGAGCGCGACGTTCAGAAATTCCGGAGCCAGGAAGACGCCGTATGCCGGGAGGGCCGAGACGCCGAGGAATGCCGACGTGAACAGCGCGGCCGTCAGGTTTCCGGTCTGTGGGGCCAGAAACAGATATCCGCAGCAGCACATGGCGGCAAGCAGCAGCACATGCAGCAGCAGCAGCCCGTTCATCCCGAACAGTCGGGCGAATGGCGCCGCGACAACCGGGTAGAGCAGCGCCTTTGCGAAGAACAGCCGATCGGTGCGACCCTCGTCGGTCTGCGCTGACGCTCACGAACGGCAGGTCAGCCGAGCTGGCAACACGCAGTCGCTTTCCGCGCTTCAGGAAGATGCCCTCGGGCCCGCGGTGGAAGATGCCGGCAAATCGCTCGAGATCGCGCGCCTGGAACGTCAAGTCGTGGTCGAATGCCAGGCTGAGCGTCGCGGCGATATAGGTGGCCTCGTCGCCCTTGATGTCGCCCTGGATGCCAGGGCCGGTGCGGGGGATATCACTGGTCAGCGCCCAGGCGGCAAACAGCGCCAGCAGCACCAGTGCCAGCACGGCCACGGCGCGGTGGGGAAGGTCATAGGGCCGCCGGACGTCAACCGGGGGTGACCAGGGCTTGCTCACCTCGGCTACCGTCGGCGTGCTCATCGAAATCGCGTCCTTTTGCGGCGGCACGTCAGCTCTTGCGGCGGCACATCAGAATCGCTACATGATATCCCGCGTCCATCCGTGGACACCGCAGACCGGCCAGCGCGATCACCGCATTCTCCCGCGACGGGGCATGCTGCGAGGCTGAGTCCGGACGCTGCCTTTACGTGCCCGGGGAAACACGATACAATTTGTCGGAATGGCCCAAGTCTATGCGCTGAAATACCTTACGAAGGCTGCGCTCAGCGCGCCCCGTGACCTGCTCAACAGCGCCATAGCCCGTTTTACCCCCGTCAAGCCGACCGTCCTCATCTTCCATTGCACGTTCGTTTGCGACGCCCGTTGCGAAATGTGCAACAACTGGACGCGCGGCGATCGAAAGGAAGATCTGACGCTCGACCAGATCGAGCAGGCCTTCAGTTCCGACCTCTGGAAGAACATCGAGAACGCGAACATCTCCGGCGGCGAGCCGACCACCCGCAACGATCTCGTCGATATCGCGCGGTTGATGATCGAAAAGTTCCCGCGCCTGCGCAAACTCGGCGTCAACACGACCGGCCTCACGCCGCACCGCGCCATCCCGATGTTGACGAAGATCGTTGAGATGACCGCCGAGAAGGGGATCATCTTCAGCGCGCGCGTCTCGATCGACGGCGTCGGCGAGATGCACAACGAGGTTCGGCAGGTCAAACGCGGCTTCGAGAAGGCCAACCAGACCATCCAGGCCATGCTGGCCCTGCAGAAGCGCTACTCGCACTTCAACTTCGGCATCTCCAGCACCATCTTCTCGCGCAACCTGGACGATGCGGAAAACATTCTGTCCTGGGCGCGTTCCAACAAGCTGGACATCGTGTTCAGCATGGTGCGTTTCACGGAGCCCATGCTCGGCAACGCCGACCTGGAGGACACGATCGGGCTGCACGGCGCGGACGAGGAGCGGATGCGCCAGTTCTTCATCGAGCGCCTGCGGCAGGATCCGCTGCTCGATGGCCAGAACCTGGTCTACCTGCACTACGCCGACATGATCGCCAACGGCTACCACCGGCTCGCGCCCTGCCCGTTCCAGTCGCAGGGAGTGATGCTGAACCCGAACGGCGACCTGTTCTTCTGCGAGAACAGCGAGGTTGTGGGGAACGTCACGCAGGAAGATCCCCAGGCCATCTACTTCCGCGAGGCCAGCCAGCAGCACCGGCAGCACATCAAGGACGACAAGTGCCCGACGTGCCTCAGCCCCTGCCAGATGAATATCGCCGCAATCAAGCAGGTCACGCCGTACGTGCGGTTTCTCATCCGGGCCATGCAGGAGAAGCGGAAGCCGCCGCAGGCGCTCCGACCTGCCGCTGCCTCGGTCGAGTAGCCGGATTCCGCTGAATGGCAGACACCTTCTACCGCTGGTTTTCCGATCGACAGAAGGAGTTGACCGGCTTTGGACGAAGCCGGCGCGCACGCACCGAGCGCAATCGCCTCGCTCACGTGATGCGCCACAAGTCCACGCCAGGTGACTTTCTGGAGGTGGGACCGGGCCACGGCACGCTCGCTCAGCATGCAGTGGCTGCCGGGTGGCGCTACCGCGGCATGGAAGCCAGCCCGATCCTGATCGACGAACTGCGCCGCAAGGGCCTGGACATTGTCGAGGGATGGGCACCGCCGATCCGCAGCGCGGACTCGAGCGCCGACGTCCTCTACGCCGACCAGGTCCTCGAGCACATGCCCGGCATCGACGCCGCGCGCGAACTGGTAGCCGAAGCGCGCCGGGTGCTGCGACCGGGCGGGGTCTTCTTCGTGGTCGTGCCCGATTACCTGAAGGAGCGCGGCTTCTTCTGGGACGTCGATTACACGCACAACTTCGTCACCACCGAGCGGCGCGTGCGGCAGTTGCTGTATGACGGCGGCTTCGAGTTACGGTCCGTCGTGCGCAGCATTGGCGCGGCGACCGGCGTCGGCCGCGACGCGCTGGCCGGGGTGTCTCTTCTGACGAACGTCCCCGGGCTCGACACCCTGTCCCGATACACGCGCACCGAGGACGTGCTCTTCCGGGTCCGCAAGAATCTCTTCGAGACGCTGGAGTTCGTCGCCCAGAAACCGCTCGAGTGATCCGCAGGATTGCCCTCTCGTGGTGGGCGCGCGCGGCCCTCACCGTGGTAGTCGGGGTGCTGCTGGCCAGCCGCGTCGATGTTCGTGCCTCGCTGGCGGCGCTGCGACGGCTCGATTTCGGCCTCGCCTTCATCGTCCTCCTCCTGCTCGCGGTGGATCGCGCGATCATGATCTGGCGCTGGATCGTGCTGCTGCGTGCCCGGAGCATCCCGATCACCGCGCGCAGTGCCACCTACATTTTTCTGGTGAGTTCGTTCGTCGGTTCATACACCGCGTTCGCCGGCGACGCCGCGCGTGCCTACTCGCTGACGCGGCGAACCGCACAGGGCGGTGAAGCCCTCGCGTCGGTGGCGGTGGATCGCCTGCTCGGCCTGATCGGCATTCTCGGTGTGGCGCTGACCGGTGCGGCCGTGGCCGGAGCCCGCCTGACGCAGCAGTCCGAACTGGCGTTTGGTGCGGCGGCGATTCTGCTCATTTCGCTGACCGCCAGCGCGCTCTACGCCGACCAGTTGATCCGTGTCACCGTGCCGTCACGCTGGAGCGAATCGGCGGTGGCGCGTCGTGCGCGTAGTCTCGCCGCGGCGCTGGGCGCGTATCGGGGCCATCGTGGGGCACTGGTCACCGTGACAGTGCTGTCGGTAGGCGTGCAGGTCCTCCGCGTCCTGCAGGCGTATCTGCTCGGGGTCGCTATCGGCATCACCGTGCCGTTCTCGTATTACCTGTTGTTCATGCCGGCCGGCCTCGTGGCGTTGATGCTGCCGATTTCGATCGGCGGGTTCGGCGCTCCGCAGGGGCTCATCGTATGGCTCCTGCAGCCGCGCGGTGTGCCGGCCGCCGACGCGCTGGCGCTTTCCACGCTGATCGTCCTGAGCGGCCTGCTCACCAACGTGCCTGGTGCGGTTCTGATGGCGCTCGGTCGGCGCGAACGCGCGGCGCACTGAGGGCGGGTCGGACCCGTTCAGATGTGCGTTGTATGATCCCACCATCATGAAGCTGGACGCTGAAGCGTGACCCGGCCACTGACCGCGCTTGCGCTGGCGGGGCTCGTCTTCATCGCGGCGATCGGGTTCTGGGGCAGCCGCGGACCGCACGCTCACGAACTCCTCCGGGAGGTGTACGCACCGACGTTCCCGCCCGTTCCGGAGAAGGCGTCAATCGCAGACGCGCTCGCGAGTGTGCGCGCCGATTTGGCGGCCCCGGTCGGACAGCGCTTCATCGCGCGCCTCGTCCCTGATCAGGCGGGCAGCCTCTGGATCATGCTTCTCGTGGCGGTGGTCGTCGCCGTCGACTTCTCACGGGTGCGCGCGTCCCATAATGTCGACCTGCTGATCGCTCTGGCGCTGTCCGCCGTATTCTTCGACATCCTCATGTTCGCGCGGATGCGTCTGGTGCCGGAGGCGCTGACGCGTCTCGACGCGGTGTTCACCGCCGTGACGGCGCTCAACGTCGCGCTGATCCTGCGAGCCGTGTGGTACGCCTGGGCGCCGAACGCAGGCACCGCCTGGCGGCCGAACCTGCGCGGGCGGCCGCTCGCTGCGATCGCGCTGCTCCTCGTCATCTGCAACGTCGCCACCGTGCTGGTCCGCGAGCCCGACGATGCCGGCTACTTCACCAATCTCGGAGCGCAGCGGTTTCGCGAGCGCGGCCGGCTACCGTATGGCGATCCGCTGCTGACGGGCACGCCTGGTGCCGCATATGGTCCGATCCTGTATGCCGCCCACGTACCGTTTCAGCTACTCGTCGATCCGCATTCGCCGAATGCCACGTCGCCCGCGAAGCCGCTGCTCGGCGATGCGGCCACGTACTACCTGCCGTCCCCGCTGGCCACCAGGCTCACCACGCTGACGCTGCACCTCGCCGGCCTGCTCGCGTTGTGGGTCGCGGGTCGGCGGCTGACCGGCGACCCTGACATCGGATGGGCACTGGTCGCGCTGTACTGCGGCAGTGCGTTCGTGTTCGGCGTCGGCGGCGAGCACGAGTTCATCGGCGGGATCACGTTCATCTCTCACATGGGTCCCGCCGCCATCACGCTGCTCGCGTTCGCGTGCCTGGGGTCTCCCGTGCTCGCGGGAGTGATGCTGGCGGTCAGCACCGGCGCCGGCTTCTACCCGGCGTTCATGCTGCCGGCGTGGGCCGGTTTCTTCTGGCCAGATCGCACCAGGTGCGTCCGGTTCGTGGCCGGCTTCGCGCTCGCTGCCGCCGTGATCGGCGGCTCCACGCTGGCGCTGTCGCGTCCGGCGAACGGCCGCGGACGAATCGGCACCATTCTCGCCGACACCTTCGGTCACCACACGGACCCGCAGGGCTACGGTCGCAGTCCGTTTGGCTTCTGGGGTCAACGGGGCGGCGTCCGGCAATGGATGATCACGCCGCTCGTCGGCGACTCCGGCCTGACCACTCCAACCTACGTGCTGTTCTTCTCGCTCGTCGTCGGATCGTTCTTCGTCGCGCGCGGTGGAACGCAGGCGCGTCTCGCGCTGCTGACCGGGGCCATCGCACTCGCCGCGTCCACCATCAAGGTCCATTCGACGGGGACCTATGTGGCCTGGGGTTATCCCTTCCTGCTGATCGGCTGGTTCGCCACAGGCGAGGAGCATGGACGCCGCGGCTGAACGCCGCGTCAGCCGTGCGCGTCGCCGTACGCTGACCAGGGACTTCGCGGCATACGGCTGCGCGCTGGCCCTGCTGGCGTGGTCGTTTGCGGGGTACGCGAGCCGCTTTACGACAGCGGGACGCTGGCAGGCGGAGAACTACGATCCGGCTGACTACCGGTACGTGGCTGAGTACTTCTGGCATGTGCCGATCGTGCCCGAGACCTACGACGCGATCTGGAACGGACCGTGGGGAACCTACCTCCAGACCATTCCATTCCGCACGATTGGCCTCGGCACGTGCTACCTGCTGGTCGGCTGGGCAAGGCTGGGCCACGCGCCGCAGACTCCGGCGGAAGTGGCTGCGGCGGGCGTTGCCTTCGCCACCCTGCAGAAGATCCTGCTTGCGGCAGCGCTGCTGACGCTGTTCGCGGTCGTTCGCCGGTGGTGGGGGAGCCTGCTGGCGCTCGGTGCCATGGCCATCACCGCGTTTCCATCGGACGTCTGGCGCATCTCCGACGACTTTCTGACCGAGCCGGTGCACCGCATCCTGTTCCTGCTGGCGTTTGCCTGCACGGTGGCGATGCGTGGGCAGCGGCGCACCGCGTGGCTCGCGTTTGCGGTGACCCTGCTCTGGGTTGCGGCGACGCAACTGAAGGTGCAGTGGTGGGTGGGTGCCGCGCTGCTGCTGCCGGTCCTGCTGTTCCAGTTCTGGCGCGCGCAGGTCCGCGTTTCTGTGGCGGTGGGGCTCTGCGTGGCGACTGCCGCCGTGCCGCTCAGCGTCCTCGCCGTGAACTGGATCGGCTGGCGAAGCACGAGCCTGAGTCCCGGAGTGGGTCTGCATCTGAACCTGCGCTATGACGAAGCGCTCCTTCCAGAGTTCAGCGCTGCAACAGCGGGCGACCCGAACCGCCCTCCGTTTGCCGATCTCGACAAACCGCGCCTGCGCTGGTGGCTCATTTACATCGGGCCGGAAACGACGCCCGAGCAGTACGAGACGTTCGATCGGTTTGCGCAGCAGTATCTCCGACAGCATCCCGCGACGGCGCTGAGACATTTCTGGGAGGGCCTGAAAGAGGCGTCCACCATTCCCGGGATCGAGCGCGCGGCGCAGAATCGCATCCGGCTCGAACCGCTCGATCCGCCGTGGCGCACCGCGGTGCGGATCGCCGATGGCCTGATCTGGATTCTGCTGCTGGTCGGGCTGAGATTCGACGAGACGCGACTGCCGTGCGCGCTGGCGCTGGTGCTGTGGATCGTTCCAGCGATAGGCACGGTCGCGTCGTTGTACGAATTGCGCTACCACCTGCCGATGGCTGGCCTCGGCGCAATCGCGGCATCGCTGGTGATCGCGCGCCTGCTGCAGGGCTCAGCGCGCCCGTATCACGATTCAGCGGCCGCCGCTCTGCGGGCCGATGCCTGACGGTAGGCCAGAGGCCGGAATCCGCCTGTAAATCTCATAGTTGGGTCCGGGCCGCCGGATGTTCTTGAACCCGCCATACGGCATGTAGAACCCGTCCTGGATGTCGTAGACGTTTCGCGGATCGGTCATGTCGCCGGCGGTGATCACGTGCGTCAGGGTGTAGGCGTCGCCGAGCTTCGCTTCGACCGGCGCCGGAATGTGGCTGTACGGCAGCGCCGACTGCTGCACGACGATCCAGTCGGGCCATCCGTTGAAGCCGCGACCGTGCTCAACGAACCCCATGCCCTTCCAGTCCCACCCGATCAGTCGCCACTTGGGATTCGCGCGATCCTCGAGCGGAGGAAAGCCGTAGCTGTTGCCCGAAAGGAACACGGTCGTGCCGAAAGGCACGTGTTCGTGGATCCAGTCGCCGGCGATCAGCCGGCTGTCGCGCTGGCTGAGGATCTGGTCGAACTGCAACGTGCTCCACGCCGTAGGCGACACGACCGCCACGCCGAGCACGGCTGCGGCGACTCCCTCTCGCATGCGGACCCGAGGTGCGATGACGGCCGCAACAGTCCGGACGCAATACGCCGCGAACACGCAGACGAACGGCACCACCGGCACCATGTACCGGACGAACAGGTTCCCGCTCCGGCCGGCGACGATGTAGTACACCGTCGGATAGGCGAGGAGAATCAGTGCGACGGACGGTTGCCGCATCGCCAGTGTCATCGCGCCGGCAAGCGCCGCGAGGAGCAGCGGCAGACCGACGCCATGCAGCAGCGAGAACCGGGCGTGATAGATCCATCCCGGACCGAGAAGCTCCGGCGGAGTCATCCCCAGGGTCATCGACCTGCGCAGCTCGGCGAAGTCGCGCAACACGCCCTGATAGTCGAGGATCAGAAAGGGGCTGGTCGCGAGGAATGTCACGCCCATGACGACGAGCATGAGCGGCAGGTAGCTTCGGCGAACAAGGGCGCGCCAATCGTCCCGGAGACGCCCCGCGAACAGCGCTTCGACCGCGACCATTGGTGCCACGAGGAGCAGTGAGTTGTACTTGGTGCCCATGGCCAGGCCGGCGAACACTGCCGCCGAGACCGCGTGCGCGCGGCGGCGGTCGATGTGCAGCCGCACCAGTGCCACCATCGCCCACATGGTGAAGAAAGTCAGCGCGGCATCGGTGGTCCCGTAGTGCGAGTCGCGGACGTGCAGGAATGCCAGCGCGAGGAAGAGTGCGGACAGAAGCGCGGTCGTCTCATCGAAGAGCAGCCGACCGATGCGGTATACCGCCAGCGTGGTGAATGTGCCGAACAGCGCGCTCGCAAAGCGGTTGAGAAAGTAGAGCATCGGCCACCGCCCGTGCGTGCCGCCCACGAAATGCGGAACGCTCGTAAACCATCCGAGCGCCCGGCCGGTGAGGTAGTAGCCGCCGTAGATCGTCGCGACGATATACAGGAACAGGCCGGGATAGTCGAAGAAGTGCGGGTTCAGCGAGCCCTGGCTGAAAAATCGCAGCACGGTGGCAACGATTACCAGTTCATCGGGTCGTGCGGTGACCAGTGGCAGGCCGAAGGTGATCCCGCGCAGGCGCACGGCCAGCGCGACCGCGACGATTGCCCCCAGGAGGACGCGCCCGAGCCAGGTCTTCGGGATCACCGCGGCTGATCCTCCACCCGGTAAATCTCGATGTTCCCCTCAGCCATCATCTGGCGCAGCACCGGCGTGGTCGCGACGCGCTTCCAGCGCACCGGGGTGCTGAGCCGCCAAGCTCCTGGCGGTGGATGACGACGTAACGCACGCCTCCGTCCCGAAGCGCGGCGATCGCCGAGTCAGAGGGAAACGACGTCAGGTCGGTCACCCACGTCGTGTAGCGCGGCGGCGAAAAGCCGCTGTAGCCATTCACGAGCGGCCACCATCCGATCGTCGAATTCAGCAGGTACGGCGCGTTCACGGCGAACGCCCTCCGTGGCGGCAGCGGCAGCTCGACGACCGCGCCGTCCCGTTCGTGCGCGAGGACCCGGTACACCGTCGGCATCGTGTATCTCTGGACGTACCCGAGCGGCACGCGCGTCGCCTCCAGCGACACCACGATGATGGCAGCGATCGAGAGGATGGCGCGGCGTCGGTTCTCGCGCAGCCAGGCCGTGCCGTTCAGCTGTGCCAGTCCGAATCCGGCGAGTGCCGCGATCGCGACGAGAACCAGGTAGCCGAGTCGTACCGTCGCCCGGATACCCTGCAGGAGCGGGAACACCTGATACAGGGTGGCGTACCCGGGCAGCTTCGTTCCGAATGAGAGCAGCAGTCCGGCGATCCCCAGCGCCATCCACACTCGCAGCGTGGGGTCGCGCCAGATACGGCCGGTGACAACCGTCACCCCAGCCAGGAGCGTGGCCAGCACGCCAGGGAACAGCGCCGCGTTCGAGCCCGTCCAGAACGGCCCGCTCCAGCTGTCGAAGTGGAACCGGCCCCCGGCCGCCAGGTAGTCGCGCCATGACGCGTCATACATCGAAACCACGGCCAGTGACCGCACCAGGCCCTGCTCGTTCTTGACGTGCAGATACGGTATGAGGAACGGCAGCAGCATCAGGCTGGCGATCGTTGCGGCGAGCGTGAGCAGTGCGAACGTGCGAACACGCTGCCGGCCGATCCACTCGAGAGGACGAACGGCCACTGCCGCGGCGATCGCGAAGGCCATCGCCACCAGCAGGTAGTTCGAGGTCAGGCTCTGGAGTGCGATCGCGATGCCGAGCCCGATCGCGGTCGCCACTCGAGGGCGGGCCAGCAGCCTGTCGAGGGCATAGATCGCCGGAGGCAGGAACTCCAGATGCATGGCCTGCAGGTGCGTGAGCCGCGTGAGCGTGTGTGCATTGAAGGCGAGCAGCAGGCCCGCGACGCATCGCAGCGCCAACGTCACCTGTCCATCGACACATCACCAGGCCCATCGTCCAGCCGGTCAACGCCAGTCCTGCCATCACGAGCAGGTTGTGCACGAGCAAGGTCGACGCACCGCTCCACAGCAACGGCGCGCCCATCAGCGCCTGCGGAAACATGTGTTCCGAATAGGCCAGCGTGTTCCGTTCCGGATAGAAGATGTTCGCGTCGAACAGGTGGAGGGGATCGCGAGGCAATTGATGCGCAATCCAGGCGATCGTCCACTCGTTCAGCATCGCATCGCCATTGTCATGGCGCGACCAGGTGCCGGGTCGTTGCGCCAGCGGCCAGGTCTGAACGATGGTCATGGCGACGAAGAAGACCAGCGACAGCAGCACGAACCGGGCCGAGAGCGGATGCAGCGTTCGATCGGCCGCGCCGTTCATTGGGGGCTGTCCTGCAGCGTTGCCTTGATGTAGAAGTTCGTTCGCAGCGGCTGGGGAAGCTTGTCAGGGTTGATCACCGCAAGCAGCGCGACACCGGGCGCCCCAACGTACCGTCGAACCTTCCACCGGAAGAAGTCGGTCACCACCGGGATCCGGTAGAACGTCGTCACGAACCCGTGGCGCGCAAACCGGCGGATGATCTGCCGATAGCTGTGGAGCGCACAGTGGTCGGCTCGCCACGCGGTGAAGCTGCGCCAGCGGATCGTCTCGAATACCGTGTTGGTCCACTTGTTCGGCGTCTGCAGGAGGTAGTGACCGCCGCGCACCAGCACCCTGCGGACCTCTCGTAGATGGGCGTCGCTGTCCCTGATGTGCTCGAACACGTCAAAACTCAGCACGACGTCGAAGCTCGCATCGGCGAACGGCAGCGTCACCCCACTGACCTGGTCGATCGGCAGCGCTCCATGCAGGCGACGACTGTCGGCGATGAACTCGGGATTGACCTCGACGCCGCGAGCCGCGTAGCCGGATGCGAGCAGATGCTGGAGGAGGCGTCCCTTGCCGCTGCCGATCTCCAGCACTCGCGAGCCGGAAGGGATAGGCCCGGCCTCCGCAATGAATCTCAGGTTCGCATCGAAGTTCCCGAAGTCGTCGCGCTGGTCGAACGCCGGGGCAGGAGCTGTCACCTGCGGCACAGCCCCATCAGGTGCCACCCGAAGCGGCGCGTCAACCCGCGCGGCAAGCTGTTGAACGCACCCACGAAGCCGGCGTTGTACAGCGTGGCCTTCCACCCGTGATGCAGTCGCGACGCCACCGGAAATCGTTCTGGAACGATGTCACACTGGCTGAACCCGCCGAGCAGGCCGCGAAACTCCGCGGCGGAGTAGAGGCGCAGGACCGGCGCGTCCTCGTGCTCGAGGCGCACGCCTGTGACTTTCGACATGGCATTCAGCCACGACACGCGGTTGTACACCATGAAGATGCCTGTGCCGCCCGGCTTGAGCACGCGAAGCGCTTCCTTGACAATCCCCCTGGCATCGTCAGCGTACTGCAGCACGCCATGGCAATAGAAGACGTCGACGCTGGCGTCGGAGAGAGGGAGCCGCGCCCCGTCCGCAACGAGCAGCTTGCCCGCGAGGCCGTGCAGATCCAGGTTCTGGCGGGCGAGCCTGACTGCCGTGTCGGCGAGATCGACGCCGATGACGCGCGCGCCGCCGTGCGCGAACCGCACCAGATCGGTGCCGACTCCGCAGCCGACCTCGACCAGGACCTGATTCCTGAAGCTCGCGAAATCGACAATGCGCGGCAGGTAGGCGAGCTTGTCGAACCGGTAGTCGTCAAGGTCGTCGAAGAACTGCAGTGAGCCGACCGGCGCCTGCGTCATCTCCAGGTCGTGGATACGCGAATTCCAGTAGGCGCGTACGCTGAGCGGTCCGATGGATCCTGCCATTACTTCGGGATCTGCCCTGATGTGGCAGTCTGCTCGAAGGCCGCCTTGACGGCCGAAAAAAACGTGTCGCCAATCACCGTGTATCCGCGCTCGGTGGGGTGAAGATCGTCGATGCCGATCAGGTGTGGGATGTCGTCGTTGATCGGTCTGAACACCTCGACCAGCGTGACGCGGCGGGAGGCGGCGAGCGCCCTGACGCGATCGTTGAACGGAGGGATGCGCGCGGCGACCAGCCCTCTGTTGGCGAGACCGCCGGTGCGCTGCGGCGGGATGGTGGCCAGGCACACCCGGCGGCCCTGGTTCAGCGCCTGCAACACCATCGAATCGAGCGCCGCGATGGCGGCGTCGGCGCCGCTCGCATTCAGCAGGTCGTTGGTCCCTTCCATGAGCAGGACCACCTCGGGATTATTCGCCTGCATCGCCTGCGGCAGCCTCGTGACGCCTGAGGGCGCGGCACCGGCCGCGTACTCACCACCCAGCCCGGCATTCACGACCGAGAATTTCGAGGTCGGGTACGTCTGGGCAAGCAGCCGCTCCAGCCGCTGCGGGTAGGTCTCGAAGCTCGCCGACAGGCGTGCTTCCAGGATCATCAGTCGCGTCTGCAGGTCGAGCAGCCCGAGGGTCTGCGTCAGGAGGGCCGGCGCCCGCGATGGGTTCCGACACTTTCCCTTCGGTGATGCTGTCACCGAAGGCGAGATATCGCGTGTAGGCGATCTGTGGCGTCCTTTCAACGGTCACGGTGAATGCGCAGCTCGCGGTCACGGTGGCTGGCTGCGGTGTCTGACACGTCACTGTGGTGTTGCCAAGCGAGAACGCGGAGCCTGACTGGGGAGCGCAGGTGACCGGTACGGTCGACGCAGCCCCGGTTTGAACGGTCGGAAGCGGAAAGTTCACCGGGACGGGACTGCCCGAGGGCGAGAACACGAGCGGCACCGCCGGGCAATTGATCGATGCGGCGCTGGCAGTGGGACTGGTCGGCGAACTGCAGGCAGAGGCAATCAGCCCGATGGCGACGGTGAACGCGAGCTTCGCCACGGACGGCCTCGAGAGGGACGACCTCGCCGCGGCACTCCGCGAGAAGGAGAACACTGATCGCAGCATGTTCGCAGACAACCTCACCATCGAAGCCGCGAGGCGCTCCCGTCGGTCGCTGCACCGCGGTGCAGGACGTCGTTGTGTGTGGACTCGCTCCCGCCGCTCGGGATGGTGAGTGACCCGTACAGATCGATCCGGGGCCGTCGCACCGGTCGCATGTCGCCCATCTCGGCTTTGCATCCGATCAGCGTCTGCGGGAGGCGTAGACGGCGGCGCCGCTCAGTGAGAACAACATGGTGAGACCGGCGGCAACCAGGGACAGCAGGACGGCAGACTCGATCGGCAGTCCGACGCGCGTGAAGTAAAACGAAAACGTCGCCTCGCGCACGCCGAAGCCGTTCACCGACACCGGGAGCATCTGCACGATCAGCGAGAGCGGCACGATGACGGCGAGATCCCACGGATTCACCTGGATGTCGAGCGCATGTTCGACGGTCAGGTAGAAGAGGACGATCAGCACCTGCGCGATGATGGCGCCGGCGAAGCAGCCGAGCACTGATGATGGTCTGTCGCGGAACTTGTTGAGCGTCTGCGTCAGGGTCTCGACGCGGCCGCCCACCCATTCGGGGTGCAGCCAGATGATCGGCTGGAGCACGCGCGTCAGCCCCTGGGGCGCATACAGGACCGGCACCGCGACGGCTGCGCCCATCGCGACGGTGCCCCAGAGCCAGGCCGGCCAGAAGGGCAGCACCCCGTATCCGTGCAGGCTGACGGCCATCGAGGCGCCGGTTGCCGCAACCAGCACGAGCGCCATCAGGCCGATGCCCCGGTCCATCAGGACGACGGTGGCGGCCAGCGTCACCGAGCGCGCCGCGGGCGGCGGTGTCGCGAATGCGGAACACGTCGCCGCCGATGTTGCTGGGGAGAAAGTTGTTGAAGAAGTTCGCGACCAGGAACGATCCGAACAGCGTGCGACGTTTCAGGTAGACCTGCTGCGCGTTGAGCAGGAGATGCCAGCGCCACGTGCTTGCGACCACCGTGAGGCCGTAGACGAACAGCGCAGCGACCAGCCACGGCACCGATGCCTGACGCGCCACCGACCACAGGCGCGCGACGTCCACTCGCGAAAACAGGAACGCAAAGAGGGCGAGGCTGACGGTGAGTTTGGCAAGGGGCACGGCGAAGCGCCTTGCGTGTGAGACGCGTGGCAAGCTCGTCGGACATTCGAAGGGGGTCGATCCCGTCTACTGTACCGTAAAATGTATGAGAAAATCACCTGACAAATGCGCATCCTGATGATCGCGCCCGAGCCGTTCTTCGAGCCGCGCGGCACACCCTTCAGCGAATTTCACCGCATTCGCGCCCTGACCACGCTCGGTCACCAGGTCGATCTGGTCACCTATCCGTTCGGCTCGGACGTCTCGATGCCCGGCCTGCGCGTCATTCGCGCGCTGCGGCCGCCGTTCGTCCACCGCGTCAAGATCGGACCCTCGCTGGCGAAACTGCCGCTCGATGCGCTGCTTGCGCTCACCGCGTGTCGCATGGCGTTCTCCGGACGGTACGACGCGATCCATTCGCACGAAGAAGCGGGGCTGATCGGCGTCATCCTGTCAGCGCTGCTGCGCGTGCCGCATCTCTACGACATGCACTCGAGCCTTCCGCAGCAACTGACGAATTTCGCGTTCACCGGCTCGGTCCTGGTGCGATCGGTGTTCTCGGCCCTCGAGCGGTTGATGATCCGCCGCTCCCGCGTGGTCATCGTCATCTGCCCGGCGCTGGAGGAAACGGTGCGGGCCATCGAGCCTCGGGCGAATGTCGTCCTGATTGAGAACGCGCCCGGCTCCGGAGAAGAACATCCGACCGCCGAGCAGGCCGACGCGGTCCGTCGTCAGTTCGGCTTCACCCCCGACACACCGCTGGTCCTGTACACGGGGACGTTCGAAGCGTATCAGGGGCTCGACCTGCTGTTCGCGGCGATGGCCGTCGTGCTGCGGCACCGGCCGGATGCCCGGCTGCTGCTGGCTGGCGGGAAGCCCGACCAGGTGTCGCGCGCGCAGCTTCAGGCGAAGGCTGCCGGCATCGAAGCGGCCACCGTATTCGCCGGCGAGCGGCCGTCCACCGAGATCCCGGCGTACCTGCTGGCCTGCACCGTGCTCGTCTCGCCGCGCTCGCGCGGCACGAATACGCCGCTCAAGATTTACCAGTATCTGCGGTCCGGCAAGCCGATCGTCGCCACACGTCTGCTCACGCACACACAGGTGCTCGCGGATGACACGGCGTTCCTGACCGATGCGACCGCCGATGGATTCGCGAAAGGCATCCTCGCCGCAGTCGATGATCCTGGTCGCGCCGCAGCGATCGGGACCTCGGCCCGTCTCCTCGCCGAGACGAAATACAGTTACGACGCGTATCTCAACAAGACACGGCTGGCGTGCGCGGGCCTCGAGTCCGCCAGTCGGCCCCCGCTCAATCCCGTGAAAGACCTGGCGTGAAGAGACGTCTGATGCCGCCAGTCCGGCGGCCCATGCACCATGGCATATAGCAGCGAACTCGAGTCACGGATCGCCAAAAAGACGACGAAGGCGATCATCGACTACGACATGATCCAGGACGGCGACCGCATCATGGTGGGCCTGTCCGGGGGCAAGGACAGCTGGGCGCTGATCCAGATCCTGGGCGTGTTGCAGCAGCGCTCGCCGGTGCGGTTCTCGGTCGTCGCGGTGAACGTCGATTCCGGCTACAAGGAGTACAAGCACGACGTGATCGCGCGCACCTGCAAGGCGCGCGGATGGGAACTGCGGATCGAGCACACCGGCATCGGCGAGTTGATCGAAGACATTCTCGACGAGGATCAGACGCCGTGTTCGCTCTGTGCGCGGCTGCGCCGCGGCGTGCTCTACCGGGTGGCCAAGGAGGTCGGCGCGACGAAGATCGCACTCGGCCACCATATGGACGATTTCATCGAGACGCTGCTGCTGAATCTGTTTTTCGCCGGTGCGCTCAAGGCAATGCCGCCCAAGCTGGTGTCCGACGACAAGGCGCATGTCGTGATCCGGCCGCTGGCGTACGTCGGCGAGGACGAGGCACGGCTCTATGCGAAGGAGTGCGAGCTGCCAATTATCGGCTGCTGCTGTCCCGCCTGTGGCGACCTGTCGCTGCAGCGTCAGCGAATCAAGCGGCTCCTGATGGATCTCGAAGTGGAGAACCCTGGCGTGAAGAACTCGATGCTCAAGGCGCTTGTCGAACGTCGCGCCGCGCCACCTGCTCGACACGCGCCTCAATCCGCCGGCAGAACTGCGCGCCACGGTGCCCATCTCGGCGCTGGCGCCCGCTCCGGCGCGCACGCCGCGCCGTTTGCTGCCGGTCATTCAATAGTCCCGAGAGGATCGTTCACGTGCGCATTTCCCGTCCCGGCCTGGCGGTGGTGGCCCTGCTGCTGGTCTGTTCGCCTGTGTTCGCGCAGCAGCGCCCGCTCGTCACGGAGGACCCGGAGCCGGTTGGCGCCGGTCGGATGCTGTTCGAGGGAGGCATCGACCTGACGCACGACCAGGTGTATCCGGTATCCGGCCTCGAAGGGAATCTGTTGCGGCTGCCGACGCTGGGGCTCAGCATCGGCATCAGTCCGATCGCCGAGATCCAGATCGACGGGGGACTGTACGATCGGCTGGCGATCGCCATCCGCCGGCCGGCACCGCTGTCGCGGCTGGTGGACGTCACCGGGGATCACACCCACGACGTCAGCGACATCGTCATCGGCACGAAGGTGCGCATGGTCGGCGAAGCGCCGGGGCGCCCCGCCGTCGGTCTCCGCTTTGCGACGAAATTGCCGAACGCGAGCAACGAGAGCGGCCTCGGGCTCGACACCTTCGATTTCTTCGCCTCGCTGCTGATCGCGAAGAACGTGCAGGCGCTGCGCATCGTCGGCAATGGCGGGCTGGCCATCCTTGGCGATCCGACGTCGGGCAACCGCCAGAATGATGTGCTGACGTACGGCTTCTCGATGGCCCGGGCCATAACCACCCAGGCCGAAATCGTGGGCGAGTTGAATGGTCGGCTGAACACGCGGGAGGAACCGTTGCCCGGAACCGAGAGCCGCTCGATGTTTCGCATCGGCGGACGCTATACGCCAGGGTCCACGAGGATCGATGCGGGGCTGCTGGTTGGGCTCACGTCTGAAGGCCCGACACTGGGGGTGACGGCCGGCCTGACCGTTGTGTTCGACGCCTTCACGCTGCCCTGATCCGCGATGCTACACGCGCGTCCTGCAGCGCGGCAATGAATGCCGCCTGGTTCCAGGCATCGATGTAGATCGATGCCCCGAGGCGCACCACCACGAGCCGCCTGGACGGGATGACGCTGAGCGTCTGCCCTTCGTGACCGATGGCGAAGAACGCATCCGGCTGCGATCGTCCGCGCCACCGGGTCGTCGCCACCGATCTCCGGATTCAGCTTCAGCCACCAGTGCGCGCCGTAGCGACCGTCGGGCGACTCGGCGGTCGGTGTCGTGCTGAAGCGGACCCACTCCTCGGGGACAACGATGCGCCCGTCGATTCGGCCGTTGTCCAGCCAGAGCTGACCGAACCTCGCCCAGTCGCGCGCCGTGGCGAGCATGTACGACGATCCGACGAACGTCCCCGACGCGTCGGGTTCCATGACCGCGCTGGTCATGCCGAGTCGGGTCGAACAGCGCCCGGCGCGGCCAGTCGCGATACGACTCGTCGCCGATCGCGCGTCGCAGGATCGCGGACAGGATGTTGGTCGTGCCGCTCGAGTAACTCCACACCGTCCCGGGGGCGGCGGCGAGCGGCAGGCTGGCAGCGTACCCGCCCATGTCGCGGCAGTCGTAGAGCATGTGCAGGACGTCCGACCTCGGGTTGCCGTACGCTTCGGAAAAACGCAGACCGCTGCGCATGCGCAGGAGATCCTCGAGCCGGATTGCCCCGCGCGGATCCGGGCGAGCGCCATTCGGGCAGCAGTTCCCGCTGATCGAGCGCGAGCTTCCCTTCATGGACGAGGATGCCGACCAGCGTCGCGAGCACGCTCTTCGCCATCGACCATCCGGGCAGCGGCATGCCGGCGTGAATGCCGTCCGCGTATCGCTCCGCGACGATGCGGCCGTCGTGGACGACGACCACGGCGTAGGTGCGTCGCAGGCGTGTCGGGTTGGGCTCGTCGAACGCGCGGTCCACGATGCGACGCACTTCCTCTGAGGTTCGCCCGGTCTCCCACCGGTGCGCTCGGTGATCGAAGCGGAGACCCTGCGACGGAAGCAGGACTGGTGGCCGCGGATCGACCAGCAGCGTCGCCCCCAGTCCATCACGGTGTACCGCCGAGCGGCTGATGATGCCAGGGAGCGATGCGGTGACGGTGCGGGACTGGCGATCGACATACGCCGAAAACGGCCGCAGAATCCAGTAGCTGTCCGCCGCTATCTGCGCCGCCCGGCTCGGGTGCAAATCGCGTCCGCTGCCGAAGATGTTCGTGCAGAGCACCTTCGCCTTGTATCCGGCTCCCACCACCAGGAACATCCGCAGCTGAAACAGCCCCCAGGCGGCGAGTCGCGACAGCGATGATCAACGCCGCCGACGACAGCACGTTCAACGAAGCATCCCGAAGGTCAGAATGTCAGCCGCAGACCAAGGTGGACAGAATGCGGCGGCTGGATCGCCGTTGATGCCCGGTAGTTGGGGCCGGTCACAACGTCCTCCTCGACTTCGTTGGCGCGGGTCAACAGGTTGTACGCGTCCAGGATGCCGTCGAGGCGCGCGCCCCCCACTCGGAATCCCTTCTGGACGCGCAGATCCACGGTCCCCGTGAACGTGAAGCGGCTCCCCGCGTTCGGATAGGCCTGCACGCCCTCGGTGCCCTGGTTGAGCGTCTCCACGACGACCTGCCGCGAGAAGGGTTGCCCGTCCTGGTACCGTGCGATGGCGCCTACGGTGAAATCGCCAGGAAAACGATACAGGGTCGTCCACTTGATCGTGAACGCCCGATCGCTGAAGAGCCGCCCGCGAGCGTAGCTCGCCGCGTTGGGATTGGTGAACACCTCGCCAGGCAGATCCTGATCGTTTTCGAGCGGCCCGTACCCGCGATTGCTCAACGTGCCTTCAGCTGCGGACGCGGTCGCGCCAAACAGCAGGAACAGCCGCTCCGTGTTCCGCTCGAAGCTCATACGAAGCCCGAAGGCGGTCGCCGCCTCCTGATCCGGGTTCGTGACCAGGTACGAGTCCTGACCGAAGCTGGCGGGGAGCCGGTTGTACACGAGCAGCGTGCGATCGTCGCCGGATCCGTCCCAGTCGGTGCCCGCATCGGGTACGCCGATCGTCTGGTAGCTGGCCGCCGATATGCCCGTATTCACCACGCCAAGCAGATTGATCTCGCGTCGAGCGATCCCCGTCAACGTGTAGCGGGTTGAGGCGCTTCGTCGCTTCTCGAAGCCGATGGTGAACTCGTCGGTGTACGGCCGTTTCAGGTCCTCGTCGATTCGGCTGAACGCAGCGTTTCCGCCGGTGCCGGGGCCGACGCGCGACACGATCAGGTTGGTCGCCCTGGCCGCCGCCACCGTTGCCACCGAGGCCGCGGGATCGCCATACGCGAGCCAGGTCTGGTTGAGGGCGTTCGCGCTGCGCGCATAGCCACCAATCAGCGCGCGTCGCGTCGCCAAGCTGCCACCGCAGGTAGGCATGGGGCAGCAGACTGAGCCAGTTGATGGAGGTCGGCCGCCCCGTCGGCGTTGCCGTGAACCAGTTCGGCACGAAGTCCGGCGTCGAGCGTCAGCGCGTCGGCGAGAGTCATGACGTCGCTGGCGTAAGCGGTCGCCGTGAGGACGCGGCGGTTCGATTCCGCGGCCGCGGGAACCGCATACGTCCAGACGCGCGCCGGAATTCCGTTCACGGTCTCGCGCCCCGTCCCGGCGAATGCATCCGACAGCGCCGTCGAGGCAGTGTCGACGTCTGCGCCGTACGCGAGCCGATGGCGGGCACTGGCCGAACGATACGGCGCGTAGCGGCGCGCCTAGCGAAAGCCGCCGCACCGTGTCGTCGGCCGCAGACTCGACGAGCGTTCGGTAGCGGTCCGTCGGTGATGCGTTCGACGCGGAGAGTAGTGGGCGAATCGAGATCGTTCGTACGGTCGCGCTGCGTGAAGCCGCCGAACACGCGCCACCGTGCAGCGTCCGTCGATCGCTGTTCGAATGTCGACTGGACGTGAACGGAGGTGTTCGTCGTCGACGAGGACGCGACCTGGAATGCCTGCCAGTTCTCGAACGGCGACCTGCGCGCGCTGCACCCACGCCAGCACTCGCCACTCGCGGCCCGCTGAAGGCGCGAACACCAGATGCGCGAAGCCGGATCCGGTGGTGTCATCGGTCGTGGCGAGTTGCTCGCGGCGATAGCTGGCGCCGCCGGCCCACGTACCGGCTGCGACGAGGCTGAGTCGCTGGCGACAGACGGGCCGCTGAACAGAGCAGAGCCGTGCGCGAACCAATCCAGACGAGCGATCGGGATTGGGCTGGTCGGCGGGACCAGCGGCCGCAAGACCGCCGCCGGAACCCGAGCCGCTGAACACGCGCGTCCAGAGGCGCCTGCACGCGGCGGATCCGAGCGTGACCGCGAGCCCCGGCGTGTTGATGTCGGCCGGCATCAGTCCCGTCGCGATGTTCACGTTCTGCCAGAGCGTCGTGTCGGGGAAGAGCATCGCCGAGCCGCGGCCGAGAGGATCGGACACGTTGATGTCGCCGATGCGAAAGAGCGTCTGCGACCAGGAGCCAAGAAAGCCCCCGGCGCGCGAGTCGCCGCCCACATTGAGCCCGCCGCTGTTGAAGCGATCGGAGATGACCTCGGATTGCGTGGTCTCGAGGAGTGCGTAGACGTTGTCGCCGAGCGGAAGGTCGCGCACGACGTCGGCGGAAAATACTGTCCCGAGCGGGACGATGTCAGCCACCGCTCCGTGTACTTGCGGTTGTGCTGTCGCTGATGCAGGAATGATGAGAGCCGTGACGGCAAGAAGCACCGCAATCGCGGTGCGGCGGATCAATCGCATGCGCACCAGTCTAGTACAGGGAGGTGCGTGAATGACGCGTCGGACGCACGGTATAGACCCGTCGTGGCGCCGGCGGACGGACCACGCCAGCACATGACCCACTTCATCAAGGCACATGCCTACGGGAACGATTTCCTCTACGTGCTGCAGTCCGACACCGGCGGGGTGCAGCACCACGGCGCTCGCGCGCGAGATGTGTCACCGGACGACCGGGCATCGGCGCCGACGGACTCATCTTCTATGCACCTGACGCCAACGGCGCCTCGATGCGTCTGTTCAACGCTGATGGCAGCCGCGCCGAGGTGTCGGGCAACGGCGTGCGCGCGCTCGGCGCGCTGCTCGGCCTGCGTGCCGAGGACGGCCGCTTCAACTGACCATCCAGACCGAAGGTGGCATCAAGCAGCTGACGCGTCTCGAGCGTGACGGCAGCCGGCAATTGTTCCGCGCGGCCATGGGGCTGCCGACCGGCCTGCACCAGACGCAGGATTGCGGCGGGCGGCGAAACGCTCGACGCGGTCGTGCTGAATATCGGCAACCCGCAACTGATCGTGCTCGGACCGCTGCCCGACGACGAGCGGTTCAACCGGCTGGGCGCGGCGCTGGAGCACCACGAGCGGTTTCCCGAGGGGACGAACATCGAGTTCGTGCAGCGTCGAGTCGCCCGACGCGTCTGCGCATCCGGATCTGGGAACGTGGCTGCGGTCCCACCTCGTCGTCGGGCACCGGATCGTGTGCGTCGCTGATTGCCGCGGCGGCGTACGGCGGGGCCGCTCGCGACGCGGAAGTCGTCGCGCCGGGAGGAACGCAGCGGGTCGAGTGGACGCCCGAAAGCGTGTTACCTGACCGGGTGGGCCGAAGTGCTGTGCGAAGGGGAGTGGCTCCGGCCGCTGCCGCCTAGCGGTCGTCCAGGCAGAGCGACTCGTGCATCGGGTCTTCAGACCCGACGGACGCTGGCAGTTCCTGCGCACGACGCTGCGTGCGGTCGGGTTGGAAGAAAACGTCGACAGCGACTCAGCGACGGCGGCGCGAGGCGGCGGCGGCGGCGGCGTCGATTTCGGCCCAAGGCCGCTGGCAGAGAAGCGGTTGCGGCCTTGGCCTCGCGCGGGAACGTCGAGGTAGTCGCCCTTCTCGAGCGCCGCGCGCGCTTCTTGCACGCCTGTCCTGGCAGTGTCGATCGTCTGCTGTGGTCCGGCGAGCGCCCGGGCTGCACCTTCGCGGCCTCAGCCGCCTTCAACCGGTTGTCGGCGGCGTGACAGCGCCTTCTCGGCGATGCCGATTTCGCGTTCGGCCGCCACGCGCGCGGCGGCCTTGCCATCCGCGGCCTGTGCGCGCCGCGTTCTGCGCGCGCTCGCGGCTGTCGAGCGCGTGGTTCGAGCGCCAGGCGGTAGTCGCGTTGTGTCGACCGCTTCCTTCGCGTTGGTGAGCGCCAGTGTTGCGGCGGTGAATTCTTCGGTCGCGTACTTGTCGGCGCCCGCCGCGCGCGCGGCGTCGAGCGCGCCCTGGGCCTGCTGCATTTCCTTGTCGGGAGGATCGCCACCGCAACCGATTGTGACGAGGAGCGCAAGGCAGACAGCAGGCAACACACGCGAGCGCAGCGACATCCTCCGAAGTATACGCGTACCCTTTTCGGTGTAGTACGATGAAAGACCTGTTGCCCGACGATCGTCCGCGCGAGAAGCTGCTCCGCAACGGGCCGGCCGCGCTCGGCGACAACGAACTGGTGGCGCTGGTCGTCGGCAACGGTGTGCGCGGCGCCGATGCGCTGGGACTGGCGAACGAACTGCTGCGGCGGCGCGGCGGTGTCCACGGCCTGGCACGATCGACGGCGGGCGACCTGGCGCAGGTCGGCGGCATCGGCCGGGCACGCGCCGCGCAGGTGCTCGCCGCGCTCGAACTCGGGCGCCGCACGCTGACCCACGGGCCGGGCGCGCGCGTGCAGCTGCGCAGCCCGCACGATGCGGCCGCGTACCTGCTGCCGACGTTCGGCGCGCGGCCGGTCGAGCAGTTCGGAATCGTGCTGCTGGACAGCAAGCATCGCGTGCTGCGCACGACGATCGTCGCATCGGGTACGCTGAACTCGACCATCGTGCAGCCGCGCGACGTCTTCCGCGAGGCGATGCTCGGCGCCGCGGCGGCGGTCGTGGCGTTTCACAATCATCCGTCCGGCGATCCCGACTCCGAGTCCGGACGACGTGGAGCTGACGCGGCGGCTGCGGGCGGCCGGCGTGCTGATGGGTATCGAGGTGGTGGATCACATCGTGCTCGGCGACGCGCGCTACTGCAGTCTGAAGGAGATGGGGCAGCTCTAGTGTCACGCGTGCTTGTACTTCGACGGCTTCTCGGGAATCTCGGGCGACATGATCCTCGGCGCGTTCCTCGACGCGGGCCTGCCGCTCGACGACCTGCGCGCGGCGCTCGGCAGCCTGGCCGTGTCGGGCTACTCCGTCGGCGCCGAGCAAGGTGCTCCGGGCCGGGGTGTCGGCAACCCGGTTCGTCGTGCACGAGGAGAGCGCACACCACGTGCGGGCGACGTTCACGAGCACATGCACACGCACACGGATGCGAACGGTCGCCGTGCATGCGCACGCGCACCCGCACCGAGCGCAGCGCACCGATCCGCAGGCCCACATGACCCGCACAGCATCACAGCGCATCAGCCGGCCATCACACCGCAGCCTGCCGGAGATCCGCGCGCTGATCGACCGCTCGGCGCTGTCGCCGGCCGGGCGCGATCGCGCGAAGGCGCTGTTTCAGCGGCTGGCCGAAGCCGAGGCGCGCATTCACCAGATGCCGGTCGAGCAGGTGCACCTGCACGAAGTCGGCGCGCTCGACTCGATCATCGACATCGTCGGCGCCGTGTTCGCGATGGAGTGGGCCGCGGCCGACCGCGTCGTCTGCTCGCCGCTGAACGTCGGCGGCGGCATGGTGCAGTCGGCGCACGGCCTCTTTCCGGTGCCGGCGCCGGCGACGCTGACGCTGCTCGGCGATGCGCCGATCTACAGCGGCACGGTCCAGAAGGAACTGGTCACGCCGACCGGTGCGCTGATCGCCACGGCGTACGCGCAGTCGTTCGGTCCGATGCCGGCGATGTCGATCGAGCAGATCGGCTACGGCGCGGGCAGCCGCGACAACCCCGGCACGCCGAACGTGCTCCGGATCCTGATCGGCCGCGCCGCGGAGCCGCCCGCGGCCGAGCGCGTCGTCGGTCATCGAATGCGAGATCGACGACATGAACCCGCAGCTGTTCGGGTCGGCGATGGAACGGCTGTATGCCGCGGGCGCGCTCGAAGTCTTCTACGTGCCGGTGCAGATGAAGAAGAATCGTCCCGGCACGCTGCTGACGGTCGTCGCGCCGCCGGCGCTGCGCGCGGCGCTCGTCGGACATCATCTTCCGCGAGACGACGACCATCGGCCTGCGTCACTACGAGGTCGAGCGCGAGTGCCTGCAGCGGGAGATCGTCGCCGTCGAGACGCCGCTCGGGCCGGTCCGCTTCAAGCTGGCCTGGCGCGACGGGCGGGTCGTCAACGCCGTGCCGGAGTTCGAGGACTGCGCGGCGCTGGCGCGGACGCACAACCTGTCGGTCAAGGAAGTCCAGGCGCTGGCGCTCCAGGCCTACGGCGCGCGGGCGACCGCGCCTCCACCCGCACTCTGAGCGAGTCAACCGTGAGCCGCTTCTACATCACCACGCCGATCTACTACATCAACGCCGAGCCGCACCTCGGGCACGCCTACACGACGCATGGTCGCCGACGCCGTCGCGCGCGCGCATCGGCTGATGGGCGACGACGTGTTCTTCCTGACCGGCACCGACGAGCACGGCCAGAAAGTCGAGCGGGCGGCGCAGAAGGCCGGCCTCGCCACGAAGGCGTTCGCCGACGCAGGTGGCGCAGAAATTCCGCGATCTGCTGCCGGCGGTGAACGTCTCCAACGACGATTTCATCCGCACGACCGAGCCGCGCCACTACGCCGCGGCGCAGGCGCTGTGGCGGCGCGTGCGCGATCGCGGGTTCATCTACAAGGACAAGTACGAAGGCTGGTACTGCACCGTCGACGAGGTGTTCGTTCCCGAGAACGCAGCTCGTCGACGGGCGCTGTCCGATCTGCGGCAACGCCGTCGAGAAGATCGCCGAAGAGAGCTACTTCTTCCGGCTCTCGGCGTTTCAGCAGCCGCTGCTCGATCACTACCGCCAGCATCCCGGACTTCGTCACGCCGGCCGTTCGCCGCAACGAGATGCTCTCGTTCCTCGAGGCCGGGCTCGAGGATCTCAGCGTCAGCCGCACGTCGTTCAAGTGGGGCATTCCGGTGCCCGACGATCCGGCGCACGTCATGTACGTCTGGTTCGATGCGCTGACCAACTACATGACCGCGGTTGGCTACGGCTCGGACGACCCGGCCGACGTCGCGCGCTTCGAGAAGTACTGGCCGGCCGACGTGCATCTGATCGGCAAGGAAATCGTCCGTCAGCACGCGATCTACTGGCCGGCGTTCCTGCTGGCGGCCGGTCTGCCGCTGCCGCGCCAGATCGTGAGCCACGGCTGGTGGCTGATGGACGGCGCGAAGATGTCGAAGTCGAAGGGCAACGTCGTCCGGCCGCACGACTACATCGAGCGGTTCGGTCTCGACGCGCTCCGCTACTTCGTGTTCCGCGAGATGGTGTTCGGGCAGGACGCGAGCTTCAGCGACGAGGCGATGCTCACGCGCTACAACGCCGACCTGGCCAACGACCTCGGCAACCTGGTGAGCCGCGTGACGACGATGGTGCATCGCAGCTGCGGTGGGCGTGGTGCCGGCGCCGGACGCGGCGCTGCTGGCGCGCGACCGAGGAGCGGCAGCTGCTCGACGCCGCGTCGGCGCTCGATCGGCCAGCGTCAAGGCAGGCCGTCGGCCGGTTCCAGCTGAGCGCCGCGCTGCGCGAGATCTGGGAGCTGGTCGGCGCCACCAATCGCTACATCGTCGCGCGCGAGCCGTGGAAGCTGGCGAAAGACCCGGCACGACGGGCGGAGCTCGAGACGGCGCTCTACGTGCCGGCCGACACCCTGCGGGTCATCGCCGAGCTGCTGCGGCCGTTCATGCCGGCCACCGCCGAGCGGACGCTGGCGATGCTCGGGCGTGCGCGCGGAGCCAGCGTCGTGGGCCACGCTTCACGACCGGGAGCGCTGCTGCCGGGCACGGCGCTCGGCGAGACGGCGCCGCTCTTTCCGCGCATCGACCAATCAGTGGAGGAACTGCGACAGATGGCAACCGACACGTCAGGACATACAGAGCAGCCGGCCAGCAGCCGGCGCCGCCAGCCGCGCACGCGGCGCCTGCGCAGCCGCCGGCAGCTCCGGCGGCCGCTGCCGCGACCGCGGCCAGCTGCCAGCCGCCGCGCGCCAGCGTGCCGGCCGGTCAACGAGCTGATCTCGATCGACGACTTCATGAAGGTCGAGCTGCGCGTCGCGAAGGTGCTCGCCGCCGAGCGCGTGCCGAAGTCGAAGAAGCTGCTGAAGCTGCTCGTCGACACCGGCGCCGACCAGCGGACGATCGTCGCCGGGCATCGCCGAGGCGTACGAGCCCGAGGCGCTCGTCGGGCGCACCATCGCCATCGTGTTCAACCTGAAGCCGGCGAAGCTGATGGGCATCGAGTCGAACGGCATGGTGCTGGCCGGCAGCCCGGAAGGCGGCAAGCCGGTCCTGGTCAGCTTCGACGAGCCGCTCCCGCCGGGATCGCGGGTCCGGTGAGCACGTCGCGATGCAGCGGTATCGCCGAAGCGCTACGTCCGGCTCGTGCTGGCTGTCGGCCAGCACGACCCGGCGTATCGTGGACGCGTACTACGGTCCCGAGCTGCGTGGCAGCGCGAGGCCGAGCAGCGCCGCACGCCGCTCGAGGCGCTGGCCTGCGAGGCGAGCCGGCTGATGCCGATGCGAACGCCGCAGCGGAGCGTCGACCTGCGTCGAGCAGCTGCCGCGACGCCGAGCCCACGCTGGCGACGCCGCCGAGCTGCCTGACGCGACGCCGCCGACGAACGACGCGCATCGTCGCGTGTTCTCTCGCCGGCCAGCTGCAGCCGTGCGCACGCGCGTCGCGCATGCTGTCCGGCGCGGCAACTCGCGTTCGACGAGGAGTCGGCGGCGCTGTACGACGCCGTCGCGCCGACCCATCCCGAGTCGTACTTTCAGGACGACGCTCGACGAGCTCGAACGCGCTGCTGCCGGCAGCGGGCCGCTGGTCGAGCGCTTCGACCGGTTCCGGCAGTCGCTTCATCATCCCGCACAGGCCGGCTCGCGCCGGTGTTCGACGCGGCGATCGACCGAGTGCCGCCGCCGACACGGCGAACGGATCGCGCTGCCGGCAGGACGAGAGCTTCACGGTCGAATACGTCACCGACAAGTCGTGGAGCGGCTACAACTGGTACAAGGGCGAGTACCGCAGCCTCATCCAGGTCAACACCGACCTGCCGATCTACATCGATCGCGCCGTCGACCTCGCGGCCACGAAGGCTATCCCGGCCATCACCTCTACAACGTGCTGCTCGAGCAGCGGCTGGTGCGCGAGCGCGGCTGGGTGGAGTTCACCGTCTACCCGCTGTTCTCGCCGCAGTCGCTGCATCGCCGAAGGCACGGCGAACTTCGGCATCGAGGTGGCGTTTCCCGGGCGAGTCGCGGGTCCGGTTCGAGCGCGACGTGCTGATGCCGCTGGCCGGCCTGCCCGACGCGCGAGGCCGACCGCTACGACGCGGTCATGCGCCTGGTCGTCGCGTCTGTCGTATGCCGGCAACGAAGCGGCGCGCCGCTACTGGACGGCGAGATCGATCGCGCGGCCGCGGTCGCGTGGCTGACGCGATTCGCGCTGATGTCGCCGGCGCGGGCGGAGCAGCGGACGCGGTTCATGGACGAGTATCGCAGCTACGTGATCAACTACAACCTCGGGCAGGACCTCGTGCGCGACGTACGTCGAGGCGCGCGGCGGCACGGCAGACGACCCGGACCGTCGCTGGCAGGTGTTCGTCGCCCTGCTGCAGTCGCCGCGGCTGCCGTCCGGACTGCCGATGATCGACTCGCACTGCCATCTCGCCGACGACGTCTTCGCGCGCCGACCTCGACGAGGTGATCGCGCGGGCGAGGGACGGCCGGGCTCGAGCGGGTGCTGGTCATTCTCGAAGCCGGCAACGCAGCAGGAGGAGCGCGCAGGCGGGCGCGGCGCACGCGCTCTGGCCCGAGATCCGCGTGGCGGTCGGCGTCCATCCGCACCAGGCGCAGCAGTTCGACGGCAACGCGCTCGGCGCGGCCGCCACCGTGCGCGAGCAGGTCGGCGCGACGCCGTACGCGCGCGCGGTCGGCGAGATCGGGCTCGACTACCACTACGACTTCTCGCCGCGCGATGTCCAGCAGGCGGTCTTCCGCGCGCAGGTGCAGCTCGCGCGCGAGCTCGCAGCTGCCGGTCGTCATTCACACGCGCGAGGCAGACGAGGACACGCTCGACGTGCTGCGCGAGCGCGGGCGGCGGGGAGGTGCGCGGCGTGCTGCACTGTTTCACCGGCACGCGCGAACTGGCGACGGCGGCGCTCGACCTCGGGTTCTACATCTCGCTGGCCGGCATCGTCACGTTTCCGAAGGCGCTCGGAGCTGCGGGAGATCGCGCGGGACGTTCCGCTCGATCGGCTGCTGATCGAAACCGACAGTCCGTTTCTGGCGCCGGTGCCGCATCGCGGCAAGCGCAACGAGCCGGCGCGGATGGTGCACACGGCTGAGGCGCTGGCGGCGCTGCAGGGGAATCGCTGTGGCAGAGCTCGATCGCGCGACGACGGCGAACTTTCACGCGCTGTTCCGGCCGTGATAAAGTCCCAACCTGAGCCACGTGGAAAAAACTCCGGCCCTTTCGCAGATCTTCGAGCCGATTCGCGCCGATCTCGAGCTGGTCGATCGCGAGTTCGGCCGTCAGGTCGAATCGCAGGTCGAGCTGATCCCGACGATCGGCCGCTACATCCAGACGAGCGGCGGCAAACGCGTGCGTCCGGCGGTGCTGCTGATGGCGGCGCGCCTCGGCGGCTACAAGGGCGATCGCGCGGTCCTGTACGCGGCGGCGATCGAGTTCATTCACACCGCCACGCTGGTGCACGACGACATCATCGACGAGTCCGAGCTGCGGCGCGGACGCCTGGCGGTGCACTCGCGGTGGGGCAACGACATCACCGTGCTGCTCGGCGACTACCTCTACATCAAGTCGATGGCGCTGGCGCTCACGCACGACACGCTCGACATCGTGCGCGTGCTGTGCGACGTCACGCTGCGGATGATCGAAGGCGAGCTCTACCAGCTCACGAAGAACGGCGACGCCGACATCACCGAGGACGAGCACTTCGACATCATCCGCCGCAAGACCGCGTATCTGTTCGGCGGCTGCGCGCAGATCGGCGGCATGCTCGGGCGGCGTCAGCAAGGAACAGGAACAGGCGCTGCAGCAGTACGGCTTCAACCTGGGCATCGCCTTCCAGCTCGTCGACGACCTGCTCGACTTCACCGGCGACCTCGACGGCGCTCGGCAAGCCGGTCGGCGCCGACCTGCGTCGAAGGCAAGATGACGCTGCCGCTGATTCACCTGCTGCAGCAGGGCGGGACATCGCGGCGGCGAGATCGTGCGCGACATCATCGCGTCGCGGGCCGCCACCGACGAGCAGTGGAACGAGATCCTCGGCGCTGCTGCAGCGAGCACCGGTCGATCGACTACGCGCTCGCGCCGCGCCGTCGAGTTCGCCGAGCGCGCGAAGAAGCCGCTGTACGTCTTTCCGCCCAGCTCGGAGCGCGATGCGCTCCTCGCGCTGCCCGACTACGTGCTGTCGCGCGACCGGTAGCCGCTCGCCGAACAACGTCCGTCGACGTCGACGTAGGCACCGGTGTCGAGCCTCTCCCCGGAAGAACGCCTGCGCCAGCTGCGTGAGCAGATCCGCCACCACGAAGAGCGCTACTACATCCACAACGACCCGCGAGATCTCCGACGACGAGTTCGACGCGCTCCTCCACGAGCTCGAGCGGCTCGAGGCCGAGCATCCGGATCTCGTCACGCCCGACTCGCCGACCCAGCGTGTCGCCGGCCGGCCGATCGAAGGCGTTCCCGACGGTCGAGCATCTGGCGCCGATGCTCAGCCTCGACAACGCCTACACGCGCGACGAGCTGCGCGCCTTCGACGAGCGCGTGCGCAAGGGCGCCGGACCTCGGCGACGGCGCCGGTCGCCTACGTCGCCGAGCTGAAGATCGACGGCCTGAGCATCGCGCTCACCTACGAGGACGGCCGGCTGGTGCGCGGCGCGACGCGCGGCGACGGCCAGCGCGGCGAAGACGTGACGCGTGAACGTGCGCACCATCCGCGCCGTGCCGCTCGCGCTGCGCGGATGCGCCCGGCACGCGCGCTTCGAAGTGCGCGGCGAGGTGTATCTGTCCGCGCGCGGCCTTCGAGCGAACCAACCGCGAGCGCGAGGAAGCCGGCGAGCCGCTGTTCGCCAACCCGCGGAACGCCGCCGCCGGCGCGATGCGCAACCTCGACCCGGCGCTGGTCGCCAGGCGCGGGCTGCTCGCGTTCTTCTACCAGCTGGTCGACCGCCGGCGATGCCGAAGGCACGACGGCTTCGCGGTCGCACGCCGACGTGCTCACCGCGCTGCGCAGCTGGGGACTGCCGGTCGAACCGCACTGGACGCGCTGCGCCGGCATCGACGAAGTGATCGCGTTCTGCGACGAGTGGGCCGAGAAGCGGCGCATCGCTGCCGTTCGACACCGACGGCGTCGTGATCAAGGTGGACGACCTGGCGCTGCGCCAGCGGCTCGGCACGACGGCGAAGTTTCCGCGCTGGGCCACGGCGTTCAAGTTCCCGGCCGAGCAGGCGACGACGGTGCTGCGGACAGATCGCGGTGAACGTCGGCCGCACCGGCGCGGTCACGCCGTACGCCGTGCTCGAGCCGGTCTTCCTCGCCGGTTCGACCATCTCGATGGCGACGCTGCACAACGCCGAGGACATCGCGCGCAAGGATCTGCGCGAAGGCGATCGCGTCCTGATCGAGAAGGGCGGCGACGTCATCCCGAAGGTCGTCAAGGCGATCCTGCCGCATCCGGACGGCAGCGTCGCCGTGGGAGATGCCGACCGCCTGTCCGTCGTGCGGCAGCCTGCTGCAGCGCGACGAGGAGGAAGTCGTCTGGCGCTGCGAGAACACGTCGTGCCCGGCGCGCCTGCGGCGCAGCCTCGAACACTTCACCTCGCGATCGGCGATGAACATCGAAGGGCTCGGCGAGTCGCTGCTCGACCAGCTGGTCACGCAGGGGCTCGTGCGCGACTTCGCCGACATCTACGCGCTGGAGGCCGGCCAGCTCGAGGAACTGGTGGTCACGCCCGCGGGAGCCGCGCTCCGAGAAGGCGCGGCCCCGCAAGCTCGGCAAGGTCGGCCGCAACGTCATCGAGCAGATCGAGCGCAGCAAGGCGAACGATCTGTCGCGGCTGGTCTACGGGCTCGGCATCCGCCACGTCGGCGAGAAGGCCGCGGCGACGCTGGCGCGCTAGTTCCGGACGATGGACCGGATGCTGGATGCGCCGGTCGAGCATGCTGCAGACGCGTGCCGGAGATCGGCCCGGTCGTCGCCGCGTCGGTGCGCGATTTCGCCGACGAGCCGCGCAACCGCGCGCTGGTCGCAGCGGCTCGCCGCGGCCGGCGTCAACATGGCGAGCCAGGCGCCGGAACTGTCGGACGAGCCGGGTCCGCTCTCGCGGCAAGGTCTTCGTGCTGACCGGAACGCTCGAGTCGATGACGCGCGAGGAGGCGCAGGCGGCGCTCGAGCGGCTCGGCGCGCGGGTCGCCGGGTCGGTCAGCAAGAAGACCACGTGCCTGGTCGCGGGCGCCGACGCCGGCAGCAAGCTCGAGAAGGCGCAGGCAACTCGGTGTCGAAACGCTGGATGAGCAGGGATTTCTGGCTCTTATAATGAAACACGGGAGTTGATGTCGCGACGGTTTACCTTCGTCACGCTCGCGCTCACCGCGGTCGTCGCGTTCCTCGTGGGCGCGATCGTCGCGGGCGGCTTCAGCAGTCCGGTCGGTCGTGGCGCAGGCGCCGGCGCAACGCGCGTCGCGGACAGCCTCGACAGGCGCCCGGTCGTCGGCGCCGCGCGCCGGCGCTCTCCGCCGCTGGTCAACTTCGCCGACGTCGTCGAACGGATCAACCCGGCGGTCGTGAACATCGATGCGACGAGCAGCGGCTCGAGCGGCGACGGCGCGGCGGCGCCGCCGGTCCGGGCTGCCCGATCCGCCCGACCTGTTCGAGAATCCAGCGCGACAACGCGCCGCGCCGCGGCGCCGGCAGCGGCTTCATCATCGACGCCGACGGCAGCATCCTCACGAACAACCACGTCATCGACGGCGCCGAGCGGATCCTCGTGAAGCTGTCGGACGGTCGATCGCTGCGCGCGCGCGTGATCGGCGCCGATCCGGACACCGACATCGCGCTGCTGAAGGTGGACGGGCAGACGCGGCCTGCCGGTCGCGCCGCTGGGCGATTCGTCGACGCTGCGCATGGGCGAGTGGGTCTGCGCGATCGGCAATCCGCTCGGCTACGAGCACTCGGTCACCGTCGGGCGTCGTCAGCTATCTCGGGCGCAAGCTGTTCGACTCGAGCCTCGACGACTACATCCAGACCGACGCCGCCATCAATTTCGGCAACAGCGGCGGACCGCTGATCAACGCCCGCGGCGAGGTCATCGGCATCAACGCCGCGATCAGCTCGCGCGCGAGCAACATCGGGTTCGCCGTGCCGATCAACGGCGCGACGGCGATCCTGCCGCAGCTGCGCGCGCGCGGCCGCGTGTCGCGCGGCTACATGGGCGTGGCGCTGCGCGACATCGACATCGATCTGCAGCAGTCGCTGCACATCCCGGTGTCGAGCAGGGCGCGGTCGTGCAGGACGTGACCGAAGGATCGCCGGCCGAGCGCGCCGGCATCCGCCCCTACGACGTCATCGTCGGCTTCGACGGGCGAGGCCGGTCGCCGAACGACGATGAGCTGATTCACGAGATTTCGTCGCGTGCGCCGGGAGCGACCGTGCAGCTGCGCGTGCTGCGTGACGGGCGCGAGTTCACGGTCGGCGGTGAAGCTGTCCGAGCGGCCGCCGCGCGAAGGCGACGTCGCGCCGGCGCGATCGGCGGCGCCGTCGTCCAACCCGCTGCTGTCGGACCGCGACATCGCTGCTCGGCCTGACCGTGCGCGACCTCGATGCCGCGGCGTTCAACCGGCTGCGCCTGCCGAAAGACACGCGCGGTGTGCTCATCACGCGCGTCGATCCGATGAGCGCCACCTCCGACGCCGACGTGCAGCGCGGCACGGTGCTGCTCGAGATCAACCGCAAGCCGATCCTCTCGGTCGCCGACTACAACCGCATCGTCGGCAGCCGTCCGGCCGGGCGACGTGCTCACCCTCTACGTCTACGCACCCGACGCCGGACAGCGCCAGCTGAAGACCGTCCGCATCGACGACCGCTGACGTCCTCGACATGCCCAAATCACGAATCCTGGTGATCGACGACGAAGCGGCCATCCGCGACTCGCTGCGGATGACGCTCGAGTACGAAGGCTACGAATGCATCCTGGCCGCGACCGGTCAGGAGGGGCTGGCGCTCGCCGAGCGCGAAGCGCCCGACCTCGTGCTGCTCGACGTGAAGATGCCCGGCATGGACGGCCTCGAAGTGCTCGATCGGCTGCGCGGCGATGAACGACGCGCTGCCGGTCATCGTCGTCTCCGGCCACGGCACGATCAGCACGGCCGTCGAGGCGACCAAGAAGGGCGCGTTCGATTTCATCGAGAAGCCGTTTGCCAGCGAGCGGGTGCTGGTCAGCCTGCGCAACGCGCTGGACCAGCGGCGGCTGCGCGACGAGAACCGGATCGCTCAAGCGCGCGGTCGAAGTCCGGCACCAGATGATCGGCGACAGCGGCGCGCTCAAGCAGGTGATGGCCGCGGTTGGCCGGGCGGCGCCGACCAACGCCACGGTGCTGATCCAGGGCGAGAGCGGCGTCGGCAAGGAGCTGGTCGCGCGCACGATTCATCGCAACAGCCTGCGCAGCCGCGAGCGGTTCGTGCAGGTGAACTGCGCGGCGATTCCCGAGGAGCTGATCGAGTCGGAGCTGTTCGGTCACGAGAAGGGGTCGTTCACCGGCGCGACCGAGAAGCAGGTGGGCAAGTTCGAGCAGGCCGATCGCGGCACGATCTTCCTCGACGAAGTCGGCGACATGAGCGCCAAGACGCAGGCCAAGGTGCTGCGCGTGCTGCAGGAAGGCGAGGTCGAGCGGCTCGGATCGGCGCGCACCATCAAGGTGGACGTCCGGGTGATCGCGGCGACCAACAAGAACCTCGAGGAGGAAATCGAGAAGGGCACGTTCCGCGAGGACCTGTACTTCCGCCTGGCCGTGATCCCGATTCACGTGCCGCCGCTGCGCGAGCGTCCCGAGGACATCCCGCTGCTCGTCCGCCACTACATGGACTACTTCAGCCGCGAGAACAACGCGCGGCCGAGGCGGATCACGCAGGCCGCGCTCGACGCGCTGCAGCGCTACCGCTGGAAGGGCAACATCCGCGAACTGCGCAACACGGTCGAACGGCTGATCATCATGTCGCCCGGCGACACGATCGACCTCGCCGATCTGCCCGGTGTCGGTGCGCAGTCCGGGCGGCGGGTCGCGTCCTGCAACGACGCGTCCGATCGCCCGCGGTCGATGCCGCGCGCGGGCACGCTCCGCGAGTTCAAGGACAACGCGGAGCGCGCGTTTCTGGTGACCAAGCTGCGCGAGAACGGCTGGAACATCTCGAAGACGGCCGAACTGATCGACACGCCGCGCAGCAATCTGTACAAGAAGCTCGAGCAGTACCAGATCTCGCAGGAAACTGACGGGTAGGGCGTTGCGAATGGACTCGTGGAAGTCGCACGACCGCAGTCGTCGCGGGCGTCGCAAGTCGGTCGAGTCAGACTCGCGGCGCGGACCAGGTCTGAACGACTCTGCGCCGGGCGACCGCCTGCAGCCGAGCGCGCACGTGGTACAATCAGGCGTTCGCAGCAAGCCAGACGATCGCCGTCCGCCGTAACGCGAGGCGCAAGCCTGGCGCGAAGGTGGGAGGAAAGTCCGAACTCCGCAGGGCAGTGCGCCGGGTAACGCCCGGTCGGGGCAACCCGAAGGAAAGTGGCACAGAAAATATACCGCCTTCGTCGCGTCGGTTGAGTGCGGAGTGGCCCGGCTCACGAGTGACACCGGGCCACTCCATCCCAGGTGCGCCGCGCCTGCCTTCTGGCGCGTCCAGCCTGAGGCATTCAACCGAGCGTGACGGAGGGTAAGGGTGAAAAGGTGCGGTAAGAGCGCACCGCGCCCGTGGCAACACGGGTGGCAGGCAAAACCCCGCACGGAGCAAGACCAAATAGGGAAGCACCCGGCGAAAGCCGGACCGGACGGCCCGTCCGGAGCTTCCGGGTAGGTTGCTTGACTCTCGCCAGTAATGGCGAAGCTAGAGGAATGATCGTCGTCCGCCGCAGCGGCGCGCAAGCGCGGCGACGGCGAGGGAACAGAATTCGGCTTACCGGCTTGCTGCGAACACTTTCTGATATGAAACGAATCTCTTCCAGCTGCTCCTGACCCTCGGCGTCGTCTCGCTGGGCATCGTCGGCGCGCAGCAGCTGCCGCCGGGCCAGATTCGGCCGCGGCCGGCCGAAGGGCGCGAGCCCGAGTTTCCGCAGCCGAAGATCCGCGAGTACCAGCCGCGATCGACGCTGGTCGTCCCGCAGCACCCGGTGCCGAAGGCGAAGTTCCCGGTCATCGACTTCCACCACCATCCGCCGCACTCCATGACGGTCGACGACGTGAACACGCGTCGGCGACGCGATGGCGAGCGCTGAACCTCGGGCTCATGATCAACGCCAACGCCACGCCGAGCGAGCGATTGAAGCCGGCGATGGACGCCATCGCGGCGAGCCGCTACAAGGGCAAGATGGTGATGTTCACCGGGCTCGACCTGCGCAACGTCGGTCCCGGATCGGGCAAGAAGATCGCCGCGCAGCTCGAGGCCGACATCAAGGCCGGCGCGCTCGGCGTCGGCGAGATCATGAAGAGCTTCGGCCTGACCAACAAGAAGGCCGACGGCACGCGGCTGAAGCTCGACGATCCGGAGCTCGATCCGGTGTGGGAGACGGCGGCGCGCCTGAAGATCCCGGTGTTCATGCACGCGGCGGATCCGGCGGAGTTCTTCCAGCCGCTCGACTACAACAACGAGCGGTGGCTGGAACTGGCGCTCTATCCCGATCGGCGCTATCAGGATCGCTCGCGGTTTCCCAGCTTCGAGGAGCTGATGGCGGAGCGCGATCGGCTGATCGCGCGGCACCCGAACACGATCTGGGTGCTGGCGCACATGGGCTGGCACGCCAACGACCTCGCGACGGCTCGGCAAGATGTTCGACGAGAGCCCGAACCTCTATGGCGAGCTCGGCGCGGTGCTCTACGACATCGGCCGCCAGCCACGGGTCGCGCACGACTTCTTCGTCAAGTACCAGGACCGGATCATCTTCGGCAAGGACAGCTACCAGCCCGACGAATATCCGTATTACTGGCGCGTGTTCGAAACCAACGACGAATACTTCGACTACTACCGCGACTACCACGCCTTCTGGAAGCTCTACGGGATTGGCCTGCCCGACGCGGTGCTGAAGAAGATCTATTACGCCAACGCGCTGCGCATCACGCCCGAACCTCCCGCGCACCGGCTTTCCGGCCAACTAACGGCCGGGCTCGGGCTTTGCAGGAGCGAAAGGCATGAGCCACTACCTCGTTACCGGCGGCGCCGGGTTCATCGGATCGCACCTGCGAAGAACTCGTGCGCCGCGGACACGCAGGTCCGCGTCCTCGACAACCTGAGCACCGGCAAGCGCCGCAATCTCGAACACATCCCCGGCGTCGAGTTCATCGAAGGCGACCTCGCCGACCTGGACGCGTGCGTGCGGGCGGTGCAGGGCATCGATTACGTGCTGCACCAGGCCGCGATTCCGTCGGTGCCGCGCTCGGTCAAGGATCCGGTCACCTCGAACCGCGCGAACATCGACGGCTCGCTGAACATCCTGGTCGCCGCGCGCGACGCCGGCGTGAAGCGCCTGGTCTACGCGGGATCGTCGTCGGCCTACGGCGACACGCCGACGCTGCCGAAGCGCGAGGACATGCCGACGCGGCCGCTGTCGCCCTACGCGCTGCAGAAGCTGGTCGCCGAGCAGTACTGCCAGATGTTCACGCGCGCTGTACGGCCTCGAGACCGTGACGATCCGCTACTTCAACGTGTTCGGGCCGCGGCAGGATCCGGGCTCGCCGTACTCGGGCGTGATCTCGCTGTTCTCGACGGCGCTGCTCGAGGGACGGCAGCCGATCATCTACGGCGACGGCGAGCAGACGCGCGACTTCACCTACGTCGCGAACGTCGTCGACGGCGTGCTGCGCGCGTGCGAGGCGCCCGAACGCCTCGGGCGAGGTGATCAACGTGGCGACGGGCGGCCGCATCTCGCTCAACGAGCTGCTGCGGACGATGAACCGGATCGTCGGGCACCGACGATCGAGCCGATCTTCGCCGAGGGCGCGCGCCGGTGACGTGACGGACTCGCAGGCCGACATCACGAAGGCGCAGAGGCTGCTCGGCTACACGCCATCTGTTGGCCTCGAAGATGGGCTGCGCGACACGCTCGACTGGTGCCGCGCCGAGAGCGCCCTCACCTCGACACCCTGACCCTCACCTCGACATGTCGTAGCCTCGGGTCTTGAGAACGGTCTTGAGACCCGACGCCCCGGGCATGTCGTAGCCTCGGGTCTTGAGAAGGTCTTGAGACCCGACGACGCGGGCGGGTCTGAAGACCCGCCCCTACGTTTCTCCTCTTCGTGAGCGTCGTTGTACCCAGATTGTCTTCGCGATCTGAACGCGACTTGTCGTGCCGGGACGTGCGATGAGCCTCGGCACCGGGTACAGTTAGGAGTGTGAGCCACGCTTCAGACCCGTACCCCGAAGAACCCACGCACGACACCCCCTCACTCGCGGCCCTGCCGGAAATCGAGAGAGAGGTCGCGCGCCGCCGCACCTTTGCCATCATCTCGCACCCCGACGCGGGCAAGACGACCCTGACCGAGAAGCTGCTGCTGTACGCCGGCGCCATAGAACTGGCCGGTGCGGTCCGTGGACGCCAGGGCCGGCGCGCCGCGACCTCGGACTGGATGGAAATGGAGCAGCAGCGCGGCATCTCCATCACCTCCGCCGCGCTCGAGTTCGAGCTGCAGGGCCGCCGCATGTCGCTCATCGACACGCCGGGCCACAACGATTTCAGCGAGGACACCTACCGGGCGCTCGTCGCGGCCGACGGCGTCGTGATGGTGATCGACGCCGCCAACGGCGTCGAGCCGCAGACGCGCAAGCTGTTCGAGGTCTGCCGGCGTCATCGACTGCCGATTCTCACCTTCGTGAACAAGTTCGATCGGCCGGCGAAGGACCCGCTGGAACTCGTCGACGACATCGAGCGCACGCTGGGGATTGCCGCGGCCCCGGTGAACTGGCCGATCGGCGACGCCGAACGCTTCCGCGGCGTGTACGACCTGAGGAACCAGACGCTTCTGCGCTACGAGCGTGAGGCGCAGGGACAGCATCGCGCGCCGGTCGATCTGTCGTCGCTCGACGATCCCGAAGCGAAGGAGATGATTGGCGACAGCCTCTACGCGCAGTTCCGCGAGTCGCTCGACGTGATCCGTGACGCCGGCACGGCATTCGACCTCACCGAGTATCGCGCCGGTCGCCAGACGCCGGTGTTCTTCGGCAGCGCGCTCACCAACTTCGGGCTCGAGCCGTTCCTGCAGGCCCTGGTGGACTTCGCGCCGCCGCCGCAGGCGCACATCTGCGATACCGGCGTCATCAACCCGACCGACGATCGCTTCACCGGATTCGTCTTCAAGATCCAGGCGAACATGGATCCGCGTCACCGCGACCGGATTGCGTTCGTTCGCGTCTGCTCGGGTCGCTTCACCAAGGACATGACCCTGTCCAACAGCCGGCTGGGCAAGACGCTCAGGGCGTCGCGCGCGTACCGTTTCTTCGGGCGCGACCGCGAAACCATCGAGGTCGCCTACGCCGGCGACATCATCGGTCTCGTCAATCCGGGACAGTTCGCCATCGGCGACACGCTCCACTCGGGCGCCCCCCTGCAGTTTCCCGGCGTGCCGCGGTTTCCCGCGGAACACTTCGGCCGCGTGCGCCTGAAGGACACCCGCTACAAGCAATTCGACGAAGGGATGCAGCAGCTCGAAGAGGAAGGGCTGATGCAGGTGTTCTATCTCACGGCCGGTCGCCGCGAGCCGCTCATCGGCGTGGTCGGTGCGCTGCAGTACGACGTGATCGCCAGCCGCCTCAAAAGCGAATACGGGGTGGTGGCGCAGATCGAACCAGCGGCGTACGCGGCGGCGCGATGGGTTGGCGACACTGCGGGCCCGCTGCCGACGCCCGGAGGCGGAAGCGTCATGGCGGTTGACCGGCAGGACAGGCGAGTGATCCTGTTCGCCACCGAGTGGGAACTCCGCTACTTCGAGCGGCATCATCCCACCATCCCGCTGCTCGCCGAGTCACCGGTCGCGGCCGTGAAGTCCGGCCGCTCGTAACGGCCATCCGCACCACAGTCAGACCCCGGAGCTGATGCCCTGTTCGCGTGCGGCCTGTCGGCGAAGGCGACGGAACCACCACGATGTCAGCAGGGGCGTGAGGATCGCGGTCACGATGACCGATGCTGCAACCTGCACGGTGGCCGCGCCAGCGACCGCGGCATAGGCGGGATCGGCAAGCGCTACCGCCTGGGGCACGGCGGCTGAATTGCCAGCCGTGCTCGACGCAGCTGCTCCGGCGACGCCGGACCCTCCAAGCAGCCGGTCCATCCCGATACAGACGATCCCGGTGACGCTGACGACGGTGAGTCCGAGCACGACGCCCGGAAGCCCCGCGGTAACGACGGAGCGGAGATCGATCGTCTGCCCGAGCGTGAACGCCATGAACGGCACGATGATCGGTTCGTGCGAACCAAAGAACTGCCTGATGTCATCGTCGAGGTTGCCGAGCAGGGCGCCGACCACGATCGGCGCAATCACCGATACCATCGTGAGCCAGGGAATGACGGCGAGTCCGGCGCCGACGAAGATCAGCATCGTGAGGAACGGCCCGGTCTCGATACTCTGCGGCACGTAGGTGCCGACGTCGTCTTTGTCGCCCATGACGCTGGTGAGGGCGAGGAACATCCCGCCGTTGGTGTCGCTCATGGCCACCATGACCGCGAGCGTGCTCAAGCCGAGAACGTGTCCGCCGAACGACCCGGTCCACCGCGAGCGCGAATGCGGTGGCGGTCCCCACCTTCGCGAGCATGATCCCGAATCCGCGCAGCATCATCTTCGGCGCTGTCCGCAGGGTCATCTTGGTCCCGACGGTGAACAGATACATGCCGAGCACCGTCGGGTAGCCCACGCCGGTGAGTGCCTGGGTGAAACCCCCGATCTTCATCAGGTTCGGTGCGAACGTGTTGAGCGCCATTCCGAGGAACAAGGGGACGACCATCATTCCGCCAGGGACGCGGTTCACGGAACGCAGGATCTGCATGCGAACGGGAGCTTACCAGCAGTTGCGGGGCCGCGTTGGGCTTGTGACGTCCTCGCTGGCGGCGGGCTGGGCTAATCCTCAGGTGCGAGCGAGAACGAGTGCCGGCTGGTTTGGGCGAACCTGAAGGTTCGCGGCTACATCACGACGTGAGCATCCGGTCGACAACGGTGAGCGCGCGATCGATGATCGCAAAGCCTTCCCGGAGTTGCGCCTCGTTGATGCACAGTGGCGGGTTCGTGTAGAACGTGTTCCATCGCACGATCGTGTAGAGACCGTCGGCGCGCAGCTCCTGTCCGAGCGCCGCCATTTCCGGCGACGTGCCGTTGAATGGCGCGAGCGGCTCCATCGTCTGCCGGCTCTTCACGAGCTCGACGATGCCGAACAGGCCGATGTTGCGGGTTTCGCCGACGCAGGGATGCTTCTCGATCATCTCGCGCATCAGTCCGGTCATCACCGTCGCCCATCCGCTGCGCATTGCCGATCAGGTCGTCCTCTTCATACACGGCGATGGTGGCGAGTGCTGTCGCGCAGCCCGATCGGATGATTGCCGTAGGTCAGGCCGCCGTAGAACACCTTGTCCCTGAAGTGATCCGCAATCTTCTGGCGCATCCCGACAGCGCCGAGCGGCAGGTAGGCGCTCGTCAGCCCCTTGGCCATCGTGATGAGATCGGGAACGACGTTCCAGTGGTCGATGGCGAACCAGCGGCCCGTCCGGCCGAAGCCGGCCATCACTTCGTCGGCGATCATCAGGATGCCGTACTTGTCGCACAGCGTGCGCACGCCTTCCATGTAGCCGGGCGGCGGAATGAGGATGCCGTTGGTGCCGGTGACCGACTCGAGGATGAACGCCGCGATGGTGTGCGACCCTTCGAGCTGGATCACCTCCTCGATCATCGCGAGCGACGTCGCCGCATCGTCCCACCCGCGCTGGACGCCGTGATACGGGTCGAGCACGCGAACGACGCCGGGAATGCCCGGCTCGTTCGCCCATCGGCGCGGGTCGCCGGTGAGCGTCATGCCGGCCGCGGTTGCGCCGTGATACGAGCGGTAGCGCGCGAGGATCTTGTGCCGGCCGGTGTAGAGGCGCGCCAGCTTGACCGCGTTCTCGACGGCGTCGGCGCCGCCGTTGGTGAAGAAGAAGACGTCGATGTCGCCGGGAGCCAGCTCCGCGAGCTTGGCGCCGAGGCGGGCGCGCGGCTCGCTCGCGAGCATCGGGTTGACGTACTGCAGCTTCTTCGCCTGCTCGTGCATCGCCGTTGATGACGCGCTCGTCGCCATGGCCGATGTTCACCGCCATCAGCTGGCTGTTGAAGTCGAGGAAGCGTCGCCCGTCCGGCGTAAAGAAGTAGCAGCCCTTCGCGTGGCTGACCGGGATCGGGTCGACGGCGTCCCTGCGCCGACCATTCGAAGATGCGTGTGCTTCTTCGAGAGGTCGACAATTTCCTGGGCGGTGAGCGGAGGAGCGGGTCTGCACGTCAGCCATGATGAATTCGCGAAGTTAACGCGCGAGGAGACGAGTGTCAACCGACTGTGCCGCTACAGAGTGACGCCGTGTTGCATCGCGCCACGCATCCTTTCGTCTTGACCGCGACCGCGGCGGGGCAGTCTAATGCGCCCGGCACCAGGCAGTGACGCCTGCAGGAGAACACACGATGAGCGAGCGGCACACGCGCAGGGGATTCATGGGAGCTGACGGCAGGCCATCGCCGGCTGGCGCCTTCGGCCGCCCCTGGTTGAGCGACCGTGGCGGCGGCCGCCGGAGCCGAGGCCGGCAACGCGGACCTCGTCGTGACCAACGCGAAGGTCTACACGGTCGACCGCGGATGCCGCGAGCCGAGGCCTTCGCCGTGAAGAACAGCCGGTTCATCGCCGTCGGCACGCAACGACGAGATCAAGGGGCTCGCCGGCAAGGACACGCGCACCTTCGACGCGAAGCAGATGACCGTCGTCCCCGGCTTCACCGACTGCCACAACCACGCCGGCGGCGACGTGCTCCTCTACGAGGTGCTGGTCGGCAATCCGTTCGAGGTGGAGTTCGTCACCATCGACAGCATCATCGACGAAGCTGCGCGCCAAGGCGCGGCAGACGCCGCCCGGCACCTGGGTCGAGGGCTACTTCTTCGACGACACCAAGGTGAAGGACAAGCGTGCCAGCTGAACGTCCACGACCTCGACGAAGTGTCGCTCGATCACCCGGTTGTGGTCAGGCATCGCGGCGGGCACACGTCCTTCTACAACAGCAAGGCGTTCGAGATGGCCGGTGTCACCAAGGCGACGCAAGAACACGGCAGGCGGCACCTACGATCGCGACGAGAAGGGCGAACTGAACGGCCGGGTCACCGACACGGCCCGCGAGCGTGTTCAACAACGTCGGCAAACGACACACATTCACGCCCGGCGGAGATCGATCAGCGCGGAGCAAGGACGGCATCGCGCACATCTCGAAGCAGTTCGTCCGCTACGGCCTCACCACGCGTGCACCACGAAGGCGGCAGACCTGTCGGCCATCCAGGAGGTGCGCGCGCGCGGCGAACTGCTGCACCGCGTCAGCTACGAAGCCAGCGGCCGGGTGCTCGACTCGATGATCGCCAGCGGCATCCAGACCGGCTTCGGCGACGAGTGGATCAGGTTCGGCGCAACGTCCGAGCACACCGTTGACGGCTCGTTCTCCGAGCGGACGATGGCGCTGAGCCAGCCGTATCCGGGTGACAAGTCCGGCTACAAGGGCAACGTCACCGAAACGCAGGACGACACTGAACGCCTGGATCGAAAAGGTGCATCGTGCGGGCATCCAGGTGAACTGCCACGCGAACGGCGACGTCGCGATCGACATGTTCCTCACCGCTGTGGAACGGGCGCAGAAGCTGTTTCCGCGCGCGGACGCGCGCCCGAAGATCACCCACTGCACGCTCATCACCGACGAACCTGGTGCAGCGCATCAAGGCGCTCGACGCGATTCCGGCGATGTTCACGACCTACGCCTACTACAACTCGGACAAGTTCGTGTTCTACGGCGAGGACCTGATGAAGCGGTGCATGGCCTACCGCTCGTTCCTCGACGCCGGGGTGTACGCCGCGGCCGGATCCGACTTCAGCCCCGGCCCGTTCGCGCCGCTGATGGGCATCCAGGGCATGGTGACCCGCAAGGGCTGGGACGGCAAGGTCTGGGGCGCGAACCAGAAGATCACCGTCGAGGAGGCCATCAAGGTCAACACGCTGCACGGCGCCTACGCGTCGAAGGAAGAGGCGCATCAAGGGCACCATCACGCCGGGCAAGCTCGCCGACTTCGTCGTGCTGTCCGAGGACCCGCACACGATCGATCCCGAGAAGATCAAGGACATCAAGATCGTGCGCACGGTCGTGGGCGGCAACACCGCGTACGAAGCGTAGAAAATGGCCACCGCCTATCGCCTACGGTCTGTCATGATGCGCCGACCCATCACCAACGGCGCAGCCGCCGAGGAGCCCTGAAATGATCCGCACCCGCATCGGGTTTGCCGTCGCACTCATCGGGCTGTTCACTGCCGCGCCGCTCGTGCGCACACCGGCAGCGCAGGGGTCGGCGGCCACGGCTACGGGGCTCTCTGGTGCCGCGGCCGGCACCGCCGGGAATGTTCGCGATCTCGTCGGCGGTATCGCCGGAGACCGTGGGCATCTCCTCCGAACGCTTGCGGCGCATCGACACGGCGATGAAGCGCCTCGTCGACGAGCAGCAGGTGGCGGGACTCGTCACGCTGCTCGAGCGGCACGGCAAGGTGGTGCACTTCAGCAGCGTCGGAAAGCTGGACGCGCAGAAGCCCGACCCTTTGCAGAAGGACTCGATCTTCCGCATCGCCTCCATGACCAAGCCGGTCACCGGCGTGGCGATGATGATGCTCTACGAGGAAGGGAAGTGGCGTCTCGACGACCCGGTGTCGCGTTACATTCCCGAGTTCGCACGCTTGAAGGTCTACACCGGCAAGAACGACGACGGCTCGCCGAAGCTGGAGGACGCGCGGCGGTCGATGACGATGCGCGAGTTGATGACGCACACCGGCGGACTTGGCTACGTGCTCAGCCCGAATAACCCGGTCGACAAGATGATCATCGACGCGCGGGTGCTCAACCCGGCCGCTCCGCTCCAGAACGATGATCGACAGTCTCTCGACGATGCCGCTGCTGGCGCAGCCGGGGACCCGCTGGTCCTACAGCATCGGCGTGGACGTTCAGGGCTACCTGGTCGAGAAATTCTCGGGACAGACCGTTCGGCGACTTCCTGCGGACTCGCATCTTCGAGCCACTCGGCATGCAGCGACACCGGCTTCTTCGTGCCGAAGGAGAAGCTCTCCCGTCTCGCGCAGATTCACACTGGTGCGGGAGCGACCCTGGCGTCCGATTCGCGGCGCGGCGATCCGACGCGTCGTGCCGCTCGGCCCCTCTGGCGGCGGTGGGCTGTTCTCGACGGCGATGGACTACGCGCGCTTCTGCGACATGCTGCTGCAGGGCGGCCAGTCTCAACGGCGTGCGCCTGCTCGCGCCACGCACCGTCGAGATGATGCGAACGAACCACGTCAACCCCGACGCCCTCAAGACGATGCCGCCAGGAACCGGCTGGGGGATGGACTTCCAGGTGGTCACCGACGCGGCGGCGGCGGGGGATTCGGTGCCGACCGGTACCTTCAGCTGGTGGGGGATCTTCGGGCATCCTGGTTCTGGATCGACCCGGTGGACGACATCGCCTTCGTCGGCATGGTGCAACACCAGGACACGCGCGTGACGCGGCCGATCCACGGGCTGTCGCGCAGTCTGGTGTATCAGGCGGTCGTGGACTGAGCGCCGCGGTCAGCGAGGCCCGGATGCGGTGAGCCGCTCGTTCGAACCGGTCCACTCGAGGACGACGAGGACCGGTCGATGATCCGAAGCCACGCGGTCATCGATGATCTGCGATTCGACGGTGCGCCACATCGGCGCCGGCCGCACCAGAACGTAGTCCACGCGGCGCATCGGCCGGTCCGGCGGTGCCAGCGGCGCCGGTGCAGCGAACATGTCCGTCCACCGCTCCGTGAGGATCTTCATCACCTCGGTGTCCGCCTGGCTGTTCATGTCTCCCGCCAGGACGCCTGGCGTGGAGTCGTCGGCCGCGAGCACGGCATTGAGATAGCCCGCCTGTTCAATCCGGCTGGTCAGATCGCGGCCCTGATCGAGGTGCGTGCTCGTGAAGTGCAGCCGGGAGCCAGAGCCCAGGTCGACGTCGACGGTCAGGCCGGTGCGTGGTTCGCGGTCGGGTGCACCTGGCAGGGCGCGGTTCTGCACCTGCAGCACCGGAAGGCGCGACAACACGGCCACGCCGTACGCTCCACGCTGGAAGTCCATCGCTTTCCCGAACGCCCCGTACATCCCGGTCAGCCGTTCGAGTTCGGCGAGCTGGTCTACGCCTCCGGCGCGATCGGTGCGCCGATCGACCTCCTGTAATGCGATCAGATCCGGCTCGGTGCGCAGCATGAGTTCGGAGAGGCGCGCGAGGTCGAACTGGCCGTCCATCCCTTCGCCGTGGTGAATGTTGTAGGTGAGCACGCGCAGCCGGCGGGGAAGAGCCGGCGATGCCAGCGCGGCGAACAGAATGACCAGAGCGCCTGCGAGTACGACGCGCTTCATGAGCGAGGGTCCTTCACTGTCGGCGTTCTACGTGGATGGAGACGGCAGTGTATCCGAATTCCCGCCGCGGGCGCCGATGACTCGCAGAACGGGACATAAAAAGTCAGACAGGCAATGCGGAATTACGAATTCACAGGAAAGAGGCGGGTGATGAACCCGTTGACGGCAGGTGAGGGCCGAGCGGATCGAGGTCCGTTTCAGGCTCGCCCTGCGCTATGCTGCCATCACCAAAACCGCTGATGATCTGATGTCGGTGGCGGCCTCCGTGTCGTCCCGGCCGCGGCCCGAGGCGCAGGAGGCACGTCATGAGCGAATTCCATAACCGGCGATCGTTTCTCCAGCTGGCGCTGTCTGCAGGCGCGGCCTGGGCCGTGGCGGATCTGAGTCAGGTCCAGGAGGCACTCGCGTGGGCGGCACAGCCTCACGCGCCCGGCGCCGCGGCTCGCGAACTCACCGTGCTATCGGCACTGGATGCCACGGTCGTCGACGCGTTGACCTCACGCATCCTGCCCGCCACTGACGGCCGGCCCGGCGCCCACGAAGCTGGCGTCGTCTATTTCATCGACCGCGCCCTGGCTACCTTCAACGCCTCGCAGAAGAAGCTGTACGTTGACGGCATCAAGGGATTGAACCAGCGGGCGGCGCGCACACTGAAAGGCGCGACCAGTTTCGCCATGCTGACGACAGCACAGCAGGACGAAGTGCTCCACGAGATCGAGCAGACTCCGTTTTTTCAGGCGGCCCGGTTCGACACCGTGATCGGCACCTTTGCGCTGCCGACCTATGGCGGCAATCACGATTACATCGGCTGGCAGATGCTCGGACTGGCGCATCAGTCCAGATTCCAGCCGCCCTTCGGGTACTACGACGCGGAAGCGAACCGGAGGAGCTGATGATGCAGCAGTCTGGACCGAGTGTTCGGTTTCTCCCCAGCGACACGGTGGACTTCGTCATCGTCGGTTCCGGGGCGGCGGGAGGCATCATCGCCAAGGAACTGTCCACGGCCGGCCACACGGTGGTCGTTCTGGAGCAGGGTCCGCGACTGACGGAAGCGCAGTTCGACCACGACGAGTTCGGCACGTTCATGCAGAGCCTCAACGCCAACAACCCGGCAACACAGCCGCAGACGTTCCGGGCCACGGCGGCGGATAAGGCGCAGAAGGGATTGCCCCTGATCTACGGCCGACTGGTCGGTGGAAGCAACGCCCATTTCACCGCCAACTTCTGGCGGCTCCATCCGATCGACTTCAATGAAGCGAGCGTGCTCGGTGGCGTCCCGGGAACGGGGCTCGTCGACTGGCCGATCACCTACGAGGAACTCGAGCCGTACTACACGAAAGCCGAGTGGGAGCTGGGCGTGTCCGGTGAACCCGGTCCCTTCGATCCGCCGCGTTCACGCCCGTATCCGATGCCGTCACTTCCCGTGAAGTCATCCGGCGTGCTGCTGGAGCGCGGCGCTCGAGCGCTGGGGCTGCATCCGCAGCCATGCCAGATGGCGATCAACTCGCAGACCTACCAGGGGCGACCCGCATGCCAGCATTGCGGCTTCTGCACGTTCTTCATGTGCGAGCACCGATCGAAGTCGACGTCGATGGTCACGATGCTGCCACTGGCCGAGGCGACCGGCCGCTGCGAGATCCGGCCCGGCAGCTACGTGGCCCGCGTCGAGACCGGACGTGACGGCCGCGCCACTGGCGTCACCTACTTCGACAGCGCCAGGCGTCTGCAACTGCAACGCGCCAGGGCCGTGATCCTGTGCGCGAACGGCGCCGAGACCCCGCGGCTCCTGCTCAACTCCGAGTCGGCGCGATTCCCGAACGGGCTGGCGAATTCGAGCGGCGTGGTCGGCAAGTACCTGATGTTCAACTCGTATTCCGGAGTCAACGCGCAGTTCGAGCACCCACTCAACGAGTTCAAGGGTATTCAGAACACCCGCATGGTGCACGACTTCTACGACACGGACCCACGCCGTGGGTTCTACGGGGGCGGTGGGATCGACGCGCGGTTCGGCAAGTTCCCGATCACGTTCGCGCTCGGCGGATTGCCGCCAGGGTCACCCACGTGGGGAGAAGGGTTCGCGCGCAGCCTGGCCGAGCAGTTCCCGCGCAGCATGTTCTTCGGCGCGCACAGCACGTCGCTGCCGCTCGAGACCAACAACATCACCATCGACCCGGCGCTCAAGGACGCGTGGGGGCTGCCGTGCATGCGGGTCACCTACAAGGATCATCCCGACGATTTGAAGTGCTCAGCATTCCTGGTCTCGAAGGCCATGGAGATTGCGGAGGCGGCTGGGGCCCTCAAGGCCTGGCCCGAGGTGGTTCAGCCGCAGACCATGTCGGTGCACCTGCTGGGCACGTGCCGCATGGGCAACGACGCGCGGACCTCGGTCGTGGACAAATACAACCGCACTCATGACGTGCGAAATCTGTTCATCTGCGACGGCAGCAGCATGGTGACCTCGTCGCGGGGACAGCCCACCGAAACCATTTCAGCCCTGGCGTTTCGGGCTGGCGAGCACATCGCGGCGTTCGCCAGGAAGGGTGAAATCTAGGGCTGATTTCGAACCACGAACTCGCCACCACGGAGGACGCTGAGAACACGGACTTCCGTTGCAACGAAAGATTCAAGGGTGCCCTGGCGCTGTCCGCGGTGGAGGGTGTCAGTTATCGAATGCCCGGACGTCTCGGGTTGACCGAGATCGCCAGGTTCAGACGCGTGTCGTGCGTGTTGTAGCTGATCTGCAGGTTGTAGCCGTTCGGTGTGAACACGTGGTAGCTCTTGAATTGGGCCACGTGAATTTCGTTGCCATCAGACGTGTCAATGGTCGGTTTGAGCCCGCGCCGCTCGAGTTCTGCCTTCACCCGGTCCGTGTCCCACGGCGCGATGCCGTATGAGATGTGATCGATTCGGGCACGGGGGCGGCTGGCGGTCGTAGCGAATGCAGGGTCGAGCGGATTGCCGCCGCGAATGATGATGTCGCCGACATCGGCGATCATCAGCTCGTTCTGGCTGCCCTCGTCGTACGTAGGCTGCCATCCGAGAAGTGCGGCGTAGAACGCGGCGCTCGCCTTGTAGTTGGCCGCGTTGAACGAGAAGTGGTCGAGCCACACGGTCTTCCAGCCGGTCGCGTCGAAGGGAGCCGCGGGTCCGCGGACAGCTTTCGCCGGCGTGCGACGCGCCGTCGGGTGTCCCTGGCCGTTGGTGAGCTGGAGATCGAATCCGTCGGGATCCTTCACGTGAAAGCTCTCGAAGCCCTGGCCATTGTTGTCGGCGACCGGATTGAGCCCGCGCTTCCGGAGTTCGGCGTCAATGGATTTGGCGTCCCATGGCGCGATGGCGAAACCGAACCCCTCCACGACGGCGCGGACGGGAGCAGATCCCGGGTCGGCCCCAGGCGCGAAGGAATCGGCGGTGGCGGCGCGGAAGATGACGGTACCCCAGTCGCCAAGGTCCATCACGACCTGTTTGCCGTCGTCGGTTCGGATCGTCCAGCCCATCAGGGCCGCATAGAAGGCCGCCTCCTTCTGAGGATCGGCGACCCGGAACGTGATCCGGTCGAGTGCCGTCGTCCGCCAGCCTGTGGACTCGAACGGCGGGGCAACCGGGTCTGTGTTGCAGGCAGGGGTCCCATAGGCGCGAATACACCGGCCCTGGCTGAAGGCGGCGGCAGGCGCGGCGATCAGGATTGCCAGCATGACAGCTCGCCCAGCGAGGATGTGCATCCTGGGACGCTGCGCGACAGAGGCCCGTTCTCCCGTCCGGTGTTCAATTCCTGCACTCATACGTGTCTCCCGAGTTTACGGCGTCGCTTTCGACTGCAAAGTGCTAGTCTGCACGCATGCACATCGAACAGCGAATGGTTGGCGACATCGCGATCGTCGAAGTGACGGGGAACCTCGTCGCGGAAAACGGCGACGCGTCGCTGAAAGACAAGGTCCGCAGCCTGATCCAGCAGGGCGTCATGCAGATCGTCGTGGACCTCGGCAACGTGCCGTACATGGACAGTTCCGGCCTCGGGGAACTCGTGCAGGCGTACGCGACCACCAAGAGATCCGGCGGCGTACTGAAGCTGATGCGCGTCACCAGGCGGCTGAAGGATCTGCTGACGATCACCAAGCTCGTGACGGTGTTCGACAACTTCGACGACGAGGCATCGGCGGTCGCGAGCTTTCAGCCGGTAGGCTGAACCGTGGTTGTCGGACGCGTTCTCAGGATCCACCGCGCACCTGCTCGAGGTGTGCCAGCACGCTCTTGAACGCCGGCGTTCCCGATTCGGGATCGATCCGGCGCGGCACGAGCGCGTTCGCCTCCGGGTAGTACATCGCCAGGTTGCCGGGTGGAATGTCGATGAACGCTGCAGCCACACGCATTCGCCCCACTTCGGTGACCACATCCACCGGGTCGCCTTCACCGAGTCCGAGCCGCTGGCCATCCGGCGCGGCCATCATGACCACATCGCGGCGGCTGGTACCGCGATAGAGGTCCTCCTGCTCGTACACGACCGTGTTGAACTGCCCCTCACTGCGCAGGGTCATCAGCCTGAACTGGCCTGCTTCGGGCCGAAAGGCCGGGAGCGGCGTCACCGCCGCGTGCGCGCGCCCGGTGGCAGTGTGGAACGTCGGGGTGTGGAAGGTCCGACCGGCGATCTGGAACTCGTGTTTCGTCTCGCCAATTGTGGCCATCGCGTCGTAGCCGGGGACGACCGCGGCCATCGCCTGGCGCAGCGCATCATGGTCGCCCAGCGACGCGAACATGGCAGCCACGGCAGGGTCAACGCGCCGCCCGCCTTCGGGCAGCAGAGGCCGTCGACCCAGCACTCGGGTCGCAATCGCGCAGATCACCTCGACCTCGCTCTTCAGTGACGGGCTCGGCGGCTCCTCGCCGCCGTCGGACTGACGCACGTAGTTGAACATGCTTTCCTGCGTGGTCGGCTGCCGTTCCTCGTCACGGGCCAGCACGGGAACGATGATGTGGTGGCGGCCGCGGCCGTGGATGTGGCCTTCGTTCAACTTTGTTGAAATCGAGAAGGTCGTCTCGATCGCCTGGAGCGACTGTGCCGCCCAGGAGCGGTCCGGATTCGAACCAAAGAGATTTCCGCCCAACTGGACGGCAACGCGCATCCGACCATGATGTGCGGCTTCCATGCAGCGATAGGTGTCGAGACCTGGTGTCTGAGGCGCTCCGATGCCATACGCATCCGCCAGCTTTGTCGCGAACGCTTCTTTCAATGCGGGAGAGAAGCCGACCGACCCGACGCCCTGCACGTTGCTGTGCCCGCGTATCGGAAGCAGCCCGCATCCTTCACGCCCGACCCAACCGCGTGCGAGCGCGAGATTGGCGAGCGCCACGACGTTCTGCACGCCGTGTTCGTGGTGGGTGAGCCCCATGGCCCAGAGCATCACACCGCGACGCGCTGTCGCCAGTCCGGCCACCGCGCGGTCCACATCGACACGGGCGAGGCCGCATGCATCGAGGAGTGTCGTCCAGTCGGTGGCGCGAACGTCCGCCTCCACCTCGGCCCACCCGTCGACGTGCGCGGCCACATACGCGCGATCGACGGCATCGCGTTCGACGAGCCCCTTGAGCAGCGCCTTGAAGCAGGCGATGTCCGCTCCCACGTGCGGTTGAAGATAGATGTCGGACACCTCGGACCCGAAGAGGAGCGACCCGGGCCGCGACGGAATCCTGAACCGGCAGAGGCCAAGTTCGCGTACCGGGTTGATGACGATCACCAGACCGCCGCGCGCGCGGATGTCGACCAGCTTGCCGATCAGTCGCGGGTGATTCGACGCCGGGTTCGCACCGGCGACGACGGCGAGGTCCGCCTTGTCCAGGTCGTCGAGCACCAGTGTGGATGTTCCCGTGCCGAACATGCGTCCCAGTGCGACCCCGGACGCCTGGTGGCAGTAGTACGAGCAGTTGTGGATGTTCGCGGTGCCGTATGCGCGCGCGAACAGCTGCATCAGGAACGCCGCTTCGTTGGAGGAGCGGCCCGAACTGTAGAAGAACGTCTGTTCCGGAGCGGCGTCCCGCAGCGCGGCCGCGACCGCGTCGTGCGCGGCGTCCCAGCCGACAGCACGAAAGTGCGTGTCACCCTCGCGCCATTCGATTGGGAAGGCCAGACGTCCCGCCGCTTCGAGTTGCAGCGACGACCAGCTCTCGAGTTCGCTGATCGGATGGTTCTGGAAGAACGCTTCGGTCAGGGCCGCCTGCATGTCGCCGGCCTGCGCCTGGAGCGACTTCTTGCAGACTTCGGGAAACGCGCCCTGCTCGTTGACCATCCCGCCGCGCTGCCCACCCATTCCATATGCGCAGGTCTTGCAGGCATTCTTCGAGCGCATCCGCTTGTACAGCTTCCAGGCGCCTCCGGCGTCGCGTCCTTTCTTCCACGTGTAGGTGAGGGCGGCCAGTCCGCCCGCGGCGGAGACTCTCGGTTTCGGCATATGTCGTAAAGGTCGGGGCCACGTACGGGATCGTCAATCAGGCATCAGCGCGAACGTCCAGATCGCCCCTCCGGTCGGGACCTTGTCCGCGGCGAAGCGCCTGGCCAGGCCACCGCCGAGGCCGGACGCCACGGTCACGTACTGTCGGCCATTGTGTGTGTACGTGATCGCGGTGGCATTGACGCTCGACCCTGTCTTGAACTGCCACAACGTCTGGCCGGTCGTCTCGTCAAGAGCGATGAACTCGCCGGTCAGCTTGCCGGTGAACACAATGCCGCCGGCCGTCACGAGCGTACCGGCCGAGCTCGGCATGTCGGTCAGCGGGATATCCCATTTCTTCTCGCCGCTCAGCGGATCCATCGCCACGAAGTGGCCCACCACGTCACCGGGTTTGAACGTCGGCGACCTGCCGAGCACACCGGTGGAGTTCGTGCCGGAGACCTGCGGCTTGGGGGGCGCAATTTTCTGGATGCGCGGCATGTCCCAGGCGCTGATGTAGACGAGTCCCGTGTTCGGATTGAAGGCGATCGGCACGGCGTTGGTCCCGCGCTGCGGGTAGATGGCGACTTCTTCCCCCGCCAGGAACCGTTTGTACAGATCGGTGAGCACTGGCCGGCCGGTTGTCAGGTCGACATGCGTGGCCCAGTTCACGGTCGTGTACGGATGTGCGGCAATCAGCGAGCAGTTGGTGCGATCGAGCACGTAGAGAAAGCCGTTCTTGTTGGCCTGGATCATGACCTTCCGCAGTTCGCCAGCGATGCGAATGTCGGCAAGAACGTGTTCGTCGATGCCATCGACGTCATAGACGTCGTTCGGCGTGTACTGGAAATGGCAGGCGAGTTCGCCGGTCCTGGGGTGAATCGCAATGACGCTCGAGGTGTAGAGGCTGTCCAGCGCGCCGCGGGGCGCCGGATCGTACGGCTCCGCGTTGCCCGTGCCCCAGTAGACGAGATCGAGTTGTGGATCGTACGAGCCGGAGCGCCAGGTGGCTCCGCCGCCCTGCTTCCACGCGTCGCTGTTCTGCGGCCACGTCTCGGAGCCGGGCTCACCAGGCGCCGGGATCGTGTAGCGCCTCCACAGCTTCGTGCCCGTGTCCGGATCCCAGCCATCGAGGAAGCCGCGCGTCGTGAACTCGCCGCCGGCCATGCCGGAGATCACGACGCCGTTGGCCACGATCGGTGCACCGGTGGCGGTGTAGCCTTCGTGCCAGTCGGCGAACACCTGGTTCCAGATCGGCTTGCCGGTCTTCATGTCGAGTGCGATCAGATGGTTGTCGATCGTGACGCGAAAGAGCTTCCCGTTGTAGATGGCCGGCGCGCCCCGGTTGATCGCACCAAAGATCGCCACGCGCTGCACACCGGGATCGACGTCCACAGCGGTCCGCCAGATCTGCCGGCCGGTCTCCACGTCGATGGCAAAGGTCCACTTGCCGTTCACGACGTACATGACGCCGTTGTAGATCGTCGGCGCGCCCAGTTCGCCCGCGTCGTTCATCAGGCTCGTGCTCCACACCGGCACCAGGCGCTTGACGTTCGCCTTCGTGATCTGCGAAAGGGGGCTGAAATTCCTGCGGTCGTAGCCCATGCTTGCGGTCGTCACGTTGTCGGGGTTCCGGCCGTCATGGACGAGTTCGTCGGTTGTCTGGGCGAGTCCCATCACGGGCCAGATGGTCAGGACGGTCGTCAGCAGGCAAGCGGCCTTCATATCGTTCCTCGCAGCGTGGTCACATTCGCGAAGTCGCCACTCCGGGTGCGTTGGTGAGTGATACATTACGCCTGTTTCGGAGCAGGAGACATATGAGTCGATCATTCACGATGTTCGGTGTGGCGCTCCTCGTCCTGGCAGGCAACCACGATGCCGGCGCGTCCATGGCGGCCGGCAAGGCCGAGATCCTCTGGGATCGCTACGGCGTGCCCCATATCTTCGCCGCCGACCGCGAGAGCATGTTCTACGGCCAGGGCTGGGCGCAGATGCAGGCCCAGGCCAACCTGCTGCTCCAGTCTGTACGGAGAGTCGCGCGGCCGCGCCGCCGAATACTGGGGACCGTCGCACGTCGAACTCGATCGATGGGTGCAGCTGAACGGCGTGCCTGAGCGGGCGCAGGCGTGGTACGACGCGCAGGACCCGACGTTCCGCACGTACTGGACGCGTTCGCGCGGGGCATGAACGACTACGCGAAGGCGCATCCCGAGGCGGTCGCGCAGGAGAACAGGATCGTCCTGCCGGTGACCGGCGTGGACGTCGTCGGCCATCCGATGCGCGCCGTGCACTACGGCTACATGGCCTCGCTGCGACCGCATGCGGCGCGAGGTGAACGCGCGTTCAAGCGCGCGGCGGCACCGTCGACGGTGGCGGCGCTGGCTCAGCGAGGATGAAGCATCCGGAGTTCGCCGCCGGGTCGAACACCTGGACGATCGGGCCGCCGCACTCCGCGAGCGGCAACGCGATGCTGCTCATCAACCCGCACCTGGCCTGGGGCAACACGTTCTACCGCTACATGGAGATGCACCTGGTCGGACCCAACTACAACCTGTACGGCACGCCGCAGATCGGCTTCCCGGTGCCGGTCGTCGGGCTTCAACGAGCACGCCGGGTGGGGCCGCACGGTCAACACCATCGACACCGTCGATTTCTTCAAGCTGACGGTCAAGGACGGTCAGTACCTCTACGACGGTCAGCTGCGCACCTTCGAGAAGGCGAGCAAGACGATCAAGATCAAGCAGCCTGACGGCTCGATGAACGCAGGAGACGGTGGAGATCCGCCGGAGCATGCACGGCCCGGTCGTGTACGACGAGGGCGGCCTCACGCTGGCGATGCGCGTCGCCGGCATCGATCGGCCGCGGATGCTCGAGCAGTGGTTCAAGATGGGTGAAGCCACCGACGCTCGAACAGTTCAAGGACGCCCTGCGGGTGATGTCGGTGCCGATGTGGCACGCCAACTACGCCGACGATCAGGGCCACATCATGTTCGTGTTCGACGGCCTCGTCCCGAAGCGCAAGGGGCACGACTACGACTACTGGAACAAGATCGTGCCGGGCGATACCTCGGAGACGATGTGGTCCGACTACCTGACGTTCGACGAGCTGCCGAAGTCGATCGATCCGCCGGCCGGCTGGAACCACAACACCAACGAGCCGCCCTGGGACGTCACCGTGCCGCCGCTCGATCGCACGAAGTACGCGCTCGTACGTCGCACCGACGGGCCTGGCGCAGCCGCAGATGCGCGTCCTGCGTTCGATGCGGATGATCACCGAGGATCCCGAAGATCAGCTACGACCAGCTGATCGCCAAGAAGCACTCGACCCGCATGGAACTGGCCGACAAGGTGCTCCCGGATCTGCTGAAGGCCGCGGACGGCAAGACGCGAGGCGGCGCGCGTGCCTCGAGAAGTGGGACCACCTGACCGAGGCGGACAGCCGCGGCGGCGGTGCTGTTCCAGATGTTTGCCGACAAGTACTTCGCCGGTCCGGGCGGCGTGGCGTCGAAGATGCGCGTGAAGTTCGACTTCGATCACCCGCTCGACTCGGCCTACGGGCTGAACGATCCAGCGGCGGCGTTGGCGACGCTGGCGGCGGTCGGCCGAGGAGGTGCAGAAGACTCTACGGATCGCTCGACGTGAAGTGGGGCGACGTCTACCGCCTCGCCAGCGGCGACGCGGACATGCCGGGCAACGGCGGCGCCGGCGACTCGGGTCTGTTCAGAACGATCGCCTACACGCGCAAGGTCGGGAACAGGTACTACGCGGCCAACGGCGAGACGATCGTCTGCGCGATCGAGTTCGGCAAGACGCAGCAGGCGCGCTGCACGCTCGGCTACGGCAACTCGAGCCAGACCGGCTCACCGCATCTCTCGGACCAGATTCCGCTGATGGTCGCAGAAGACGCTGCACCCGGTGTGGCGAGACCGCAAGGAGATCGAGGCGAACCTGGAGAAGCGCGAAGGGTTCTGAGCGCCGCAGCGAAACGAAAAGGGCACCGCTCCGGGGAGCGATGCCCTTGTTCGTGCGCGTGTTGTGCGCAGACGGGTTTCTTGATCTGCCCGCGTATTGTGCCGGGTGCGCTGAACCGGTCGTGCTGGCGTTCTGCCACTGAGACTGCGTTTTACACTCGGACCGCAATTGGTCGCCCCGGCGACACGTTGCCAAGAGGCAGGGGCGGGCGAGCGTGAGAGCTGGTCACCAGTGGGACAGAAGCCGTCGGGTCAGTTCACGACGGTCACACCCCGCGGGCGTTGGTGGTTCGGTGGACCACCCTCCGGACCATCGTTCATGCGGCACCTCCCTTCTGCTGAAAGCGAGTTCGGGGGCCATCGCGGTGATGAGATCCGTCCGGCCCCACGTCGGGCGACGTTCAACGGATCTGCGTGCAGGCTACGCCTCGCCACCGTCTTTGTCAATCGCCGCCACGCGGCTGTGCTCGGATCGTTGGAAATGCATCGATCTGCACCGGCGCGAGGAGTGACCATCGCTACGGCGGGCCGTTCATCAAGCGATCACGCAGAGCGTCGCGGTCGATCTCCCGTCCACGCAGGAAGACCTTCGAGATGCGACGCGTGTTGGTGATGTCGTCGAGCGGATTCGCATCGAGCACGACGAAGTCGGCGCTCCGGCCCGGCGCAATCATGCCCAGATCGTTCTGGCCGAGAATCTCCGCGGTGACACGCGTCGCCGCCACCAGTACCTTCGCCGGAGAGATGCCGGCCATCACCAGGTTCTCCAGCTCCGCGTGCATCGTCCAGCCAAGAAACTGATCGCCCTGCTGGCCGCCGCCGTCGGTGCCGACGCCAATCCTGACGCCGGCCTCACTGAGTCGCTTCACTCCGCGCGCCAGGCGATCCCAGGCCTCCTGCGCCCGCGCCCGCTCGGCAGCGTCGCGAAGTGGGAAGCGACCCTGCAGCCTGGAGATCTGCTCGGGCAGCACGGTCTGCGCGATCAGTGGATGCACCGGACTGAGCCAGGGCGCGTAAACGGCACGGTGCGGGCCACCGAGCGCCGACAGCACGGCCGTGTCCGGATGCTGAGCGAAGAGGGCAACCACTTCGTCGTCCACGTCGCTCAGCATGTGCGCGAAAATGTCGATTCGCGCATGCAGCAGATCTTTGGCAACTTTCAGATCGGTGGCGTGCACGGCCACGCGCATCCCGTTCTTGTGGGCCTCGTCGATGATGGCCGTGTAGAGTTCCGGCGCGAGCGGCTTTACGGCGCCGCCGCGGTCGTCCACCCAGGTCTTGACGATCGACACCTTGCGCGCCGCCAGTTCCTGCACTGAGGCGCGCGCACCTTCGGGCGTCGTCACCGGATAGGCCGACTGGCGCATGTTGTCGGGGCTGATCTCGCTGAGCGGCGCGAGGCCGCGGCCGGCCGTCAGGAAGCGCGCCGCGTCCGGGTACTTTCCAGCCAGGATCTCCGCGCGCAACTGGAAGGGCAGTTCACCGAAATCCGAACCCATCGCCTGGCTGGCGACCACACCGAAGTACGCGAAGCGGTACATATGGTCGAGAATGTTCTCGCGCGTGTAGTTGGCGGCGCCGCTCGTCAGATGGCGCATGTAGCCGATGTGCGAGTGACCGTCGATGAGCCCGGGAATGACGGTCTTGCCGGCGAGGTTCACGCGCTGCGCACCGGCTGGTACCGGGACCTCACCACGACGGCCGACGCGAGAAAACCGTCCGTTCTCGACGAGGAACGCCGAGTCCTCGACAGGCGCGCCATCGCCGCCGGTAATGAGCCTGGCGCCCTCGTACAGCCGGACGGTCGCAGCGCCGGTCGGCTGTTGCGCTGGAAGCCGAGGGCCCCACAGCGTTGCCACCGCCAGCGCGGCGACGACGGCATTCAGTTGACTTCGCATGAGTTCTCCCTGCCGCGGCGAGTTGTATCCTATCCGCCGACCAGCGTTCAACGCGTCGGCGACCTGCGGGTCTGCCGTCGGGCCGATCGCGAGGTGTGCGGGCCACAGTCGTGAGACCGCCGGTTCCGCATGGCGCGATCGCGCAGGCAACCCGAATGTTCATCCGAGTCCCGTCCGTCGGTGTAGCATGTCGCAGTTCCTGGACGTCGGATTGGCAACGGCGTGTTCGAGCGTCGTCGATGACTGAGTCCGCTCAACTGCGTCACGCGCGAAGGAGAGAACCCGTGGAGCCGAAGCAACGCACTCGAAGGGGGTTCCTGAAGGGCGGCGTCGCGCTCGCCGGCCTTGCGGTGGGAGCAGGGCAGACGGCGACCGCTCAGCCCCCGGCGGTCAGACGGCGACCGCTCGCCGGCGGTCAGACGGCGACGCGACCGGGCAGACACGGGACGCCACGCCGTCAAGGGTACCCCTGATGCCACGTATTCTCTGGCATGCTGTTCGAACAACCACATGCGAATGACCCTCACCCTGTCCAGACGAGTGACCTCGCGGCCGATGTGCGCAGGACTCGTCCTCTATGCGCTCGTGTTGCCGGCCTGCTCCTCGTCGACACCGCAATCGGCATCTCCGCCAGCCGTGTCACCGGCTCCTGTGATCGCGCCGGTGCTCTGGGGCGACATGAAGCCGGTCGTCTCCGTCAAGGAGCTGATGCGGTACATGATCGATCCGGTGTCCGACAACATCTTCAACGCGGTCGGCACCGTGATCACGAAGAAGGGGACCGTGGATACGGTGCCACGAACCGACGAGGACTGGGAGAAGATCCAGATCGGTGCCGTCTCGCTCGCCGAAGGCGCCTACCTGCTCAAGGTGCCTCGTCCGTTCGCGCCGGCCGCGCTGCTGCCCGGGAGACCGAACCGAGCGCGGTGGAACTCTCGCCGGCTGAGATCACGGCCAAGGTGGAACGCGACCCGGTGGAGTGGAACGCGCGCATCGAGACGCTGCGCAACGTCGCGCTCGCGGTGATGGAGATCGTCAAGAAGAAGGACGTCGACGGGCTGTGGGACGCCGGTGAGAATCTCGACCAGGCGTGTGAGAACTGTCACCGCAGCTACTGGTATCCGGGCGAAAACGCCGAGTTCTACCAGAAGCTCCGCCGCCGGCTGGACGAGTTCCGCCAGAACTGCGTCCCGACAGGAACGCGAAGCCGCGACGATCGCAGATAGCAGGGGTACCGCGATGAGGATCGGATCGAGGCAGATGATTCGTCGCCGCCGCCGCCATCGTGCTGGCGAGCGCTGATCGGGCGTCGGGCAGCACGCGCTGGCGCAGGCGCGGCCAGGCCGCGGCGCACCGACAAGCCGCCGATGGTGGACGACGTGTTCAAGAACGTCCAGGCGCTCAAGGGCATCGGCGTCGACGACTTCATGCTGACGATGGGCATCATGTCGGCCGCGGTCGGCTCCGACTGCGTCGGCTGTCATCCGTCGGCCGGCACCGACCACGTCGACTGGGCGCTCGACACGCCGAGAAAGCGAACCGCGCGCCGCATGGTGCAGATGGTGACCGCCATCAACCGCGACAACTTCGGCGGCCGGCAGGTGGTGACCTGCTGGACCTGCCATCGCGGCCGCGATCGTCCGGTGATCACGCCGACGCTCGACACGGTGTACGGCGAGCCGACCGCTCGAGTCCGACGACGTGCTGACGCCGGCGCCGGGTGTGCCGTCCGTCGATCAGGTGCTGAACAAGTACCTGCAGGCGATCGGCGGCGCCGCAGACGGTCGCGGCGATCACCAGCTTCGTCGCCACCGGGAAGAGCGTCGGCTATCGCGGGTTCGGTGGCGGCGGCGTCGTCGAGATCGTCGGCGCAGGCGCCGGACAAGCGCGCGACGCACATCAGCTTTCCCGAGTACCCGGACCGCGGCGTCAGCGTCGGACCTACGACGGACGAACCGGCTGGATCGCGACGCCGCTCGCGGTGGTGCCGAAGTACGAGCTGGGCGGCAGCGAGCGCGACGGCGCGCGGCTGGACGCGCAGCTCGTCCTTTCCCGCGCAGATCAAGCAGGCGCTCACCGATCTTGCGCGTCGGTCTGCCGACGACCATCGACGACAAGGACGTGACGGTGCGTGCAGGGAACGGCCCGAACGGCACGCTCGCGACGCTGTACTTCGATGACACCTCCGGCCTGCTGGTGCGCATGGTGCGCCATGGCCGCTCGCCGATCGGCCGCGTGCCGACGCAGGTGGACTACTCCGACTACCGCGACGTCGGCGGCATCAAGTTTCCGTTCCACTGGACGTTCGCGTGGCTCGACGGCCGGGACAACTTCGAGTTCAGCGACGTGAAGCTGAATGTCCCGATTGACGCCGCGAAGTTCGGCCAGCCGGACGTCGCCGCGGCAGCGCCGACGGTAGGCTCGATGGCGCCGCGTCGCTGGCGTCGTCGCTCGCGTTGCTGTGGCGCGGTGGCGGTGTCGGCGCCGGCCAGGCGCCGGCGCCGGCCGGCGTCGACGCCGCATTTGCGGCCTTCTTCGCAGGCGCGCACCGCCGCAGGAGGCGGCTGCCGCCGCCGATCAGATCGTCGCGAGCGGTGTCGGATTCGACGAGGCGTTCAGGCGTCTCAGGCAGGGCCGCAGCCTACTCGCGCGACGTGCCGCGCGGCGTCGTGCAGGCGCAGCTATCGCAGCGACGGCGGCGAGTACTTCTACACGCTGGACGTGCCGGACACCTACGACCCGGCGCGCAAGTACCAGGTACGCGTGCAGCTGCACGGCGGCGTCGGTCGCATCGAAGACAACACGCCTCGCGACGCCGGATCGGCGCGGCCGGCTGGCAGGCGCCGAGCAGATCTACGTCATGCCGTACGCCTGGCGAGACGCGCCGTGGTGGAGCGGCCGCCAGGTGGACGAACCTGCACGCGATCCTCGATCTGGTGAAGCGGACCTACAACGTCGACGAGAACCGCGTCGTGCTGTCCGGCGTCTCCGACGGCGGCACCGGCGTGTACTACATCGCGCATGCGGGACACGACGCCGTTCGCGAGCTTCCTGCCGCTCAACGGTTTCATCATGGTCCTCAGGAACGAGATGTCCGAGGCCGACGGCGATCTCTTTCCGAACAACCTGCGTGAACAAGCCGCTGTTCGTCGTCAACGGCGGCCGCGATCCGCTGTATCCGACGAGCGTCGTCGATCCGTATGTCGAGCAGCTGAAGAACGGCGGCGTCGATCTCGTGTACCGGCCGCAGCCGAACGCGGGGCACGACACGTCGTGGTGGCCGGACGTCAAGGACCCGTTCGAAGCGTTCGTGGCCGAGCATCCGCGGCAGCCGCTGCCCGACACGCTGACCTGGGAAAGCGGACCGCCAGACTTGCCGAGCCGCGCGCACTGGCTCGTCATCGATCGGCTCGCCGCCAGAGCGGCCGGACGATCCGGCGCTGCCCGACGTGAACCGGATGTCGACGCGCTCCGGTCGCCGACTTCGGCATTCGCGGCAGCGGCACGCGGATCAATCGCGTGGTCGAAGGGATCGAACGCGCGAGCAGATCGGCCTGCGGAGCGGTGATGTCGTCGTCACGATCAACAATCAGCCGGTCGCGCCGGGCACCGATGTGGCGGAAGTGCTGCGCGGGCTATCCGCCGGGACGGCCGCTCCTGCTGACCGTCGACGCGCGGCAGCGAGTCGGTCAGGCTGACCGGCAGGTACGCGCCGACCGTGCTGCCCGGCGAAGCGGACGCGATGTTTCCGCCGCAGCGCGAGTCGGGGCGCGTCGATCTCGTTCGTACGCGGCAACCGGGTGGAGGCGACGACGCACGGGCGTGGGCGCGTTCACGCTGCTGCTGTCGCCGGATCAGTTCGATCTGAGTCGCGCCGGTGACGGTGGTCGTGAACGGGCGGACGGTCTTCGAAGGGATCGTCCAGAAGGACGTCCGAACGCTGCTCAAGTGGGCCGCGCGCGACAACGATCGGACGATGCTGTTCGCGGCGGAACTGCCGATCGAGTCCCGTAACGCACGTCGAACGCGCTAGCGCGAGTCTCAGCGACGCACGGTTTGAACTCGTGACCTGCGTCATCGTCGTACTTCGGTTCCTCGGTCCCGGCGAAGATCTTCGTCCCGTCCGGCAGCGTGACGTTCGTGGCGTTGGCGAACTCCTTGCCGTTCTTGGCCGCGAAGCCTTCGACCTTGATCAGCGCGCCGACCTGCATCGAGCTCTTCTTCCAGCCGCGGCGCAGCAGCGCGTTCGGCGGTCCCATTTCGATCGCCCAGTTCACGACCTTGCCGTCGGCGCCCTTCACGTCGAGGTACACCCAGGCGTGCGGGTTGACCCAGTCCGCCTTGGTGAGCGTTCCTTCGAGGTTGACCGGCTTGTCCTGATCGAACTCAGCCGAGAACGCGTGATGCGCGCTGGCCGACGCGCCGGCCAGCATGCACCGCGAGACCGGCCATGGCGACGATTCGCTGTGTTCTCATCGACGTCTACTCCTACGTGATAGCGCAGACGTGCTGCGCGCCGTTCAGCGCTGCTACGGCACGTTGACGCGAATGTCGCTGATGTCGGTGTTGGTCATCAGCAGCAGGTTCTTTTCGTTGCCTTCGAAGCACGCGTATTCGATCGGCACGTAGTCCTTCGGCGCGCGCGCGAACGCATACCAGGCAACCGTCCACGGCTGCGTGAACACCTTCTCGATCGTTGATCGTCGCCTCGTAATGGATCGTGTTGGCGTCGATCGGCGTGTAGCGCTCGGTCACCCGATACACGTCGCTGTGCGGAATTCCGTGCCCGGTGGTCAGCGACTCCGCCGGAACGCCGGGCGTCGCGGAGACCGCGCCGATGACCCAGTTGTTCTCGAGGTTGTTCGTGAAGTTGGTCACCTCGACGACCAGCGTATTGCCCTCCCAGTGTCCGCGCGACACGCCCATCGCCTTGCGGATGTTCGGATCGAGCGGCGGACGGCCGTCGAGCGGAATCGTCCGATAGAGATGGCTCTGCTCGTAGAAGATGACGACGTAGCCGGGCTTCTGGAAGATCTGATAGCCGACGACCGGCGCCGGAATCGTGCTGCGCGGAACGCCTGGCGCGCAGGCAGAGCACGCGCCCGTCGAGGTGCTCGATCTTCTCCTGGTTCGCGATGATCTCCTTGCGCTTCGCCAGCGCCTCCGGCTTCAGCGGAATCTTGCCGTCTGCCGGATCGACGCCGGCCGGACGCACGATCGCGCCTTCGGGCAGCTTCGGGCGTTCGTTCAGGCTGTACGAGAACTCGCCGTTGGCGCGGTTCGCCGCGCGGTTCGCCATCGGCACCAGCGGCGTCTCGACGTTGCGCGGCAGCGGAATCGCGACGATACAGGCCCGAGATGTCCGGCTGGCCGTCCGGCGTCCGCGGCGGCACGTACGTGCTGACCGGCCGCGTGTAGGGCGGATAGTTGGCCGGCGCGGCGGCGCCGCGGCCGGCGGCGGCGCCGCGCCCGGCCGGCGGCGCCGGTGCCCCGGTCTGCGCGGCGACGCTGCGGCCTGCGCCGCACGCGAGCGACGGCAGCAGCCGAGGCGATCGCGAAGAGTCCGACAGAGGCGAGTGCTCATGACGTGTCCTTGCGTCCTACGGCTTGCCCGCTCGTTCCTTGAACAGCTTCTCGTAGACGTGCTCGGCGCATTCGTAGTCCAGCAGTTCGAGGTTCTTCTCCAGCGACGATAGATGATCATGTTCATCTTCCACGGGCGCGTGAACACCTTGGGATCGTCGAGCGTCGACCTCGTAGTTGATGTGCGTCGCATCGGTCGGCGTGAAGCGCTCGACCACCTTCAGCGCGTCGCTGTGGAAGTTGCCCGCCTGGTCGAACCAGGTCTGGTCGCCGAGGCTCACCGTATCGATGACCAGCGTGTCGCCCTCCCACTTGCCGCGCCCGTCGCCCATCCAGAAATCGAGATCGTCCATGTGCGGCGTGCCGTCCAGGAAGATCGTGCGCGTCGCGTGCGCGAACTCGTACGCGATGCCGATGTGCTTCGGCGTCTGGGTGATTTCGAACGGGAACGGCAGGTACGTGGCGCGCGGCACGCCCGGCATGTAGCACTTCCGGAGCGGATCGGCCATCAGCCGGTTCTTGAAGTTCTCGTTCCGCTTGGCCAGCGCCGCCGGCTGGTACGGGATGGCGCCGCCCTCGACCACGCTCAAGCCCGGCGGGAACACCCTCGCTGGCGGAGTGCGCCTCGACATTCCAGTGCGCGGTGCCGAGCACCTGCCAGATGCCGTTCAGATCGGGCTTGCGATCCGGAGTGCGCGGACCGTTGTAGGCGGAGGCCGCGGCCGGCGCCGGCGGCGCGGGCGCGGTGGCGCCGCGCTGCGCCTCGGCAACCGGGGCTGTCAACGCAATCGTCAGCAACCACCGCAGCGGCGGCGCCGCCGGCCGCGATCACCAGTTTCGTCATCTTCATTCGGCTCCCGCGCGAAGTGGACGCCCCGAACAGCGAGAGTCTACCTCAGGGCAACGTGTCGTGGAACGGATCACCGGCTACTGTCCCATCCCGGCCGGAATCGGCAGGGTGACCTTTCCAGTCGCCGCCCACTCGGTTCCGCGCGTGAACGTCGTCACGAAGGCGGGCGTCTGCACGTTTTCCCCGACGTGTCCGAGAGCGGTGCCGAAGACGTGACCCTTGCCGTACTCGACGGTCCACAGCATCGGTTCCTCCGCGCTTGGACCAACCAGTGGCTGCGGCGCGCGCGCATCGGTCCGCTTGCCGCATAAAGGGCGTGATCGTCCACGGCGGTCGCGAGCACGTGATAGCTGCCGGCGGGCTGCCACCGCAGGTTGCCGTAGAGTTCGTCGTTGGCCTGCGGGAACGACAGCTTCAGCCCCTTGGTGATCGGGTGTTGCGTGTCCTTGATGTCGACATTGAAGTTGTGGGGCGCCGAATGATGGCCGTTGTTCGGCCTCCAGTTCCCTCCCGACAGCTTCTCGTATTCGGTCCAGCCGTCGAACGCGGCCGTCGAGAAGTGGTAGACCACGACGCCCTTGCCGGAGCGCACGTAGTCGAGGAACGCATTGTCCGTGCGCTCACCCCAGCGCAGTTCGGGCCTGCCGCGCTCGAAGTAGTTCAGGACCACGGCATCGTAGGGCGCGAGGGTTTCTGGACCGGCGCCGCGGAATTCCTCAGTGACCCGCACCTCGAACTTGCCGGTGTCCTCGAGCGCCTTGCGGAGCAGCGGTGTCGTGCCCCGCCAGTCGTGGCCGTTCTGGCCCGTGACGATGAGCACTTGAATCTTTGGCGTGGCAGGCGGCGCCGCAGGCGTGGGCTGCTGGGCTGATATCAGCCCACCGAGGCTGCTTACGACAGCGGCAACGAGGATCAGGACCTTCTTCACGGCTGGCTCTCCATTCAAATGGCCCCACGAGGCTGGATGCATCCCGATTCGTGGAGGCGATGTTCACTTCGTCGGTTCGGCGGCGGCTTCTTCTTCGGTGACGAATACCTCCGCGATGATGCTGATGTGGGCCTCCCACCAGTGGCCCCCCTTGACCGAGCCGTCCGACAGCGCCACCGATCCGTGCGCGTGCACGTTGGCCCGGCCCTGGGCGTCAGTGGTGATGCTGCCGAGCAACGAGACGACTTCTGCCTCTTCGTTGAGTTCGATCTTCTTCTGCCCGAGGCCGCGCTCGACGTCGCTCCAGCCGAAGGTCGCCTTGTTGATGGCGCCCACCCCGGTGAAATGGCCGTTGCGGATGTGGTACTTCTCGGCGAACTCGGTCATGCCGGACATGATCTCGTCGCCCTTGGTGAAGTTGACCCGGAAGGTGCGGCCACCTTTGCCGAGGTCCGTCACCTTCATGCCGGGCGCCAGCCCCTTTCCGGGGCGGGTCCCTCGTGGCACGTATCCCTCGGGTGTCGGCGCCTGGCTGGCAGATTGCGCTGGTTGCTGCGCGCTGAGGGCGCGACCCGCAAAGACGGCGATGCCGGTGATGACGATCAGCGCGAGCAGCGAGGACGACGTGGTGACCCGGTTCATGTGAACACCTCAAACCCGCGGGTGGTGAACTCAACCCGCGGTCGTCAGATGAAGCCGCCGGGGACCACGCGCAGAACCCGCGGCGGGAGCGCACCGAGTCTAGCCGCAAATGGGGTCAACCGTGCCGCGTGAGTTGATGGAAATCCGTGGTGACCCATCTGGTTGAGCCTGCAAGGATTCGCCTCGTTGCCGCCGGCCTCCGATGGTATAAACCCGGCGGGAAGGGAGCACACATGCGCCATGTCGTGAGCGGTGGAACCTGCGCAGTCCTCGTGGCGATTGCGCTGCTGACGACCGGGCGCGAGCCCATCGGTGCGGCGTCGGTTCCCCAGCCGACGGTGACGGGTCCCATCGCCGCAGCAGTTCCGCTCGGCGATCCATCGCGCGACTATCCGGTATCTCCGCGACAGTTGACGACTTGAGGACGCACAACTACATCGAGGAGGAGTTCTTCTTCGAGGGGTCCGCGAACAGGTACACCACACCGCCGGGTGCGACCGGTGCGATCGTCGACGGCAATCATTCCTATCGGTCGCGGCTGATCGTGCGCCGCCCGCGGTCGGCGTCGGCGTTCAACGGCACAGCCATCATCGAGTGGAACAACGTGACGCCCGGCCACGATCTCGACATCGACTGGCTCCAGTCGCATGACTACTGGATGCGCAGCGGCTATGTCTGGGTCGGCGTCTCGGCGCAGCGGGTCGGCGTCGAGGCCCTCAAGGTCTGGAATGCGCGGCGATACGGATCGCTTGACGTGACCGATGGGGGCACGATTACGAACGACGACCTGTCCTATGACGTGTTCGCGCAGGCGGCGCAGGCGGTCAGGTCGGCGGGGGGCCGTCCCGGAGTAGACCTGCTCGGCGGGCTCCGTGTTCAGCGCCTGTTTGCGACTGGCCACTCGCAATCCGCGACGCGGCTCGCCACCTACGTGAATTCGGTGCATCCGCTGGCGCCGATTTTCGACGCGGTGGTCGTGCATGGCGGCGGTGGACGCATCCGTGACGATCCGGGTACGGTCAAGGTCTGGAAGCTGCTGTCGGAGACCGACGTGATCTCGAGCCAGGCGCCGCTGCGCCAGCCCGATACCGCCAGCTTCCGGTCGTGGGAAGTGGCGGGCGACTCGCACGTCGATCAGCAGTTTGTCGCGAGTTCGAGAAAGCTTTCGGCGCGCGACGGCAACCCCGTGGCGCCCGGAGTCACTCCAGGCAGGGCTCGTGGGACACCTGTCCCTTCACCGCCGCAAGCCGCGGGCGGGACGCAGCCTGCCCGGCCGCTGGTGCAATGGGCGCGGCGAGCCCGTGCGATCGCCCGCCATACAGCCACGTCCCGTTCCACCACGTGATGAACGCGGCGTTCGACCACCTGCAGCGCTGGGTGATCGATGGCACGGCTCCCCCGACGGCGCCGCCGATCGAGACCTCCGCGGTCGGACCACCGGCCGTCATCGTTCGCGACGATCGGGGAAATGCGGCTGGCGGCATCCGCCTCGCCGAACACGCGGTGCCGACCGGCGTCAACACCGGACAGAACTCAGGGCCCGGCTTCTGTCGCCTCTACGGGTCGCACGCGGATTTCGACGCCAACACACTCGCGGCGCTCTATCCGACGCACTCCGCGTACGTCAGCGCGGTGAAGGAGGCAACCGCCCGGAACCTGAAGGCGGGATACATCCTGATGGCTGACGCCGACGCCACGATTGCGGCCGCGGAGGCTTCGAACATCGGCGCCCGCTGACGCGGACGTCGCCGCCGACCGACGCTACTTGCGCGTTTCCTTCTGCAGCGTCTCGATACGTCCAGCGAGGCCGCCGAACAGTCGGGCCAACGGTCGACGAGTAGCCCTTGTATTTCTCCGGCAGCTTCCACTCCGCTGCCGCCTGCGCAGGCGTCTTGCCGGCCTTCAGTTCCGACTGCATCCAGGCGACCAGGTCCTTGTTGAAGTCGGAGTATTCCTTCAGGTCGGCCCACGTGGTCTGCGTCGGCATGTGACCGTTGATGATCGTGTCGACGTTCTTGATGCCGTTGTAGGCCTTCAGCAGCGAATCGGAAATCTCGGCCATGCTGCCGCCGTTTGCCTCATCGATGAGCGGCACCGTCTTGCCGGCGAAGATGTCGCCTGCGTGCGCCACCCGCAGTGCCGGGAACACGACGAAGGCATCGCCGTTGGTGTGGCCGCGTCCGAAGTAGTACAGGTCGATCTGGTCGGCGCCCGTGCCCAGTGTCATCTTGTCCTTGAAGGTGCGCTTCGGCAGGCCGACGTTGTTGTGCTCCTTGAAGATCGGCATCTTCTCCATGTTGACCTTCGTGTTCTCCTGGGCGACCACCTCGACCGTCGCCGGGAACTCCACGTTGCCGCTCACATGGTCGCCGTGCGTGTGTGTGTTGATCAGGGTCGTCACCGGCTTCGGCGTGAGTTCCTTGATCTTGTCGAGAATCGGCTGGCCCCAGCCCGGGTTCTTGGCGTCGACCACGACCACGCCTGCGCCGTGATGAACACGGCGGTGTTGCCGCCGCCACCTCGCAGCACGTAGAGGTTGTCCTTCACCTTCTCGACGTCGATGACTTTCGGCGCGTTTGCCGGCGGCTGCTGTGCCTTGACCGCTCCGAAGCGCGCCGAGGGCATCAGCAGACCCAGAACCATCGTTCGTTTCATGTCCCCTCCTGCCGCCAATGGTAGAGAAAGAGCCGCCAATGGCGCAGAGATTTCTCCCCGCCGGGAGAGGATACGGCGCACAATCTCGCAGTTCAAGAAGGAGGACTCATGCATCGGCTCTGGATTGCGATTGTCTTCGTGTTTGCCTGCGGCGCTTCATTTGTCGTCGGCCACGCGTGGCAGCAGCAGCCGGCAGCGAACCGCGGCAGTCTGAAACTGCTCCTGGGCCACACGCAGCTCGGCGTCGATACGCTGGCCATGGGGGAACGCAGCTATCCCCCGAATTACGCCTCCCCCGAACACACCCACGAATCGCTCGAAGTTCTCTATGTCCTGGAGGGCTCCTACCGGCACGTGATCAACGGTCAGACCCAGGAGCTCGGACCGGGCATGGTGGCCTTCGTCAAACCCGGCGACAAGGTCCAGCACAAGACGGGACCTGCGTCTGCCAGGCTCCTGATGATCTGGGCGCCGGGCGGCGAGGGCGAGAAACTCGCCGAGGGCTTCACGCAGCCGCAGCGGTGAACCCGACCAGCTGCGGCCACGGCGCCGTGACGGCGGATCATTCTTCGCGTTTCAGGTGCTGGAAAACCGGTGTAGGCTATGGGGCCTCAAGAGGGACACACCATGGCCGACATTGCGATGACGGTGAACGGCAGGCTGCGCAAGGCACACGTCGAGCCGCGTACGCTGCTGGTTCATTACCTGCGGGAGCAACTTCATCTCACTGGCACCCACGTCGGCTGCGACACGACGCAGTGCGGCGCGTGCACGGTGCTCGTCGACGGCCGCGGCGCGAAGGCCTGCACGCTGTTCGCGGTGCAGGCTGACGGCTGCGAGATCACGACCATCGAGGGATTGGCGAAGGACGGCGAGCTGCATCCGCTGCAGCAGGCGTTCTGGGATCAGCACGGCCTGCAGTGCGGATTCTGCACGCCGGGCATGATCATGGCCGCCGTCGATCTGCTGAACGCCAACCCGCACCCCAGCGACCGCGAGATCCGCGAGGGCCTCTCGGGAAACTTCTGCCGCTGCACGGGCTATCAGCACATCGTCAACGCCATTCAACAAGCCGCGGAGAAGGGGTAGAACCATGGCCGTATCGCCCATGTTGCCGAAGCTCGTGGGACAGCGCATCAAACGGCGCGAAGATCCCCGGCTCATCCAGGGTCGTGGCACCTTCGTCGACGATGTGACCGTCGCAGGCATGCAGCACATGGCGTTCAAGCGCAGCGACATCGCGCACGGACGCATCGTGTCGATCGACACCAGTGCCGCGGATGCGATGGAGGGCGTCGAGGCGGTGTTCACCGGTGCCCGGATTGCCGAGTTGCTCGCACCGATGCCGATCGGCACGCCGTTCCCGTCGCCGCCGCACCGCGCCGTTGCCGTGGACGTCGTCCGCTATGCCGGCGAGCCGGTCGCGGTAGTGGTCGCCTCCGACCGCTACGTCGCGCGCGACGCCGCTGACGCTATCGTCGTCCGCTACGAACGGCTGCCCGCCGTGGTCGATCCGGAGCTGGCGATGACCGGCAAGCCGACGGTCATTCATCCGGAGTTTCCCAACAACCTGGCGGTGGCGCTCGTCCCGAGCGGGACCGGTGTCAGCCCCGACGGCCAGCATGTCGATGACAGCGCCGTCGACAAGGCCTTCGCCGCCGCGGACGTCGTGATCTCGCAGCGGATGATGAACCAGCGTCTCGTGCCGAACGCCATGGAGCCGAGAGGCGTGATCGCGCACTTCGAGCCCGGGAAAGGGACCATGACCATCTGGTCGTCTACCCAGAACCCGCACATTGTCCGTTCGATGATCGCGGCGATGTGCGGCCTCGGCCAGGATCAGGTCCGCGCAATCGCACCCGACGTGGGCGGCGGCTTCGGCGCGAAGATCAACGTCTACGGCGAGGACTATGTCGCTGCCGTGGTGTCGAAGGCGCTGGGCATCCCGGTGAAATGGATCGAGGACCGTTCCGAGGCGTTCGTGGCCACGACGCACGGGCGCGACATCATCGGGTACATCGACCTCGCGGCGAAGCGCGACGGCACCGTGCTGGGTCTGAAGATGCGGCTGATCGCCGACATCGGCGCCTACAACATGCTGCTGACCGCCGCCATTCCGACCCTGACGATGCTGATGGCGAACGCCACGTACGACATCCCGGCGATCCGCACGACGCTCACGGAAGTCTTCACGAACAAGACGCCCACCGACGCCTACCGCGGCGCCGGCCGCCCGGAAGCGACCTACTTCGTCGAACGGGCCATGGACATGCTGGCGCGCGAGCTGAACATGGACCCGGCCGAGGTGCGGCGGAAGAACTTCATTGCGTCGGACAAGTTCCCGTTTCAGACGCAGATGGGTGCCGTGTACGACTCGGGCGACTATCAGAAAGCGCTCGACATGGCTCTGCAGAAGTCCGGCTGGGAGCAGCTGAAAGCGCAGCGCGACGCGGCCAGGGCTGAAGGGCGGCTCGTCGGACTCGGGCTGGCGATGTATGTCGAGGTGTGCGGCCTGGGTCCATCCTCGTCGCTGCCGACTGGCGGCTGGGAGCATTCGCAGGTCACGGTCGAACGCGATGGCCGGATCAGTGCCACCACCGGCGCGTCGCCGCACGGCCAGGGCAACGAGACGACGTTCGCGCAGATGCTCGCCGACCAGTTCGCGGTGCCGCTCGAGCACGTCACCATCCTGCACGGAGACACCGCTGTCGTGAAGCAGGGCATCGGCACGTTCGGCAGCCGCTCGCAGGCCGTCGGCGGAACCGCGCTGCACCTCGCCGGCGGCAAGGTGAAGGCGAAGATGGCGAGGTTCGCCGCAGCGCTGCTCGAAGCGCACGAGGACGACCTTGTCTTCGAGAACGGGACGATCTCGGTGAAGGGCGCGCCCGCCCGCGGCAAGTCGTTCGCGGACGTGGCGGCATTCGCGTATGTCCCGGTGCCGCTGCCCGAGGGGCTCGAGCCGGGGCTGAGCAACGAAGCGTTCTTCGAGCCGACCAACAACACCTATCCGTTCGGCTGTCACATCTCCATGCTCGAGATCGACCGCGAAACCGGCGAGCCCACGCTGCTGAAGCTGGTCGCGGTAGACGACGCGGGCAATCTCATCAATCCGATGATTGTCGACGGGCAGATTCACGGTGGACTGGCCCAGGGAGTCGGCCAGGCGATGATCGAGGAGGCGGTGTACAACACCGACGGTCAGCTCGTGACCGGATCGTTCATGGACTACGCGATGCCGCGCGCAGGCGACTTCCCGACGTTTGAACTCCACAGCACCGTCACTCCAACGCCGGTCAACCCGCTCGGTGCGAAGGGGGTGGGGGAGGCAGGCACGCTCGGTTCCACACCGTGCATCGTCGCCGCGGCAGTGGATGCCCTGGGTGCGTACGGCGTCAAACACATCGACATGATGCTGCGGCCCGAGAAGCTGTGGCGCATCATCAATGGAGGCCAGGCGTGATTTCGTCTGCATTCGACTACCAGCGCGCGACCTCAATCGACGACACGCTCGCCAGGCTCGCCGCGGCAGATGGCGGCAAGTTGATCGCCGGCGGTCACAGCCTGATCCCGTTGATGAAACTGCGGATGAGCGAACCGGCCTCACTCATCGACATCGGAAAAGTCCCCGGCCTGGCCGGCATCCGCGAGGTGGACGGCGCGATCGAGATTGGCGCGGCGACCACGCACCGCGAAGTGGCGGCGTCGGCGCTGATCCGGGAACGGTGCCCGATGCTCGCGGACACGGCGGCCGAGATCGGCGACCCGCAGGTTCGCAACCGCGGCACTCTCGGTGGCAGTGTCGCGCATGCCGACCCGGCAGCGGACTACCCGGCGGCACTCCTCGCACTGGACGCCGACGTGCACGCTCCGGAGCACGCGCGGCGCGCGGGTCGTCAAGGTGTCCGATTTCTTCCAGGGGATGTTCACGGTCGACCTCGCGCCCGACGAACTCATCGTGGCGATCCGGTTCGCGCCCGTGCGTGCCGCGGCGTACGCGAAGCTCCATCAGCGTGCGTCCCACTTCGCCATTGTCGGTGTCGCGGCGGCGATTACCGTTGCGGCCGGGACGATTCAATCGGCGCGTGTCGGCGCTGACCGGGCGCCGGTTCGCACGCCACGCGCCTCCCGGCAGTGGAGGAGGCGCTGCACGGGAAGGCCGCGACACGGGAGGCCGTCGCGGCGGCGGCGGCGCTGGCGACGCTGGACGATCTGAACTCGGACATCCATGCCAGCGAGGAGTATCGACGCGCGATGCTCCCGGTATTCACGCGACGAGCGCTCGAGGGCGCGATCGGCCGCTTGTGAGTCCAGACGACTGCAACGTGGTGTAGCGGTCGACCTTTTACGTCCGTCCGCGTCAGGCGCACCTGAAGGTTCGCGGCTACATCACACCACGCCACGTCACGCCAAACGCCACGTCGCACCAATCACGGCGGCGTCGCGGTCCGCGGCGTCGCTGCGCAGGGTGGGCAGTCCGATGCGCACTCGCTAGATTTTGCCCCGAAGGCAGTTGAAGAAACGGTCCTGCATCATCTTCGCGACTCCTGAAATGAGCCGCTGACCGACGCGCGCAATCGGACCACCGGTCTCGAGGTCGCCGGCCACGTCCACGAGAGTCCCGACCGCCTCGGCTCGGAGGGTGATCGACGCGCTCCCCTTGACGAATCCCGGTCTGCCCTGGCCCTCAACCGTCAGGCGGTACGACTGCAGCGGCACGATGTCCGTCAACGTGACCGTGCCATCGTAGGTGCCGGTGATTGCGGCCATCGCCACCGTGATCCGCGCCCGGTAACGGTTCTCGCCGTCGGGGTCCAACGACCCGCAGCCGGGGATACAGGACGCGATCACTGCGGGGTCCATGAGCAGTTCCCAGATGCGCTGGGGAGGGACGGCGAATTCGTACGTGCCGCTGATGGTCATCGGGTAGGGTGCGGTGTGCGGCGGCTCCTGACGCGCGACGCCGCCGTTTCCAAGTGTATCGCGAGGTCGCCGAAATCGGCGAGCGTCCGGGCCGAGAGGAAGTCGTCGACGAACGGCAGTGCCGCCTGCAGCCCGCGGGTGAGCGGTTCGTAGTCGGTCGTCCCGATGAGCGGATTGAGCCAGATGAGACGGTGACAGCTGCGCTGCAGACGGGCAATCTGATCCCGCAGCACGTCCGGCTCGCCACGATCCCACCCGTCAGAGATCAGCAGCACGACCGGCCCATGGTGGAGCACCCGGCGCGACCACCGTTGATGGAACTGCTGGAGCGCGAGGCCGATGCGGGTGCCGCCCGACCAGTCAGGGACGGCCCTGGACACCGCTGTCGCGGCGCGGTCGATGCGCCGTGCCCGAAGGTGACTGGTGACGCGCGTCAGCGAAGTCGAGAACAGAAAGACCTCGAGCGGCCGGTGCCGCTGCCCGATGCCGTGCGCAAAGTGCAGCAGCATGCGCGAGTAGCGCTCCATCGAGCCGCTGACGTCGCAGAGCAACACCAGGGGGCGCGGCCGCACGCGTCGGCGGCGCGTTGGCAGGGTGATGACATCGCCGCCGGTACGCAGGCTCAACCCGATCGCCCGCCGCAGGTCGAGGCGCGGGCCCCGGCCGCCGGTCCATCGTCGTGTGCGGCGTTCGCCGGGTATCCAGGAGAGGGAGTCAAGCGCCACACGCGCCCGCGCGATTTCCTCGGAGGTGAATTCGGCGATGTCCTTGTGCGCGAGTGCGCTCGCGTCGCTCCACGTTCGCATCGCCGCGGCGGCGTGGGGCTCTTCTGCATCAGCGCTGCTCTGGAGGGACGCACCGCCGGAGACAGCGGCGGCCGCGAGGGCCGTTCGTGCCGCTCCGTCACGCGCTGGCGCGCCGTGGCGCTCGGCGAACGGATTCCAGTGGTCACGCCAGAACGCATCGAAGACGCTCGCGAATTCGGCCAGCTGCTCGTGACGACGGACGAGCAGCGTCCGGCAGGTGTGGAAGACATCGTGTCGCTCGCCGATATCGACGTACGTCAGCGCGTCGATCAGGGCGAGCATGCTGCCGACCGGCACATCGAAACCGGCACGGCGGAGCAGGCGGCCGAACACCAGCAGGTTGTCCACGAACCGCGACATCGGCTGGTCGGGTTCGAACGGACGGGATGCCCGGGAGTCCGCTCAGCGTCGTAAGACCTTTCCGAGCAACTCCGCGAGCCGGTCGCCCCTGAGCGTTTCCTGATCCTCGCGCGTCTTGAGGACGACGCCGACGGTTTCCTCGATGGCAGCCATGTCCAGCTCGCGTCGATCCAGCGCGGCCAGCGCGGCGACCCAGTCGAGCGTTTCCGACACGCCCGGCACCTTGTACAGCTCGACGCCGCGCAGTTCCTGCACGAGCGCCGTGACCTGCTCCGCGAGCCGCGCCGCTGCGTGCGGCACGCGCTCGCGCACAATCGCGAGCTCCTTCTCCAGCGAGGGGTAGTCGATCCACTGATAGAGGCAGCGCCGCTTCAACGCGTCGTGCACTTCGCGAGTCCTGTTCGACGTCAGGATGACCAGCGGCGGTTCGACAGCGCGTATCGTGCCCAGTTCCGGGATGGTGATCTGGAATTCCGCCAGGACCTCGAGGAGGTAGCCCTCGAACTCCTCGTCCGCCCGATCGATTTCGTCGATGAGCAGCACGGCCGGACGCGTGCGAGCCGGATCGATCGCCTGGAGCAGGGGCCGTTTGATCAGAAAGGTCTCGCTGTACAGCTCGCGTCGTGCCCGCGCGCGGTCGACGTCCCCGGCTGCTTCGAGGATGCGGAGCTCCAGCAGTTGCCGCGCGTAATCCCACTCGTATACGGCGTGGGTGACGTCCAGGCCTTCATAGCACTGGAGCCGGATGAGATCGCGCTTGCATGACCGCGGCAATCGCCGTGGCCAGCGAGGTCTTGCCAACGCCCGCCTCGCCTTCGAGGAACAGCGGTCTGCGCAGGCGAAGGGCGAGGAAGAGCGACACCGCAAGACCACGGTCGGCCACATAGTGTTCGGCCGCCAGTCGGGCGTCGAGATCGGCGATGGATCCGGTGAAAATTGTCGTTCCCTCTGTTGAATGTGCGGGCGCGGAGTATAGCATCTGCCATGCGCACCACGATTGTCGCCGCCGCCAGCCGTCGCCACGAGTGTCGCATTGATGGCCGGCGCCCAGCGGCCGCGGGCTCAGGCGGCGCAGGGCGACTGGCCGCTCTATCGGCACGACCTTGCCGGCACGGGGTATTCGCCGCTGGCCGACGTCACCGTCGCGAACGTCGCGACGCTGACCAGGGCGTGGACGTATCGCCTGGCGGGCAGTGGCGCCTCCGAGGCAGGGCCGTCGGGCGGAGCTGGCGGAGCCGCCGGAGCGGTGACCTCACCGGCGGCGTCTGGTGTGAACTCGTCGACGCCCGCAGTCAATTCCCAGGCGACACCGATTGTTGTTAACGGGATCATGTACTTGCCCTCGGCCGGTCGAGTCGTCGCTCTCGACCCCGAACGAGGCACCGAACTCTGGAGTGTCGCCGTGTCGGGCAGCGGACCCTCACGCCGCGGTGTCTCGTACTGGGCCGGCGACGGCGCTCTCGGCCCACGCATCTTTGTGACCTCCGGGCACCGGCTGTTGGCGCTCGATGCGCGCACGGGCGCTGCGGTCGCCGCCTTCGGAACGAGCGGGGAAGTCGATCTCGGCGTGCCGTACAACTCCGTGCCCGGCGTGTTCCGCAACGTGGTTATCGTCGGGGCGAACAACCCGCCCGGAGCCATAGGCGGCGTGGGGAATCCGCGCGCCTACGATGCCCGAAGCGGTGCGAAGCTGTGGGAATTCCACACGGTGCCCGCAGCCGGGTGAGCCCGGTTTCGGTGCGCAGTCGTGGGAGGGAGAGAGCTGGAAGGGCCGGCTGGGTGTGAACGCGTGGCCGTTCTACTTCACGGTGGATGAACAGCGCGGTCTCATCTTCCTGCCGCTGGCGTCACCGATCCCTGGCGCATTTGGCGGCGATCGCAAGGGCATCAACCTGTTCGGGAATTCCGTCGTGGCGATCGATGTTCAGACGGGCGCGTACCGATGGCACTTTCAGACCATTCACCACGACTTATGGGATCACGATCCGCCGGCGCCGCCAGCCCTGTTCGATATCACTCGCAACGGGCAGCGGATCCCCGCGCTTGCGGTCAGCACGAAATCGGGATACCTGTACATCCTCGATCGGGAGACTGGAACGCCTGTGTTCGGCGTCGAGGAGCGTGCCGTACCGAAGAGCGACGTGCCTGGCGAGAGCGGCGTCGCCGACGCAGCCGATCCCGGTGAAGCCGCCGGCGCTGGCGCGCGTCACGTACGCCGCGGGCGACCTGGTGACTGCGTCCGACACGACACCCGAACATGCGCGTGCGTGCGCCGAACTGGTGCAGCAGGTGGGCGGTGTCTCGAATGCGGGCCCGTTCACGCCGTTTGCGTTTCGTGCTGAGGGTGCGCCACTCGCATCAACCCTGCTGTTTCCGGGAGGTCTGGGCGGCGCCAACTGGGGCGGCACGGCGTACGATCCTGGCACCGGGTACATCTTCGTGGTGACGCAGGACGTCGGCGCGCTCGGATCCATCGCGAAGGCGAAGGAGGGGTTTCCGGTGCCGTTCGACAAGGTCACGCCTGTTCGCGCGACGTTCGATGTGCGCGTGGGCGATCAGAACTGGCCCTGTCAGAAGCCGCCATGGGGCCGGCTCACCGCGGTGAACTCGGCCACTGGCGACATCGCGTGGCAGGTCCCGCTCGGCATCACCGAGGCGCTGCCTGCCGATCGTCAGCGCACCGGCCGCCCGGTGCTCGCCGGCGCCATCGCGACCGGCGGCGGGCTCGTCTTCATTGCCTCGACCGACGACAACCGTTTCAGGGCGCTCGAGGCGAAGTCGGGCCGGGAACTGTGGACGACAACCCTCGAGCGGCGCGGCAACGCCGATCCGATCACGTTTCGAGCGCGAAACGGCAAGCAGTACGTCGCCATCGTCGCGACGGACACGCTCGTGGCGTATGCGCTGCCGTAGCGGATCAGGGATCAGGGATCAGGGATCAGGGATCAGGGATCAGGGATCAGGGTGTGTGAATAGGTTCGAGCCCGGTCTTGCGGATAGTGGGCGCCGCAGCGGGAGCGGCGAGAAACGCGATGAGCAGGCGCGCGGCTTCAGGTGATCGCGAGCCCGTCACGATGCCCGCGGAAAAGATCGTCTCGCGCTGGACGGCATCGGGTAGCGGCCCGACGTAATCAATACCCGCAACCGCCAGAAGCTCGCTGATCTGCTGAAAGCCTATGTCGGCCTGGCCGCTGGCGACCAGCTCGCCTACGGCGCCGAAGCTGACCTGCGTCTTTCCCGCGAGCCGGTCGGCCACACCGAGCCGCGGAAACAGTTCCGTCGAGAGGTACACGCCGCTGGCGCTCGACGAGTACGCGATCGATCTGGCCGCGAGCAGGGTTCGCGTGAGCGCGTCCACCGTGGTGATGTCCGGCCGCGGTGCGCCGCTCTTCACCGCCATGCCGATACGCGATCGCACAAGGTCCACCCGGCTGCCCGCGATCACGTAACCCTTCCGAATGAGATCCTCCAGCGCAGGCGCCGCAAGAATCACCACGTCCGCCGGGTCATGGCGTTCCAGGCGGCTGGGGATGGTGTCCGGTCCACCGCCCATCGACGCTCCGAACCTGGTGACGACCGTGTGGGTCGTGGTTCGCTCGAAGTCGGGGACCAACAGCTGGTAGGCCGCGGTGAATGCACCGGAGGTGATCACCGTGATCTCATCCGCCCGCGCCGATGCGGCCAGCAGGAGCGCGGCAAGTGCGAACGTCACGCGACGCGCGATAGACGATCTCATCCTCATGCCGGGTTAATATGCCACAGCCCTGAGGGGGAAACCCGCCCGTGAAACAGATGTGATGACGTCGATCACCAACACTCCGACCTCTCGCCTCGCGGCTGTCGTACGTGTGTCCAGCGGAAATTTCCTGGAGATGTACGACTTCATGGTGTTCGGCTACTACGCGTCGGCCATCGGCGCCGCGTTCTTTCCGAGCGGTAACTCCATTCGTCTCGCTGATGCTGTCGCTCATGACCTTCGGCGCCGGGTTCCTGATGCGGCCGCTGGGCGCGATCGTGCTCGGCGCCTACGCCGACCGACACGGGCGACGCGCCGGGGCTGATCCTCACGCTGGGTCTGATGTCGCTCGGCATCCTCTCGATCGCGTGCATGCCGGGCTACGCCACCATCGGGCTGCTCGCGCCGCTGCTGGTCCTTGGCGGCCGCCTTCTTCAGGGCTTCTCCGCCGGCATGGAACTCGGCGGCGTGTCGGTCTACCTGTCCGAGATTGCGACGCCAGGTCACAAGGGGTTCTACGTCAGCTGGCAGTCTGCCAGCCAGCAGGCGGCCGTGATGTTCGCGGCGCTGATCGGCGTGATCCTGAACACGACGCTGCCGGCCGCAGCGATGGCGCAGTGGGGCTGGCGCGTTCCGCTGCTGATCGGCTGCGCGATTGTGCCGTTGCTCTTCAGCCTGCGACGATCGCTCGAAGAGACCGACGAGTTCCTCGCGCGGCGGCATCATCCGGCGACGGCGGGAGGTGCTCCGCTCGCTGGTCGCCAACTGGCGGCTGATTGCCGTCGGCACGATGCTCGTCACGATGACGACGGTGTCGTTCTACATGATCACCGCGTACACGCCGACATTCGGCAGCTCCGTGCTGCACCTGTCGAGCCTCGACAGCCTCGTGGTCACGCTCTGCGTCGGCGCGTCGAATCTGATCTGGCTGCCGGTGATGGGTGCGCTGTCGGATCGCATCGGACGGCGTCCGCTGCTCGTGGGCTGCACGCTCCTGATGCTGGCCACCGCCTATCCGGCGATGCTGTGGCTGGTCGACGCGCCGTCGTTCTGGCAGGCTGCTCACGGTGGAGCTCTGGCTGTCGTTCATCTACGGCAGCTACAACGGCGCGATGGTCGTCTTCCTGACCGAGATCATGCCGGCCGATGTGCGCACCACCGGCTTCTCGCTCGCCTACAGCCTCGCCACCGCGATCTTCGGCGGGTTCACGCCGGCGATCAGCCACCTATCTGATTCAGGTCACCGGCAACCGCGCCATGCCGGGATTGTGGCTGTCGTTCGCGGCGGGCGTGGGACTGATCGCCGCCATGCTGGCGCGTCCGCATTCATCGTGGGCTGTCGCGCCAGTCACGGCCAGGAATCCGATGGCTGTCCCGTCACTACAGGAGAAGGCGAATGGCTAACCGTCGGCAATTCCTCACCGGCGCGTCGGGGATGCTCGCAGGACTCGTTGTCTCCGGGTGGGGCGGAGCACGAGCCGCTCTCCAGAGCGCTGCTCCCGTTCGCAGACGGACGGTGACAGTCGGCGGCCGCCGGGTCAAGACGGTCGACGTTCACGCGCACGTCATCGTGCCAGAGGCTTCCGCCCTTCTGAAGGGGACACCGCTTGACGGGCGCGGAGGCGCTGGTGCAGGCCCCGGGGGCCGCCAGGTGATGGGGGCCGAGCGCCTGCCGGTGATGGACGCCTACGGCATCGACGTGCAGGTGTTGAGCATCAACCCGTTCTGGTACGCCGCCGACCGTGCGCTGTCGACGCGGTTGATTGAGCTTCAGAACGACGCGCTTGCCGGGATGTGCGCTGCCCAGCCCGATCGGTTCGTGCCGCTCGCCTCCGTGGCCCTGCAGCATCCGGATCTCGCGGCTCGTCAGCTCGAGGAGGCGCGCACGAAGCACAACATGCGCGGCGCGGCGATCGGATGCAGCGTCGAGGGCGTGGAGCTCTCGGATCCCAGATTCGATCCCGTCTGGGCCCGCGCGCAGGACCTCGGGATGCTGCTGTTCATGCATCCCCAGGATTCAGTGGCCGCGACCGGTGTCGGTAGCCGCGTGCGTGGACAGGGCATGCTCGGGAACGTCATCGGCAACCCGCTGGAGACCACCATCGCCTTGTCGCATCTGATCTTCGAGGGGACGCTCGACCGGTTCCCTGACCTGAAGCTGTGCGCCGCCCATGGCGGCGGGTATCTTCCGTCGTACGCCGGTCGCTCCGACCACGGATGCGTCACGTTTCCCGAGCAGTGCAAGGGGCTCGCGTTGAAGAAGGCGCCGACGGACTATCTGCGGCAGATCTACGTGGACTCACTCGTGTTCACATCCGAAGGGCTCCGGCATCTCATCGCCGAGGTCGGGATTGGACAGGTGATGATCGGGACCGACTACCCGTTTCCCTGGGTCGATGCCCCGGTCGACCATGTGCTGAAGACGCCGGGGCTCAGCGACGCGGATCGGACGGCGATCCTCGGCGGGACCGCGTGCCAGCTTCTGGGCATCTCACCGACGGTGGACGCTTAGACACGTTCATTTAGCGTCCGCGCGATACACGGACTCGGTCGGAAAGTCCTTGCCGTCAATGAAGCGGCGGATGTCCAGCGCCACCGGCCTGGCTTTCTCCAGCATCACCCAGTGGTCATCGTCCGGATACAGCCTGACACTGAGGTTCGGCACCCACTTGTCGAGTCCGCTGAGGTGGCCCGAGAGTATCGCCGTATCCTTCAAACCCCAGATCACAAGCGTGGGGACTTTGATGATGGTCGACTTCGCGCCGGCGGTCACTTCCTTCGCCGACCAGGAGTGATCGATCGTCGACGCAGGATGCCGGTCATTGAACGGCGGGTTGCGGTGATTGGCCCGATAGTAATTGAGCCCGGCGGTGGTTGAGCCCGGCTGCGACCACGCATTGATCCAGGCCTGGCGATCGTCCTCCGTGTAGCGACCGCTCCGGACCTCTGCATCGACGAATCCGGTATGCGCACGCCGCGTGGCGCTCTCTTTGGTGTCGCTCTCGTCAACCGGCTGCTCACCGGGGGCCAGATACTTGTTGAACACAAAGAAGTAGTTGCTGGCGTACCGCTGGGCCGGGTTCTCCCGTAACTCCCGCTCGGACAGGAACGGATGCGCGCCGTTCACGATGATCAGCTTCTCGAGCATCTCCGGGTGATACATGGCGAACGCCCAGGAGACATTGGCGCCCCAGTCGTGGCCAACCAGGATGAACTTGTTCCCTTTGCCGTTGATCTTCTCGACGAACTGGCGCACGTCCTCGACGAGGTGCGTCATCTTGTACGGTTCCAGCCCCTCGGGCCGGGAGGACAGGTTGTATCCGCGCATGTCGAGACCTACGGCGAGATGGTCGCGGCCCATCTCGGCCATCTGATCCTTCCACTGGTACCAGAACGACGGGTACCCGTGCAGGAAGAGGACAAGCGGTCCTTTGCCGACGCTCGCGTAATGCAATCGCTGTCCGTTGACCTCCGCGTAGTTGTCCTCGAACGTCGTCTTCGCGCCAGGTGTCTGGGCAAACGCAGGAGGCATTGTCGTCAGGAAGGCGCCAAGAACCAGTGCCGCAAATCGCATGTTGTCGTCCTCTCGACGTCGAGTGTGTGCCGCGGCGAACTGTTCGACCGTGGACCTGTAGTGTAGCCGCGAACCTTCAGTTCGCCGTGATGTGACGGGGCTCAATGCGTGAGCGCGTACAGCAGCACGTTGATCCCCAGCGCGTATCCCTTGGGAGAGAAGCGCTCGAAGAACTCCCGGTTCTCACTCTCGCGCTCCCAGGTGTCGCCGAAGTCCGTGTTGTGCGTCATCACCACGACCAGCCGGCCGCCCGCATCCGCAATGCCGCGAAAATCCGCAAACGGGCTGTCGTCACCGCGCTCCGACGTGCTCTGAGTCCGCAGCCAGTTCTGGATGTTGGTCACCTGCTCGATGTCATCGACCGGAAACATCATGTGGCGAATCGGGTGGTCCGGCGGGATGTCGAAGATCTGCGCCTTCGGCAGGGCCTTGTGGATCTGCGCGTCCCACTGCACCCACGCTGGCGTGCCCCAGAAATCGTCGACCCAGAGAAATCCGCCCTTGAGCAGGTACTCGCCGAGACGCTTCGCCTCCTCGTCGGAGAGTTCCATCGTGCCGACGTCGGACGCCATCAGCACCGGGCACTTGAACAGCGCCGCATCGGTCAGCCGGACGACCCAGTACGGCGGTTCGCCATTGTCGCCCCTCGGCACGGGAGTGCGCGTCAGTTCCGACAGGCGGATCATCAGGTTGACGCCTGCATACGGGTAGTCAGTCGACCAGCCGATGCCCATCTGTTCGTAACGCCCGCTGGTGTACTGCAGCTTGCACAACGTGAACGTCCCGTCCGCAAAGTCCTTCGTCGGATATCTCGGCGGATAGGAGCCCACGCCTTCGGGCAGACGACGACGTCCGAAGTTCTGCGCCAGCACCGCGGACGCGCACACGGCGACGAGCGCAAGCACGGTCAGCGTCACGGTGGTGACCCTGGACAGGCGTGCGCCTCGAAGCCGTTCCCCGACATCCGCCACCGAGTCGGTGCGCGCAGGTCCCATAGTTCGAGTGTGGACAGTTGCGGGTAAAGAATCCACCGTGTCCGCCGCGGCGAGCGATCCGCGGCGCTACGGATGGCTCGGCATCGACCGCTTTCCGTCCACCACCGGCGGGAAGTCCTTCACCTCATCAAAGACCTCGGTGATGAATCGATCCTTGCTCTGCTGCGTATCGCCCAATGTGTTCTTGTCGTAGGGGGCGGTCAGGTTCGCGGCCAGCACGTCCTTCAGCGACTTACCCTGATCGCGCAGAGTCTTCACCTTGGCGAGGATGTCCACGAGCATCGCCCGGTAGGGCAGCAGTTCGTTCTTCTTGATCAGCGTGCCGTGTCCGGGAATGAGCGTCGTATCGGGGCCGGCGAGCTTCATGATGAGATCGGTGGCATCGAGCATGCCGCGGATGGAGCCGCCGTTGGACTGATCAGCGAACGGGTAGCCGAAGTTCCGGTAGAAGTCCTCGATATAGATCACATTCGCCTTGCGGAAGCGCACGATGGTATCGCCCGCGGTGTGGGACGGCATCATCGGAATGAAGTCCACCGTTTCCCCGTTCATGTTGAACGTGACCGCCGGCCGGCCCGGCGCCGCGGGGTCGTAGTTGTAGGTCGCCAGCGGCATGCCCGCAGGATCGAGTGGAGGCGCCGGTTCGCCATTGGCGCGCGGCGGCTGGCGGAGCATCTCGTTCCGCAGGTTCTCCTGCGCATAGATCAACGCGCCCTGCTTCGCGAAGAAGGCATTCCCGCCGGTGTGGTCGCTGTGCACGTGCGTGTTGACCATGACCCTGATCGGGCCGTCAGCGAATTTGCGAAGCGCCGCGAGGGTCTTCTCGGCCACCTGCCGGTTCTGGCTGTCGACCATCAGCACGCCGTCAGGTCCGAACAGCGCCATGGCCCGGCCGCCGGACCCGTCCGGGTGGGCCGGATCCAGCGCCTCGGACCCATGCAGCACAAACAGGTTCGGCGACAGCTTCTCCTTGACGAGGATTTCGATCTTGTCCCACGGCGTCTGGTAGCCAGCCGGAAAGGTGAACGGGCCTTTGCCTGGCGGGATCAGTGTGATCGGGTATCCCGACTCCTGTCCTCGAACGGTCGCTGGCGCGACGGCGGCGACAGAAGCCACACACAACAGCAACAACACGGTTCTCTTCATGCTTCCGCTCCTCGTTTGTCCGACACAGGTGTCGCGTTCGCATTGTGGGGGCTTGTCCCGGCCCATTCAAGATCCATCTTTTGCAGACTGAACAGTGGTCAGCGCTAAATGGGTTTAATATCGCCCGCGTGATGGCCGTCCCTGTCCTCCATCCGGCCGTCGCGGAGTGCTCTGACGCGCCGCGGGCGGCCACGCACCTGACCTGAACCATGCGCACCCTGCAAGCCGCGGTGGCCGTCGTGACGGGAGGGAGCTACGGCGTGGGCCGTGGGATTGCCGCGGCGCTCGCCGAGGGCGGCGCGGCTGTTTTCGTGACCGGCCGCTCGCTCACGGACGGGGCATCCCTCGGTGATGGTGTTTTCGGTATCCGTTGCGATCACCGATCGGACGATGAGGTGGCGGCCGCGTTCGATCGTGTTGCCGCGCAGGCAGACGGAATCGACATTCTCGTGAACAACGTGTGGGGCGGGTACGAGCGCATGGTGGACAACGGCGCGTTCACCTGGTCGAAACCCTTCTGGGAGCAGCCGCTGTGGCGGTGGGACGCGATGTTCGCCGCGGGGGTCCGTGCGCACTACTACGCGAGTCAACTGGCCGCGCGTTCAATGGTCGCCAGTCGCAGTGGGCTCATCGTCAATATTTCGTCGTGGGCCGCGCAGAAGCATGCCGGCAATGTGGCGTATGGCGTCGCGAAGGCGGCGACCGACAAGATGACCGCCGACATGGCCGTCGAACTGCGGCCGCACGGCGTGGCCGTGGTGTCGCTCTATCCGGGCCTGGTCAGGACGGAGAAGGTGATGGAGGCCGCTGCCTGGATGGATCTCACCAACTCGGAGTCGCCGGAGTTCTGCGGGCGCGCCGTGGCTGCACTGGCGAGCGACCCTGAACTGATGCGTCGCACGGGAGCCGTCCTGGTTGCGGCCAGTCTCGCCCGGGAGTACGGGTTCACCGATATCGACGGCAAGGTGCCGCGTCCTCTCACACTGGATGATGTGTGAACCTCATAGCCAAGGACAGGTGACCGCCGCGCGGCCCAATGGAGATCGCTTCATGATGCAGAATCGCCGGCGCTTCCTGAAGATGGCCGGGCTCGCAGGAGCGGCATGGGCCGGCACGTCACGACGCCTGGCATCAGGGCAAAGTGTGGCCATGCCGCAAGCGCTTCTTGTCGACACGCCGACACTCCGCATTGGCTACGAAGTGACTGGTCCACCCGACGGCTTTCCGATCATCCTCCTGCACGGGTTTCCCGACGATGTGCGGGCGTTTGATGCAGTGGTACCGCCGCTGGCCAACGCCGGCTATCGGGCGTTTGTTCCTTATCTTCGCGGATACGGTCCGACACGGTTTCGCGACGCTGCCGCGCCGCGCATGGCGGAGCAGGCGGCGATAGGGCAGGACGTGATCGACTTCGCTGACGCGCTGCGTCTTCCACGGTTTGCGGTGGCCGGATACGACTGGGGAGGCCGCGCCGCCGCTATTGCCGCGGCATTGCATCCCGATCGTGTGCGTGCCACGGTGCTGATCGGCGGGTACACGATCCAGAACACCCTCGTTCCCTCGGCGCCAGGCCCGCCGGAGGCCGAGTACCGCGCCTGGTACCAGTGGTATTTCAACACCGAGCGCGGGCGTGCTGGTCTGCAGGCAAATCGGACGGCATTCTGCCGTCTGCTCTGGCAGTTGTGGTCGCCGGGCTGGCACTTCACCGACGAAACGTACAATCGCACGGCGGTATCGTTCGAGAATCCCGACTTCGTGGATGTGGTGATTCATTCGTACCGGCACCGCAATGGGAATGCGCCCGGCGAACCGCGGTTCAGGGACATGGAGGCGGCGCTGGCGCAGCGGCCCAGGATTCTGGCGCCGTCGATTGTCTTGTATGGGGCCGACGATGGCGTTGCGTCACCGCCGCGCGAGCCGTCGTCCGCTGAGCGCGCGGCGTTCTCGTCGCTCGTGGCCCGACGGATTGTTCCGGGCGTCGGGCACTTCATGCCTCGCGAGCGGCCGGATGCCGTGTCTTCAGCACTGCTCGAGGTGCTGGCCACAGGGCCGTAGCATCGCATGCAGCACCCGTGATGCACCACCGCTGAATGCACCACCGCTGGATGCACCGACCCGGATGTACCACCCCGAATCGGCGAACCCTGGATGCACCACCTTGAACGGGCCAGCGAAAACCTGCAGCGCCGTGCGGGAACACCGCGAGCGCGTGTTGTTGAGCCGGTGTTGCTGTCCCGGGCGTGATGCGCACTGCTCTTGCAGGCTGCTAACCGCGCGCGGCAGGTCCGCCGACGAGGAGTGAGCACATGCAGTCATCCGAGCGGTCGCAATCGGTGTGGGAAGTGACGCACCCTCAACGCCAGTATCCGCCACTGACCGGCACGGTTGAGACAGACGTCTGCGTCGTCGGCGCCGGGCTGGCCGGCATGACCACGGCGTATCTCCTCGCGAAAGAGGGCAGGCGTGTCGTCGTGCTGGATGACAACGGCGTGGGCGGTGGCGAAACCGGGCAGACCACGGCCCACCTCGTCAGCGCCAATGATGACTACTTTCACGTCCTTGAAAAGGCGCATGGCGAGGACGGCGCGCGGCTCATCTACGGCAGCCATCACGCCGCGATCGTCCGGATAGGCGACATCGTGCGCGACGAAGGCATCGAATGCGACTTCGAACGCGTCGACGGCTACTGGTTCCTGGAGCAGGGTGACAGCCCTGACCTGCTGACGAAGGAGTTCGATGCGGCCCGACGGGCGGGCGCCGAGGTCGAGTTGCTCGACCGCATTCCGGAGGTGCCGTTCACAAGCGGTCCTGCACTTCGGTTCGCCGGGCAGGGTCAGTTCCACCCGTTGAAATACATTGAGGGGCTCGCCCGGTGCATCGAGCGCCTCGGCGGCAGGATCTGCACGGGCAACCATGTCACTGACATCGCTGGCGGATCATCAGCGCGCGTCGCGGGGCAGAACTTCGAGGTGCGTGCCGCCGCCGTTGTCGTCTGCACGAATGCACCGGTTGTCGATCGGGTCGCGATTCATACCAAGCAGGCGCCCTATCGTACGTTCGTGATCGCCGGGCCTGTACCTCGCGGTTCGATTCGGCACGTGCTGATGTGGGACACGCTGGAGCCGTACCACTACGTGCGGGTGGCTCCGATCGACGAGGATGCCGGACACGAGATGCTGATCGTGGGCGGCGAGGATCACAAGACCGGGCACAGAGATGATGCAGAGGCGCGCTTCGCGCTGCTCGAGGCGTGGGCTCGTGAGCACTATCCGATGCTGGACCGGGTCGAGCGCCGCTGGAGCGGGCAGGTCATGGAGCCGGTCGACTACATCGCATTCATCGGGCGCGATCCCGGAGGCGAACAGAACGTGTACGTCGCCACGGGCGACAGCGGCCAGGGGATGACGCACTCGACGATCGCCGGGATGCTCATTACCGACCTGATTGCCGGCCGTCCCAATCCGTGGGCAGCCCTGTACGAACCCGGGCGAAAGCCGCTCTCGACCGACGCCATCAAGGAGTGGGTGAACGAGAATCTCGATGTCGGCGCGCAGTACATCGATCTGCTTCCAGGCGCCGGGACCGACGCAAGCGACACCGCCGGAGTCGCCTGCGGCGAAGGCGCCATCGTCCAGCGCGGTGCCTCGAAGGTGGCAGCCTACCGCGACGATGACGGTTCATTGATTGAAGTGTCGGCACTGTGCACCCACCTCGGTTGCGTGGTGCAGTGGAACAGTCTCGAGCGGAGCTGGGACTGTCCATGCCACGGTAGCCGCTTTGCTCCGAATGGCGAGGTGCTGAACGGTCCCGCCATAACCCCGCTTGCGCGGGCGAACGCGAAATCGTAAATCGCCACCGAAGTCCCGCCACCGGTACGCGGCGTGGCGCGACGTAAACGACTCAGGGCGGTCGGCGCCCGCGGCCAGACGTCAACCCCAGGTGTCGTTTTCTGCGGACCCGGCATACCGCGATGGACACGTTCCCTGGACGCTGACGTCCAAGTCCGCTTCTTTCAGCACGTTCCAGCCTCACGTGCGATCGGCAGGGAACCGGCCCCTCGCTTGCCCTCGTGGTGGCCGACCCGGGGCGGCGTAACAACAACCCACCGCGGGGCCCGACCTCCCACGCGCTGGGACGCCGACGCCCGGGTCCTCACACTCGAAGGAGGATCCGAATGCTGCGTACAGGTATTTCGCTCATCGCGCTGCTGGCTTGCCTGGCGGTGCATCCATTCGCTCAGCAGGCCGAACCGGCCTCGAAACCGGACGGGCGCGCTGCCGCAAAGCCACCAGTCATGGTGAATCTGAATACGGCCAGTGCGGCGGAACTCGAGGCGCTGCCCGGCATCGGTGCCAAGGTGGCCGCGCGGATTATCGACTACCGCACGAAGAAGGGACCGTTCCGCAAGGTGGAAGAACTGATGAACGTTCAAGGAATCGGGGAGAAAAGCTTCCTGAAGCTGCGGGCGCAACTCACCGTGTCGGGGACGCCGGCAGCCGCTTCGCAGCAGTAGGTGAACCGTGGCGGCGTTCTCCCTGATCGAACTGATGTTTGTTCTCGGCGTCGCCGCCACGCTCGCGTCCGCCACCATTCCGCAGGTGTCGTCGGCGATCGACGAATACCGGGCCGCGGGCGCCGCGCGGTATGTGGCATCGCGACTCCAGCAGGCCCGCGTGCGAGCCATCACCCGCAGCCGAGACACTGCGCTGCGCATCACACGCGACACGCGTGGCTTTGTCGTGTCGGTCTATGAGGATGGCAACCGGAATGGTGTCCTGAGCCGCGACATCCAGGACGGCGTCGATCTCGTCGTCTCTCCACCCGAACACGTCGTGGACCAGTTCCCGGGAGTGGACTTCGGCGCCCTGCCGGCCCTGCCCGGTGCGGAGGGGAGCGCGCCACCGGGCGCAGACCCGATTCGCCTCGGTTCGTCCGACGGAGTGACGTTCACCGCAACTGGCACCGCCACATCGGGGAGTCTCTATCTGCTCGGACGGGGGCAGACGCAGTACGTTGTTCGCATTTACGGCGAAACGGGCCGCACGCGCATCCTGCGCTACAACGCGCGCAGCCGGACGTGGTTCTCCCGGTGACCTCGCCTGGCGAACGGCGCCGGGCCCGGCGCGTCCCGCTGAACGCATTGCCGAACGGCCTGATTGGCCGCATCCGGCCGGGCCACCCGGTGCGGGTGCTGGATATGTCGTCGTGCGGCGTGCTCATCGAAACCGGCCGACGACTCGTTCCGGGGATGTTCGTCGAACTCCACCTGGAGGTACCGGAAAGACGCCAGACCATCAGGGCGCAGATCGTGCGCTGCTATGTTGGCGTCGTGCTGCCGGAGGCGCTGGTCTTCAGGGGGGCGCTGGACTTCGAACGTCCACTGCCGTGGATGTACGAGTTGGCGGATGTGGTGACGCAAACGGCAGGGCGCTGCACAGCTGTCAGTCCGGGTCGCCCGGGGTCAGCGCCCTGGTAACCTCTCGTGATAGTTCGAGTATTCACGTCCAGCGACGTGTACTTGAGGTACCGGGGGACATTGAACGCCTGAGCGCTTGAACATCAGAGTCGCGTAGATACCTGAGCCGCTGGTGCGAGCGCCCTCAGATTGCTGGAGTCGAATGCGCAGCATCCGAATCATCGCCACACTATTCGCGGTTGTTTTCCTGTCCTCATATGCAGTGAATGCTCAGGAGTCCCTCGGCACGCTCTCTCAGGCCGAGGCACGAGCGTGGCGGGAGGACTTGCGGTTCATGGCGGCTGCGATGGAGCGCACGCACCGGAACCTGTTCCATTCGATCTCGCGCCAGGAGTTCACGGCTCGCGTCGACGCGCTCGACGCGCGTATCCCGAGCCTGGCGCGTCACGAGGTGATCGTCGCGTTCTCACAACTGGTCGCGGCGATCGGCGACGGTCACACAAACATCTACCCGACGCGGGATCCGCAGATCGCGTTTCACACGCTCCCGGTGAGCTTCACGTTCTTCGGTGACGATCTCTACATCAGGGCCGCTCACAGCTCTCAGCAGTCGCTCGTTGGCGCTCGCGTCGTCCGCATTGGCAATCGCGACATCGCCGACGCCTATGCCCTGGTGACGTCCATGGTCGGGCACGACAACGAGCAGGGCGTTCGCTACTGGGCTCAATACCTGCTTGCGATGCCCGAGGTATTGCACGCTCTGCAGATCACCAGCAACGCTGAAGAGGTATCGCTGGTGCTGGCTACGGACCGCGGCGAGATGGCCGTGCTGCTGCATCCATTCGAGCCGGTGCCGATCATGACCGGTGATACCGCCACGCTGTTCAACCGCCGGGAGGGATGGGTTGATGCGAGGGACCTCGCGGGCACGGCAGATCCGGTGTGGCTGCAGCACACGAACGAGGTCTTTCACTTTCAGCATCTGGGAAGCCTGCTCTATGTGCAGGTGAATCAGGTGCTCGACGCGCCTGACGAAACACTGGCGCATTTCGCGGGTCGTCTTCGCGACGAGATTGCGCGCACCACGCCGGCCAAAGTGGCGATCGATCTCCGGCTCAATCGGGGCGGCAACGGCACGCTGACGGTGCCGCTCGTCCGCGCTCTGGTCCAGTCGCCGGCAATCGACGTCAAGGGGCGGCTGTTCGCCATCATCGGAAACGCGACGTTTTCCGCGGCACAGATGCTGGTTGACGACCTCGAGAAATTCACGAACGTCACGTTTGTCGGAGAGCCCACCGGCTCGAAGGGCAACGTGTATAGCGACTCGCGCCGGCTGACACTCCCCAACAGCGGGTTGACGGTCCGGGTGTCGGTGTACTACTGGCAGTACTGGCACCCGGCAGACGACCGCACGGCGACGCAGCCGCAAATCCCTGCGCCGCTCACGTTCGAGGCCTATCGAACCAATGCCGATCCAGCAATCGCCGCGATCGAACGCGTGCCGTAGGTTGCTCCCGACGAGCGCGTGCCGCAGGTTGGTGGCAGCTCGGGCTGATCGACGCCGTCGACTGGCGCGAAATTGGTCGCGCGCCAGTCGGCGGTTGGTCTAGGGCGCCTCGACCCACGTGAAGTTCTCACTGGCGCTCGTTCCTGCGGCAATGCCGCTCCCCTGCGGCGAATAGCTGAAACGGAACCCGACGTCGCGTGGAATGCGCACGACCCCGAAGGTGTAGCAGGCATAGCCGACCCCGAGCGTGGGGCAGCGTCCCGCACTCACCGAGATACCGGCTAAACGCGCCCACGTCGCTGATCCTGCCTCGCACGCCTCTTTCGGCGCCTCATCCGCGCGCGCGATGTCGTTCGGCGGTCCTCCCTTGTAGGAGCAATATTCAAACGTGACGGTGCCCTTCTGTGCTGGCGCACCTGTGCCGTCCGTGACGTGTGCCTGAAGAATCAACTCGTCACTGCTGACGAACAGAGTAGAAACATCCACAAGGGCGCCGCCGCGCCAGACACGGAACGAGAGGTCGTACACGCCCGGCCCGGTCGCGGCAGGCCTTGCGTGAAGATCCGGGGCGGCGACGGCAGGCGCGCTTGGAGTCACAGGCGAATCCGCTGAACATGCGTTGAGAGAGGCCGCAGTCAGCAATGCGACGACGAGCTTTGACATGGCAAGTCTCCATAGAAGATCACGCGACACAACGCCCCACGGCCGGTGTGACCGCGAAGCCGAGGTTGGGAACTGCGGTCAAGGTCGTGCCGACCATTTCGCCCAGCTGGGGAAGCCACTGAACCCTGGAACTGGCAGTGTGAAGGTGATCTGAACAGGGTCGCTGCCATCGGCGTTCATCGTGTACAGCTCGAGATGGCCGGCTATTCGCCGATGGAACGCGATGTGCTCCCCGTTGGGTGACCAGGACGGCTTGGTGTCCTGTCCGGCGAAAAACGTCAACCGTGTCTGGTCGCTGCCGTCCGCATTCATTACGTAAATCTCGGGGTTGCCGTCGCGATTGCTCTCGAAGGCGATACGGTCGCCCCTGGGTGACCAGGCGGGGTTCGCGTCGGCACCAGCCATCGGCCGACCAGGTTCCCCGGTCAGGCGAGTGACCTCGGTGCCGTCCGCGTTCATCACGTAGATCTCCTCGTTCCCGTCCTCGCGAGTGCTGCCGAACGCGATCACGTGGTGTGTCGGCGACCAGTCGCACCGAATGTTGTTCCCGGCCTGTCCAGGCGCTCCGACCGGTGAAGTCAGATTGATTGGCTCTCCCCCGTGGACGTTCACGACGTAGATGTCCCGCCGCCGCAGCGCCGGGACGCTTTGATCAAGGGCCTGTCGTTGAAAGCACAGCTCGTTGCCGCTGGGGGAGAAGCTCGGAAAATTCGCACCGACACTTCCCAGGCTCACCAGCAGCCGCTGACCGCTGCCATCGACATTCATGACAAATATTTCCGGCGGGCCGTTCCGGCTGCTCATGAAGGCAATGAGCTTCCTGCTGTGCGACCAGTCCGGAGCGCTGCTGTTGTAGAGACCGGGCGTGCCGGCGTCACCGCCACCGTGCGTCAGACGAACCGCTTCGCCGTTCATGTCCGGTGACATGACGTAGATGTCTTCGCAGTCGGCGCATTGACCGTCGGGGCTCGGACGATGGCGATCAGACGTGAAGAAGATGAACCCCTCGTTGGCGCCCTCCTCCTGGCTGGCGTGCGGCGCAGCGAGCCAGAGAAGCGCGACGATCAGCAGGGTCGATGCGTGTTGGACACCGCGCATGTTTCCGATCGTTGTCATGTGGTCTCCTTGAATTCGCAACCGAAGTGCCGGCGGCGGCGACGTGATGATTGAGGCATGCGGAGCAGCGGGGGACCAGCCACTTCTCGGTGGATTCGATCTGGCTTGTCAACCTGTTGCGAACGTGGCGTTTGCAGACACGTGTGACTGGTGGTGTTCCGAAGATGAATCGAGTTACAGTCGCCCGACGCCGAGGGAGGGCAGGCACCATGGACACTGACAGGCCGAATACTCACGTGCTTGGCTTCGGCGTGTTCCAGCTCGACTGCGCGACCGGCGAGCTCCGCCGGCATGGCCTCAAGGTTCGCCTCCCGGATCAATCATTCCAGGTGCTTCGAGCGCTGCTGAGCCGGCCGGGGGATCTGGTTACGCGTGACGAGCTTCGGCGCGTGCTCTGGCCGCTGGAAACCTTCGTCGACTTCGAAGTCGGGTTGAACAGTGCTGTCCGGAAACTGCGCGAAGCCCTGGACGAATCCGCCGAGCATCCGCGTTTCATCGAAACGCTGCCACGCCGTGGGTATCGCTTCCTGGGTTCCGTCGTTGAGCATGCGACGACGACACATGCGCCCACCATGGAGGCCGAGCAGGCTTCCGTCGGAGTGCCGGTGACACTTGCCGAGCAGACGGCGTTACCCGTCGGTGCCGGCGCTCCCGGTGCCGCTCGGCACAGACGCCTGATCGCAGCGCGCGCCGGGGGCCTGCTGCTCATCGTTCTGATCACGGCGGCGGGGCTCGTGTCGCGGCGTGGAGGATTCAGAGCGGTTGACGCAGGAGCGGGCGGGGAACGGATCCGCTCCGCGGCTGTGGACCCGCGAGCATACGACGCGTACCTCAAGGGGCTGACAGCCCGCGGCTTGGAGCGACACGACGGGTTCCGCACCGCAGTCGCCTACCTTGAGCAGGCAGTGGCAATACAGCCCGACTTCGGCGAAGCGTATGCGGAGTTAGCGTTGGTCCAGGTGCAGTTTCTCTTCGGTGGCCCGCTGACGCCACGCGAGGCGATCCCCAAGGCAGAGGCGGCCGCGCGTAAGGCGCTCCAGCTCGATGACACGCTTCCACGCGCGCATTGGGCGCTCGGGCAGATCCTCAGTCTCTATTACTGGCGATGGAGTGAAGGCCACTCCGCCTTGCAACGCGCGGCCGAGTTGCACGGCGGTCGCAACGAACTCTCCACCGCGTTGATCGAATCGTTCATACGGCAGCGACGCTTCCCGGAGGCGGTTGCGGCGGCCGAACGCGGGCGGACCCTCGACCCGCTATCCGTCAATGCGCAGATCGCGGTCGGCACGGCATATCGTGCGGCGGGGCAGCACGATCGCGCGATCGAGGAACTGCGACGTGCGCTCCGGATGATGCCAGGGAGCACGCGGGTACACTTTCAGCTCGGCGCTACCTTCGCGATCATGGGACGGCTGGACGCCGCAATCCCGGAACTCGAACTCGCCGCAGGAGAGGGCGGCCACAACTCGCGGATCGAAGCCTATCTGGGATACGCGTACGCCGCGGTCGGTCGCACGCAGGATGCGCACGCGATGTTGCAGGAGCTCGAGTCGCACCGGCGTGATCAGCACGTCTCATCGTTTGGAATCGCTTTGATCCACGATGCGCTTGGTCAGAAGGCGCCTGCGCTCGCGGCGCTGCAGCGCGCCTGCGACGAGCGCGCCGTTGAATTCGCACAGATGGCGCAGTATCCAGCGTTCAAGGCGATTACCGCCGAACCGGCATTCCACGCCGTGATGCGACAGGTCAACCTCCCTCGCTGACATCTGTGTGACGGCCGATTCTTGCCACGCGCCTTTCGCGGACGGTACGACCCGCTACGCCAGTCCGCAGAACGCTGTGGACCGTGATCCGGGGATTAGGGAATTCCCTGATTGTGGGTGCTCCGATTCAGGCATAACCTCGGCCGTAAGCCAAGGTGAGACCTGACAGACCACCGCTCCCACGACTCGACAAGGTTTTGCGGGCTCCCTGCGACGTGTGTGGCGCAAGGATGATGGTGTACGAAATGGTCGTTGAGCTCGCCGGCGTCACCCTGCGCTGCACGGTCTGCGACACCATCCGGTTCGTCCGGTATCAGCCGCCTCCGCGGTGGGCCGATACCTAGCCCCGTCCAGACGGCACTACCTGCGCCGCTGAGGGCATCGGCGTGTATGGCCTACTTCGAACCGTATCGTGATCGCGACGCCGGTGGCGTCAGGCGGCAGCCGTTCCGGGATGTCCTCATTCGCCCTGCGGCCCTGCAGGATGCCACAGCCCTCAGCCAGATCGATGCGTCTCGCCAGGGCGGCGATCCTACGACGATCGTCGAAAGCATCGAGAAGGCGATCAGAACCGCGTGTCAAACGGGCCAGCGCCTGATCCTGGTCGCAGAGCGCGACGCGAGTGTGCTTGGCTTCGGGAAGGTCAGTTACTTCAATCCACCGGATGATGCGCCGGACAACGTTGCGCCGCCCGGGTGGTATCTGTCCGGTGTCGTCGTCGCGCCCGAGCACCGCGGCCGCGGGATTGGCAGACGCCTGACGCGCGCTCGTCTCGACTGGATCGGCGAACGCGACGAACAGGCCTTCTACGTCGCCAACGTCCGCAACCGCGTGAGCATCGACCTCCATGCGGCACTTGGATTCATTGAACTGACTCGCAATTTCACCTTCCCTGGCATCCGCTTCGAGGGCGGCATCGGTGTGCTGTTCAGGGCTGCGGTTCTGCGGAGCACTGCCGTGCTTGACTCGGCACCGACCTGAGCAGAGGATCGGCGCCACATCAGCGCGCTGCTGCATCAGATTGGGGGGCTGCATGTTGAGACTCCGTCATTCGGCGCTCGCCACGTTCCTCGTCGTCCTCTGCTTTACCGCTCCCTCCCTTGTCGAAGCGCAGAACACCAGCCAGGTGTTCGGGCGCGTCGACCGATGCGTCAGGCGCTGTGCTGCCCGGCGTCACCGTCACGCTCTCGAGTCCGGCGCTGCTCGAACCGCGCGTGGCGGTCACCAGTGAAACCGGCACCTACGAGTTCTCCGGACTGCCGATCGGGATGTACTCGGTCAAGTTCGAACTCGCGGGCTTCTCGACGCTCGGTCCGCGAAGGACTCCAGCTGCAGTCCGGCTTCAACGCGCAGGTCAACGGCGAACTCACCGTCGGCGGGCTGCAGGAGAACGTCGTCGTCACCGGCGTGAGCCCGATCGTCGATGTGCGGAGCACGACGCAAGGGACGCGCTTCAACGTCGAGGAGCTCCAGGCGATTCCGTCGGCTCGCGACGTGTTCCAGGTGCTGACGCAGACGCCGGGCATCGCCGGCGATCGGCAGAACGTCGGCGGCACCCATAACGGCCAGCAGACCGGCATGTTCTCGAGAGGCGCCGGGAGCGGGCAGGGGCGATGGTTCGTGGACGGTGTCGATCGCAACGACCTCGCGAACGGCCGTCCGTTCGTCATCGACTTCAACTCGGTGGAAGAGGTGCAGGTGTCGACCGGCGGCGCCGACGTCACCATGCAGACGCCGGGCGTGTTCGTCAACGTGGTCACCAAGAGCGGATCGGACGCGTTCCACGGCGCCTCGTGGTTCCTTCGAACCGATCGTCATCTCGGGTCGACCAACGTCACCGACGAGCAGCGCGCACAGGGCGCCAACTCCGGCAATCCGCTCGTCTACACGAACGACTACGGCGGACAGCTCGGCGGCCCGATCAAGAAAGGCCGGGCGTGGTTCTGGGGCACCTACGGCATGCAGAACGTGCGGCTGGGTGTCCTGAACGTCTACCAGCAGACCCCCGAGTGCGCGCCGGTTCAGGCGAATCCGCTGGCGCTATCCGTTCTCGGACGTCATCGACTGCCTGACGCTGAACAAGCAGGACGTGCCGGCGCTCGGGTCGAAGTTCAACGTCCGCCCGTTCAGCGGGAACCTCTTCACGGTCGCCAATTCGTTCGGTCAGCGCGTCGAGACCATCCGCAGCGCGGACGACCTCCATCCGACGTTCGAGACGACGAACAAGATGGCGTACATGGTCAAGAGCGACAGCACGTACGACCTTGGCGCCGCGTGGTGGAACACCGAAATCTGGGATCCGAGCTGGAAGTTCGGCGATCAGCACACGTTCAGCGACCGCTGGCTGGTCGACGTGTCCTTCGGCCATCACTGCTGGTGCAACTCGATCGTTCCGCAGACGCTGGAGCTTCGGCAGCTGCAGCCGATGCTGGAACTGACCACCGGCACCTGGGGACGGTCGTGGTCGGATTCGACGATCATGCTCGTCACCAACAACACCCTCGACGCCAACAGCAGCTACTTCCTGCCGGGCAAGTGGGGTGGCGATCACTCGTTCAAGGCCGGCTACAAGTACGGTCACTACGGCGAGGTCTACGACCGCACCTACAGCGGGCACGCGCAGGCGGTGTTCAACAGTGCACGGCCGCTGCCGATCTTCAGCACGCCGTTCACCGCGCGCGTGATCCGCGACTTCATCACGCCGGCCTTCTTCGACCAGCACTCGCTCTACCTGCAGGACACGTATCTCGCGCAAGCGGGTGACGGCCATCGTCGGCCTCCGCTGGGACCGCCAGGACGACTCCGTGGCTGCGGTCAACATTGCGGCGCACGCGTTCCAGGGCCAGCCGACGATCGACGGCACGCCGTTCAACCTGTTTCCGGCGCTCAACGTGCCGGAGGTCCGCGCCGGCGCGATCTGGAACACCGTCGCCCCGCGCGTCGGCCTCACCTACGATCTGACCGGCAATGCCACGAACGTGATCAAGGGTTCGTACGCGATGTACTTCGATCAGCGCTTCGGCGGTCAGCTGTCCAAGGCGCTCAATCCAGCGGGTTCGGCGCGGATCGACCTCGGCTGGACCGATCTCAACGGCGACCAGACGGTGCAGACCAACGAGATCAACCAGAGCCTGATCCGCTCGGTGACCGGATTCGATCCGGCGAATCCGGCGCCTGCTCGTCAGCACCAACAGCGTCGACCCGAACGTCAAGGCGCCGCGCACGCACGAGATCGTCATCGGGTTCGGGAAGGAAATGCCCGGCGACTTCGGCATCAACGCCAGCTACGTGTGGCGGCGGTACGACCGCTTCATCTGGAACGACACGAACGGCATCACGTCGGCAGACTACTCGCCGGTGACATTCACGCCGCCGGCGAGCGCCTGTCCGGCCGGCGCGCGATGCGAGGCGGTGACCTACTACGTTCCGAACGTGACGCTGCCGAGCGCGTACACGGTGACGACCCGGCCGGACTTCGTCACACCTACAACGGGCTCGAACTGGTCGTGCGCAAGCGCTCGTCGCGTGGGCTGGATGATGACCGGCAGCTATTCCTACAACAGCACCATCGAAGACTACGACTCGCCGGCGGCGTACGAGGATCCGACGAGCATCGACCAGCGCAACGGCTTCCAGTACGCGCCGACGCGGCGGCATCGGTGGCGGTGGCGGGTCGAACCTCGCCGGCATCGCGATCAACGCGAAGTGGATCGCGAAGCTGAACGGGTCGTATCGGCTGCCGCTAGCGATCAACGTGGCCGCGACCGCCGATCTGCGGCAGGGCTATCCGTTTCTCCAGGCCATCAACATCGCGTCGCGTCCGAATCGGGCGCCGGCGGTGGCCGTGCTGCTGGACCCGGTCGGCGATGTCCGCTTCCCGAATTTCGCGACCATGGATTTCCGGGTGGACCGGGCCTTCACCGTCGCGGGAAGCGCGAAGCTGCTGGCGTCGTTCGACCTGTTCAACATCTTCAACGCGAACACGGTGATGGGGCAGCGCGCGAATCAGAACGCGGCGAACGCGAACCAGGTGTTCGGGATCCTGGCGCCGCGGATCGGGCGCGTCGGGGTGATGCTGACGTTCTGACGGTCGTTACAAGGGTTGCTCTGGCGAGTTCCCAGGCCGTTTGAACGCCGCTGCGGTGTCCATCATGGCGCGATCGTGACCTTTGTCACGTTCCAGAGGATCGCTGAGCCCAGGTACACGATGTTCGGATCCTTGCAGCCGATCTCGTGAACCAGGCGCCCCGCATCGTCTTCGCCACGGCCCAGGCTCGTCTGCGCCCAGCCGACCACTTTTCCGCTGGCCAGGTCGATCTTGTAGAGGCGTCCTGACGTCCCATCCGAGCTGAAGATGTACTGCTTGCCGGCATCACCGGAGTTGAACCTCGTTTCCGGCCTGACCAGCGCGGAAGAAACGCGGCCAAGCCCCGGCTCTCCGCCACCGCCGACGACGCTGTGGACGGAGCGCTTCAAGGCATCCGGCAAGCCAGCGGTGTACACACTGATGGACCAGGTGTGGCTGAGTCCCGCACTTGCTCCAAGCCTCGAGAGTGCGTTCATCGACCGCCGGACGAAACTCGGTGGTGACGGCAGTGACCACGACCCGTCGTGGGTTGTGCTCGATCTCTAGCCGGGCAACCGGCGTCTAGAGGCGACGCGTCTTCCCGGCCAAAGCCAGCGAGCAACTGGACGCGGTCACGCCTTGCACGGGCGGGATGATCAGTTTCGCGTGGAGCGCTCGTTCGGGCGGTTACAGGAGCCGGACGCGAGTGAACTCGGGCAGCTCTTCCTTCTCGAGCTTTTCCCGGAGTTGCTCGACCTCGGCGGGGTCAGGCTCGGGTTCCCAGATGCCGGGGTCAAGTTCGCCGTCTTCGGGCGCGGGTGCGTGGCCCATCGCGATGCTCGTCCCATCGAGCGCGGGCGCTTCACTGCCCGTGGGCTCGTCGCCCAGGTGACCGGCGAGCGCCTTGCTCTACACCGATGTTTACGTTGGACCAGGTCGTGCCCTGGGGGCGGTCGTTCGATGAATACTGCCGCATGTTCGCCCTGACCGACGGCGACCTTGATCGGCGGATTTTGGGATGCGGCGACGGCCCAGCCAGCTTCAATGCCGAAGCAACGCGATGCGGTCACCGTGTCGTCTCGTGCGATCCCATTTACCGTTTCGATCGCTCACAAATTGAGGAACGGATTGCTGCAACCTATGACCAAGTGCTTGCGCAGACGCGCCTCAACGCAGACGAATTCGTCTGGGGCGATCGAATCCGGAACGTCGAAGAGTTCGGGCAGGTTCGGATGGCCGCCATGCAGGCGTTCCTGGACGACTTCGACGCTGGAAAGCGCGCGGGTCGGTACGTGGACGCGGAGCTGCCGAGACTGCCCTTCGACGACGGCGCATTCGACCTCGGCCTCTGCTCGCACTTCCTGTTCCTCTATTCGACGCAGCTCGGCGAGCAGTTTCATCGCGCGGCCCTTCACGAGATGTCTCGCGCGGCGCCAGAGGTCCGGGTATTTCCGCTGCTTGCGCTCGGGAGCCAGCGGTCATCGTTGGTGGACGGCTGTCACGACGACCTGAACGGGTCAGGTTATCAGGTCACGCTGGAGAGAGTGCCTTACGAGTTTCAGCGCGGCGGCAACGAGATGATGCGCATTCGTTTGCGAACTTGAGCCGCGACTGGCCGCGCGCCCGAGAAGCCAGAGCTGCTCGGACGACCAGTCGTCAAAGCCCGAGCCTATTGGGAATCGCCCCGACGGGTAAGGCCGATGCGTGCCCACAGTCGGATTACTCCCCAGTAGTCGCCAAGTGGCTTCCGACCCGGCCTACGGATTGTGAATCAGATCGGCGTTTTCCGGGAGTCGAGCTACTCTGAGGCCATGCCTCAGATCTATGAGACGCTGGGAGTCGGCTATTCAACAGGCCGACGGCAAGATCCCCGCATTGCCGACGTTATTCTTCGCGCCGTTGGCGATTCCGCTTCTATTGTCAACGTCGGCGCGGGTTCGGGATCGTATGAGCCAGGCCACACGCGTGTGGTGTCCGTGGAGCCTTCGCTGACGATGATCCGGCAGCGGCGCACGCCGTCGCCGCTGCTCGTCCAGGCCAGGGCCGAGCGTCTACCCTTTCACGATGATGCCTTCGATTGTGCTCTCGCCGTTCTCACGATTCACCATTGGTCGCCGTAGAAAGGCTTGAGGGAACTGCGAAGGGTTGCGCGCAAGACGGTGATCCTGTCTTGGGACCAGGAAGTCTGGGAGCGGTTTTGGCTCTTCGACTATTGTCCGGATCTTCGCGCGCAAGATCGTCAGCGCGCCGTGGCAATCTCCACCATTGCCGACGTTTTGGGGTTCTGCCACGTCATTCCCGTGCCGATTCCCAATGACTGTCTGGACGGATTTCAAGGCGCGTTTTGGCAACGACCAGCCGCGTATCTTGACTCGGAAGTCCGAGGGAGAATGTCCGGCTTCGCCCAGGCGCCGCGTCACAGTTATGAGGACGGGCTCGCACGTCTTGCAGCGGACCTCTCGGATGGAACATGGCAGCGTGAGCATGCAGCGCGGATGGAACGTGACGCCATGGACGTGGGCTACCGCCTGGTCATCGCGGACCGATCGTCACAATAACTCCTGCCTTGTCGCCCAGTGTTGACCTACCCGATCGAACGGCGCGGGCGGTGTTGAGTCTGGCGCCGGTGTTTTTGAGATGAGGTTGTAGACTTTCCTTTTCGGCGGGCAAGGGTAGCTCCCTGGCCGTCCTCCGCACGGTTCGCCCGCTGAATCCTTTTCCATTCGAACGCGGGGAGCTGTCCGGAGGCAGCGATGTCTTTCAGGATCCGTGGCTACGCGTCGGGAAACCCTCGCCCATCGAATTTGAGCGGCAACATTTCGAGCTCACGGGCAATCCCGTTTATCTCTGGCGGGCCTATCAAATCTGCCGCGACCTGATGACGGCACCACGCGGGCCGCTCGTAACCACGTTACCCCACTGGATCTTTGAGTATCTCGACCGGGTCGGCGCGTGGACTCACGACGCCTGGGAGCGTCACGTTGGCGGCGACACGCCGGCGTTCATCGCCGCGGAACTCGCCGACGTGATGGGCTTCAAAAAGGCGGGCCAGGGTGTCCGCGCGACTGCTTTTTCTGAAGAGCGCCAATTGCATCGAGACCTCGACCTCGCCAGTGAGGTGAGACGAACCCTAATCGCGGTCGGCGTGGTCTACGGCCCGGCGGCCACGGACGACCAAGTCAAACAGGCGATCACTGACGTGGCCGAGGCGTCTCGGCTCAGCGAAGATACGATCCGGCGGGCTTGGCACGACTATCAATTCATGGTTTGCTCGAAGGAACATCCCTCCCGCCAAGAGTAGCGAGATCTTCCCGACCTAACTCCTTTCAACGAGAGCACGACTTCGCGGAAGTGGTGCTTCGACAATGCGTCCTGCCTCTTGCTACATGTTGCTGAAGCACGCATATGCCTGTTTTCGCCAAATCGCCACTACAGACAACTACCGTCGCTCGAATCCTCGAGTGTTCCCCACGTCGCGTGCAGCAGCTCGCCGATGCGGGGGTCCTCGAAACGATTCGGACCGGTACGCATCGGCCAGCGACTGTTTGATCCTGACCAAGTCGAGCCTCATTCGCGTTCGTCGTCAACGCAAGTGCGAGCAGCGAGACTCTCGATGAAAAGGGTGTCCACGAGCTCGCCGATGACGCCTGAGGTGCGCGCGCTGGTTGTGCGTCACCTGGGCCAGGCGCTCGCCGACGCCTGGCGGCGTCGTCAGCGCGATGAACGTGAAGCACCAGATCGCGGACAGGTCGTCGGTGCCAATGACATCAATGAGCGGGTGACGCCTGAACCGAAAAATGAGGGGAATGTTCAGACCAGGGAGTTGCAGCGGGCGTCGGTTGGACGGCGTCCGCTGCGTGTAGGTAGAACCGTCAACCTGTGAGAGTTTTCCGGAAACCGCCTACGCAGCTCATTGTAGCGATTTCCGGCGCCGTTCGCTTTGCGAAAGTAGGGGAACTGGCCCGCACGCACCTGAGCGCGGCGCCTTCGGCTGACCGGATCACGCCGTAACCGGGAACCTGAGACCGTGCTGATGGGCAAGCGGGCAACGTCGCGCCCTGACGACTCCGCGCATATACCGACCCTCCTGGCGTGACCGGGAGCCAGTCCGTCAGCTTGGGAGAGCGAGACAAATAGTCGTCGAGGCGTCCGCGCGGTTCTCTCGACGATGACGGAGGCGCTCTCAGGGCTCAGCGGGGGTTCGTGGCCGCCGACGGAGAAGAGTGGAGGGAATAGAGGGCGTACGCTTAGGGGCAAGGCGGAATGAACGACGACCCGCGGCGCCATCGTCAGAGCAACGGCAGTCTGGACGCGCATCGTTGGCGACGTTGGCAGCAATGGAGCGCGGAGCGAGACGACTTACCGTCACTCTTCGACGAGCGGACAGCGGACGGCGCAGACGCCACGACGCATCGCGAAGTTGAATTGAACGAACAGGGAGACGTCGCGCACGAATGCGAGCGACTGAAGACGCTCGACACGCAGATCGCCAAGGTCGAGAAGGAACGCGACCGGCTGGTGACGGCGATTGCCAGCGGAGGACAGCTTGCAGGACTGCTGGAGGCGCTGAAAGCCCGCGAACCGCAACGGGCGACCCTCGAGGCCGAACGGACGGCGCTGTCGCTCCGGGACTCGTCTAAAAGCGTCAGACGCCGATCGCGTCCGTGATGAATTACTGACGATGGCCGACGACTGGCGACGGGTGCTCGCCGACGATCCGACGAACGCGCGACCGATTGTGTCGACGTTGCTGAAGGGACGCGTGACGATCACGCCGCAGGAGGGCGCACTCGATGGAAACTGCGCGGCGACGGGACACTGAGCGGACTGTTTGACGCGTGAAATTGCCCGGGGGGTCACGTCCCCAACGGGATTCGAACCCGTGTTTTGGCCTTGAAAGGGCCACGTCCTAGGCTCTGGACGATGGGGACCTGATGGAAACCGCTGCGGATGAGAACCTTGACTGATGACACGCGTCTAACATCCCGTGGGGTGGCGTCTCCCAGTCTTGTGGCAGAATGAACGACTGATCGACCGACTTCAACCCCGGAGGCGCGTATGGGTCTGATGGATTTCATCAAAGGTCAGCTGATCGAGATCATCGAGTGGACCGATGACTCGCGCGACACGCTCTCGTTCCGCTTCCCGGACCAGGACAAGGAAATCAAACGCGGCGCGCAGCTCATCGTGCGCGAGTCGCAAGCCGTCCAGTTCGTCTACCTCGGCCAATACGGCGACCTCTTTGGCGCCGGTAAGCACACGCTGACGACCGACAACATCCCGGTACTGTCGAGGCTCAAGGGCTGGAAATACGGATTCGAATCACCGTTCAAGGCCGACGTCTACTTCGTCACCACGCGGCTCTTCACCGGTAACAAGTGGGGCACGTCCAATCCAGTGATGGTCCGCGACCAGGACTTCGGCATCGTCCGCCTCCGCGCGTTCGGGACCTACGACTTTCGGATCGTCGACGTCCCGAGGTTTTTGAAGGAAGTCGCCGGCACCGACGACCATTTCCGTCTCGATGAGTTCAGCGATGCCATGCGCTCCCGCATCGTCAGCGTCTTCAGCGACGCGCTGGCGTCGAGTAAAGTTCCGGCTCTCGACATCGCCACGAGATACAGCGAGCTCGGCGAAGCGCTCCTGCCTCTGATCAATCCGGTCCTGAAGGAGAAGTACGGGCTCGAGATGGGAAGCTTCATCCTCGAGAACGTGTCGGTGCCACCGGAGGTCGAAGCGGCGATCGACAAGCGCGCCGGGATGGCCGCCGTGGGAAATCTCAACGACTACGTCAAGTATCAGATGGCGCAGGGTTTTGAAAAAGGCGGCGCGGGCGCCGGAGGCATCGGCGCGGAAATGGCCGTCGGCATGGCCATGGCGCAACAGATGATGAATCAACCCGGCGGCATCGCCGCACAGGCCACGGCCCCAGCAGGGGCGACAGCCACTGCGACCGGATTGCCCGAGACGCTCAGTCCTGCCGACGCTGCCAAAGTCCTCGGCGTGTCGGAAGCCGACGTGATCGCCAGCCTCGAAGCAGGCGATCTGAAAGGCAAACGCATCGGCACGCAGTGGCGGTTGACGCGCGCGCAGCTCGCCCAGTTCCTGCAATGAAGCCACACGCGACCAGGTATCAACGACGCTGAGGACTGACGCTTCACGTGGCCGATCTCAACGAGGCGCCGCGCGAGGCGCCGGCAACCGACGCCGTCACGACGGCGCAACAGAAGTTCCACTGTCCGGCCTGCGGCGCCGAAGCCAACTGGAATCCTGCCAAGCAGGCGCTGATTTGTCCGTTCTGCGGCACCGAGTCTCCCGTCACCCTTCAAACGCGGGGCGCCGACACCGTGATCGTCGAACACGACCTGGTCGCGGCTCTGCGAAACCTTCCCGACGAAGCGCGTGGATGGCAGACGCAAAAGGTCTCGGTTCGATGCCAGAGCTGTCAGGCGATCTCGGTCTTCGATCCCGACAAGGTCGCCCAGCGCTGCGAGTTCTGCGGATCGGCGCAGATCGTGCCGTACGAGCAGGTCAAGGATTCGTTCCGTCCCGAATCGCTCCTGCCTCTGAAAGTCTCTGAATCGCAGGCGCGCGACTTGATTCGCGCCTGGTACAAGCGCCAGTGGCTCGCGCCGAACAGGCTGAACGCGAAAGCGCTGACCGATACGGCAAAGGGCGTCTATCTGCCGTACTGGACGTTCGACGCCAAGGCGCACGCCATCTGGAGAGCCGATTCCGGCGTGTACTACTACACCCGCGAGGGCGGGAAGAACGTGCAACGCGTCAGATGGACGCCGGTCTCGGGTGAACTGTCACACGCCTTCGACGATGAGCTGGTGGCGGCGTCGATCGGGGTTGATGCCGGCCGTTTGCGCAGTGTGGAGCCGTTTCCAACCGATGGATTGATTCCCTACGACGCGGGATACCTTGCGGGATGGGTCGTCGAGCGCTATCAGATCGACCTGGTGAACGCGGCCTCCCGATCGCGGCAGCAGATGGAAGCGACATTGCGACAACTCTGCGCCGCCCAGATTCCTGGCGACACCTATCGCAACCTCGACGTGAATGCCACCTTTACCGACCAGCGCTTCAAGCACATCCTGGTGCCGGTCTGGTTGCTCTCCTACACTTACGGCGCCAAGTCCTACCAGGTGTTGGTCAACGGCGTGACGGGAAGGATCGCTGGAGGACACCCGTGGAGCTGGGTGAAGATCACGTTGCTTGTGATTCTCGTGCTGTTCATCATTTACCTGATCGGCAATTCATCGTCTTCGTAGCTTCCGGCTTAAGCCGGAAGCCACAACGGACTTAAGCCGGAAGCTACAACAGAGCGGCTACGAATGTTTCTTCAGCCAGCGCGTCACGGCACTCAGTCCAGCCTCGACAAGGCCCAGAGCCGGCACCTCTTTCAACCAATCAGTGCCGGACTCGACGCGAGCCAAACGAAGCCTCCACCTCACGCTTCACTCGCGCCAGCTCAAGCGGCAGGGCCGGATCGATCGTCCGCGGTTCGCTGGCGTGCTGGAGCTGACTCACGAGCTGCCCGGCCTGCTTCATGTCCAACACCGACAGCGGCGAGCCGCAGTGCGTGCAGACCGAGCCGCTGGCCAGATCGACCGGCGCGCCGCAGTTCGAGCAGTTGACCGTCTGGACGTTCTGGCGCAACTCCTGCAATTGCTCGGGCGAAAGCGGCTTGATGAAGTCCTTTTCCCTCAGGAAGTCGAAGAACGTGACGAACCGCCCGTGACTCTTGTCGCACCGCCAATACTTGAACCGCGTATTCCGCTGCATGTCGTGAGTCAGCGCCAATCGCGAGGCGCACCGGGGACAGCGGAGGATGTCGCTCAATCTGGACTTGCCGGCCGCCGAGTGCTCGCCGATCAATTTGAAGAGCTGAAGCGTCGCACCAGGCGAGAGCTGAAGGTTTTCATGAGTGTCAAACCAGAAGGCTTGGCAGGCTGTACCATGTGTCGATGAGAACCGTCGCACCTAAACGGCCACCAAGCGTCATCGCCGTCATGGCGCCGGAACAACCCGGACACTTGACGGACATTCTGGGAGTTTGTTGCAAGACCATCAAATGCGAAACAGAGGCCTTCCATTGGGCAGTCCGGGCCAGGGGATCGCGATCAACATGGCGAGAGTCGCCAGGCCGAAGCACAAGAACCTTCTGTGTCGCTTCACTGCCGGGCTCTTCGCTTTGCGAGCGAGGGCACGGCCAAGGTGCGCCAGCACCACCGCCGCCAGCATCAACACCACGTGTTCGACGGCGAAGAATCGCAGCCCCGGGTTCCTCATCGCCGCTCCGAAGTCTTTCATCGCTTCAGCAGTGAACGGACTGAGCACGAGATAAAGCAAAAGGCCGAGCAGCATCTGGATGTCCAGAAGCGTCATGAACACCAGGCCCCAGATGTCCGCGCGGCTGCGCCCGCCGATCTCGGATCGGTCCGAGAACGCGGTAAACGTGGCAGCGAAGCCGGCGACGAGCGCGAACCAGCGAAGCCACGAATGAAGGTCCAGGACGAACGTATACATGGGGAAACCTTACCATGTACTGGTGCTGCGTGCGGGGTGCTGGGTGCTTGGTGCTGGTGCTAGGTGCTCTGGTGCTAGGTGCTGGGTGCTGCCTGTTATTGACGGGCGCGGAGGAGTGCCTGGCGAGCTTTCTCGACGTCCTCCCGTGCGCGTTCCCAATTCCTGCTGGCTTCTGTCTCGCGCGCTCGGGCGCGTTCCAGATCGGCCTCGGCCTTTTTGATCGCCGCTTCCTTTTGGCGGGCAGCGTGGGCCAGCTCGCGTTCCCGCGCTTTCGCCGCGGCGGCTGCGGCGCGCAACTCCCGAGCCTCTTGCTTCGGATCCACCGGCCTCGCGGGTTTGACCGCACGCGCGGCTCCACTCGAACCGGTCGTCGCGCGCGGCTTGAGCGCTGTCGGCAGGGACACGCCGGTGAGCATCTCGAAGCCACCGGGTTGTAAAGGCTCGGTGAGCCGGCCGGGATATTCTGGCGGCTCGGATGCCAGCGACAACGCTTCGAACGTTCGCATCAACTGATCGCGGCTCGGGTGCGCACCCGCAGCGTCCGCGTACCGGATCGCCTGATCGACTGCCGCCGTCAGCGCCTCGCGGTGTGCCTCGGATGCCGAGCGCACGTCCCCTGTTCGCCCTTTCAGTGCCGCGATCTGCAGGCGCCGCAGCTCCGCGCCCGCTCGCTGGGCGCGATCGAACGTGGACCGCGCGTGCCAATAGACCTGGTTGACGGCCCACGGCACGATGGTCGGTTTCTTCAGCTGCTTGACGCGTTGGGCGTCTGCGCCTTTCAGCTCGCGCGCCAGCGCCGAGCGCGCCGAGATGAACTCTTCCAGCGGCTTGCGATACAAGTCGTCGATCTGCTGGTCGAGACTAGGCACGGGTCATTATGGACTCTGGACAGGCAGGAGGGGCGGGGAGGGCAGGAGGGCAGGAAGGCAGGACAGGCTGGACGGGCTGAGGGCTCGAGGGGCTGGAGGGGCTGGAAACTCCGTGCCCCTCCTGCCCTATCTACGGGTGACTCACTTCAATGCTGTACGTCTGGGCAACCGGCCATGGCGTGTTCGTTGACACGCCGACCGGATCGAACACGGCGAGACAGTATGGACCTTTGATGAGAATCGAACCCTGCAGCACGGTGTGACCGACATTATTGTTCGTCACAATCGAATTCGTCTGCACAGGCTGGCAGACTCCCGAGACGTTTTGTCCGTACAGGACGCCGATGACGACGTTGCTGCCCGGCGTCAGGGAGTTGAGCTTGACGTTGATCTCGCCCGTATTCCCGATATCGAACAATTTGATATCCGAGTTGGATGGCTGCACGGTCCCGGTGAATTGATCGACGACGTTGTCCGATGGCTGGGTCGGGCCTCCGCAGGCGGACACAAGAACGACGATGAGTGCGACGGTGAGGCGGCTGCGCATTGCCGCGATCTTTCCTCACTCGGGCCGCTCGGCGCAAGTCGGACGTTTGTCAGCGCGCGCCGCACCAGGCCACGAGGCCCGAGGCACCAGGCACGTCAGGATTGCGTATCAGTCCCGAACCTGCTGGATGTGAATGCCGCACTCGAGCTTCTGGCCTTGCCAGCGCCCCGAGCGTGGATCTTCGGGATCGAGCGGGACAGTGGTGCAGGGCTCGCAACCGATGCTCGTGTAGCCGACCTCGTACAAGCGGAAGCAGCGGTATCTCGTGCGCTTGCGCGTATTCCAGACGTCCTTCGTCGTCCACATCGCAAGCGGGCTCACTTTGCTGAGCGACCTTCCAGACGGCAGACGAAACGGCTCCACTTCGGCAAGATTCGCCCGCGACGGGGACTGCTGACGGCGCAAGCCCGTGAACCACTATCGTACCCTTCGAGCGCCGAAAACAGCGGCCCGACCTTGTGGCGGGCGCAGCAGTCGTCCGTGCTCGTCTGCCAGAGACCAGGCTTCGGTTCCGCAGCGCGAAGATTCACGAGATTCAGATTCCAGCTCGCGGCGAGCTCGTCGCGATAGGCGTAGGTCTGGGCGAAGTGATGCACGGTGTCGAGGAAGAGGACCGGAATCGTCGGGTTCGAACCTGCCTCAACATGTGCAGGAGCGACTACGTCTTCGGCCTGGAAGCTGCACGTGATGCACGGCCGGCGTGCGTCGAGCCCAGGCTCTCCGCGATCACTCGAGCGGCCGCGGGCACTCGGCTGTCGGTCGACGACTGCGCCGATCATGTCGACGGATCTTCCTCGAGCGCTTTCCGGACGGCCTCGAGTGCTCTCAGCGCTCGGACGGGGCGCGCGCGCGCCAGTCGTACCGAGCCGCTCGGCGGCGCTCGGCTTGCGCCCCGCCCCCGTCGCGCTCGCCGGACCGGGTTCACAATCATGCCGGCGCCGGCGGTGAAGTTGGTCGCCGGGTCGATCAGAATGAAGCTGCCGGTCGAGCGATTCTCGGTATATCGGTCGAAGATGAGCGGCCGGGACGGTGGTCACCGTCGCCGTGCCGATCTGATTCATCACCAGGCCGTGGTCGACTTCGGCGCTCACGACGCGCGTCGTGTGCTTGGCGAGATACACGCGAGCCGGGTCGAGCGGCCGTTCGTCCATCCACACGATCTCTGCTTCGAAGCGCTTTCCGACGTATCACGTCGCCGGCCGCCAGCATGTCGCCGCGGCTGATGTCCAACTCGTGCTCGAGCACGAGCGTGACCGACATCGGCGAGCGGGCCACGTCGAGATCGCCGTCCCAGGTGGACATTCGAGCGACTCGCGTGCTCAGACCCGACGGCCAGACGGTGATCGTGTCGCCCCGGCGAATCGTGCCGGAGACGATCTGGCCGGCGTAGCCGCGGAAGTCGTGGGTGGGCGCGAGACGAGCTGGACCGGGAAACCGGAACGGCTTGCCGTGTCTCGTCCTTGATCGACCTCGACCGTCTCGAGATAGTGGAGCAGGCTCGGTCCCTCGAACCACGGCGTGCGTTCGCTTCGCGTGATGACGTTGTCGCCGTGCAGCGCGCTGAGCGGAATCGGGTGCAGCGTCGCACCCTTCAAGCAGGTCTTCGAAGTCGTCGCAGATCGAGTCGAACACGCCGCGGTCGAAATCGACGAGGTCCATCTTGTTGATGGCCAGCGACGAAGTTCGATGATGCCGAGCAGCGAGGCGATCCGTGCGTGCCGCCTGGACTGCACCCGAACGCCGTTGCTGGCGTCGACGAGCAGGATGGCCAGATCCGCGGTCGATGCGCCGGTTGCCATGTTGCGCGTGTACTGCTCGTGGCCGGGAGTATCGGCCAGAATGAACTTGCGCCGAGCGGTTGCGAAGTACCGATACGCGACGTCGATCGTGATGCCTTGCTCGCGCTCGGCCTTCAGGCCATCGGTGAACAGCGAAAAGTCGATGCGTCCCGGCGCCGCGATTCCGCGAAGCGGCTTCTCAACCGAGCTGATTTGATCCTCGTACACGGAGCGCGAATCGTGGAGCAGCCGCCCGATCAGCGTGCTCTTCCCATCGTCTACGCTGCCGGCCGTGCACACTCGGAGCAGTCCAGACATCAGCCCACCCTCCGCCCATCCCGTCGCCCAGCACAAAAGTACCCCTCCCGCTTCTTCAACTCCATGGACCCGTCCTGATCGTGATCGATGACGCGAAGCTGACGTTCCGAATGGCGCACGGCAATCAGCTCTTCGATGATCTTTGGAACCGTGTCTGCGTCGGATCGGACAGCGCCGGTGCACGGTGAACAGCCCAGCGATCGCATCCGGCACTTGACGAGCTCGGGTTGCTCGCCTGGCAGCAGAGGGACGAACGGCTGCTCGAGCACGATCAGCGAGTTGCCGCGAACGACGACTTCGCGTTCCTTGGCGAAGTAGAGCGGAACGACGGGAATCTGCTCGACGTGGATGTACTGCCACACATCGATTTCGGTCCAGTTCGAGAGCGGGAAGACGCGGATGCTTTCGCCCGGTTCTCACCCGTCCGTTCAGAAGGTTCCACAGCTCCGGCCGCTGGTTCTTGGGATCCCATTGGCCCTTCGCGTCGCGCAGGGAGAAGATCCGTTCCTTGGCACGCGATCGCTCCTCGTCGCGCCGAGCGCCGCCGAAGGCGGCGTCGAAATTGCCCGCCTCCAGAGCGTCGAGAAGCGACTTGGTCTTCAAGAGTCCGCAGCAGCGCTGCGTCCCCACCAGGAAAGGCTGCGTGCCGTCGGCAATCGCCTCTTCGTTGGTGTGAACGATCAATCGTGCGCCGATCTTGGCCGCGTACCAGTTCCGGAACTCGATCATCTCGCGGAACTTGTAGGTCGTGTCGACGTGAAGGAGCGGGAACGGAATCGGACCCGGATGGAAGGCCTTCTGCGCCAGGCGAAGCATGACGGAGGAGTCTTTGCCGATGGAGTAGAGCATCACCGGGCGTTCGAACTCGGCGACGACCTCGCGGATGATGTGGATGCTTTCCGCCTCGAGCGCCCGCAGATGGTCGAGCGTGCGGTGACACCACGTGGGTTCAACGTATTTCGAGTAGGAGGCAGTTGTCGGCATCGTCAGCATAAAAAGAAAAAGCCCGGGGTTTGTCCCCGGGCTTTCAATCCTTCCGCGCTTGTAGCGTTGACTAGCGGATGTCTGTCATTCGAACAGGAAGGCCGATGGCGCGGGGACCCTGAAGGTCCTGGTACAACAGCACAGCACGGCCGAACCTGCCTGAACATCAGTGACATCAACCTCTTAGAACCAGCGTTTCAATATCTTACATCTTGACCCGCTGAAGTCAAACCGGGCGGGACGGCGACCGGCTTTCGTCCAGGGCCCGTTGTTTCGAGAAGAAACGATAGAGAAGCATCACGTCGACGACGACTGACGGCGGCCAGAACCAGGTATGCGGCCGCGCTTTCGACCCATCTGCAGCTCGCGCAGCAGCGTCGAAATGCCGAAGCCGACCACCCAGGCGTCGAAGCTCATACAGACGCGACGGAAGGTCTCCGACGCGCACGTGACGGATGAGCCACGCGCCGATCGGGCACGCCGACCACGACGCTTGGCAGAATCACCGGGATCAGGAGCATGCTGTTCATCGTGTAGAGCCCGACCTACGCAGTACGCGATAGCCGTAAACGTCGACTCGGCCAGCCGGATGAACCCGAGCGCCGCCCGGAACTCGTGCTTGGCGAATCCCTGGTTGTTCAGCATCACGGCCAGCGGCGGCCCCGAGATCGTCGTCACCGCATACAGCACGCCGAGCCCGCCGCCGAACCCCAGGCCGACCGATTGTTCCGATCGAATCGGACGCCGAAAGCCCGCGGCCTGCAGCAGGATCAGCGGCAGCAGCACGACGAACGTGTAGAAGCGCAACTGCGCCGGACTGACCTGCGCGACGATCAAAGTGCCCGAGCGCGATTCCAGGCACGAGCCCGATCACGATCGGCAGCATCCGGCGCCACACCGTCGGCAATGCTCCTCGGTTGACCCACAAGACATAGGCGTTCAGCGGCACCTCGATCAGCACCATCGCCGGATTCAGCACCCGGTTGGCGAGGAACAACAGGGCGAGCGGTACCGTGATCGACGAGAAGCCGTACCCGAGGGCGCCGTTGACGATGGCGGCCAAGCAGTGTGATGAGGGCGAGCGCGCCTGTCTGGGCGGACATGCGCACCTATCATATGATCCTCGTCATGCAAACGCGCGAACGGCTGTCGGAGGTCGTCGAAGCCGAAGGGCATCTGATCGACTCCCAGCTCCTCAACGTCGTCTTCGACACCGTGATCAAGGGCAACGCGTCTTTCGAGGTCCTGCGATTCACGATCGGACGTACGAACGAAGAGCCGTCGTTCATCGCGATGCGTATCACCGGTCCGGACGAGCCCGGACTGCAGCGCGTGCTCGAGGCACTCGTCGACGCTGGGATGCCGAATCGCCAGCAGCCACGACGCTGCGGTTCAGTCAGCAGACAAGGATGGATGCGTGCCCAACGACTTCTACTCCACGACCAACCAGCGGACATTCGTCCGTCCACGAGCGGCAAGTGGCTCGAGGTCGATCGTCAGCGAATGGATTCGGTCATCGTGATCGAAGGCGAACGCGCGGAGTGCCGCAAGCTCCGCGACGTCCGCAGCCGGCGATATCGTCGTCTGTGGAGTGGAAGGCATCAGAGTCGACGCCGGAATTCCGCGAGCGCGACCGGCTCGGTTTTGCGTTCATGACGAACGAAATTTCGTCGGAGCGCCGCGTCGAGACCGGCGTCGCGCGGATTGCCGACATGATCGCGCGACCTCAAGCGCAGTGGTGGGCGGATCGCCGTCGTGGCCGGTCCGGTCGTCGTGCACACCGGCGGGGTGCCGTATTTCTGCGACCTGATCAACGCCGGTTTCGTCGACGTTTTGCTGGCCGGCAACGCCCTGGCCGTTCACGACGTCGAAAACGCGCTGTTCGGCACCTCTCTCGGTGTCGATCGACACGGGCCGGGCCATCGAGGGAGGCCACCGCCATCACATGAGGGCCATCAACACCATCTGCCGCGTTGGCGGCCTTCGGCAGGCCGTCGAGCAGGGCGTCCTCAAGAAAGGCGTGATGTACGAGTGCATCCGCCACGACGTGGACTTCGTGCTGGCCGGCAGCATTCGCGACGATGGACCGCTGCCCGAGACGGTCATGGACTTGATCGAGGCTCAGGATCGCTATGCGGTGGCGTTGGAAGGCGTGAAGCTGGTGATCGTCCTGTCGACGATGCTCCATGGCATCGGAGTGGGGAACATGCTGCCGTCGTGGGTACGGATGGTCTGCGTCGATATCAATCCAGCCGTGGTCACGAAGCTATGCCGATCGCGGCTCGAACCAAACCATCGGGATCGTCACCGACGTCGGCTTCTTCTTGCATCAATTGCACCGGCGGTTGGTCAAGTCCGCCTGACGCCTCAGAAAACAGCCGTGGCTTCCGGCTGAAGCCGGAAGCTACAACCTTAAGACGGAAGCCACAACTGCAGCCTTCTTGGCCACAGCCCAAGGCCAAATTTCACGAAATCCGGTTCGACTGAATCTCATCGTCCGTGAAGATCGACATCCGGTCCTCGAAGTCGATCATCACGACGCCTAGGCCCTGCACTTCGAGCAGCCAAGATCGTCTATCAAGCACCACTCGAGAATCGCTCCGCCTTCGGTCGGGATCCTGGTGGGGCTTGATCGGTGAAGCGAGTTTCAGTCTGAACATCGCCGGTTTCTCGTCGGGTTCGTACGAATCGCGCCGAGGATGATACAAACTCATGGGTCAATCGCCCGGCAATGTGAGCATAGCCTTCATGCTCTTGTTATCGGGATCGGCGCTTCGGATGTTGCGATGAAACTCAGGGCAGATTTGGGAAACGGACAGTCAGAATCTCTCGAATCCTTCGCTGTTGGCTACCGCTTCTTGACGTTACCCCGACCCCTTCGGATCGACTACGGACCGGAGACGACGACCGAACCGGTGCAGGAGGGAATAAAGGCTCGTTCTCGGAACAGATTCGCCGCGCGTTGCACCCGTGCGAGAACGGCGTGATCAAGAAAGTGGACCGCAAGCGCAGCGGACTGCGCAAGCGGCCCTAACCGATCCGAATGCTGCCGAAAGAGACGTTAGAGCGCGGCCGTAAGCGAGCCAGCGATGCTGGTGAAGATGTTGTTCACCGCTGATCCAGCAGTCGTGACAGCGGCAACCGCGACGAGCGAGATCAGGGCGACGAGCAACGCGTACTCGATCAGGTCCTGGCCTTCCTCATCACGCACGAACGAACGCAGACGATTCATGAAATTCATGTCAGCCCTCCGGCGCGTTTCTCACGCGCTCTCGGTCGTGTGTGGGCGACCCACCATCGCATCCAACGCACGACACACCACGTGGAGAGACAGAAGGGCAATGGCCGTGCCAGTGACGGTTGGTACGATGACATGTGAATGCAACCGCCAGTGCGCAGACGCGTTTAGCGCCAGCGGGCCAAGGCGGTCGAAGGGCTCTCGCTCGGTCGCTACACCGGTCGTCGGTGTCTACATCCGTAACAGTTCGAGCGAATTTCGTTCGGCTCGAAAGGGGCCAGGTGCAGGCCATCAAGCTATAAGTCGATTCAAGTTGTTTTAACCTGTAACTAGAGTCGAATACAGCCGAATAGAGGCGCGTGAGGAGATTCGCCGAGAAGGGTTGACGGTTCCGACGAAAGCGGGCGGGCCGCGGGACAACGAAAAGCTGTGGGCTATGGGCGAGGCACAAGCTTTTCACGTGCGAACTGAAATACCACGGCGAGTTTGGCGCTGGAAGCGCGGATCTTTGAGAATGGCGAACTGCTCGTCGGCTATCGGCATCAGACGCGCGCGCTGTCGGAAACGATCCGCTCCCCCGACGGATTGCTCCAGCCGGAGAGGCCGGTCAGTGAACCGGCCCGGAGTCGGGCCGGAGCTTCAGCACCTCCGGCAGCGGGTGCTTTTGCGACACAACCGAGTGCGCTGCTCTCAATCGCACCTGCCATCGCCTGATGGCGTGGCAAGCGTGTTGGCAAGCGTTGGCAAGTTCCGTCCGTTTCGCGTCGTCGGATTTCGATGTCCATCAGACCGATTTCCTGCCGGACGCAAACCCACCTGTGGTAGCGTCGGAGTGTCCTTTCTGCTTTTCTGAGCCTGCCGCCGCTGCTTACGCGGGAATCGGCTCGCCACAGTCTCTCCAAAGCTAGACGTCACTGCGATTCTTGGGGAGTATGAGCCAATGTCTCAGAAACGTGCTTTGTGCGTCGTTATGCTCGTGACATTGGCGTCAGCGTGCAGCGGAAGTGGCACGCCAACCACCGCAACGCCGACCAACGCCGTTAAGGTGAAGGGCAGTGTGTCCGACACCGCGTTCAGACCCCTCGATGGCGCCCGGGTGGAAGTCGTCGACGGCCCGCAGGCTGGGATGTCGACGACTGCCGACGCGAACGGCAGCTTCTCATTGTCGGGGACGTTTGACGACGCGACCCGATTCCGCGCGACCAAGGACGGTCACCTTGCGGCAACTCAGGTTTCCCGAACCTCCCCGAACATCAGCGAGCGGTTTTTGATTTTCTCACTAGAGGTGCCCGCCCCGCCTGTGAACATGGCGGGTGACTACACGCTGACCTTCATTGCCGACAGCGCGTGCGTCGGCCTCCCCGACGACGTGCGAACGCGAACGTACGCGGCCACGATTACGCCTTGGTCGAGCACGAGTTTCAAGGTCGCGCTCAGCGGTGCATCATTCCTTCCTTCCCGCGATAGCTTCCCGATTGGCGTCGCCGGGGATTACCTCACCTTCTGGTTCGCCGACCCGGCCATCGTTGAGCAGATTGCAGCGAACGCGCAGGTCGAGCTTTACGGTTCGGCCGGCGCTTCGGTGGGGACATCAGGCGTGTCCACGATCGCCGTTTCGTGGGATGGCGAATTTGAGTACTCGCAGACTGAGTGCGAATCGAAGAATCATCAGCTGATCTTGACGCGGCGATAGCGACGTTGCGCCGCAAGATCAATCTTAGACGTTCGATTCCCGGCGACATCCCGATGTCCGACCTGACCAATACAGGCAATACGGCGCTTCGTCACGACGACTCTGGACGGCAGTTTATTCAGAACTGGGAAACGCCAAATCCCGCGGGTCAATGCTATGTCGTGGTCATGACAGCGAACGACGGCTCTAGGTTGGTGGCGTACTTCAGAACCAAGGAGAAGTCACCGGACGGATGAAGGAGGGTTGCTCCGAAACGCCCGCTGCGGCGCAACGCGATCCGTTGGCGCGCTGTCGTCGAACTTGATCCGCCGAAGCGCTTCGAGTGATGTCCGCTCCGTTTGTTCTGCCTTCGCGAAGGACGACCAGGTTGCTTTTGCGCAAACCATTTGCTCGAAGACCGACCCTGGACAAATGCCACGAGCGGAAGGCGAAAGGCCCGCCGGATCGCACCATTTGAAGTTGGTGTGTCAACCGGCCGGATGGAACGCGAAGCGGGTGCGAAGGGTCGAGAATTGTCGGGCGATTTGTGGTGACCGGGGCGGGGATCGAACCCGCGACCCTCGCATTAAAAGTTAGTCCCACACAAAATCACGATCCGCAAAACCGCGCAATGATCCGCATGTTTGTTGATCGAACTGCGCCCTTGCACGAATGCGTAGAATACGTGAAGTGCTGCGAGACACGCCGCGACAGGGACAATTGCGGGGACAGCGACGGCCTCCGCTGTCGCGTGCCTTCGATATTCACACGGCCGCCTGGTTCGACGGGCTCGAGCGTCCGGACGTTGCGTCGCCACATCGCGGCGGGGCGCCTGCCCGTGATGCGGACACGCGGCAAACTCTTCATCACGCCGGCGGCGCTCCGCACCTGGTTCGGCCGCAGTCCCCACATCCCGCTTGACTCGCACCCCTCCAAGACGTGGGGCGGCGTGTCCGTGGGCGTGGCTGCCGTGCTGCTCGGCAAGACGCCGCGCGAAGTCCGGCATCTCATCGACAAGGGAGCGCTCGCGGCTAACAAGATCGACGGTCGTCTTCGAGTCAAAATGAGTGACATCGATATTCGCTAATTCTCGAAGCATTCGGCCACATTCTGCTGTTTTGTCCCGCCAAACACCTCGAATTTTCCGCGCAGAGATCCTAGCGTGTCGCGTGCAGTGGGCGTATTTTGCGCCTGTGGCAAAACATTCTAAGACGGCTCCCCTCTCCCAGCGATTCATCCGCGCGAAACGCGCCGCAGAAGAAACCGGCCTGCCGTATTCGACGATCCGCGCGATGCGCATTTCCGCGGCGAGCTGCCCGTGTTGCGGGTCGGCAAGGAAGAACGGCACTCGGCCTGGTATCTCGAACGCAGCGATCTCGAGCGTTGGCTCAAATCGCGGAAGGAAAACGGCGGCTAGATAGACCACGGCCGCTGGGCGGCGGGCGCGTGGCTTGGAACTTAGGGGAAACGATGATGGAGGAAACGATGAAAGAGCCTACCACACCGATGCGACCCGGACTGGGTGATCCCGGTTCATCACGATCTTGAGAGACAACCTGCTCGACGCGGAGGCCGCCGTTGATGAGGCGCGGCGCACCGTGGATACCGCGGTCGACTCGCTGCGCTGGCGGCTGGTCGGCGCTGACGATCTCGCGCTGCAACTCGCGCGGGCGATCGAGAGGGTCGCATGAAACGCGTTGCGATCACGATCACGTTGGACTGCCCCGATGATATTCCCCAGCATGTCATCGAATGGATGGCGATGAACCTGTTACAGCACGCGGAACAAGAGTTCGATGACGATTACGATCCGAAATGGGTTGAACCGAACTATGACGGTCCGCCATTCGCCGTTGCTGGAACCATCGACGTGCAGGCCGCCACGATTCTTTCACTCCCTGAAGACTGAAACGCCCATGCTGGACGACGCGCGCATCCGGCCCATTGAGACGCCCTATGCCGGCTACCGTTTTCGGTCACGCACCGAAGCGCGGTGGGCGGTATTTTTCAACGACCTTGGCGAGCCCTGGGAATATGAACGCGACGCCTACGCGTTACCGTCCGGTCAAGTACTTCCTGACTTCTATCTGACGCCGGCTTCGATGTTGGGTGGAAATCAAGGGCGAGCCGCCGACGCCTGAGGCCATCCAGCAGTGTCTGGAACTTGCCGATGCTCACCGATACGCCTGTCGCGCTCGCGTGGGGCCTCCCACGGCATGCGATCGGATTGCATATCACTGGCGGCCCCCGCGGCGAACGCTGGATCTGGGACGCTCAGAACCTGAGGGTGTATTGCAGTGATTGCTGCGATACCAGTGGAGGCACGGGGTGGTGGGACGGAATGTTTTTGGGCGCTCGATACGTCATCGCGTTTATGTCTCTGTAGCAACAATGACCGATCCGATCGCGTATTCCTGACGCCCCAATGGAATGCCTTCGAGGGCATGAAATTGCTGCGCGACATTACCGGCCCCGTGCCCGTCAGAGCCATCAACCGCGCGAAAGCCGCACGATTTGGGGTGTGGGAATAATGCTGACGGCCGCCGACCTCGCCGTTCCACGCGCGACTCGGAATCGATGCCGACTTACTCGAGCGCGCACGGGTGCGACGCGTGGATGACCTCGAGGCCCGCGAGGTGCTCGGGCTGAATGGCAAGGCGGGATCTCTCAGCGGGATCGAATATCCCTATCTCCATCCATTGACCGAGCAGCGCGTGACGTCGCGCGTGCGCCTCGACTGTCCCTCTCTGAAATCGGATGGCACGCCCGACAAGAAATACTTAACGCCCTACGGTGACCTGCGCACGCTGTTTTTTCCGCCTGGCGTATCGCGGTGGCTGTCAGATGCCACGGTCCCCGTCGTGTTCACTGAATCCGAGAAAGCGGCGTTAGCCGCCACAGCGGCGGCGGCGCGGGCGGAGCGACGCGTGGTCGCCATCGCGTGCGGTGGCTGTTGGAGTTGGCGGGGCCGCATCGGGAAGCAGACCAATGCGACCGGTGCGCGTGTGGATACCGTGGGATCGCTCCCCCGACTTCGGTCATGTCACGTACGCGCACCGATCGTGCTCGATCATCCGGCTTCGATGCGCGGCCGAATGACTCGGTGCGCGCCGCCCGCCGTCAGCTCGCCCGCGAGCTCCGGCAGTGGGGTGCCAACGTGCGACATGCCCATCTCCCCAACGATGATGCCCACGTGAACGGCCCCGATGATTTCATCGCCGCACATGGCGATGCCGCATGGTGGCGGCTCTTCGACCACGCACGCCCAGAGGAATTTGTCCGCGACGAGAAATGGGCGCATTGTGGCGTCGAGTCTCGATAACGTCCGACTTCGCGCTCGCGCAACTCGGCATCCGCCCTGCGCTGAATCTGTTCACACATGAGGTGATGGTGGAGGGCGACCCGCTCGAGGAGGCGACCGTCGATCGCGTGTGGGTACAGATCGATGATGTGTCGCAACGACTTCCGCCCGACGAAAGAGACGTTGCGCACCGTGCTCGGCGACCGAAGCGGAACGAAGTCCCTATCATCCCGTCCGCCGATACCCTCGATGGGCTCACCTGGGACGGCGTGCCCCGCCTCGATGAACGGCCGACTCACCTATGCCGGCGCCGCGCCGAGTGACTACGTGCGGGCCGTGGGCGCGTTACCGTTACTAGCCGCGGTGCACCGCGTCCGGCAGCCGGGCTGCAAGTTCGATGAGCTCCTCATTCTGTGAGTCCCCGCAAGGGACCTTCAAATCGTCCGCCCTGCGCGCGCTGTGTCCGGTCGAGACGTGGTTCAGCGACGATCTGCCACTTGGCGTCGACTCGAAACTTACGATCGAACGCACCAGTGGCCTCTGGATCATCGAAGCGTCCGAGCTTCTCACCGGCAATCGCGGACGCGAAGCGGAGCAATTGAAATCGTTTCTCTCGACGACAAGTCGATGGTCCCGTGCGCCTCGCCTATAGCCGTGCTCCCCGTCACCGTGCCCCGACAATTCGTCATCATCGGGACCACGAATACTCACTCGGCGTATTTGAAGGATTCCACGGGCGGTCGCCGATTCTGGCCCGTGACGGTGACGCAGTTTGATGTCCCGTTACTGACGCGCGACCGGGATTAACTCTGGGCCGAAGCGGCCGCGTGCGAAAAGTTAGGCGCCTCGATTCGGCTGGCTGGACTCGAAGCTCTGGCCGGCGGCCGGCAGGCAGCAAGAGCAACGGCGGGCGATGGTACCTCGGGAACCGATCGTAGCCCCGCTCCTCGAGGGCGATGGAATTGTGACGGTGGATGTCGTGCCCGTCCAACTCATTTGGGACACGCTGAAGTTCGAAGCCTCCCACCTCTACTACCGCCTGCGGATCGCGTGGCCGCCATCCTCCAGCGTTTCGGGTTTACGAAGGCGCGACCCCGGATCGACGGCATGCAGACACGCTGCTGGGTGCGGAAGGAGAGTGAGACGGATGAGCCGTAACCTGCGTGAGGCCGTGGATCAGGACTGCACATACAACCGCATGTAGTCAGAGCCAGTCTGCACCCGTTGACGGCGGACGACCGGTTCGCGCTCGAGCACTTGTGGGGCGACGCCGGCGCCTGGGTCGCCGACACGTGGCCGCGCCTCAATGCGCACTGCTTCGCCAACGAGGCGCCCTATCACGGCGTGGTGTGGGGGTTGACACCGCACGGCAAGAGCCTCGGGCACACCTCGCACAGCGGGCGCATTACCCTGCATCCGGCGCTCTTGAATCCGAAGTCCGATGCTCTGGGGCGTGTCGATGGCGGTCTTCGGTGATCGCTAGTGCCGCGGATGTCCTGCGTGCGGTACGAGACGATCCATGCGCTGTTTCGCGCGCGCGGTCTCCCGTTGCCCGACGACGGCTCCGGCGAGCACAACACGCAGCCGTGGTGCGAGGAAATCATGCGCATCACGCCGCTCATCGGCCTGGCGCCGATTCAGGCCGCGCGGATCACGCCACGCCGCGGCAAAAGGGCGCGTGGCCAAACCCGGTTATCTCTCCCAGCTCGAGATAGCGACCTGGCCGTATATGCTCCGGCCGAGCGATTACTACCGCGCCGGCAATCACAAAATGCGCGTGCCGATTTAAAGGTGGCTACATGCGACTGGATGTAGTCATAGGCAAGCACGTGCACAAGTGTGGGACCCAGCAGATGCTCTCTTTTCCCTTTAGAGTCAAGTAAGACAAGCAAGACAAGTAACAACATAGATGGAAGAGAGAGAGTGACGAAGCGGGTTTAAGGAATGCCTATCTCGCCCGGGGACGCTCGGCCGCTTGTCCCGCCAAGGAGATCAATGACGACGACTGAATCCATCGATGGCCGGCCACTCACGGGCGAGGAACTCGCCGCCCAGCGTCAGCACACGGTGCGCGTGCCGTGCTGTTGGTGCCGGTTCTGTCAACCAGGCATCTTTCCGACAGATGAGAAACAGCGATTGAACTGCCACAACAACCAGCGAAACCAGAAACCGGCGAGCCGTCGGTTAATCGGTCGGCCAGATTGATTCAATTCCGAACGAGAGATGACGGATAACGACTTACGTGTCAACGAGATCCGGGTGGTAAGACCGAAGATCGGTTTGTGCCCTGGGAAATCGGTTCCAGCACTGACGCGCAGGAATTTGACGCAAACGCGGTGTAACCGGACGACAAAAAGGATCCGTGATGGCAGGACGACCCGGGCGGAGCGGGGGGCACAACAAGCTGTCAGTCGAGGAGCACCGGTTGCGCGGCACGCATAACGTGACGCGACATGGGCCCCGTCCGGCCACGTTGACCGTGGCGGCGCTCCCGAAGCCTGGACCCGTGCCGGAACGCGTGGCCCTGGGGTTGTCCGGGCGTGGACTGGCGTTTGTCGAAGCGACCTTCCGAATCTACGACGGCTGGAATCCCCAGAGCTTGGAGCTGCTGCGCGAAGCCGGCTTCTTGCTGCTCTCAAATTGAAGCGGTGCGCGGCACGGCCGGCGAACGGGTGGCGCAGCGGCTGTTGTTGTCGACGTTGGCCGCGTTGCGCCTCGAGGATTGAGATGAGCCGCACACGGGCGTCCTCAGTGCTGGCGTTGCCGAGTCCGTCGTGGGTGTATGTGCTGCTCGTCGGCGCCAATCCTGGTGTCCGGTTACCCGGCTGGCCGCTGATGTATCAGCAGCACCTGGGCGAGCCCGACGCGGATCAGGTGTGGTCGGCACATCGGGAGGCGCTGTGCGCCTTGGCGTCTCAGCATGGCTTCGAGCCGTTCTGGCTGCATCGTCGCGTGCCGAGTGGGCCGACGTTCGAGGCGTGGCGCGAGGCGTTTCTCGCCGCGCATCGGTATTAGAACCATGGCGACGATGACCCGGTTCAACGGTCCTCGTGTGGTCCCGGCGGATCCCGTCGAGACGCTGTCCGCGAGCTCATCGCGGAAGTGCGAGGGCTTCGAGCCGACTTGCGGGATCGTGACCTCTCCGGTCCGTCTGACGATGCGCGCTTCCTGCTGACGATCGCCGCGAGCGTCCAGGGCCACGTGTTCTCGATTCTGGAATTGCGCGCACACGCGCGCGTTGATCCGGATCTGCGGCGTGCGATCGGCGCCCTCACGAATCAGCAGTTGGGAAAACGTCTCAGAGATCTGGCCGGCCGTGAAAACGTCGGCGGATTAGTGGTGCAGCGCGTCACGCGCGATGAACACGGCGTCGTGTGGGCTGTAAGTGCCACGCCTGACTTACAGGCGGGCGCTGGTTTCTCGACCAAGACAGGCGCGTAATGGCGCGTATGGACTACGAACACCTGTCGAGCAAAACCCAGTTTGACCTGACGAACGCGAAATCCCTCGATTTCGCTCGCCTCGTCGGGCTCCAAGCCAGATTCGCACACCTTCCCGACCCGCACTGGTATGCGCTCCGAAATTTCCGCACCGAATTTCCGCGGTCGTTGCATCTGGACCTGATTCAAAAGCCGCGACGGCCGTTGGAACGTCGACCGATGCAAACTGGGCCGGCCCGCTTGTGCAAACGCACCCGCTGGCGGAAGGATTATTATTGAACTGGTACCGCGCGGCGGCCCTCATCGGACGGTTAGGCCTTCGGCGCGTTCCGATGTTGTCGGTATCCATGCCGGTCGAAACCACCACGAGCGTCGGGTTTGCGTGGGTCGGCGAAGGCCTGCCGAAATTGCTGTCGGCGGGATCGTTTTCCACGCTCCTGCTCCCGCCCGCGAAAACGGCAGGCATCATCGGGCTGTCGGATGAAGTCTTGAAGATGGCGCAGCCGGGCACCGATGCGGCCGTTCGCGATGTCCTCGTGCGAGGCTGTCAGCTGTTCGTCGACACAGAATTTTGCGATCAAACGATCGCGACACGGCCGCGCGGCCGGGCGGCTTGGCGGCTGGCTGCCCGACGTCGGCCGCCTCGGGCAGCACTCTCACGGCCGCGGGCACCGACATCCGCGCGATGATTACCAGTTTTTTGAGCGTCAATCCGGACTTGGGCTCAGCCCAATTCGTGATGAGTCCCTCCGTCGCGGTCACCTTAGCTGACGCGCTGAATTCGCAGACGCTGCTCGAGTCGGGCGGCTCGCTGCGTGGCATTCCGGTCGCGACGACGGCAGCCATCGGTAACAAGATCTTGCTCTTCGACCGAAGCCAAGTTATTTACGGTGACGATGCGTCGGGCGTGCGGATCGATGTCACGCGTCAGGCGCAAATCCAGTTTGATTCTGTACCGGGTGATCCCACGGGGGCCGCGGACATCTTTCAATCGACCTGGCAACGCGGGTTGGTCGCGTTTAAAGCGGAGCTTCCCATTCGCTGGAAGCTCGCGCGCACGAATGCGGCGCGCACACTGACCGGAGTTGCGTATGTTTGAAAAAAGACGGCGCACACCGGATCCCCTCGCGGAGGAGTTCGCTCAAATCGACGGCCTGTGGGACCCTTTCTTCTGGATGGTTCGTCACAGCGACCGAAGAAGTCTTACGCACGGATCCAGGCGTCCAGTATCACGCAGCGCGTCGTGCGCAGGTGAAGGCGATTGCCACGGCTCGCCGCGATGAACTGCGCGCGGCGGCCGTCGCACGGAGCCAACGATGAGCGCCGATCGCGACGCGCTCCTGTCGCCGCTCGACCGCAAATGGGGCCGTGTCGTCACCGTCGCGGATTGGCGCGCGGTGGGCCAGAAGCATGTCGCGCAGTTGTCCGACGATGACTTGCTGATTCTTGAAGCCTTTGCAGGACCTGCGGCCCGGTCGAGCGCGAAGTCGCCCGTGACCGATGGCTGACGCCGCAACCGCCGTCAGTGCCTGTGGTGACGACAACGGCGACGAAGAGCGCCGAGACAAAGGTTCCCCCGGCCGCGACGCTCGCCGAGTTTGTGGAACGGTTTGGGACGAAACCCGTCACATGGGCGGGCCTGATGAAGACGTTGGAAGGGACGGACGCCATCTTCATCAAGGAGATAAGGACGCTCCGGCAGGCCAACAAGGATCTGGAAGCGCGCATTCTTGAACTCGAAGCGTCGCAAGCCGCGTTGAAGGTGGGCGTATGACGAAGAAGAAGGCTCGCGCGGCCGAGTTGCTCCAAGTCAGTGAAGCGGTGGTGGCGGCACTCAGGGAAGAGTTGTTCGGAAGCAATGAGACTCGCATCGCCGCATTGGAACAACGCATCGCCCAGATCGAGCAGTGGCCCGAGCAGTTCCGGTTAGCCCTGCTCTCTCGGCTCCTGGACCGCGTGCATTAAATGTCGCTGCGCGACGATCAAACCACGTTCGCGGACGGCGTTTAGCGAATCGATTTCACCACCTACTCCGGTTCTTCGGGCAAGGGCGTGACGTGGCGTGGTGGATCGTTGGGATGGTCTTTCGGCACGTTCCAGACATGGCCGCAATCACCGCAGCGGTAGTAGTCCACTTGTGCGTGTTGGCTCGATCCAGGAAGCCATTGAACATGCTTCGAATCGACAGGCCGGACATCTGGAGTGGGGCATCGTGGGCAGATCAGGAAAAACCGATTTCGATGAAGATCATCACATACAGCGAGAGCCACCCCACCATCATGAGGACCGGGACGATCACCGACCATGTCACACGCGTCATCTTCATCGCGCGACCCGATTTTTCTGGGCCCACCAAGAAGCGGACACATCCAAATTTCGCGCCCGGCACGACGATGTAAGTGTTGCGTGTAATTTGGGCACTTCCCGCACGTCGGGCCAATTCCGGAAGAAAGAAGTTGTCAGGGAATGCTGACAAAGCTCACGCCGGCATGAACTTCTCCACGAAAAACCAGACAATGAGGAGTTCTTTACGTAAGGCCGTTGACACCGTATGGCAGCGTCTATACAGTGTGGTCCGTGAGCCCCAAAGACAAGACGGCATTGCGGCTAGAGCAAGGCCTTCTCGATGCCCTGAGAGAGATCAGAGCCAAGGAAGGCATCCCAGTGACGACGCAGATTGAGTTTGCGATTCGTGATTGGCTGAAGAAGAAGGGCGCCCCCGTGAAAGCGCAGGGTAGGCGGCCTGTCACACGCAGACGCTTCTAGTCCGCAAACGGTCTAACTGCTGTGATGAACTCCTAAGCCAAAGAAAATGAGAGCCGTCTTAGATGATCGACGAGACCGTGTTGAACAAACTATGGCGCGAAGTAGTCGAGAAGCCGAACCCTTAGCGCGAGGAGTCAGCCAGCGGGGGGAGGCGTTCCTTCCGAATGGTCCAGACGTGGCCGCAATCCGCGCACCGAAGTACCAATTCCAATAGGTAGCGGCAGTCGAGAACGTCAACACGCCAGTATTACTGATTCCGCACTTGGGGCAAGGCAAACGATCGACACCGAACGCGTCGGATGCCATGACGGTCAGCCTTTCGTCGCTTGTGTGAAGGCTGCTCGTCGTGCGCCGCGCCGAAGTCGGGCGGGCAGCAGTCAGATGGCGATAGCGGACTGTACTCCAGGCGACACTAAGGATCCACTGGGAACGAGCGATACCGGGTCAAAGCGGAGTCAGAAAGGGCAACACGATGAAGGGCGACTGGGATGGCGATACCCGTCAAAATCACCGGGAGTTTCATCGCGTTTGCGGTTACAGGCCGTCCCAAGAGCGAAGCAACGTAGCCCACTACTTCTAAGCTGAATCGCTGCAATCGGATTGGGTGTGCTGCTTTACAAGCACATGTTCGAGGAATGGCTTAGGGAGATCTCAGGCGAACGACTCGTGAAGTTCACCTATGTCGAGCTTCCAGGCGGGGAAGTGTTTATGACCGCGCAGATCGCCGGTCACGAAGTTGTTTACTCGGTTCTGCGACAACAAACAGAGCCTTTTAGTCGCGAAGCCGTCGAACGTCATTTCGGGCATGAACTACGGCCGATTTCAAACTGACACCCACTACCGAAATGCCTGAGCCGTACGATCCTTTCAAGGGCCCCGTTCCGCAGACGAAGCCGCGCGAGGAGATTTTCGTGTGGTCGCTGGTGAAGGACGTTCGCACCTTTACCGGCTCGCTTCGGGCCGTTGATGATGAACGGTGGGAAGCCGTCTACCGCATTAACGAGGCGCTCTACAAGACGCAGGTCTTCCCGAGCCGGGTATTCGCTGAGCGCGATCTGATGCGAACGAAGGATGCACTCGAAGCGACCGGTTGGAATCTCAAGGCTGATATCGAGAAAGGCGGCGAGTGACAGTGACGACAATGCCACGATCCGTCGTCACCATGGTCTTGGCAGCCGTGATGACCGCAGTTCTGCCGGGCTCGGCTTCCGCCGAGTGTATAAGGCTATGGAAAGACATTTCTGACGCCAAGAGACGAGCCGCGCTCGTCTTCAGTGGCACCTTCGTCAAGTATTCAGCTGGGATCTTTGTGTTTGACGTTGACCGCGTGTGGAAAGGACCACGACAACGCCGGCTCGAGTTACCGCTCTACCAACTGTCGATTGAAGACTTCCGCTTCCAACCGGGAGAAACGTCACGTTGTCTTCGTGGATCGAAATTTGAATCCACTCCTTTATCCGGGTGGCCTGCCGCCTACAAAGGATTTGGAACTCGAGGTTTCGGGGTGTAGTCCGACGAAGCCTGTAAGCCAAGCGCAGGACACGCTGGCGCAATTAGGGAAGGGCTCAAAGCCAAAGTAGTCCAGTCCCGAGAGCGCGTAAGGAGACCACAACGATGATCGCGGCGATCTACGCACGCAAGTCGACAGACCAAACCGGTATCGCGGACGAGCTGAAAGGCGGCGCGTGATGGGTCAGATCCGCAAGCGCGGCGACGTGTGGTGGATTCGCTATTACCGGGACGGCCGGCGCTACGAAGAGAGCGCACGCACCGACAAATGGGAAACCGCCCGCGACCTCTTGAAGACGCGTGAGGGCGCGATCGCCGCGGGCGCGCCCATCACCGCCCGCGTCGGGCGTGTCCGCTTCGAGGATGCCGCGAAAGATCTGATCACGGACTACCGCGTCAACGGCAAGCGGACGCTTGTCGATCTGACGCATCGCGTCGAGAAGATCCTCGGTCCGTGGTTCAACGGGCGCCGGCTCTCCACGATCACGACGGCCGATATCCGCGACTACATCGCGCATCGGCTCGAGCAGGGCGCACGCGAATGCCACGCATCAATCTGGAGCTCGCCAACCTGAAACGGATCTACACCCTGGCGATGCAGGCGGGGAAGGTGCTGCAGCGGCCGCATATCCCGATGCTCGACGAAGCACAACGTGCGGACCGGATTCTTCGAGCGCGCGCAGTTCGAAGGCGTGCGCGCGACGGCTCAGCCGCCACTCGCGCCAAGCGGTCGACGCTCGCGTATTACACCGGCTGGCGGGTCCCCAGCGAGATCCTGCCGCTTGAGTGGCATCAAATGGACCGGCAGGCGTGTGTCATCCGACTCGAGCCGGAACCACGCAAGAACCGGGACGGCCGCATGTTCACCTATGCCGAGCTGACCGAAGTGCGCGAGGCGATCGACGTGTTGTGGGCGCGACATCAGGCGCTCGAGCAGGCGGGGATCATCCCGCCGCTGGTGTTCGTCGGCGGCGGGGGACAGCCCGTCAAGACGCTTCAGGAAGCGATTTAACGACGGCCTGTCGAGGCGGCGGGCTGTCCGGGCCGGCATTCCGCACGATTTTCGCCGCACGGCCGTCCGGAACCTCAATCGCGCGGGTGTGCCGGAAACGGTGGCGATGAAGATCACCGGCCACAAAACCCGGTCGGTGTTCGATCGCTACGACATCACGAGTGAAGAGGATCTGGCCGACGCGACGCGCAAGCTGCAGGCGCTCACGGCGCGACGGGACAATTGCGGGGACAATCGGCGATAATCGCCCGACAGGCCCATTGATCCGAGTCCGGAAGTCGCGGGGGGTGAGTCGGTTAGCTGGTGACCGGGGCGGGGATCGAACCCGCGACCCTCGCATTAAAAGTGCGATGCTCTACCACTGAGCTACCCGGCCTTGGTCGTTTGTCGCTCGTCGATGGTCGTTGGATCGCGGCGGATGACGTGCTCTCCGGCATGGCGAACGACGAACGACGAACGACGAACGACGAACGACGAACGACGAACGACGAACGACGAACGACTATTGTACCGTGAACGGCACGGACGCCTCGGTGGTTTCCCAGGTCATGACGATCGATCCGCCAGGACCTGCGTCGTTCTTCTTGATCGCGAAGGTCAATTGCTCGACCGGTGTGTCGAGCGGCCGCTTTTCAAACGTGATACGTCCGAGATCGGCGCTCGAGTTGTAGTTGGTGTGAAACCCACTCGGCTCCTTGCTGATGATCAACGTCCACATCTCGTGTGTCGGCAGCACCCAGATCGTGTGCGAACCCGGCGGGACCGTGAGATCTCCAACGCGGAGCGGGCGCGTGCTCTCGAGCGTCGTGGCCTCGTCGGCTCCTGGACACCACACGCGACCGTAGGCAACCAACGTTCCAAAGATCGTTCGGCCGCGCATGGATGGCCGCCCGTAAGTGATGGTCAAGTCGCTGCCGTCAACCGATGCGCTGACCGATTCGTGCGGGCTGACCCGCCGCCCTTGACGTGCGTGTACGACGCTCAGCGTGACCCCGAGAGCACCGACCAAAAGCATCCCGAACAGAACGAGCTTTGCGGTCCGCATGACTATCCGCCTTTCAGAAAGCGACAACGTTCAGCCGCCGAGTCATCGTAGATCGGTGCTCGCTATTCGGCAATTCAAAGAATCTTCATACCTAGTGCCGAGAGTACGAGCTCGGTGCCGAGCTCGGCGGTCGTGTTCCGGAGATCCAGCGTGGGATTCACTTCAGCCATGTCGAGAGAGGAGCAGTCCCGAATCGGCGACCATCTCCATGGCCATGTGCGCCTCGCGGTAATTCAAGCCTCCGCGAACCGGCGTGCCGACTCCTGGCGCGACCATCGGATCGCAGGCGTCGAGGTCGAACGACACGTGGATGCCAGCCGTCTCATTGCCGGCCAGCTTCAGGGCCTGTTCCATGATCCGCGCGATGCCTTGGCGGTCGATGTCCTTCATCGTGAACACGTGGATATGCGAATCGCGTACGGCGGTTTTTTCGCGCTCGTCGAGATTGCGAACGCCGAAGAGCACGGTATGAGCCGGCGACACTTTGGGGACCAGCCCGCGATGCGCGACAACTCGGCCGGCTCCGGACCGAGCAACGCGGCCAGCGGCATTCCGTGAACGTTCCCGCTGGATGAAGTGGCCGGCGTGTTCATGTCGCCGTGCGCATCTATCCACAGCAAGCCAATCGGCAGATCCTTCGTCTGGCGCGCCCATTGAGCCGCGGCTGCAACCGAACCGGCGGCGAGGCTGTGATCGCCCCCCAGCACCAGCGGTGTCGCGCCCGCTTGGAAGGAGTCGAGCGCCGTTTCGTACAGCGTCTGGCACACCCGGGCGATCGCATGAATGTACTTCTGGCGTTCGTCACGCCGCTCCTGGGTTTCGGGAATCGGCGCCGCCAGATCGCCGCGATCGACGACGGCAAGACCGAGATTGGTCAGGCGTTCCCCGAGCCCCGCAATGCGAAAGGCCGATGGCCCCATGTCGACGCCACGACGACCCGCACCAAGGTCCAATGGAACGCCGATGATATGGACGGCACGCATTGTGGTCGCGCTGTTACTTATGAGCTGGCGATTTTAGCTTGTATGAAACCGAGATTCCTTCCTGCCCGGGCGCGACGATCGTCGTGAACAGGGCAGGATGGTTCTGGATCGCCGCAAGAAAATCGTGCATCTCCGTCTCCTTGTTGACGGCGTTGTGCGCGAGTAGCAGGCCGCCCGAACGAAGCCTCGGATACGTTAGATCGAAGAATCGTTTGTAGTCGCGTTTCCAGGCGTCGAGAAACACGAAATCGAAGTCGCCTTTGATTCGCGGAATCTCTTCGAACGCGTCCCCCGACACGACGGTGACGATGTCCGCAAGACCCGCCCGCCGAATGTTCTGCTCGGCGGTTCTGGCACGCCCGGCATCCACTTCAATCGTCGTCAAACGGCCGCCGGTCTCGCGCAAGCCCAGGCCGATCCAGATGGCGCTGTAACCGCTAGCCCCTCCAATTTCCAGAGCGTGTCTGGCGCCGCTCGAGGCAATCATCACGCGAAGGAATCGGCCGTCCGCCTCTGAAACGGCAAGCTGCTCGGAGTCGGCCGCTTTGATTTTGCGAAGAAGGTCGAGCAAATCGGGCGCCAGCGTTGCAGTCGGGGATTGCGCATGTTCGGCGGCAGTCGCAAGCAGCCAAATCAGAATTGCGGCTATTCGGATATGGGCAGTCATTTGGTCAAGTAATCCGTCACCTGCCTCCCCGTCGCACGGCCGTCTGCAACGCAGTCAGGGATTCCCACGCCGCGATAGGCACTTCCTGTGAGAAAAATGCCCTGATGTAGGCCCAACAGTCGCGCTATCGCCGCAAGCTTCGAGCCGTGACCGACTTCATGCTGCGCGCCGGCACGTTCCCACCTGTACACCTTCGTGAAAAGCGGGTCGGCGCCAATGCCGAGAAGTGGTCTGAGACTAGCCAGAGCTTATTCGACCAGCTCGGCGTCTGAACGATCGAGCGCTCGCGGATCTCGCGCGCCTCCGACAAAGGCGCGCATCAACGCGCGATCGGCCGGTGCCCGATGCGGCCACTTCGACGACATCCACGATCCAGCCAGGATCCGCTCTTTCAACGCTCGGGACGACGAAGCCGGAGCCATTCAGTGGATGGGCCACGTCGGAACGGCGAAATGCCATCGCCACGATTCCGGTCGAGACGTACGGAATGCCATCGCACAATTCCGCCAGTTCGGCGTCGATTGGGCGTAGCAGTCCGGCCGTCACATACGCGGGTGTAGCGAAGGTAACCGTTCGTGAACGGACACGGTCACCGTTCGCCGTTTCGACCAAGAATGTTCTGGAAGGCGTGTCGAAGGCGACGCACCGGACGGGGGCATTGAGCCGAACTCTCGGCCGGTATCGCGCCCAGCAACGCGCGAATCATCTGACTCAGTCCACCCGGCAACGATCGAAATGCGCCATCGGTGTCTGCGCCGGGACTCCGGCGAGCACGGAAGGCCCGAAGCACACTTCCATGACTCCGCTCGGCGTCGACGAGCCGCGGAAACAACGACTGAATGGAAAGCCGGTTGACGTCGCCGGCGTGAATGCCAGCCAGAAGCGGCTCTGCCAGGTAGGTCGTGGCTTCTTGACCGAATCGCCTGTTGATGAAGGCGCCAATCGATTCATCATCACTATCGCGGCGAGGCTGCACGAAGAGTTCCCCGGCCATGCGAAGCTTGCCAGGCCAGGAAAACAGGCGAGTGGCAAGAAACGGTCCGAGGCGGGTAGGAATTCCGAGCACCGATGCGTCCGGCAGGGGGTGCAGTCGGCCCCCGCGTTGGATGTAGGCCAGCCGGGGCTTCTTCGTGGGGACCAGGTCGTCTTTCAACCCCCAGCTCTTCGCACAGCCGGATGCCGTCGGGCTTTTGCACGAGCAGCGCATCGGGTCCTGCGTCGATGGTGTATCCGTCGATGTCCTCGCTGACCAGGCCGCCCGCCCGCGCACAGCGTTCCA
>CAVOPD010000014.1:0-159075 GCA_963697745.1 uncultured Acidobacteriota bacterium | reverse complement strand
ACTGCGGCCGCATCTGCGCGTTCGGCGCGCTCACGCAGCTGATCGACGCGGTCGTGCCGAAGCAGATCCGCTGGGAGCCCTCGGCCAGGGTCGAACGCTACGCCGGCTACATCAAGTACGGCCTGCTGGTGGCGGTGGTCGGCTACTACGCGCTCACCGATCACTCACGATCTACCGCTACGTCGAGCCGTTCTGGATGTTCACGCGCCAGGCGAACGTCGTGATGTGGACGATGCTCGGGACGCTGCTGCTCGCGACCCTCTTCGTGCGAAATCTGTACTGCCGGTTCCTGTGCCCGGTCGGCGCGATCCTCGGCGTGATCTCCCAGGTGACGACGCTGTTCCCGATCAAGCGCTGGTCCGAGTGCAAGACCTGCAGGATCTGCGAGAGGGCCTGCGAATGGGGCGCGATCCGCGGCCCGCAGATCGTGCAAGTCCGAGTGCGTGCGTTGCGACGACTGCGAACGGATCTACGCGGACGAGAAGAAGTGCGTCCACTGGATCGATCGTCCACCGCAAGAGCATGAACCCGCCGGTCGGCTGGCAGGCAGCGGGTAGGGCGCTCACGGGCTCTCGGCGCCCTGGCTCTGGGCTTCGGCGATGCACAGAGTCTCCGCCGCGACGCGCGAGTCCGGCTGTAAGCCTGAGGCCTCGCCGTCAGAGTCCGTCCGTGGGGGCGATGCACATCTCGATCCGCTTCTTAAGCCGGTCGACACGAGCACCTGGTTGTCGGCGCCGACGATCACCCCTTCGACGTCGGGCAGCCGCTCGATCAGCGCCATCCCCTGCTCGGGTCCGAGCAGGAACACGCCGGTCGACAAGCCGTCGGCGAGCACCGCGCGTTTCGGCACGATCGTCACGCTGCGGCAGCCGCGCGCCGGCTGGCCGGTCGATCGGATCGAGGATGTGGTGATAGCGAACGCCGTCCTTCATGAAGAACCGCTCGTAGTCGCCTGACGTGCTGAAGGTGCTGTCCGACAGCTCGACCGTCGCGAAGCTTGACCATCGGGCGCGCGCGGATCGCTGATGCCGAGGCGCCACGGGCCGGTCGCCCCGCTTCCCGCCGACATAGAGATCGCCGCCCGCCTGAATCATGAAATCGCGAGCCGCGCCTGCCGCAGCATGGTGACGCCCCGATCGACCGCATAGCCCTTGCCGATGCCGCCGAGGTGCGCGCGCATGCCGGTGCGCTGCAGAAACGCCGTGCCGGCCTGCTCGTCGACGATCAGCGTTGCGATAGTCGATGAGCGGCAGCCGCGCGTCGACTTGCCGCGATCTGGGATCGTGTCGTCCTGATCCTGATCGAACTTCCAGACGTCGGACAGCGCGCCGAACGTCACGTCGAACTTGCCGCCGGTCCAGTCGCTGACCTGCCGCGCGCGCTGAGAAGCGCCTCGATCGTGTCCGGGCTGACCGGCACCGGATGCTCGCCGGCGGCCGCATTCAGCCGGACGATGTCGCTGTCCGGCTTCCAGACGCTCATCAGCGCGTCGAGGCGGTCGAACTCGGCGAACACCGCGTCGAACGCGCGGTCGGCGACGTCGTTCGTCCGCGGTCCACGCGGTCAGCGTCAGTTCGGACCCCATCGCCAGGCCGCTGCGCGCGACGATCGTGCGTCGTGGGCCGCCGGCTCGGCAGCGGGCGCCGATCCCGCGGCTGCTGCACGCCGCGGCAACGAGCGCGCCCAGCACCAGCAGCGTCCGCGCCACGGCCCACGCGGCCGCGATTCTCCTCCACCTGACTGCGACCTGCCCGACTGCGCGTCCTGCTGTCCCGCCGGCCTGCCCATCCGCCTCACTCGCCCGACTGCCCGACCTGGCTCACCTCATTCCCGCATCCCTTCCATCGCCGCTTTCAGCCGCGATCGTGCTCTCCGACGCGACGAACAGATCGTCCGGAAAGCTGCGGTATGCAGGATCTCGCGGTAGATGTCGTCGCCCTCATGCAGATTGACGCCGAGCCCGCCAGATACTGCAGCCGCAGATCGCGGTCGCGATTGATCTGCGCGTCGGCAGCCACGCCTTCCAGGTCGCGCGCGCGGCCCGCGTAGTTGCCGAACAGATCCGCTGCGCCGTAGAGGCCCGATCTCACCGAGCGACGAGTCGACCGGCGCGAACGCCGGCGAGCGCAGCGCGTCCTCGATGTCGTCGAGCCAGATCTCCGGCGGCTCGGCCTGGCCGACGAGCACCGTGTCGATGGCGTGTCCCTCGAAGGTGTTGCCGAAGATCAGTCCCTCCGGGAACGCCTCGAAGAACGTCGCGACCTCGCTCTTCACCGCCTCCGGGCTGCTCTCGTACAGCTGCACGAACAGCGTCATCACGCCGCCCGGGTTCAGGTGCTGCGCGCGCGATCTCGAAGAACTCCGCGCGTGTAGAGCGTCGCCGCGCCCTTCACCCACGGATCGAGCGGGTCCGACGTGATCGCGTCGAACTTCTCCGTCGTCGTCTGCAGGAAGTGCCGCGCATCGTCGGTGATGACGCGGACCTTCGGATTCCTGAGCACGTCGTGATTCACCGACCCGAAGTACTCGCGCCGCGACCTCGGGCACCAGCGGCTCGATGTCGACGATGGTGACCCGCTCGACCGTCGGGCTGACGCTCACCGCTCCGGCGGTGACGCCGGCGCCGCAGCCGATGACGAGCACCGATCTCGGCCTGGCGCGGCACGAGCGTCGTCAGGTGGCCGAGCATGCGCTGCAGCCGCATGTCGGCGGCTGGCTGGACGCCTGCACCTTGCCGGCGTTGTGATAGTTCAGCACGCCGTTCTCGCGTCCGCGACACGGCGATCGGAGGCGTGCAGCCCTTCGCCGACGTAGATGATCTCGCCGGTGTGACCGGCCCAGGCTGCCGCGTGGCGGCCGTAGGCGACGAGACGCCGGGAAGCGGCGGCACGGCCAGACCGCAGGAGCAGCGGCGACGGTCGAGGCGCCCGACGCCAGCGGGCACGCGCGTCGGGCCGCCGGCAGCAGCATCAGCAGCGCGGCGGCAAGCGCCACGCATCCATCACCTGCTGCGTGTGCTGCGAGCCGATCCAGCGCGACCAGCACGAGGCTGGTGACGAGCGCGCCGGCAATCGCGCCGATCGTGTTGGCGGCGTAGACGCGGCCGACCATTTCGCCGGTGTCGCCGATCGCCGTCGCGGGGCGGCGGCCAGCGCCAGCGGGAAGCTGGCGCCCCAGAAGAGCGGGCGCCGGCAGGATCGCCAAGCAGGGCGCGCACGAAGTCGATCTGGAAGACGGTCCAGATGCTCGCGCGCCGGCGCTCGTCGATGCGGCCAGAACGGCAGCGACGCCGACAGCGCATAGCGCCGACCAGGCGATCGCACGCGACGGTCGCCGAGCTGGCACCAGCCGAGCGCCAGCCGCGGCTGTTCGACCCGCCGGCGCGACCAGCGGCGCCGCCGCTGCTGCCGAGACCGAGGCCGATCAGAAACACGGCGAGAATGATCGAGAAGGTGTAGACCGTCGCGCTGAAGATCAGGCTGAGCATGCGCGTCCAGACCACTTCGGCGGCGAGCGCGCAGAAGCCTGACAGGGCGATGGCGAGGTAGACGCGACGGCGGCTGCGATCGCTGGCCGGCTGCGCTGCCGGACTCGCATCGGCGGGGCGGACGCGCCGGCGTGCGGGATCCAGCGTCCATCGTCGCAGCGCCGGCGGCTCCGCGCGCGCAGCCGTGCCACGCGCCGCCGGCGACGCGCGCGTTCATCGCCACCGCGACGTAGGTGGCGACCGCCATGTCGTAGACGCGGAGCAGGTAGAAGCCGGCGAGCAGGCATCCGAACACCGCACCGGCGAGGTTGCCGGCGTAGAACAGCCCGAGCCACGACACGCCCGCGCGGCGTGCGCCTCGACCCATCGCGAGACCGCCGGCAGCGTCGCGCCCATCAGCAAAGGTCGGCGGCAGCAGGCAGACGCCGCGATGAGCGCCCGCGACAGCGACGCCCAGGCGCGTCCATCGCCGCCGACGCCGCGTAGAGCCGCGTCACGAGCGGCATCGCGACCAGCAGCACGAGCCCCAGCGCGCCGATCGCCGACTTCGAGCGCCGCGTAGACGCGCAGCGGGTGCATGACGGCGCGAGATGAGCCGCGGCGCGAGCAGGCTGCCGAGGCACATGCCGCCCATGTAGGTGCCGAGCAGCACGCCGAGCGACACCGTCGACGAGCCGATCACCAGCTGCAGCAGCTGCTGCCAGACGACCTCGTAGATCAGCGCGGCGGCGCCGCTGCCGACGAACAGCAGAAGACCAGAGAATCGAGATCATCAGAGCTGTTGCGCCGAGCAGAGCCTCGGAGTAATGTGCCGAGGCGCATGCAAATCACCCGCCGTGCGTTCCTCGGCGCCGTGTCGGCCGCTCTGGCGCGCGGGCGCCGGCGCGGCGCTCCGCGCGAGCGAGCCTCGCCCGGGCCAGTACCCGCTGAAGCTCGACAACGAGCGCGACGGCGTGCTCTACCTCCCGCGCGGCTACAAGCCGGGAGTGCCGACTGCCGCTGATCGTCATGTTTCACGGCGCCGGCGGCACCGGACTGTCGACCGCGTACGCGTTTCCGATCGCCGACGAGCTCGGCGTCATCATCCTCGCGCCCGACTCGCGCGACGAGCGCACGTGGGATCTGGTGCTCGGCGACTACGGTCCGGACGTCGAGTTCCTCGCGACGGCGCTCCGCCAGACGCTCGGGCGCTGCTCGCGTGGACCGCCAGCGGCTGGCGATCGCCGGCCACTCCGACGGCGCGTCGTATGCGCTGTCGTTCGGCATCGGCGCCGGCGACCTGTTCGCGCGCATCATCGCGCTTCTCGCCGGGCGTGATGACGCCGGTCGACGCCCGCGGCAAGCCGCGCATCTTCATCTCGCACGGCATCAGCGATCCAGTGATGCCGATCGACGACACCAGCCGCAAGTTCGTGCCGCGGCTGAAGCGCCTCGGCTACGACGTCACCTACCGCGAGTACGACGGTGGCCACGGCGCTCCGCCCGAGATCGTCAAGGAAGGGTTCGACTGGGCATTCAGGGGCAGATAGGGCTGGGAGGTCGGGCGAGTCGGGTAGGCTGGTCGGGCCGTTCCCTATGCGACACGGCGGGCAAATCGGCGCCGGTACGGCCTTCACGAGAAAGGACGCCGCGGCGACGATCGCGACCAGCAGCACGACCGCCACGACCGATGCCGCGAGGGGATGCTGGAGCGCGAACCAGGTCAGCCCCATCACGAACACGTCTTCCGCCAGACTGAGCCCCCAGTTGGTGAATGGCTCCGGAGAGGTATTCGCCACGGCGCGAGTGCCGGCCTTCGTCAGGTGGGTCGTCATGGCGACGGTACCGCCGAGGGCTGCGGCGATGGCCTGGGTTGCCGGCGTGGCAGCGCCCAGGGCCGTCACCGCCACCAGCGCACCTCCGAGCGGTCGGATGACCGTATGAACCGCGTCCCACGCGGTGTCGAGCCACGGCACCTTGTCGGCCACGAACTCGATTGCGGTACATGGCGAGGGCAAGCCCGATGATCAGCGGATTGCCGAACGCACGAAACTGCTCGGGCAGCGCCACGAGTCCGAATCGCGAGCACAGTCCGAGCACCGCGACAGTGGCATAGAGGTTCACCCCCGAGGCGAAGGCGAACGGCACGATACGGCCGAGCGCGCTCATGGCGTCCACGTCACGATTGTACGGAACCCGCCGACAGGTCGAAAACATCCCAGCCGGAACGAGGCGGCCTGCGCGTTCCGGTAAGATAGGCGACTCGAGGGCTATGCCGGTGATCACGCGCAAATCATTTCTGCGACTGACCGCTTCCGCGCTGCCGGCAGTGCTGTGGCCACGGGCCACCGCCGCGCAGACGCCGGCCGACACCAGCCGCCGTGAACGCATCGCCGACATCTTTCGCGCGTATCACCTTCAGGGCGCCCACCGCACCGCAACCGAGGTGGACGACGAGTCGGGCCAGTGGCTGGCCGGCCAGGCCTCGCACATGGGCGCGGAAGTCGCGCCGCGACGGTTTGTGATCGACCGCGTCGACCTGCGTGCCTGCCAGGTGGAGAACGGTTCAACGAGGCGGGAGGCGCTTCCCTTCTTCGACGGCTCGTTTACGCCAGCCGAGGGCATTCGCGGGCGCATCGGCCTGCCGGATTCCGGCGCGCCAATCGTGCTGGTCACGCTCGACAGCACGGCGATCGGCACGGAAGGGCAATCCATCGCGCCACTGCGCCGCGCCGCCGGCGTGCAGGCGATCGTCGCCATCACCGAGGGTGGACTCCCGGGCCTGTGTCCGTCGAATGCGCGGTCGTTCACCGCTCCCTTCGGCGTGCCGGTCCTGCAGGTGTCATCGACGGCAGCGGAATGGCTCACTGGGCTCGCGAAAGCCGGCGCAGACGTGCGCGTGGTAGCGAACGCGACCCGTAGCCGCGCCCCCGCCGACAACATCGTCGCGACGGTTCGCGGCCGCAGACCGGAACTGCCGCCGCTGGTCGTCATCACGCCGCGCAGCGGCTGGTGGCAATGCGCCTCCGAACGGGGCGGCGGCATCGCCTGCTGGCTGGAGATCATGAGGGCGGTTGCCGACGTTCGACCCGAGCGCACGGTGCGCTTCGTCGCCTCGAGCGGTCACGAACTGGGCCACGTCGGTCTGGATCAGTTCCTTCACGACGAGCCGGCACTGATCAAATCCGCGGCTGCGTGGCTGCACCTGGGCGCGAACATCGGCGCCGCCGAGGGTCGCACGCGTCTCCAGAGTTCGGCCGAGGACATCGAGGCGCTGGCACTGGCCGCGTTGCAGAGCGCCGGAGCCCGCGTTGATGGCAGGGTGCCGCACGGCACGGTTCCGGGCGGCGAAGCGCGCAACATCCATGTCGGTGGCGGGCGCTACGTGTCACTGCTTGGCAGCGGCCCGCACTTTCACAACCCGGACGATCTGTGGCCGTATGCGGTCGATCTGGATGCCGTGGTGCGCTACGCGGCCGCAACCACCGAACTCGCGATGGCGCTGGCGAAGGCGTAACGCAAAAAGGGAGACGTACGATTTTCGCGACGCTACACCAGCTCGACGACTCCCCCGCGGGCGCGAAACGCGCAATCGCCGCCTCGATGTGCGAGGCGCCCTTCAATGTTGTCGAGCCACTCGGGCTCGACCAGCCGCAGCACCTGCACCTCCCGCAGATCCTGCTCGAAAGAGTCGATGATCTCATCCGCAGAGCGACGGGTGATGACTGCCGGCGGCTCTCCCATCCACGCTCGTGCTCTCCCGAAGATGCGGCGGCGCGATCGTCGCGTCGGCGCACCGCATGAACAGCGCGCGACACGACACTTCGAGCAACCGTCCGCGATCGGTCGTCCGGAGCCGGAGAAAATCGCGGCGGCTGACGCCGCGGTCGTGTGTCACGCGCACCACCACTCTGATCCGACGCCGTCGCGCACAGCGGGCGCACGTTGCCCCGCTGTGCACGGTGTGTCGTCGACTTCAGGCCTGCTGAGTCAACTGGAGCAGCGTGCGCCGAACCACGCCTTTGGTCATCGGAATCTTGTACGCGTTCTTCGACAGGGCTCGCGCGCCGCTGACCGAGGTTTCCGCCGCGCGCGCGGCGAGATCTTCGGTGATCGCGCTGCCCGGCGAGCATCTGCTCGACCTCGGGCAGCTGCCACGGAATGGGCGCCACGCCTCCGAGCACGACGTGCGCGGCGCGGCAGACCTGCTGGTCCATCTCGAGGACGACGGCGGCGCTGACGACCGCATGCGTCCACGTCTCGCGGTCGAGTCACCTTGTAGTAGTGGCTCTTCGTGCCGGGCTTCGCAGCGGGCATGTCGATCGACGCGAGCACCTCGTCGTCGGCGAGCACGTTCTCGGCCGCCGCGTTCTGCCGCGGCAGCACGAAGAACTCCGACGCCGGCACCCGCCGCTCGCCGCCGGGACCGACGATGCGGAAGGTGGCGCCCAGAGCCACCAGCGCCGGCGCCGTGTCGGACGGATGGACGATGTAGCTCGGCCCGCCGCCGAAGATGGCGTGGAACTGGTTCTCGCCGGCGAACGAGAAGCACTGGTTCCCGCCGTTCTTGTAGCAGGGGAAACCGTTCCGGTAGTACCAGCACCACGGCCGCTGGGCGATGTTGCCGGCGATCGTGCCGACGTTGCGGATCTGCGGCGTCGCGACGCTGCCGGCGGCTTCGGCCAGCACCGGGTAGTCCTTGCGGATGATCTCGTTGCTGCTCAGCGCATCGAGCGTCATCTGGCCGCCGATCGAGACGCCCGCCGACGATCGTCGTGACCTGGTTCAGGTTCGGAATCGTCTTCAGATTGACGATCACGTCGGGCGAAACGATCCGGTCCTTGACCAGCTGCAGCAGGTCGGTGCCGCCGCCGGCGAAGGCGGCGTGCTGGCCGGCCTTCCGCGCCTGCCTGCGAGCGGCGCGTCGCGTCCTGCAGAGTCCTGGCGTTCGAATTCGCAAAGGTCTTCATGCGAACGCTCCAAGTATCTTGTCGCGGGTGATCGGCAGATCCTTGATGCGCCGCCCGATCGCGTTGAAGACGGCGTTCGAGATGGCCGCCGGGGTCGTGATCATCCCCGACTCGCCGATGCCCTTCGCGCCGTACGGGCCGTAGCCGTCGTCGGCCTCGATGAACTCGACCTCCACGTCGGGCACGTCGAGATGCGTCGACCACGCGGTCGAAGTAGTAGCCGGTCACCACCGGGATGCCGGTGCGCTGGTCGTAGATCATGTTCTCGTGCAGCGCCATGCCGATGCCCATGGCGACGCCGCCCTTGACCTGGCTGGTCGCCGTCAGCGGGTTCATGATGCGGCCCGACTCGTGGACGGCCACGAACTTCACGAATCTTCACGCGTGCCGAGTTCGGTGTCGACTTCCACCTCGACGAAGTTCGCGCCGAAGCAGTTGCGGATCTTGCCCTGGATGCGCGGCTGCGGCGTGGCGCTCGCCTTGAGCATGGCGGTGCCGGCTGGGCAGCCCCTTGTCGGCGATCTGCTTCTTCAGATCGCGCGCCGCGGCGACCACCGCTTCGCCGGTCATGGTCGTCGTCCGGCTGCCCGACTCGCCAACCGAGTACGGGCAGGTGTCGGTGTCGCCCCACACGACCTTCACCTTCGAGAGCGGCACATCGAGTTCATCGGCGGCGATGATGTTCATCGTCGTCTTGGCGCCGGGACCGACGTCGGTGACGCCGACGTACACGCGTGTACTGCTCTTTCGCATCCACGGTGATGACGGCGCTGCTCGAGCCGACGCCCGCACGGAACGACATGAACGCCACGCCGGCGCCGCGCTTGATCGGGCCGGGATCGGACCCGGGCACCGGCTTCCAGCGCTTCTTCCACTCGAACATCTCGGCGCCGCGCTTGACGCACTCGTCGAGCGTGTAGTTGGTGAACACGGTGCGCGCGTTCGGCTTCGCCATGTTCTTGAGGACGAAGTCGACCGGATCCATCTTCAGCGCGTACGCGATGTCGTCCATGTGCGACTGGATCGGGTAGTAGCCCTGCGGATCGTTCGGCCCCCGGAAGTTCGCCGACGTCGTCCGATTGGTGTACATCGGGAACAGCGTGCTCTCGGTGTGCTCGCAGTCGTAGAGCTCGATGCCGCTGACGCCGCCGTTGTTCTTGCGGTACGGCCCCATGTTGCTGATCGTCCGCAGCTGGATCGCCGTGAGCGTGCCGTCGTTCTTCACGCCAACCTTGTAGTACTGCACGGTCGGCCAGCGGCCGTGCATGCCGATGAAGTCGTCCTTGCGCGAGAACTCCAGCTTCACCGGCGCGCCGGCTTCCTTCGCGAGCACCGCCGTGATCAGGTCGGCGTCCTGGTTCTGGTTCTTGTTGCCGAAGTTGCCGCCCATGTAGTGGCAGATCACGCGGACCTTCTCGTCCGGGATGCCCAGATCGCGGGCGATGTCGTGATGGCAGTTGGCGATGCCGCCGGTGGGCGTGTACACCGTGAGCTTGTCGCCCTCCCAGTGAGCGACGCACGAGCGCGGCTCCATCTGGGCGTTGTGGCACATCACCGTGCTGTAGCGCGCCTCGAAGACCTTGTCCGCGTTCTTGAAACCATCGTCGACGTTGCCGCGCTTCTGGACGACCGGCTGGCACTGGTTGCGCGCGTCCGGCGAGATGTTGCCTTCCGGCCAGATCTTCACGCGCGTCGGGCTTCAGCGCCTCTTCCTGATCGAGCACGAACGGCAGGACTTCGTAGTCGACGGCGATCAGCCGCACGGCCTCTTCCGCGACGTGACGATCGACGGCGGCGACCGCGGCGATCGGCTCGCCGACGTAGCGCACCGGGTTGTTGAACGCGTAACGCCGCTGCGTGGTGATCTTCTTGATGTCGTCGCTGTACTGCACGCCGCCAGCCGTCGACCCGGCGCCCCAGACCACCTTCGCAGTTCTCGTGCGTGACGATCGCCTTCACGCCGGGGAGCGCCTTCGCCTTCGACGTGATCGATCGACTTGATGCGCGCGTGCGGATGCGGACTGCGCAGCACCTGCGCGTACAGCATGCCGTCGAGATAGATGTCGCGCGTGTAGTTGGCGCTTCCCGCTCACGCGCTCGGCTGCGTCGACTGCGCGGCGTCGGCTGGCCGATGACTTTCATCGGCTTGACGCCGCTGCGGCGCCTGCGTTGGACTGCTGTGCTCACTGGGCACCTCCTGACGTGCGACGGCGCAGCACCGGACGCGCCGGTGGCCACCACCGCTTCGACGATCCGGTTGTAGTTCGAACAGCGGCAGAGTTGCCGGCGAGTGCCGACGCGCACGTCCGCGGCCGTCGGCGTCGGGTTCGCCTTGAGCAGCGCCGTGGCCGACATCAACTGGCCCGAGGTGCAGAAGCCGCACTGCGGCGCATCGTGCGCGATGAACGCTTCCTGCAGCGGATCGCAGCTTGCCGTCCCTGCTGAGCCCTTCGACCGTCATCACGGTCTTGCCGTCGGCCCAGACCGCGAGATAGCTGCACGAGTACACCGGCTTGTCGTCCACCAGCACGGTGCACGCGCCGCACTCGCCGCGCTCGCAGCCCAGCTTCGTGCCGGTCAGCCGCAGGTGGTCGCGCAGCAGTTCGGCCAGCGTCCAGTGATCGTCGACCTCGATGCGGCGCGACGCGCCGTTCACGGTGAGACGGATCGCGGTCCGCGGACGCACCGGAGCGCCTGCGTCGCGCCGCTCCTGCGCGCCAGCGACTCCCGGCGTCGCGGTGGTGACGACCAGCGCCGCGCCCGCCGTGCCGAGGAACTCGCGTCTCGAGACCTCGCCGTCGCGCTCTGTCGGATTCTCAGGTTCTTTGCTCATGATCGCTGTCTCATCTGCCTGCAGGGCGGCGTCCACTCGCCGTCCCGGATTTGTGACTACTGCTGCGCGCCGTTCTGCGTATCGGCGCGGCGCACTGTCGGGCAGCGCGAACGCGACGTACTGGCCCGGCACGTTCGGTCCGCTGATGGTCGACGATGATGTACTGCTTGCCGCGCCACATGTAGGTCATCGGCGAGCCGGTCTGCGGCGCATCCATCAGCACCGAGCCGGCGTCCTTGCCGGTGCGCTTATCATACGCGCGCAACAGCGCGCCGCGCGGGTGTCCGGCGGTCGTGATGGTCGGCTCGCCGGCGATCACCAGCCCCTTGGTCACGATGGTGCCGACGCTCGTCTGCTGGCCCGTCCTGCGGGATGTTCAAGCCCCTGCAAGCGCCGGATGATTGCGAATCGCGTCCGGCGTGTCGCCGTGCGGGACCTGCCAGCTCAGTTCGCCGCTGTCGAGGTTGATCGCCGAGATCACGCCGTACGGCGGCTTGTTGATCGGCAGCCCGTCGACCGTCGGCGCCGACAGGAAGCCGGCACCCATGCCGGGCGGCGGCGACGGGTTGCCAGGCGCGACCGGATGCTCCGGCGCGCGGCCGCCGTTCAGGCGCGGACCGTCGCCCGAGTGGCCCTGCACGTCGCGCAGCCCCGCCAGCGCGTCGCCGCCGACGTATGTCGCTTCGGAGAAGCGCTTGTCGGTCACCGGCAGCACGACCGAGACCGACCACCTGCTGGTTGGCCGACGCGAAGACCGTGTGCGTTTCGGGATCGTAGGACCCGCCGGGCCAGTTCGTGCCGCCGAGCGCCGTCGACAACAGGTCAGCGACTTGTACGGGCCGTCCGGCTTGCTGAGCACCAGCGGATCGAACAGCTTCGCCAGCGCGTACTTCGTCGAGATCTCGCACCGCCTTGGCGCGCAGTTCCGGCGTGAAGTCGATCAGCTCATCCACCGTCAGGTTCTGGCGCGCGTAGGCCGGCGGCTTCGTCGGGTACGGCTGCGTCGGCGAACTACTTCTCGCCCGGGCACGTCCCTTACCGGCACGGCACGCTCCTCGATCGGCCACACCGGCTGCCCGGTCACGCGATCGAAGACGTAGAGGAACGACTGCTTGCTCGGCAGCGCGACCGCCTTGATCGCGCGGCCGTTCACCGTGATGTCCGCGAGGATGGGCGCCGACGACAGATCGAAATCCCACAGCGGGTGATGCACGATCTGGAAGTGCCACTTGCGCTGCCCGGTCCTGAGGTCCAGCGCAACGAGGCTCTCGGCGAACAGGTTGTTGCCCGGGCGCGCGCCGCCGTAGTAGTCGTTGGTCGGCGTCTCGACCGGCAGGTAGACCATGCCGAGTTCCTCGTCGATGGCCATCTGCGTCCAGACGCCGACGTGGCCCGTCTTCTCGGCCGACCCGTTCTCCCAGCGTGTCGTAACCGAACTCGCCCTTCTGCGGGAATCGTGTGGAAGGTCCACAGGCGCTTGCCGGTGCGGACGTCGAACGCGCGCACGTAGCCCTTCACTTCGTCCAGCCGGTACGGCGTCGTGCCCTCGCGTCCCGCGGCGCCGACGACGATCGTGTCCTTGCCGATCACAGGCGACGCGTGCAGGCCGATGTCGGCCATCGTCAGCGCGTCCGGCCGTATGGCCGCGCGAAGCGGCTGAGATCCTGGTCGAAGTCCTTCTTCAGATCGATGACGCCGCCCTCGCCGAATGTCGGACACGAGCGCGCCGGTCTTCGCGTTGAGCGCCTTCATCCGGTAGCCGGTCGTGACGTAGATGATCCGCTCCTCCTTGCCGTCGGTCCAGTACGAGACGCCGCGGCCCGCGCTGATGCGCGGCGCGAACTCGGCGCGGTGCCCTTCGTCCTCCTGAGTGCATCCAGAGCAGCGTGCCCGTTGGACGCGTCGATGGCGGCCACCGATCGGCGCATGCCGCCGCCCATGACGTAGACGACGCCGTTGGCCTGATGGCGTGGAGCCGAGCCTGAAGTCGAGATTCGGCCCGAGGTTGTCGGTGCGGAAGCGCCACGCGACCTGCAGGCTGCTGAAGTTGTCGGCGTTGATCTGATCGAACGGCTTGTAGCGCCAGTTCCTGGCGTCGCCGCCGTAATAGATCCAGTCGCCGCTCCGGATCGCCCTGCCCCGCGAGCCGGCCTGGCCGGACGGTCTGCGCGAGGAGTGCGCCGGTCGTCAGCACCACGAGCGACACCGCCGCGAATGCGAAGCGTCTTTCCGGTCATGAACCCTGCCCTCCGATGCTGTGGAACCGCGGATCCGGAAATGGTCGGCTGAGTCTGCCACCGGCGCACGGCTGGCGCAATACCGGGAACGAGTAGACCGGACGTGTCCAGAGCTACAGAAGTCAGAACATCGAAGTCAGACGTGCCGCAGTCGGATCGTTAGACCGCGACCTCGACGCGTCCGTTGCACGCTTCATGCATTTGCGGCGCGAACGCCAGCAGCACGTTGCCACCCAGGCCCTGCCCGAGGTACGCGTATCCCGAGTTCGTGAACACCATGCCTTCCGCGATCACCGGGCCGGGACCGTTGATCGAGCCGCCCTTGCCGGGCACGCCGTTCACGGTCTCGAAGTCCCGCGCGGTGTTGAACTCCCAGAGCACGTGGCCGTCGGCCGTCGAGTGCGCGCGCAGCATGCCGGTCGTCGTGCCGGCGAACACGCGCGCCGGGCATCACGCTGATTGCCGCCGAGTGCGCCTCGACGCAGTTGCGCTGCGTCGGCCTGGCAATCGTTCTTCGGCCGCCAGTTCCAGACCTCCTCGCCGTTCGTGAGCCGCAGCGCGTGCAGACCGCCCGCGGCTTCGCGGGCCGAACTGGGCATCGGCAATCGGAAAATACGCCGACCTGGTCGTCGGCAGCCGAGCCCCACTCCATCCCGCCGAGCGCGCTGCCCTTGCCCGACCGCTTCTGCCAGAGAATCGTGCCCTCGCGGTCGGGATCGAGCCCCCAGGCCACGCCGGACTTCTGACCGAGCGTGATGATGCTGCGGCCGTTCGGCAGCGTCTTCAGGATCGGCGAGTTGCCGAAGTCGAAATCCGGCCCCTCATCGTCGGGACAGTTCTCCCGATTCGGCGCGTTCGTGCCGCAACCGACGACGTAGGCGTCGTTGGGAGTGACCTGCTTCGACCAGCGCAGCCGTCCGGTCTTGAGGTCGTAGGCGACAACCGCATCGCTCGTCTCCGCCGCCGGATCGTTGTAGCCGTTGCCGGTCGCCACGTAGAGCAGCCCGCGCTTCGCATCGACGGTCGGCGACGACCACACTGCAGCCGCCGGCCGGTCCCCACAACTGCGTGCCGACGCATTCTTCTTGATCCGCTTGGGCGGCACCGGGATCGTGTAGGCGCGCCAGAGTCTCGTTGCCCGTGCTGCGCATCGTAGGCGACGACGCCGCCGCGGAACGTGCAGCACTCGTACTTCGGGTTCGCGCCGGCGCCTTCCTCGAGCGACGAGAGCGGCACGTAGAGACGGCCGCCGTCGAGCGTCGGCGCGCCGGTGATGCGCGTGAGCGGGTGCGGATCTGCGCGCTTGGTCCAGACGACGGCGCCCGTCTCGGCGTTCACCGCGTAGACGTTGCCCTTCAGATCGCCGAAGTAGATGGCCGCGGACTCCGGCGCACGCCGTGGCCGTCGCCGAGCGAGCCGATGCTGATCGCGGTGCGAATGCCAGCCTGCGCCTGGAACGACCAGTACACGCACCCGCTCGCCGCGTTGAGGGCGTAGACGAATCCGTTGTCCGACCCGACGAACACGCGCCCGCCGGCGACAGCGGGCTGTCCGAAGGCGGACGTACCGTTCGGAAACGCGAAGGCCCACTTGAGCTCGAGGCTCGGGACCTGCTCCGCCGTCAGTCCGCCCGCACGGCTGATAGCGCGAATTGCCGGCATCGGCTCCCCATCCGCTCCAGCGCGCTCGGCGCGTTGCCGGACTCGCCCGCGAACGGCCGCCGGCGCAGACGTTCTTCATCGACGACGCTGCCCACCGGCCGCGGCAGCCCAGCGGTCGCAGTGCGAGCTGCTCCGCGACGATGCGCTTCTGCGCCGGCGTCAGCGCCTGGGCGTTGACCGCCATCGATCCCGTCGTGATCGCTTCGAGGATCGCTTCGGGCGTCCGCTGGCTCAGCGCGATCCGATCCGGCGCGCGGCTGCCGGCCGCCGGCGCCGAGTGGCAGCTGCCGCAGTGCTGTTCGAACAGCGCGATGCCGGCGAGGACCTGTGCGCCCGCCGACCGCTGGACTCAGCAGCGAGTGCCGCTGTCACCGCAGAGAAAGCCGTTCGCATTCCAACCTCACCTTGGTCATCCTGACAGCGCGCACGATCCGAACTGTGCACCTGACGTGCGTGTCCATCGACCGTGCAGCATTCGGGCATCCGCGCGCCGAGCACTATACGCTGACCTCGTCCGAGTCTTCGCAGCACCTGACCGTGACCGCACCGCACGGTCCCTGATCCCTGATCCCTGATCCCGTTGTCCTACTATATGGCCCCGTGGACCCGCAGTTCCTCTACGACCCTCGCTGCCGCTCTTCCGTCCGGATCGCGTCGTCGGCGATTCGTCCGAACTGCTCGTCTACGAGTCGGACGCGCTCGTGCATCTGCGCGCGACGCCGGGTGCGGTCGTCCTCCCGGCGTCGGCCGCGAGGTGCAGACGGTCGTGCGGCTCTGTCACGCGCACGGCGTACCCGTTCGTCGCGCGCGGCAGCGGCACGGGCCTCTCGGGAGGCGCGCTGCCGCATCCCGGACGGCGTGCTGATCGTGCTGTCGCGCCTGAACCGCATTCTCGAGATCGACATTCCCAATCAGCGGGTCGTCGTCGAACCCGGCGTGACCAACCTCGAGATCACGCGGCGCGTCGCCCCGTTCGGCTCGCTACTACGCGCCCGACCCGTCCAGCCAGAGCGTCTGCTCGATCGGCGGCAACATCGCCGAGAACTCCGGCGGCGCGCACTGCCTGAAGTACGGCTTCACCGTGCACCACGTGCTCGGCGTCGAAGCCGTGCTGCCCAACGGCGACCTCGTGACGATCGGCGGACCGACGCTCGACCCGCCGGGGCTCGACCTGCTCGGCGTGCTCATCGGATCCGAGGGCACGCTCGGCGTCGTGACGAAGGCGACGCTGCGGCTGCTGCGCAAGCCCGAGGCGGTGCTGACGCTGCTCGCGGCCTTCGACTCCATCGACGAGGCCGGCGGCGCGGTGTCGGCGATCATCTCGCACGGCATCGTCCCGGCCGCGGTCGAGATGATGGACCGGCTGACGATCCAGGCGGCGGAAGCCGCGGTCCACCCGAACTTTCCCGATTGCGAGGCGGTGCTGATCGTCGAGCTCGATGGTCCGCAGATCGAAGTGGACGAACTCTTCGCCGTCGTCGAGCGCGTGTGCCGCGAGGCGGGCGCCGTCGTCGGTGGAGATCGCGCGCGACCAGGGCCAGCGCGAGCGGATCTGGAAAGGACGCAAGGCGGCGTTTGCCGCGATGGGACGGATCTCGCCGAACTACTACGTGCAGGACGGCGTCGTGCCGCGGACGAAGCTGCCCGAAGTGCTGCGGCGCATCCGCGATCTCTCGGAGCGCTCGGGGCTGCGCATCGGCAACGTCTTTCACGCCGGCGACGGCAACCTGCACCCGCTGATCTGCTACGACGCCACGATTCCCGGCCAGGCCGAGCACGCCGAGACGGTCGCGTCCGAGATCCTGCACTACTGCATCGAGGCGGGCGGCGCGATCACCGGCGAGCACGGCGTGGGCGCCGACAAGAAGGCCTACATGTCGGAGATGTTCGCGCGAGGTCGATCTCGACACCATGCAACTCGTGCGCTGCGCGTTCGATCCCGTCGAACATCTGCAATCCAGGCAAGGTCTTTCCGACGCCGCGGCTGTGCGGCGAAGTGCCCGGTCCCTATCGCGCCCATCCGGTCGAGCGGCTCGGGCTCGCGGAGCGATTCTGATGCCGCCGGATGCCTCCGTTCGAACCAGCACGACGCAGCCACCGCGGCCGCGATGCTCGCGGATGCGGCGGCCGAAGCGCATGGCGATCGTGCCGCAGGGAATCGGCACGAAGCTGCGCGCGGCGCTGGACGCACGAGCGGCGCCGGCATGATCTCGACCGCACGACTCACCGCGGCCTGGCGCACTACGCGGGCGACCTCGTCGCCACGGCTCCGGCCGGCTGCACGCTGCGCGAGGTGAACGCGGCGCTGGCGCGCGAGCGGCAGTGGATTCCGCTGGATCCGCCGTTCGGCGATCGCGCCACCATCGGCGGCATCGTCGCGGCGAACGACAGCGGTCCGCGGCGTCATCGCTTCGGCAGCCCGCGCGACCTGATCATCGGCATCGAGGTCGCGCTGACGAACGGCCGTGTCGCGCAGTCTGGCGGCCGCGTCGTGAAGAACGTCGCCGGCTACGACCTCGCCCGCCTCTTCTGCGGCTCGCTCGGCAGCCTCGGCGTGATCACGAGCGTCACCTTCAAGCTGGCGCCGCTTGCGCCCGCGTCTCGAACGGTGATCGCCCGCTTCGCCCGCGCTGCAGACGCCGCGGCCGCTGCGCTGGAGCTGTCGGCGTCCGCAGCGTTGACGCCATCCGCTGTCGAATGTGATCGCGCCCGAGCCGCGGCTGCTGGTGCGGTTCGAGACGCACGGCGGCCTCGGCCGCAGCAGATGGCGCGCATCCGCGGCGTCGCTCCTCGCCGCCACGCAGCCGCGACGTCGGTCATCCTCGACGGTGATGCGGAAGCGGCGATGTGGAGCGAGCACCAATCACGTGGAATCGGCGCGCGACGGGTTCGTGGCGATCATGTCCGTGCTGCCAACCGCAACGGCGGGCCTGCTCTGCGACCTGTGGAGCGGCTGGCGGCGAAGTGTGGCGTCGGCCTGGTCGGTCACCGGCCGGGCCGCGCTCGGCGTGCTGCGCGTGCGCGGCAACGGCGGACGCCGGCGCGCTGCAGCGCTTCGCGGCCGCGCTGCGCGCGGCCGTGACGTCCGCGCAGACGGGCATGTGCAGTTCGTCGGCGGCGCGCGACATGCTCGGGCGAGCAGATCGACCTGTGCGGTCCGGTCGGATCGGCTGCGGCCGTTGGACTCGCGGTGAAGCAGCGCTTCGATCCCGCCGGGGTGCTTCCCTATCCCTGGGCCCGGAGCCTGACATGGCCGACAACGCCTTCGCCTCACTGGCGCCGCTCGAACCGCTGATGGACAAGTGCGTCCACTGCGGCTTCTGTCTGCCGGCGTGCCCGAGCTACCTGCTGCTCGGACGCGAAACCGATTCGCCGCGCGGCCGCATCTACGCGATGCGCGCCGGACTCGAGGCGCGCGTCGGCATGACTGCCAACCGTCGTCGAGCATTTCGACACCTGCCTCGGGCTGCATGGCGTGCGAAACCGCCTGTCCGTCCGGCGTGCAAGTACGCGCCGCTGATCGAGCAGACCCGCGCCGCGGTCGAGGCGCATCATTCGCGCAGCGTCGGCGAACGATGGTTCCGGCGTCTGCTGTTCAGCACGCTTCCATATCCGCGGCGCCTGCGGCTGCTCGCGCTGCCGCTTGCGCTGGTCCTGGGCCGCTGCGGCGCAGCCGGCGGTTTCTGCGGCTGCTGCCGGCGCGGCTGCGGCCGCTGCTGGCGCTGGCGCCGGAGGTGAACGCCGCGACGCGTGCATGCGCGAAACTGCCCGAGCACACGGCGGCGACCGGCGAGCGCCGCATGCGGGTGGGGCTGCGTCACCGGCTGCGTCCAGCGGGCGTTCTTCGGGGACGTGAACGAGGCGACGGCGCGCGTGCTCGCCGCGGAGGGCTGCGAGGTCGAGGCGCCACGTGCGCAGGGCTGCTGCGGCGCGCTGGCGCTCCACGCCGGCGAGGCCGAACAGGCGCGGAGCGTTTGCGCGCGCGCTGATTGCCGACCTTCGAGACGGCGGACGTCGACCTCGTCGCCGTCAACGCCGCCGGCTGCGGGTCGGCGATGAAGGAATACGGTCACCTGCTGCGCGACGATCCGGCCTGGGCCGTCGCGCGCCGACGCGTTCTCGCGCAAGGTGCGCGACGTGAGCGAGACTCCTCGTGCAGCTCGGGCCGGCCGCGCGCCACCCGCCATCCGATCCCGGCGCGCGTGGCCTATCACGACGCCTGTCATCTCGCACACGCGCAGGGCGTCCGCGAGCAGCCGCGCGACGCTGCTGGCAGACATTCCTGGCCTCAGCGTCGCCGCCGGTCGCCGAAGGCGACATCTGCTGCGGCAGCGCCGGCATCTTCAACCTGACGCAGCCGGCACATGGCCGCGCAGCTCGGGCAGCGCAAGGCGGCGCACATCTGCCGACGGCGACGCCCGACCTGGTCGTCACCTCGAACCCGGGCTGCATCCTGCAGATTCAGTCCGCGGCGCGCGAGGCAGGGCCACCCCTACAGGGTCCTCCACCTCGTCGAACTGCTGGACGCCTCGATTTCGGGCCGGCCGCTGCCCTGAGCTTTGCCTCTTCCTCTTTGCCGCCCGAGCTGCCGATACAATTGATCGGTAATGGACTCCCGGCAATCGAGATCTACGATACGACCCTTCGCGACGGCACCCAGGGCGAAGGGTGTCACCTTTTCCGTCACCGACAAGCTGCGCGTCGCCGAACGGCTCGACGCCTTCGGGGTGCACTTCATCGAAGGCGGCTGGCCGGGCTCGAACCCGCGGGACATCGAATTCTTCGCGCAGGCGAAGGAGCCGCACCTTCCGCCAGGCGCGGCTCGCCGCGTTCGGGTCGACCCGCCGAAAGGACACGCCGGTCGACGCCGACGACCAGGTGCGCCTGCTGCTCGACGCCGGCGACGCCGGTCGTCACCATCTTCGGCAAGACCTGGATGCTCCACGTGCTCGAGGTCCTGCAGACCTCGCCCGAGGAGAACCTGGCGATGATTGCCGACACCGTGCGTCACCTGAAGGCGCACGGCAAGTTCGTGGTCTACGACGCCGAGCACGCCTTCGATGGCTGCAAGGACAATCGCGAATACGCGCTCGCCACCTGGAAGGCGGCCGAGGCCGCGGGCGCCGACTGCATCACGCTGTGCGACACGAACGGCGGCTCGCTGCCCGCGGAGATCACCGAGATCATGCGGTTCGCCCGCCGCCAACCTGACCGGCGCAGCTCGGCATCCACACGCACGACGACATCGGGCTCGGCGTCGCGAATGCGCTGGCCGGCCTCGAGGCCGGTGCCACGCACGTCCAGGGCACCATCAACGGCTACGGCGAGCGCACCGGCAACTGCAACATCACCAGCGTGATGCCGATCCTGCAGTTCAAGCTGAAGCAGCCGAACGTGCCGGCCGCGTTCATTCCCGCAGCTGAAGGAGCTGTCGCAGTTCCTCGACGAGACCGCGAACATCCGGCCGAATTCGCGCCTGCCATGGGTTGGCAGCGCGGCGTTCTCGCACAAGGGCGGCGCGCACGTGAACGCGGTCCAGAAGGTGATCCGCAGCTACGAGCACATCGACCCGGCGCTGATCGGCAACACGCGCCACGTGCTGATCAGCGATCTCGCCGGCCGCAGCAACATCGTGATGAAGGCGCGGGAGCTCGGTTTCGACATCACCAACAGCACGCCGCAGCTGCGCGAGATGCTGACGCGCATCAAGGATCTCGAGCACCAGGGCTACGAGTTCGAGTCGGCCGACGGCTCGCTGGCGCTGCTCATCCGCCGGGCCACTGACGCCGACAGCCGCCGCCCTTCGTCGTCGACGCCTATCACGTGTCGGTGCGGCGCGACGGCGACACCTCGACGTGCGAGGCCGTCGTGAAGGTGCGCGTCGGCAACGAGTCGGAACACCGCGTCGCCGAAGGCGACGGTCCCGGTGAACGCGCTCGACGCCGCGCTGCGCGCCGCGCTGGTTCGCTACTATCCAGCAGCTGCACGACGTGAAGCTGACCGACTACAAGGTGCGCATCATCGACTCGCGCAGCGGCACCGCCGCGCGCACGCGCGTCCTCATCCAGTCGAGCGACGGCACGGCCGAGTGGGGCACCGTCGGCGTCAACGACAACATCGTCGAGGCCAGCCTTCAGGCGCTGGTGGACAGCCTCGAGTACGCGCTGGTTCGTGCCAGGATCGGCGCCGTGGCGCACGCGTCGTGAGCCATGCGCGTTGACGCTGTCGCCGGCGCGCCGGAGCGCACGTCGAGCGGCCTGCTAGAATTCCAACGCACGTGAAGACGGCCCCATCCGATCTTCTGGCGCGCGCTCGGACGCGCGGCTCTCGTTGTCGTCGGTCCTGGCGCTGCTGCCCTACGCCTGGGGGCCGGTCTACCGCTTCCCGGAGTCGTTCCCGTTCTCCGGCTCGCAGCTCTGGAATCCGTACGCAGTCCCTCGGCGGACGTGGCAACGTGCCAACCTGCACGCGCACGGCCGCGCGTGGGGCGGCCTGACCAGCGGGCGAGCAATCCGACGAGGCGGTGGCGCAGCGCTACACCGAGCTCGGCTACTCGGTCCCGGGCGTGTCGACTACCAGAGCATCGCGGCGTTCGACGGCGTCGACACCCTGCCGCTCTACGAACATGGCTTCAACGTCGGCAAGAACCACCAGCTGGCGATCGGCGCGCACGCTCGGTCGACTGGTTCGACTTTCTGTTCTGGCAGTCGACCAGCAACCAGCAGTACGTGATCGATCGCGTCAAGAGCGAAGGCCGACCTCGTCTCGCTGAACCATCCGAGCTCGCGTGACGCGTACGACGCCGAGCGCGATGCGCTCGCTGACCGGATACAACCTGATCGAAGTCGTGAACGGTCCGTTCACCGCCGAGGACGTCTGGGATGCTGCGCTGTCGTCGGGCCGGCCGGTGTGGGGCGCTCGCGAACGACGACACGCACGACCTGAACGACGTCGCGGCGAACCGCGCGTCGGCTGGAACATGATCGACGCGGCGTCGGCGTCGACCGCCGACATCGTATCGGCGCTGCGGGTCGGGGCGGTTCGTACGCGGTGCTGCGGACCGGCGCCCTCGAGGCGGCCGGCGTCACGACCTTGTCGTCGGTGACGCGTCCACGACCACACGATGACGGTGGCGTTGCGGGTGCGCCGTCCACGATCACGTTCATCGGCCAGGACGGCACGTCCGGCAGACCGTGAAGGATACGCTCGTCGGCAGTTACACGCTGACGCCGCCGGACACCTACGTGCGCACCGTGGTCACCTCGCCGCAGACGATCGCTCTACCTGAACCCGGTGATTCGCTGGGACGGCGCGCGCTTTCCCGCGCCCGCGGCGTCCGTGGATGCCGCGCTCGACCTGGATGCAGCGCGGCGCCATCGTCACGGCCTGCGTGCGCTGCTGCATGCTGTGGCGGCGTGTCGACGGCGTGTGCGACGCCCGCGTCGCCGCGTCGCCGCCCTGTCGCGCGGCGCGCGTAGATCGAGCGTCGAGCTCGACCGGAGGTCGACACCAGCGTCACGTGCGCAGCAGCGTTCAATGCGTCGCGCCGGCGAAGGTGTCGCACTGGCGCGGATCGCCGCTCTGCATCCCGCGCTGGAACCACTCCATCCGCTGCGCCGACGTGCCGTGCGTGAAGCGCTCCGGCTGCACGCGACCGGTCGCCATCTTCTGCAGGTGATCGTCGCCGATCACCGACGCGGCGCGCAGCGCTTCGTCGGCGTCGCCGGGCTCGAGTTCGACGTGGCCCGCCTCGAACCGGCCTCCCTTGGACGCCTCATGACCCCAGACGCCGGCGTAGCAATCGGCCTGCAGTTCCAGCGCGACCGATCCGCTGTTCGCGCCCATGCTGCCCGCCGCGGACGCGGTCGCTGGTGCCGAGCAGGTTCTGGACGTGATGGCCGAACTCGTGGGCGACGACGTAGGCCTGCGCGAAGTCGCCCGGCGCGCCGAAGCGCCGCGACAGCTCGTTGAAGAAGCTCGAGATCGAGATAGACCTTGTGATCGCCGGGACAGTAGAACGGGCCGGTCGCCGCTGTCTGCCGAGCCGCAGGCCGACTGGACCGCGTCGCGGAAGAGAACCACGCGCGTGCGCTCGTATCGACTCCCGAGCAGTTGCTGCCAGACGTCCTGCGTGTCGCCGGCGACGGCGTCCACGAAGTCGACCATCCGCTCTTCTTCGGGTGTGGTCTGGACTGGAGCTGCCGTGTCGCTGACGCTCGACGTGCGGAGCGCCGGTGCCGCCGCTGAGCAGCGACAGGAAGTCGGTGCCGGTGGCCCAGCTCAGCACGAGCAGCACCAGGAAGCCGCCGATGCCGATCGGCACGCCGCCGCCCATGCCGCATGCCGGAGCGTCCCCGTGCGTCCTCGATGTTGCCGCGACCGCCTGGTGACCAGCGCATCTCGTCTGTCTCCTCCGCCGGCGCCATGCCGAGCTCGTGCAGGGCATCTGCAACTTGAGCACCAGCGCAGCTCAGTCTCGGCGATCGCGCTGAGCGTTGCGACGGGTCTTAACTGACCCGACTCAGCAACGCGATCTGGCGAACTCACGAATTCACGAATTCACCAACTCACGAATTCACCAACTGGTTTGCACTGCCGGTCCCACCACGCTTCGAAATCCTTGAACGCGCGGCTCAGCTGCACCGGTTCGTCGAGCTTGCCGGTCACCACTTCGGCCGTCTTGTAGCCGTTGCCGGTCACACAGACGACCACCGATTCGCCCGGCGCGATGACGCCGCGTCTTCACCAGATCGATCGTCGCCGCCAGCGTCGTGCCGCCGGCCGGCTCGGTGAAGATGCCTTCGGTTTCGGCCAGCAGCCGAATCGCCTCGACGATCTGCGCGTCGGTCACGGCCGCGCCGGTGCCGCCGGTGGCCTTCACCGTCTGAATCACCTGGTAGCCGTCGGCCGGATTGCCGATGGCAATCGACTTCGCGATCGTGTCCGGCTTCACCGGCTCGGGATACTCGAGCCCCTGCGAGGATCGCGTTGACGACCGGCGCGCAGCCGGCCGCCTGCGCCGCGTGCACCTTCGGCAGGTCGCCGTCGACGAGCCCGATCTGCCTCAGCTCGCGAAGCCCGCGCACGATCCGCGGCAGCAGCGTGCCGCCGGCGACCGGCGAGACGAGGTGCTGCGGATAACGCCATCCAAGCTGCTCGACGATCTCGAACCCCATCGTCTTCGCGCCTTCGGCGTAGTACGAGCGCAGGTTGATGTTGACGAAGCCCCAGCCGTACCGATCCGCCACCTGCGTGCACAGCCGGTTCACATCGTCGTAGTTGCCGGCGATGGCGAGAATCGTCGGCCCGAAGATGGCCGACCCGAGCAGCTTCCCGGCCTCGAGGTTGTTCGGGAATGAAGACGCAGCACTCCATCCCGAGCCGCGCCGCGTGCGCGGCGACCGAGTTCGCCAGGTTGCCGGTCGACGCGCAGGCGAGGACCTTGAACCCGAGTTCCTTGGCGCGCGTCGCTGCAACCGAGACGACGCGGTCCTTGTAGGACAGCGTCGGATGATTGACCGAATCGTCCTTGATGTAGAGCTCGCTGAGGCCAAGCCGTTCGGCCAGGCGCGTGCAGCGAACCAGCGGCGTGAATCCCGAGTGAAACCCGGTCTGCGGCTCGCCAGTGATCGGCAGCAGCTCGCGATATCGCCACAGGTTCTTCGGCCGCGACGCAATCTGTTCGCGCGTCAGCGAGATCGATGCGTAGTCGTAAATCGGTTCCAGCGGTCCGAGGCACTTCTCGCACACATAGGTGGCCTCGGCGGGAAACGTCGACTTGCACAGGTGGCACTGCAGTCCGATGAGGGCGCTCACACAGCCTCCGCGAATGGATGAATCCGAAAGTCCCTTGATTTCCCTGGCCGGCACCAGCACCGGCGCGGGCACGATGGCCGCGCGATCACGAGCAATGGCGAGCACGTCGGCGATGATCGCGACCGCCGACGCGTCGTCGCCGGCGCCCTGGCCGCTCAACATGATGTCGCCGGCGTAGGCACACGACACGATGGCCGCGTTGCGCGGGCCGTACGATGGTCGAGAAGAGTGTTCCCTTCTGGACGAAGGTCGGCGCGACCCACGCTTCGAGGCGCCGGCTGTCGCGATCGAACATCGCGTGGGCGATCTGGCGGATCGTGCCGCCGCGCAGGCGGGCCGTCGCGAACTCGGTCGCCCCGATCGTGGCCGTGCTCTTCGTGTCGATCGCCGAGGGCGCGACGCGCACGCCGAACGCGAGCCCGCACAGAATGGCACAGCTTCGCCGCGGCGTCGACGCCGTCGAGATCCTCGGACGGATCGCGACTCCGCGAATCCTGCGGCGCAGGCCTCCGCGATCGCCTCGTCCATCGCGCAGCCAGTGGTCTCCATCCTGCGAGAGCACGACGTTGCTCGTGCCATTCAGGATCGCCTCGATGCGCAGCACGTGATCGCCGGCCATGCCGTCGCCGAGGGCGCGCACGATCGGCATCGCACCGCCAACCGCCGCCTCGAAGCGCAACTGCCGTCCCTGCCGCTCGGCCAGCGTCAGCAGCGCCGGCCCCTGGTGCGCGATCACCTGCTTGTTCGACGTGACGACGGACTTGCCGGCGAGCAGTGCGGCGCGGACGTAGTCCACCGCCGGCTCCGAGCCGGGAATGGTCTCGATGACGATGTCGATGTCGCTGGCGAGGAGATCGTCGAAGCGGTCGGTCCAGGTGAGTCGGGCGAGCGCGTCGGTCTGGCGGGCCTGCTTGTCGCGCGCGCGCCGGTCGCACAGATGGGTGAGCGTGAGGTGGGGGATCGGGATCGGGGCCGGTGAGCCTGCGGGCGACCGCCGTGCCGACGGTGCCGAGGCCGAGGATGCCGACATGACAGCGCTGCGGCGTGGCCCGGGCTGTTGCCGGACGTCTGGAACGAGTTGAGCCCCACGTCTGCGGTTATATCAGAGCCCGAAAACGTGAGGCAACAACTTTTATCGACACATCTACATTCGTAGATGCGTGTAAGGCAAAAGGCAGGAACGCACAAATGCACCTGGAATCAGGTCAGCGGATCTCGTGCAGCCTGTCATCCGCGCATCCCTGCACGGTTCGCTGCATTCCTGCATTCGTGCATTCGTGCCTTACGCGCGAAGCTCTACGCGGAGCATTCCCCTTCCATCACCTCCGGCGTGAACTCGCCCGTTTCGGCGAGGTCGATGAAGTCCTCGGTCCGTGCGCCTGCTCGGCCGTCATCTGCTGCAGATCGTTCAGCAGCGCCGTGACGCGCGGGAATCTCGATGCGCTGGAAGAAGGCGGGCGCCGACTCCCCGGCCGTCTTCTCGCTGCCGTAGAAGTGGATCAGCCGTTCGACCGCCTCCGTGAGTGCGGCGCGCCGGGATCTTCGCCGCCGTCCGCGCGAAGCTCGCGCCGGCCGTCGTCGTGCCTCCGCCCACCATCACGAAATACTGCGGCACCGCACGTGCCGCCAATGCGTCGCACGCTGCCCTGGAAGCCGATCGTGGCGATGTGGTGCTGGCCGCAGCCGTTCGGGCAGCCGCTGATCTTGATCTGCGCGCCATCCGCCTCGGCGATCGAGATCGGGACGCGCCCGCAGCGTGTCCTCGAGCAGGCGGCCGAGTCCTCGCGACTGCGTCACGGCGAGCCGGCAGCGATTCCGCGCCGGGACAGCTGCCGACGTCCGCCACGCTCCCCGCCTCCGCCAGCCCGAGGCTGGCTGCCGCGAGACGGCGATACAGCTCGCGCACGTCGCCGATCGGGACCCATCGCAGGACCAGGTTCTGATCCACCGTGACGCGGATCGGTGCCGTCGCTGTAGGCGCGCGCCAGTTCGGCGACCACCCGCATCTGCTCGCTGGTCAGATCGCCGAGCGGCACGGTGACGATGGCGGTCACGAAACCGAACTGCTTCTGCGGGACGCACGTTGGTCTGCCGCCACCGATTGTAGGCGTCCTCGCCGGCAATGAAGACGGGCAGCGAGCATCGGCATGATGCCCGGGCCGTTCGGTTGCACCGCGGACACGCGGGACACGATCAAGCTCGGCGTCGGCGCGTCGGTTCGATACCAGTTCGGCGTGCGTCTCCATTTCGGGCGCGTCGATCTCCAGCAGCGGCACCTGGCCTTCGCCGTCGCACCAGGCGAGCGCCTTCTGGTACTCCTCGACGAAGCGGTCCCACCCGAGCTTCTTGATCATGAACTTCATGCGATTGCGCTGCCGGTGCTCGTAGTCGCCGTGCTCCTTGAACACGATCAGCAGCGCTTCACAGACGCGGAACAGCTCGGTCGGCGGGCGTGAACTCGTGGATCGCGCCGGCCGACTTGCACATCAGCGCGGTGCCCCCGCCGGCGAGCACCCGGAAGCCGCGCTCGCCGTTCGGGCCGAGCTCCGCCTTGAACGCCAGATCGTTGATCGCGATGGCGATGTGATCGTCCTTGCACCCTTCGAACGCAATCTTGAACTTGCGCGGCAGCGTAGAGCTGAGGCGATGACGCAGCAGGAACCGCGTCACCGCGTCGGCATACGGCGTGACGTCGAACAGTTCGTCGGCCGACGTTCCGGCATACGGACACGCGGTGATGTTGCGCACCGAGTTGCCGCACGCCTCGCGCGTCGTCATCCCGACGTCCGCAAGCAGCCGCATCGACGGCTCCATGTGGTGCAGCTGCACGAAGTGGAACTGGATGTTCTGACGCGTGGTGATGTGCCCGAACCGGCGCGAGTACTTGTCGCCGACCTCGGCGAGCGCGTCGCAACTGCTCGCTCGTGATCACGCCCTGCGGGATCTTCACGCGAAGCATCGACGCGTCGTACGACTGGCGCTGTCCGTAGGTGCCGCGCAGCAGGCGGAACGACCGCCACTGGTCCGGGCGTAATCTCGCCCTGCTCGTACTTCTCGAGCATCACGACGAACTCGTCGATATCGGCCTCGTTGGCGAACGACAACCGCGTGCGCCCGTGAGTATTCACCGTCTCGTGTGCTGACATCCCATGTCCTTCTCCGTCATCGGCTGGCCCAGGCGCCTGCCGCGACGTTTTCACCTGTCGATTGCGTGATCCGCCGTCGTTGTGACTTCTGCCGGCGCCGTTTACGTCCGCTGCCGGCGCGCCGCGCGCAAGCGCCGTTGATGCACTACCGCTTCCGTATCCATGTCCGCGTCCACTCGCCGACCGCAGCACCGAGCTCGGCAGCCGCAGGCAACCGGTCGCAGCCCCGTCGAGCGCAAGCGCGGCCACTGCACCGATCACGATCACGGCCGGGCCGTCGGTGTCCAGGTCGCGCGACCCGCCGCCACATCGCCGAGCATCCCGCGCCACGTCTGCTGCGTCGGCAGAGTGCCGTCGAGCCACAATCGCAGCCGGCGTGGCTGCGTCCCATCCGGCCGCGAGCAGGTGCGCGCGTCAGCTCCGCTCGTCGCGCCGAACCCCATCAGAATCACGACGGTGACGCCGTTCGGCTTCAGCGCATTGATCGCCGAGACGAACACCTGCTCGGTCGTGCCCGCTGACGACGAAGAAGCCCGACGCATGGTCGCGATGCGTCAGCGGGATGCCCGCGCTTGCAGGCGCGGCGATTGCGCTGCTGACTCCAGGGATGACGTCGTACGAAATGCCTGCGAGCTCGAGCGCCTGCGCTTCCTCGCCTCCACGCCCGAACACGAACGGATCGCCGCCCTTGAGCCGGACGACGCGTCGGCCGCGTTTGGCCTGGCTGACGAGCACCGCCTGGATCTCGTGCTGCGACAGCGCATGGCGACCGGCGCGCTTGCCGACGTAGAACCGCTGCGCACGGCGCGCGAGCGCGACGACGCGCTCGTCCACCAGCGCGTCGTACAGCACCAGGTCGGCCCGGCGCAGCGCGATCGCCGCCTTGCGCGTCAGCAGCGCGGGGTCGCCAGGACCCGCGCCCACCAGCGAAACGTGTCCGCGTTTCGTCATCAGTCCTCTTTCGTGTCCGCGCGCGCCGGCTCGGCCACGCCGACCAGTTCCGCGTGCGGCCGTGCGTCCCTCGCGGGCGGCGTACAGCCGGTTCAACGCTTCCAGCAGCAGCGGACGCCGCTGCTCCATCGGCACGCCGTCGCGTCGCCATGCCTGGCGCGCGCCTCGCGCGCCGTCGCCATCCACGTCCGCCAGGTCGCGCGGCAGCAGCGCATCGAGACCTTCGCGCAGCAGGCCGGCAATCGCCGGCGCCTCGCCGCTGGTCGAAATCGCCAGCGTCACGCCGTCGCGGCGAACCACTCCGCCCAGATACGCCGTGGCGTTGGGCGGGTCATCCACGGCATTCACGAAAATGCGCCGCGCTTCCGCCGCCTCGGCTACCTGCCGGTTCACATCCGGTGTCGCCGCCGCCACCACCAGCCACGCATCGTCCAGATCGGCGGGCTCGAAGCTCGCGCCGCTCGATCGTCGACCGGCGCGCTCGCAACATCGGGATGCACGTCCGGCGCGACCACGCGCACGTCGGCCCCGGCGGCCAGCAGTTGCGACAGCTTGCTGGCACCGACCGGGCCGGCGCCAACCAGCACGACGCGGCGGCCGCGCAGGTGCAGGAAAATTGGAAGCAGTTCACGCATAAAAGCACAAAAGGCCCGGGAGGCTGTGTGCCACCCGGGCCGGTTCGTTCAGGATCTGTAGTCGATCAGTGCGTTCAACGTGATGGACGATAGACCTGTACGGCTGGCGCGGGGGCGGTTATCCGCCACGCAACAACAGCAACAGGTGCAGACCTGGTTCATCACGTCTAATAGAAGTACTCTCTCTTCGGACGCTCCGGGTCAAGTCGGTTTGACAAGCCTCCTCGGCGCCCGTTCCGGATCGAGCCGACTGAGTCCAGCGCGTCAGCCAACCTTCTCGGTGCGCCGACACCGCCGGGTGACCGGGAATCCACGCCCGCCACGGCCGCTCGGTCCCCACCCGGATGCCGATCCGAGGCCCCCAGGCGATCGCGGCTCGGCGCACTTCGCCCCGGTCTTCGACGAACAACTGCGAGCCCGCACAGGTCGAGCCAGTTCTGTCCGCCAGCGTGATGCCCATCGCCATCGTCAGGTTGCCGGGACCCCGACACAGCGCGTGCTCGGACAGCGCGGCGCCGCTGCGGCCGTCGTCCTTTCATCGCGCGCGATCCCGGCGCCGTCTCATCGTCGCGACGCCCTCGAGTCGGCTCGAGCGCCCGGATGAGCACCGCGGCCGGCGAGCATCCTCCGACTCGGTGACGACGTTCACCAGGTAGTGGATGCCGTAGTTGAGGTAGACGTACGAAAAGCCGGGAGGGCCGTAGAGCGGAGCGTTGCGGCGAGTGCGCCCGGGAGCGGCGTGACAGGCCGGATCGGACTCGCCGATGTACGCCTCGACCTCGACGATCGCTCCGCTCGTGACGACACCGTTGCGCCGGTGCACCAGCACCTTGCCAAGCAGGTCGCGCGCGACGTCGAGCGTCGGTCGATCGTAGAACTCGCGCGGCAGCGTCACGGCAGATGCGTGCGCCGTGCCCCTGAAGACGCAGCACTGCCCGCGTCGCCGCGCGGGCGACCGCCGGGTCGGTGTCCTGCTGCATCCGCTGCGCGATCGGCAGCGCCTGCCGGATCGCCGGACAGACCGAGCGCATCGAGCAGATCGATCCGCAGCGCCGGCTGCGGAGTTCTGCAGGTGCGGACCGAGGAGGCGCGCGCGTCCGGGCGCACGTCGATCAGGTAACGCAGCGCGCGGTCGCGCAGCTGTCGCTCGCGCAAGGCCGTCGACCAGTTCGTCGACCGCTGGCCATTCGACAGCAGCACGCTGGCGAACTGCCCCGCCAGCAGCAGGTCCGGGTTGTTCTCCGATCGCCAGGACGCTGTCGATGGCGTCCAGCCTGGTCCACCGCTCCTGCGCGAGCGAGACCCTCGATTGCCGCCAGCCGCAGCGATCGGCATCGTCGCGACCGGCAGCGCCGTCGACAAAGAGCGGGAGGCTCGACGCGATGCGCGATGCGCGCGAGCGCGCCGAGCGCGGCTGCCGCGACCGTTCCTCGCTCGTAGTGCTGGTAGATGTCCGTGACCGCCTGCACGCCCCGGTCGTAGCGCAGACCGCCGAGGCGTCCATCGCCGCCATGCGGATGCCGCGGCTTCCTTGTCGTTCAGAGCGCCACACGACCGCGTCGCCGACCGCTCGGATCGACGGCCGCGTCGCCCGGCACGCCAGCGAGTACAGCCTGCGTGATCACGCGGACCGCCGCGGCGCGCACCTCCGCCTGCGGCACGCCGAGCGACCGAGGTCAGTTCTGGCGCCGACTCGGCGAGCAGGGCATCTGCCGAGCGCGGCCCGTATGCGTTGTCCGACCAGCGCACCGAACGCGTACAGCGCCTCGACCGACACGCGCGGGTTGTCGTCGTGAGCTGGCGGTGCGCAGCGCAGTCAGAACCTCCGCCGGCACCGGCCTCGGATCGAGCGCGGCCGGCCCCTGGTCGAACACCGACGATCGCCGAGATGCTGGTTGCGCACCTCGACGACGAGCCCGACGCGCTTTGCGCGGAATGATCTTCTCGGCGAGAAAGACGTTCAGCTCCGCGCGCGATGGCCTCGAGTTGAATGGCGTCTTCGGGATCGGCGACGAGCGCCGGCCAGCGGCATCGCCGACTCCGGGTAGGCGCCGCCTGCTTCAGCGCCTGCACGGCGCGAAGCGCGCGTGTCGGGGTCGACCTGCACCAGGTCGGCGACCATCTGCTCGAAGGTCACTGTGGCTGCGCTCCTGGCGTCGCGCGACGCACGCGGCATCGCGCGGCGGCGGCCACGGCGACGAGGGCCAGGCTCGACGCGAGCCCTGCACGCGCCTCGCGGAACGGCCCCGGCGTCGCGCCAACGTGCAGCATCCGCAGTGCGCATCAGATCGCGCCTCCGTGTGCGTGCTGCGAGTAGGCGTGCGACCGTCCTTCCGCGAGCGCGACCTTGATGTAGCGTCCGGTGAACGACGCCTCGTTCTGCGCCACCTGCTCCGGCGTGCCCGTCGCCACCACCCGTCCGCCGTCGTCGCCACCTTCGGGCCCGAGGTCGATGATGTAGTCGGCGGTCTTGATCACATCGAGATTGTGCTCGATCACGAGCAGCGTGCTGCCGGCCTCGAGCAGCTTGCGGAAGGCGGCCAGCAGCTTGGCGATGTCGTCGAAATGCAGGCCGGTGGTCGGCTCGTCGAGGATGTACAGCAGCCGATCGCCGCCCTGCGACGACAGGTGCGCGGCGATCTTGATGCGCTGCGCCTCGCCGCCCGACAACGTCGTCGCCGGCTGGCCGAGGCGCAGGTAGCCGAGGCCGATCTCGTCCAGCACCTGCAGCCGGCGCAGCACCTTCGGCGAACTGCTGAAGAAGGTCAGCGCCTCGCGAACCGTCAGGTCCAGCACCTGGATGATCGATCCGGCCGCGATAGTGCACTTCGAGCACCTGCGGCTTGAAGCGCTTGCCGTCGCACTGGTCGCACGGCACGAAGACGTCGGCCAGGAACTGCATCTCGACGCGCACTTCGCCTTCGCCCTGGCACGCTTCGCAGCGCCCGCCCGGAACGTTGAACGAGAAGTGGCTGGCGGAGAGTCCGCGCGCCTTCGCATCCTTGGTTGCCGCAAACAGCTCGCGAATCGGATCGAAGGCCTTCAGATACGTCACCGGGTTGCGACCGCGGCGTCCGGCCGATCGGCTGCTGATCCACGAGCACCACGTCCGTGATGATCTCGATGCCTTCGAGCTTCCGGAACGAGCCGACGCGCCGATCCCAGTCGCCCTTCTGGCGCTTGATCGCTGCGTAGAGCACGTCGTGCACGAGCGTCGACTTGCCGGATCCGCTCACGCCGGTGACGCACGTCAGCGTATTCAGCGGCATGCTGATGTCCACGTCCTTCAGGTTGTGTTCGGTCGCGCCCAGCAGCTTGATCCACTGGCCCGTTGCCCTTCCGGCGCGTCGTCGGCACCGGAATGGCCAGTTCCTGCCGCGCAGGTACTTCGAGGTGAGCGACCGCGGCTCGTGCATCAGCGCGTCGAGCGTTCCGGAGAACACGACCCGTCCGCCCTGCTCCCCCGCGCCGAGCCCGAGATCGACGATGTGGTCGGCGACCTTGATCATGTCGGCGTCGTGCTCGACGACCAGCACCGTGTTGCCCTGGTCGCGCAGCTGCCGCAGGATGTCGATCAGCCGGAGATTGTCGCGCGAGTGCAGGCCGATTGACGGCTCGTCGAGCACGTACAGCGTGCCCACCAGCGCCGACCCGAGCGACGTCGCGAGGTTGATGCGCTGCGCTTCGCCGCCGGACAGCGTCGACGACAGCCGATCGAGCGACAGGTAATCCAGCCCGACATCGGCGAGGAACGACAAGCCGGCGGCGGATCTCCTTCAGGATCTTGTCGGCGATGGTCGGTTTCCTTGGCGGTCAGCTCCAGATCCGAGAAGAACTGCTGCGCGTCGCGCACCGTCAGCGCCGACACCTGGTCGATCGTCCGGCCCGACACGCGCACGTCGCGCGCCTCGCGCGCGAAGACGGCTGCCGCCGCAGTCGGGACAGGTGAGGTAGCCGCGGTACCGGCTCAGGAACACGCGGACGTGCACCTTGTACTTCTTCTTCTCGAGCCACCGGAAGAACCCGCGGATGCCGTCGAAGTCGCTCGTTGCCGTCGATGACGAACTGCTTCTCCGTGCTCCGTCAGCTCCGACCACGGCACGTCGAGCCGCAGCTTCGCCTTCTTCGCCGCTCGCTTCAGTTCGGCAAGTTGCGTCGCGGTAATGCGGCTTGCTCCACGGCTCGATGGCGTTCAGGGCGATCGACTTGGACGGATCGGGCACGACCAGGTCCATGTCGAGCTCGACGATGTTGCCGAAGCCGTGGCAGGTGGGACACGCGCCGAACGGGTTGTTGAACGAGAACAGGCGCGGTTGCGGATCCTCGTAGGCGATGCCGCAGACGCGGCACTCGAACCGCTCGGAGAACAGGTGCATGCGATCGGCGCCGTCGCCCTGCGCCATCTGCAGGACCCAGGCCGCGCCGCCACCTTCGCGATATGCCGTTTCGATCGAATCGGTCAGCCGCTTTCGCTCGTCCTCGCCGCCAAGCTGCAATCGATCGACGACCACCTGCAGCACCGGCTTGCCGGCCAGCACCTTCGCGTCGACATCGTCGAACGACACCGCGCGGCCGTCGACGAGCAGGCGGCCGAAGCCCTTTGCGACGAAGCGAGTCGATCGTGGACGCCACGGCGGACGCGCCGCGCGGCCGACCGCAATCGCCGCCGTCATCGTCCGACTCGTGTCCGTCGCCGCCTTCGCTCAGTTCGTCCACTTCCTGCGCGCCGCCGGCAGCGGCGAGCGGCGCCGCTTCGATGAGCGGCAGATCGAACCCGAGCACCAGGCGCGTGCCGGCGCCGAGCTCCGTCAGCTGGCCGGCAACGACCTCGGCCGTCTCGCGAACCACTTCGCGTCCGCAGTTCCGGCAGAAGGTGCGCCCGACGCGCGCGAACAGCAGGCGCATGTAGTCGTGGATCTCGGTCGTGGTGCCGACCGTGGAGCGCGGATTGCGGATGCTGTTCTTCTGGCGGATGGCGATCGCCGGCGCGATGCCGTCGATGCGATCGACGTCGGGCTTCTCCATCCGTTCGAGGAACTGGCGCGCGTACGCGGAGAGCGACTCGACGTAGCGGCGCTGGCCCTTCGGCGTAGATCGTGTCGAAGGCGAGCGACGACTTGCCCGAACCGCTGACGCCGGTGACGATGATCAGCTTGCCGACCGGGAGCGTGACGTCGATGTTCTTGAGGTTGTGCGTCCGGGCGCCGCGAACGACGATTGCGGCCGGTTCACCAGCCCCGTTGCCGGGAGTCTCGGGCATGCTCACCTGTGTGCTATTTCGACGCGTGGTTAAACCGCTGATCGTAACGCACAGCCGAGGCGGCGGCGGCAATGGACCGGGTGCCGGAGGTCGGCTACTTCGCCGGCGTCCGGAGCACCTTCAGATATTCGACCAGCGACCAGACCTCGTCCTTCGTCAGCTTGCTCTTGAAGGCGGGCATGTCGGTGGTGTGGCCGTTCCAGATCTTGTAGTAGAGGACGCCTTCCGGGTTCAGGTCCGCGCGGAATTCGTCGGTCAGATCGGCGGCATGATCGGAATCCGGGCCGTCGCCCTTGCCCTCGGGGCCATGGCACTTGGTGCAGTTCGACGCGTGAAGAGCGACTTTCCCTTCTTCGCGGCGTCGTCGGCCGCCTTCACCGGGCTCTTCTCGTCCTTCGCTGTCGTCGGGAATCGTCCAGCCCTGATACTGCGCCGAGACGCCCGCCGCGAGGCCGACAGCTCAACGCCGCGGCCACGGCTCCCGACGCGCCAGTCGAATCGCTGTCTCATGAGCGCTCCTCCATACCGTACCGCCGTGGTACCGATCACCAGCAACGAACCGTCCCGTATTATAGTGCCCCGTCGACGCGTCCGATCAGCGGGCGGTGCGCGCGCCGAGCGCTGCGTCGCGGCGAACCGCGACGGCGTCGTCCAGGATCACGGAGACTCTCCTCATGAACATCTTCCGCGGCACCGAGTCGACTCTTCCGCGTCGGCCGACTCCGCCTCGTTCGTCGGGTCCGGCGCAGACGAAACTGCTGGCGTCGTCCGACGAGGGAACGCCGGTCCACGTGTATCACGTGCAGTTCGAGTCGGGCGCGCGCACGAACTGGCACACGCACTCGGGCGCGCAGTGGCTGCTCGTCACTCGAAGGCCGCATCCGCGTGCAGACGACGGGCACGCCGGCGCAGGACGTCGAGGCCGGCGACGCCGTCGTGTTCGCACCGGGCGAAAAGCACTGGCACGGCGCCGCGCCCGGATCGCGCGGCGTGCACCTCGCGGTGAACGTCAACGCGCAGACGACGTGGCTCGAGCCGGTGAGTGACGAGGACTACGAGCCGACGCATCGACAGTCGTAGTCACAAGTGAGCGGTCGCACGTTCATGGCCGTCTCCCGCACCGAGGTCGGCGGGCGAGTCAAGCCGCGGCCCGTCGCAGGTCAGCTGTCGCAGGTATCACGTAAGCGTCGGAGGTCAGCCATCGCAACCGGCACATGCATTGCGTTCGTCAACACGGAGGCTCAGGATGCCAGACAAACCTAAAGAGCGGCACGACCATCCAGAAGACATCGACCCGGCCCCGTGGCTCGGGCGGGTTGGCGACGGTGCGACCCTGCAGTCGGGCGAATACATTTCGCGCGAACTGCGCGAGCTCGCCGAGCGTGCGCGCGCGCACCGGGCGCAGCACGAGCACGACAAGAACAAGAAGTAACAGCGCCCTCCGAATAGTCCGCGTCCGCGCTGGTCAGTACGTGCTGGTCGCGAAGTCCTTGGCAGGGCTCCAAGGGGCTCGAGTACGGCTGACAGGGCGAGGACGGCTTGCGACCGGCCAAGACGATGTCGGCCTGCGTCGATGTATCGTCCAGCTGAGGGCGGACGCTGCTCGTCAGCTCAGGCGGCCAGCAATCACTCCCTTGCACAGACCGCGGCCCGATGACCCCGCTTGAACAACTCGCAGCGCGATGACTTCCCTCGCACAGCTCGCCGATCGTCTCAGGTCGGCACGCTCGGTCACCGTCCTGACCGGTGCGGGCGTGTCGGCGGCGAGCGGCGTGCCGACCTTTCGAGGCACCGGAGGGCTCTGGCGCACGTTCAGCGCCACCGAACTCGCCTCCCCTGACGCCTTCGCCCGAGATCCGGACACCGTCTGGGAGTGGTATGCCTGGCGGCGCGAGCAGATCGCGCAGTGCGAACCGAACGCCGCGCACCAGGTGCTCGCGCGCTGGACGCAGGCGCGCGAGCGATGGCGCGTCGTCACGCAGAACGTGGACGACCTGCACGTGCGAGCCGGCACGCGCGATCTCGTGCGGCTGCACGGATCGATCTTCGAGCTGCGCTGCTGCGTCGGCTGCGCCGCGTCGCGGGCGCGTCGTGGCGCGACGATCGCGTGCCGTTCCCCGAGATGCCGCCGCGGTGTCCTCACTGCGGTGGGCTCGCGCGTCCTGGCGTCGTCTGGTTTGGCGAGTCGCTCGAACCTGACGACCGTGCGAGCGTGCGGAAGCGCTCACCGCCTGCGACGTGTTTCTGGCGGCGGGCACGTCGGCGGTCGTCTATCCGGCCGCCGGGTTCCTGCACGAGCGCGCGAGCGCACGGCGCGTTCACCGCGGAACTGAACATCGAGGAGACTGACGCCACGGCCGCCGTGGACGTTGCGATTCGCGGGCCTGTCGAGGAGACGCTCGCGGAACTCGACGCGTTGCTCTGAGGACCTTGACGCGTTGCGCTCGGAGAGATACGTTGCGCTCGGAAGAACTCGATACCCGAGAGAAAACCGACGCGTTGCTCTGCCGGTGCGGTCGCGCGAATCTGATGCGCGGCTCTGGATGGCAAGCAGCCGTGCTAACATACGGGATTCCTGCCGCGCGTGTGGCGGGAACCCACCACGCCAGCCGGCGTAGCTCAGTTGGTAGAGCAGCTGATTCGTAATCAGCAGGTCGTCCGTTCAATCCGGATCGCCGGCTCCAAATTTCTCAGCAAATACACGAAAATGGCGGCGCTGCGGATGCGGGCCAGCCGGTTGACAGCCAATCTGACGGCCAGTGATTACTGGTCCGCCTGCGCGCGAGTCCCGGAGCAGTGTGTCCGCCTTCTTTTAAGGGAGCGACCGGTCGCCTCGAATCAGCGGACGTCCTGAAGGCATTAACGGTCGATCTGGATGGTGAAGTCTGAAACCGGGCGCCGCCTGAAGCAGCGCATCAAGCTGGTGATGGACTGAGCGAGAGCCTCCGGTCAGCCGTGGAGAATGGCGCGGTCGATCGTCAACCGCGTTCTGCTCTTCGCGCTGCCGACGAAGCGGTTTCACAGCGCCTGGATGGGGATCGCGGTGCATTCGACGCAGAGCGTCTATTTCGCCCTGATCTTGCTGCCGATTCTGATCGGGCGCGGGTAGGGCTACTTTGCGATGGCAACGTCCACCGTTGCCACTGTCTTCTCCCACGCCATCGTCATCGTGGCGCGGGTATCGCCGACGTTGACGAATCCGATTGTGAACTGCTCCACCGAGACGTCGCTCGCCTTCACCGTCATCGGGGCGCGCAGGACGTCGAACTTCGCGTTGTAGTTATAGGCTCCATATAGCAGGACCTTCTGGGTCCGGATCGAACCTCTCCTGCACCGGCTGGGTGTTGAGCACGAGAGTCCAGGCGCTTGGCTTGAGATCGACGAAGACGTTGTACACACCGGGCGGGACGGTCTTGCCGCCGATCTGGAGCGGCGCCTGGGTGGTCAGGCGCGTGGTGTCGTTCGCGCCGGCGCGCCAGATGGAGGTGTCATCCATCACCAGCTTGCCGTAGTCCGCTCCGCTGCCGAAAATGCCCTTGCGGCCTCGCAGCAGCGGACGCCGTAGTCGACGACCACCCACTTTCCGTCCCTGTAGGCCGCGCCGCCCAGCTGAACGGCGGACTGGCCGGCTGGCGACGGTGGGAGCTCACCACCGGCACGTTCTGCGCCAGCGCCGGCGCGCTGAGGCGGCCACGAACAGGGCGATCGACAACTGGGACCTCACACGCATGGACTGCCTCTCCTCAGGATTCACTCAGTCTAGCGAAACATCCCGCCGACCGCTGCGATTTCGCGATGGCTTCCACAATCAAGGCATGCCGCGCACTGCGACGCCGACCGTCTATCTCACGTCTGACGATGGTCCCAACCCGACGGCCACGACCCAGCTTTTCGACGTGCTGGCGCCGCCGGGCGACGTTCTTCGTCATCGACAGTCTGCGTAAATCTCTCCACTATTTTCGAGCGACTTTCGATTCGCGTCGTCGAGGTGCCTGATCACCGCTTCGGGCGCAGCCGGACTCATGTGCATGTATGTCCCAGTTTGCGAGCGCGTGAATGTTTCATTGTCGAAGGAACTGATCCACACCACGGCGATAGAACCCCTGATGATTACCGTCTCGGCGGTCAGCGGGAGCTGCTGTCGCGCAGCATGTCCTTGAGCGCGCGCCACCGCTGCCGGTTCTCGGCGAGCATTTCGCGGACTTCCCGCGACCGGGCCCCGTGCTTCCAGCCGGCCTTGCGACTCCGCTCCAACCCCTCGGGCGTTCTCGGCCCGGTACTGTTCCCGCCATGCATGCGACAGCGTTTGCGCCCCGTGCACCTTGGGCGCGCGACAGGGATGTCCTTGACAGCCAAACCGATGGACGCCGGCAGAAGAATTAGACAACCGCGGAAGGATTCAGGCCGAAATCATTAAGGCGTGGACACGGCGGGATGTGCTCGGACGTCGTGACGTCCCCCACTTCTGAGTAGCGTTTCGGTTTAGAGTCCGGCCCACGAAAGGGTCGGACGATGAAGAAGCGGTTCACCGAAGCACAGATCGTCGGGTTCCTGCGGGACGCCGATGCGGGGAACCCGGTCAAGGATCTCTGTCGCAAGCGCGGGTTCTCCGACGCCAGCTATTACCTCTGGCGGAGCAGAGTTCGGCGGCGTGAGCGTGTCCGACGCCAGAGCGGCTGTCTGTTCGGCTATGCGGTTTGGATTCAGCAGTTTACCGAACTGGTCATTGTGGGATCAGTCGAAATTGTGTAAGGCCTCGTATCATTACGTTCAAGCGCTTTCGAGTCTGGGCAATACTCCTCGCCAAGCAGCTCGATGCTCCTGAGGAACGTCGGGTGCCGCATGCCGCCCACCGCAAATGGGATCTGTCGCGAGTGATCGAAGGGCTTGTGCAGGCGAACGATGCCGTCAGCCACATTTAGCGAGGGAACTGCACGACGACATCGCTCAACGGCTGGCGCTGCTGTAGAAACGCATTGGCAGCAGAATAGGCCAGCTCAATCGAGCGAGCGACGCGCAACTGAATTCGGCTCTCGGTTAACTGGGGCGTGTCCGAGTTGACGCGACAGGAGCAGCAAGTGATCACCCAACCTTCAGACGTGCTTGCAGGCGGCGGCGAAATGGGAGCGCTGATGCGCACCATCGACTGGTCACGAACGCCGGTCGGGCCCGTGGAGTCCTGGCCGCAGAGCCTGCGAACCGCCCTCAGTATTCTGCTCGAGACCGGCTTCCCGATGTACATCGCGTGGGGACCGGAGTTCACGCAGTTCTACAACGACGGCTACCGTCCCATCCTCGGTTCCACGAAACATCCCGCCGCGATGGGAGCCAGCACGCGCGAAACGTTCGCTGAAATCTGGAACATCATCGGCCCGATGTTCGCGGGCGTCATGCAGGGCACGGCCACGACGGTCGTCGACTTCATGCTGCCCCTGGATCGACATGGATTCGCGGAGGAGTGCTATTTCATCTTCTCCTACAGTCCCATTCGTCAGGAGAACGGGCAAGTCGGCGGCGTGCTCGTCACCGTGACGGAAACGACTCAGCGGGTGCTCGGCGAACGCCGGTTGAAGTCGACGCAGGCGCTTGCAGCCCGAACGCGCGAGGCCAAGACCGTGCACGAGGCGTGTGCCATCAGCGGTACCGTCCTGAGCGAACATCCGGAGGACGTCCCGTTCGCATTGCTTTATCTGATCGACTCAGACGGGGATGCGCTCCTTGAGTGCTCGATTGGATTCGCTGGCGGTTCCGACGCATCGAAGCGCGTGAGTGTATCAGCGGGTGAACGGAGCTCCTGGCCGTTCGCGGAGGTGCTCCGCACGGGCGAAGCGGTCGTCGTCGATGCAGGGGCACTCGACGACCCCGCAACAGCGGCGCGCGGCCGTGCGTTCGTGTTACCGATCGTTGAACATGGGAGCGGCGGCGCCATCGGCATTCTGGTGGCTGGCCTCAGCCCACGGCTTATGTTCGATGCCGCCTACCGTGATTTCTTGATCATGGTTGCATCCCAGATTGGCACCGCGGTGGCCAGCGCGCGCGCGCTCGAAGAGGCGGAGGCGCGGGCCGCCGCTCTCGCCGAAATCGACCGTGCCAAAACCGTCTTCTTCTCGAACGTCAGCCATGAGTTCCGCACGCCCTTGACGCTGATGCTCGGTCCGCTTGAGGACCTCGCCGAGCCGCGCTGACGTTCGAACCAGATGTTCGCGATCAGTTTGCCGTCATGCGCCGGAACGGCGCTCGACTGCTCCGGCTCGTCAACACCCTGCTCGACTTCTCGCGCATCGAGGCGGGTCGGGCGCAGGCCCATTACGAGCCTGTGGACCTTGCCGAGTACACCCGTGACCTCGCGAGCGTGTTCGGCTCGGCCACCGAACGAGCCGGGCTTGGCTTGATCGTCGACTGCCCCGACATCGGACAGCGAGTCTACGTGGACCGGGGGATGTGGGAGAAGGTCGTCCTGAATCTCGTCTCGAACGCGTTCAAATTCACACTCGCCGGCGAGATCCGCGTGTCGCTACGACGGGACGCCGAGCACGTCGCACTGATTGTTGCAGACACCGGCGTCGGAATCCCCGAAGCTGAGATTCCGAAACTGTTTGAGCGCTTCCATCGTGTGTCTGGTGTCAGCGGCAGAAGCCACGAAGGTTCGGGAATTGGGCTCGCGTTGGTCAACGAATTGGTGAAGCTGCATGGCGGCACCGTGCGCGCCGAGAGCGAGCTCGGCAAGGGCTCGCGATTCACGGTCACCATTCCGCTCGGACGGGCGCACCTGCCTTACGAACACGTGCATGAGTCTGTCAGCGATGCCGCGACGGCGAATGCCAACCTGTACGTCGAAGAAGCCCTGCAGTGGGTGCCAATTCCGGAGAACACGATGGGCGCCGGGCCGGCGCTCCTCCAGTCTCCTGACGCGGGTGCAGCTCGGGAGCGCATCCTTGTCGTGGACGACAGCGCCGACATGCGTGACTACATCACCCGCGTGCTTGGGTCTCGCTGGCGCGTAGACACGGCCTCGAACGGACGTGCGGCCCTCGCGGCAGTCGCGCGTGAGCGGCCGCATCTGATCGTCACCGATATCATGATGCCGGACCTCGACGGCTTTGGTCTGATTGAAGCGCTTCGGCGCGATCCGCTCACCAGCGACATTCCAGTCCTCGTGCTCTCGGCCCGAGCCGGCGATGAAGCACGGATGGACGGCCTGAGCGCGGGTGCAAGCGACTACCTGGTGAAGCCGTTTTCGAGTCGCGAACTGCTCGCGCGCGTCGAAGCACAGTTGCTACGTGTACGCATCCGTGCGGTAGAGGAGGCGCACGCGAGACGTGTGGCCTCGGTCTTTGCGCAGGCACCTGCCGCGATCGCGATTCTCCGTGGTCCGGACCACGTGTTCGAGCTGGCAAACACTGCCTACCTGGAGCTCGTCAACCACCGCGACGTGATTGGAAAGCCGGTTCGTGAGGCGCTGCCCGAAGTGGAATCGCAGGGCCTCATCGACATCCTCGATCAGGTGTATCGGTCGAAGAGCGCGCACATCGGCCGCTCGCTTCCGCTCGTGGTCAATCGCACCCATCAAGGCGAGCCCGAACAGCGCTATTTCGACTTCGTCTACCAGCCGCTCGTCGACGAGCAGGGTCAAGCGGAAGGAATTGCCGCAGTGGTCTACGACGTCACCGAGCTCACGCGCGCTCGACAGGACGCCGAGATCGCGAACCGCGCCAAGGATGAATTCCTAGCGATGCTCGGGCACGAACTGCGCAATCCCCTCGCGCCGATTCTGACCGCCTTGCAGCTCCTCCGGCTCCGCGGTGTCCAGGCAGGCGAACGCGAACGCGACATCATCGAGCGGCAGGTCAAGCATCTCGTCGCGCTCGTCGACGACCTGCTCGATGTCTCGAGGATCACGCGTGGAAAGATCCAATTGCACCGCAGCACGTTCGAATTGAGCGAAGCGCTGGCACGAGCCATCGAGACGGCGAGCCCCTTGTTCGAGCAGAAGCGTCACGTCGTCCACATCGATGTTCTGCAATCGGGGCTCGCCGTGGAGGGTGATTTGCAGCGGCTCGCCCAGGTCGTTGCCAACCTCTTGACGAACGCCGCCAAATACACAGAAGACGGCGGGCATATCGACATCGTCGCGGATGCTGAAGGCGATGAGATCGCGCTCCGCGTTCGCGATACCGGCATCGGCATTGCGCCGGACACGCTACCGCACATCTTTGACTTGTTCGTGCAGGAACGCCAGGCGATCGACCGCGCCCAGGGTGGTCTTGGTCTTGGACTCGCGATTGTCCGCAGTCTCGCCGAGCTCCACGGTGGCCGGGTCGAAGCACGCAGCGAAGGGATTGGACACGGGGCCGAGTTCATCCTGCGGCTGCCGCGAACGTCCGCAGCCAAAGCGCATCCAGTCGTGACGGCCACCGAGTCGCCGGCGGACGTTCCCCAGGCAGCGCGCCCCTATCGCGTCCTCGTGGTCGACGACAACTACGATGCGGCGGCGATGCTTGCCGAGGCGCTGACGATGTACGGTCACACCGTGCGAATGGCGCACGATGGCGTCGAGGCAGCTGCGTACGGCTGAAGCGTTCCAGCCTGACGTGGCCCTCGTCGATATCGGCCTCCCTGTTGTGGACGGATACGAACTCGCGCAGCAACTTGCGGAACTCCCAGCTCTGCGCGGGATTCGCTTGATCGCGGTGACGGGCTACGGCCAGGAGCAGGATCGCAACCGCTCGAAAAACGCCGGTTTTGTCGGGCCATCTGGTGAAGCCGGTCGACCTTGAGCAGCTGCGAGAATTGCTCGAATCTCCCTCAACTCTCCAAGGGCGAGGCGAGGGCGCAGATGGGTTTGCTCCGCCCGTTGGCTGATCGCGCACTTGGGGAGGACCTTCTTCTCCAAAAGGCCGCGGCGCTCTGGAGCGGCTACTGAGCAACCGACACAGGCCGATACGCAGCGGGCCGACATGACGACGCGCCCCTCGTGTTCAACGTGATGCGGCCGCGCGTCCTGCGCGCGTGGTCAGTTGCGCCTTGTGCGGGTCGCGCCGGCGCGGAGCCGGCATTCAGTGACGACATAGGCGGCGATCACCTCGCGCTCGCCGCGCCTCGATAGTGTGTTCGCAGTATTGTCGGGCGCATCCAGCAGCGGAGACAGTCACCGCCGACCAACATCACCTGCCTACGATTCCAGCGTGTCAGCGATTCGGGTGCGTGCAGCAGCGAACTGGCAAGAGCGGAGGCTTACATTGGCGGCACACCGGTATTCCTGCGTTGACGACGGAGTGCTGCCATGATCTCGGTCCTGCTCGTTGACCCCTACGACGACAGCCGCGAACCTACGCGACCGTCCTGCAGTCGCTCGGCTTCCGAGTCCACGCGACCGCCAACACGGACGATGCCTGCGAATTGGTCTCGCAGGCCGACGTGCTCGTCACGGGCCTGCAGGTGCCAGGGCGTCTCGATGGCGTTGGGCTGATCCGCTGGATACGCAGTCAACCCGCAACGCAGACGATGCCGATTGTGGTCCTGACCGCCTGCGCCGAGCCGTCAGACGAGCAAGCGGCACGCAGCCGCCGGGTGCGACGTCTTCCTGACGAAGCCGTGTCTCCCGCTGGACCTTGCGACCGAGATTCGGCACGCGGCCATGTGGCGTTCTGGGCTCGACCGTGATGCTGAAGGCCAAACGGGACAAGCGTCAGCCCAAGCCGAGGAGAGATGGATAGCACCGCCTGCGCGACAAGGCGTCCGTATCAACGCACCAACCATGAGCGGGCGGGCCAACAATCACGTCATTCCGTTGAGCAGGTCTCAGAAAAGCCCGCTGCTTGCCGCACGGTCCGATGCGAAAGAAGCCGCCAATCGCCACCACCACCCCACCGCGACGGCCATAGAGCCGGACGTAGCAGACTGTGTAATCACCACGATTGGCCGAACGCACTTCAATGCGTCCATTGGTCAGGGCAACGTCCCCGTGAATCTCGACGTCAACCGACGTAATCGCTCGGGAAAGGAAGTTTCCGGGTTTGGCGAAGGTCGACAGAAGTTCGGCCTTACCCTGGACGTTGCCGCCAGGGCGTGGTCAACCGCAGGTCGTCACTGAGTGACGCGTTCAGCAACAAGGCGTCGCCTCGCTGAAACGCCGCCTCCACACGATGCTCCAGCGCCGTGATTATCTCGACGCCCGGTGCAGTAGTGCTCGCCCTTGTCGGTGGTTTTGATTGGGCAGACACCGCAACGGCGGTCAACAACATCGCAACGGCAGCGGCCGGTTCCCGCACTGAACATCGAGGCCGAGGCCAGCAGAATCACATACACCCAAGGACATTAGTAATCGGTGCGAGCGCATCGTTCTCTCCCGAGGACAGGCAGAGAATAGCCCACGCTCTGCCGGAGCGGGCCAACAATCATGTGTTTGCTGGTCCTGCCCCAAGAGCCAAACCGCCTCGCGAGAACAACCCTGAAAACAGGCGAAGGCGTCGGCTCCGGCGAAGGGGTTTTATGACCCTACCTTGCGCGGCCGATGAACGCCGCGGTCCCGACGATCATGATGGCTAGGGCGAGTGAGGCGGGCGAAAAGAGGCGGCGGTGGGTGGGCGCATCAGATGTTGCGCGTTACTCAGCCATGCAGGCCGGCCTCGGAGGTTGGACCGTCGAAGGAAACGTGGTGTGCTCGGATATGGTCAACTACAATCCGACCATCAGTGGCGTTCTCGTTTGCCAAGCTCCGTTCGCGCCTATTCCCGGGCGGTGATCCACTGCCGCTTACGACGCACTTACGCTGGATCGTGGTCCCCGCGTGCGTGCTGTTCCTGATCGACTGGGCTGGATTCACCTATTCCAGGCACGCCTCGCTTGCACGTCTACCACGCTCGTTGCCACCGCGACACCTCGCGGTCATCTGGTGGCACTTTCCAGGGTTCCTGGCTCTGGCCTACTTCGCCTACGTTCGGTCCCTCAGGCGGCGCGCTAAGCGGGATTCAGCCGATGACCACGCCACCGGCGACAACAACGACGACAAGCCGATTACGCTGGGCCTGTGATCCCCTTTCACTACCCACTACTGGGTGACCGTGTGCGGCACGCGGGGAGGCGTGAGGAACCGCCGAATCAGGCCACTGCCTGCGACCCAGTTCGGCGCCACCGTTTGACGGTGGACCGCGACACGCTGAGGGACACCGCCGCGTCGTTCAGCGACAGATGCGCGACATTCGCGAGGCGCTCGATGGGAACGCTCGCCAGCGGTCGACCGAGCTTCTTGCCCTTGGCCTTCGCCCGGCGCAGGCCGGCGACGACCCGCTCACGAATGCGCGCCCGCTCGAACTCCGCGAGGGCCGACAGACGCGACGCTGCGCACGCGTCTGGAAGCGCACGCCGCGGAGCGGCCGCGATTTGGCTATCGACGGCTGCACGTCCTGGTCGGACGCGAGGGGCTGACCGTCAACCACAAGCGGGTCCACCGGGTGTACACAAGCGGCGGGCCTGCAGGTGCGGCGGCGCCGGCGCAAGCGCCTCACGCGAGCGGAGCGCACGCCGCTGGCGCTACCCAGTCGTCCTGGCGAACGGTGGTCGATGGATTTCACGAGCGACACGCTCGGTGACGGTCGGGTCTTCCGGACCTTGAACATCGTGGACGACTTCACGCGAGAGTGCGTGGCGATCGAGGTGGATCGCTCGCTGCCCGGTCTCCGAGTAGCGCGCGTGTTGGAACGGCTGCAGGCCGCGATCGGTCTGCCCGCAACCATCGTCGTCGATAACGGGCCTGAGTTTGCGGGCCGCACGCTCGAGGCGTGGACGTACGCGCACGGCGTCACGCTGCGCTTCATTCGTCCGGGCAAGCCGATCGAGAACGCCTTTGTCGAAAGCTTCAATGGCAAGTTTCGCGATGAGTGCTTGAACGAGCACTGGTTTGTGGGCCTGGCCGACGCCCAGCGCACCATCGAGGCGTGAAGGATCGATTACCACACCGTGCGGCCGCACAGCTCGCTGGACGGCGTCACGCCCGAGCAGTTTGCACGGACTTCGACGGGGGCTCGCCGGCTAACGCCGGCTCGCCCTGATGGCAACGAAAAACCGGCGGGACTCTCACTATCCGTGTAGCGGATTTTGGGTGCAGGTCACCATCCCATACACCTCGCGTGATGGCAACGGGCTGATGATTTGGGTGCCCACCAGCGACGTTCAACTTCGCGACAGGCCGGCACTGCGGGTGGTGACGATGGTGACGGCCCTATCCCTTCTCTGCTCAGGAAAATGTTTAATGCAAGGGTTGGTATTTACATTTATTGGGAGGAGAGGAGGTAGAGGCCCCAACCATCGTCACCACCGACCGCGGCAGGTTGGTGCCCGAGCCCAGACATGGGCTGTGCGGCGGAGGCAAGGTGGCCCGACCTGATTGGCCAGGTAGGTCTGGGTCTACTCCGTAGCCCCCATCCCATACCAGCTGGCTCCCACCAGTAGCGTGCGATTGGATCGAAACCGCCCAAGGCAGCCTGTGTAAGGGTGGGCCTACGAAGTAGGGCCGGCCGACAACTCGAGCCTGACTGGCCAGTAGCTGCGCGTAACGTCGTCAAGAACTCCTGACAGCTCTCGCCTGTATCGCGCCTGACGATGCTGCGCAGCGTGGCGTTGGCCTCGAGCGTCGTCGCGTCGATGCCGAATCGCGTTGACGTTTGCCCATCGCGATGGCCAGCATTGTAGTACGTCGGGGATGCGGTACCAATGTAGACTGACCGCAAGGGAGTCAGCCGATGAGCCGCACTGCAGCGACAAGCGCGTCGTCGTCGTTGTTGTTATGCCTCGCGCTGCTAGCGACCACGGGATCGGCAGGCCAAACGTGGTCTCCGCCGCAATCCCCCAACCCAGTCGATTTGCCGCGTATGCTTGACGGACGGCCAGATTTCCAAGGCGTCTGGAGCTTCGCCACGTTCACACCGTTGGAACGGCGCAAGGACTTCGCCGAGAGCCCTTTCCTCACCGACGCCGAAGCCGCCGAATTCGTCCAACGGCAACTCGCCGCCGTGAACACAGATGGTCGACCGCAGTCGGATTACAACGAATTTTGGTTTGAGCGCCCAAGCTCAATGGCTCGGCTGAATGGAAGAAATCTGACCTCGCGAATCATCGACCCCGCTGATGGCCGCATTCCACCGCTCACTCGCCAAGCGCAAGACCGCTTGGGCGCCGTCCAAAAAGCGCAACGCGAACACCCCGCAGACGGCCCGGAGGACCGCAGTATGTCCGAGCGCTGTTTATCCCCGACGCCGTTGATTGAACCCGCTGGGGGAGGCAACAACAATTTTGTTCAGATAGTCCAGACCTCTGATCAACTGGTGCTCTTTACAGAGCTCATGAGCGTGCGGCGAATCATCCCGATCAGTGGCCGCGAGCATCTTCCGGGGTCGATTCGATTATCGAGTGGTGATTCGCGGGCGCGCTGGGAAGGCGATAAGCTCCTGGTCGACACAACGAACTACATCGGCCGATTCGATTTCGCTTTTACCGCTATCGATGACAATTTACATCTGCTTGAGCGCTTCCAGTTGGTCGACCCGAACACGCTGCTGCTGGAGGAGACGATAGATGATTCGACCGCCTTCACGAAACCGTGGACGGTCGTGCTCCCCATGACCCGAACCGATACGCACCTTTTCGAGTATGCATGCCACGAGGGAAACTACGCCCTCAAGGACATTCTGAGTGGCGCGAGGGCCGAGGAAGCGGAGCGGAGTCGAGGTCCGAGGTAGTCCTCGCTTGACGCCAAGCGCGAGATTTCAGGTCTCTCCAGGCGAACACAACATCCGCCCTCGTTGACCCCCGACTTGCGCCACAGGCTGCTAGGGCGTCCAGCGCACTGGAAGCGGCCGCCGGTGGCCCCCGGCCGTGCTCGCCCCTCGCCCTGCCTGGTTACGATGGTTACGACCCACACCCTCTCTTCCCTGGGAAAATGTTTAATGCAGCTGTGTATTTACATTTATTGGGGGAGAAGAGGTATGGAGCACTCACCATGGTCACCAACGCTGACTGCTTCTCGTGATTAGGGCGTTGATCGACCAGCTCGGCCCGAACGTGGGTGCGCGCGCAATGGCGATGGTGCCCGGTGGAGGGCAGGTATCGGTGTAGATTGCAATGACGCCGTCTGCGGTGCTGAAGCTGCCACCCCCCTGGCCGCAGGCAGTCAGGGGCACAGCGGAGCGGACGGGAGACGAGAGGTGTTGACCATGACTGCTCGTCGCGTGACGCTGCACGTCCTCATCATCGTTGCGATTGTCGCGTTGTCGATCTGGCTGGACGCTGGGCCAAGGGTCCAGTGATCGTTTCCTGGCAGCTTTCACGTCTATTTCACTGATTCTGGACCAGCCACCCGCTCTTAGCGCCCGCTGGGAGCGCCGACCATTACCCGGCAGATTCGGTGCTGCACCTCGAAGCGCCTCCCAGTGTGGACACGAGCCTGCGCTGTCGATGCGTCGAACAACAACGCGAACATGAGAATCACCCAGATGCGACGAATCATCGGATGACCCCTCTCACACCGATCGACAGCAAAAGCACCGCTGGTGGAATTTCCACACTCTCGCCTAATCCTCCGGGATGATCAACTCCACGGCGAAACCGGCGTGATCCGACGGCCACAGTCCGGACGGTGTGCGATCGGCAGGGTCGTCGCCGACAATGGCGGCGTCGCGAATTTTGAAACGTCCTCGCAACAGCACGAGGTCGATGCGTTTGTCCAGCTCCGACGCGACGTTCAGCAAATCGTCAGCTTGACAGCACGACAATCCGGCACCATTACCCGCCACAGACCATGCGTCGGAGAATCCCGCAGCGATCAGGCTGTTATAGGTGACGCCGGTTCCGTCAGCGGGAGAATTGAAATCGCCGACGACGATGAGCGGAACGGAAGTGGCGCCGGGGCCGTTGAGTACCTTCCGCGGCTTGCGCCTGTTGTATGGCGGGTGTCACGGCCAGGCAATCCCCATCCAGATGCGTGTTGATGAAACGGAAGGTCTTCCCACGCGTTCTGCCGTCGACGGCCGTCCATCCACGGCGGACGGCGATCTGGCCGAACGTGGTCGGCAACACGCAGCTCGTCACGAAGTTGCCGGCCTGCGCGTTCGATAGCTTGAGGCCGGAATTACTTGCGTCCGACCGGGCCAGTATGACATCACGCACCGTGTGACGCACATCGATGCCAAGAGCACTCGGCAGTTCGATATCGAAGTTGATCGACTGCACCACTACCACGTACGACAGCCCGCGCGCTGCCAGCGCATCGAGCAGCAGCTCGACATAATCGAGGTCGACCGTCGTGGCCGGTGTCGTAGCGCCGTCAGGCGGAGACTGCGTCCGGACGATGATCGCTTCCTGGAGGCCAACGAGGTCCGGGCGCTCGGCGTCTATCTCGGTCGCGAGGGCCGCCGCGCGCTCGGGAAAATTGCGGGCGTGGTAACCGACATAGACGGCTGCCACTTTTGCGAGCAGGTCGGAGAAGCTCGTCGCCATCGGAACCGCAAAGAGTTCCGCGTCAACGCCGTGGTAAAGATTGCGCGTCATCACCCTGACTACCCGACCATCGTCGTTCTCCGGTCCACCGGCGGTGGCAGTCGTCGGCGCGAACGCAATCGCAAGCAGGACACTCGAAATGATGAGGTATCTCATACGTCGGCTCCCTTGAAGATCCGGCCCTATCTCTAAACGCGGACTCGGGGAGCAAACGGGGCCACGCTGGTTGCGAACCGTCATTTGCGGGTCTATCCTTGCGTCGGCAATCTCATGACAGCGGCCGAGTGGCGGCGTGTGAAGGCCCTTTTCCAGGAAGCGATGCATCGGTCGCCGGATCAGCGGGATGCGTACCTGACTGAGGCCTGTAAGGGTGACGACGCTTTGCGGTCCGCTGTCGATGCCCTTCTCGTGAACGATCAGGAGGCATCGAGATTCCTGGAACAACCGGCTGTCAGACATCTGCGGAGGCCCGCGGTGCGGGCCGCTTCTCCCGGCGAGGGTGCCCCGGATCGCGTCCGACTCGAGGTTGCCGGGCCAGCGCAGTTACTCGAGCTTGGCCCGCTCCTTCGCAAACGGCTCCTCAGCCTGACTCTCATCGAGCTTGGCGGCATCGGCACCTTTTATGTCGGCCGGTTCTTCCGGCTCGACTTCACCCGAGTCGTCATCTGGCGAACGATGGTTCCCGGGGCTTGCTACATCATCTTCATAGCGGTGATGGTGACTCTGCTCTGGCGGACCCGCACAGCCGTCGTGCGAAGGCTGCGCGCTCTTGAAGGTCTGATTTTCGCGCTGACGACCCTCTTCTACATGAACGAGGCGTACACCACCCTATTCGTCGATCCCGGGTGGATCATCCTGTACGCCGAGCGCCATCCTGCGGAAATGTCGATCTTGGCGCGCCAGACGAGCATTCTCTGGCTCGCAACCATCGTCGCCTATGGCACGTTCATTCCCAATACAGGACGGCGCTGCGCGCTCGTGACCAGCGCCATGGGATTTGCCGGAGTCGCAGTTGCGGCGATCGGCGGAGTTGTGCATCAAGTCCCGGGTCACCCACTGTTCCTCTTTTTGGCGGAATCGACGATGTGGATGATCATCTCGGTCGCCATGGCCGTCTACGGATCGCAGAAGATCACGACTCTTCGCGAGCAGGCCCTTGCCGCACGCAAGCTGGGACATGTACCAGCTGACTCGTCGCCTTGGGAAAGGCGGCATGGGCGAGGTTTACCTCGCTGAACACGTGCTGCTGAAACGTCCCTGCGCAGTGAAGATTATCCGCCCGGAGCAGACGGGTGATCTGCGCACGAAGCAGCGTTTTCTCCGCGAGGTCCAGGCGGCCGCGACATTGACGCATCCGAACACGATTCAGGTGTTCGATTACGGTCAGGCGAGTGACGGCACGCTGTTTTACGCGATGGAATACCTGGCCGGGTCCAACCTGCAGGACTTGATCGACAGATACGGTCCGATCGCGCCGGCACGAGTTATCTTCGTACTGCGTCAGCTGTGCGGAGCGCTTACCGAAGCGCACGCGATCGGCCTGATCCATCGCGACATCAAACCGAGCAACGTGATTCTCTGCAGCCGGGCCGGACTGCACGACGTGGCAAAGCTTCTCGACTTCGGTCTCGTGCGGATGACGTCGGTCGAAGCGCGAGATGCACGCCTCACGGAGGCCGGTTTCGTGTTCGGCACCCCCGCTTACATGTCTCCTGAACAGGCAGCCGGTGCAGCCAACATCGATCGGCGGAGCGATATCTACAGCCTGGGCGCGCTGGCCTTCTTCCTGCTGACAGGCGAGCCGCCATTCGTGCGCGCCAGCACGATGGGGACGCTCGCAGCCCACCTCGACGATCCCGTTGGACGGATTCGAGTAAGAGCGGGAGACATTCCCGAAGATCTCGAGAAGATCATTCTCCGCTGCCTCGCGAAGCGCCCCGGCGACCGATTCTCCGAGGCGACCGACGTCGAAGCCGCTCTCGCGGCCTGCCGCTCGGCCGACGACTGGACCCAGGCTCATGCAGCGACGTGGGCGGCCGCCGTTTCGACGCAACGCCAGGATGCGGTCGTCGGAAGCACCGCGCTCCCGACCAGCGATCGCTCGACCGTTGCATGACGCCGATGCGCAGCGCCGTCACGCAACTCCTGGTCGATTGGCGCAATGGTGATCGAGGAGCCCTGGATCGCTTGGCGCCCATTGTGTATAGGCAACTGCGGGATATCGCCCGCCGGGAGCTCAGAGGCGAGCGGCCCAACCACACGCTGCAGCCGACGGCGCTCGTGAACGAAGTGTTTGTCCGACTGATCGGACAGCACGAGGTGTCGTGGCAGAATCGTGCGCAGTTTTTTGGCGTCGCGGCGCAGTTGATGCGCCGTATCCTGGTGGATCATGCTCGCGCGTATCTGGCGGATAAACGTGGTGGCAAGGCGCCGCGAGTCACGTTGGTAGACGCGGAGAACGTCGCAACGGCTGCGGCTGACGCCGACCTGCTAGCCGTAGACCAGGCGTTGACGCGGCTTGCCGAGATCGACGCCGAGCAGGCACGCCTCGTCGAGCTGCGGTTTTTCTGCGGGCTCAGTGTGGACGAGACCGCAGAGGTGCTCGGGTGCTCTCCGCGTACAGGTTAAGCGCGAATGGCGCACGGCAAAAGCGTGGTTGTTCGGGCAATTGAAACCGAAGTAGAACGCCCAGTGCTCGACGGTTCGACCCGTCGCCAGTTAAAAGCGCTCCCTACGCGGGCCAAGCGACGGAGGTGAACATGTCCGTTTGGCGTCACTACGCGCATCGGAGTCGCATGCGCCGTCTGGCTCCTCTAATGCGGTTCTTTCATCACCCGACATGAACAGCGGGGCACAAGTGGATGGCTCGGCGCCGCTCAGCAAGAACCACGCGCGGCTGCTGACGGCGTTCGCAGCCCTCGGCATGGTCAGCGCCTACACGCCTTCCACGATGTCGAGCACGGTCAGGAGCGGCACCACACCTACCGGCACCTGTTCAAACCGGCCGATCCGTGGCACATCGACTTCTGCTTCGTCCCAAAGGCCCGGGCCGCGAACATCACGAGTGTCGAACTGCTTGACGGCGATGACTGGCGCGCCGCGAGCGACCACCATCTGTTGATGGTGGACCTTCAGTTTGTCACTTCGTAAACAGCGACAGGTCAATGGCGTCGGCCATCGCCTTGTAGCCCGCGTCGTTCGGATGCAGGTTGTCGCCGGAGTTGTAGGCTGGCAGGAAGCGCGAGGGATGATCTGGGTCACGGGTCGCGAGGTCAAAGTCCACGACCCCGTCGTAAATGTGCGCCTTGCGAATCCACGCATTCAGCGCCTCCCTTTTAACTTCGCGTTCGGGTGTGAAGTAGCCGGCTCCCTCGAATGGCGTGAGGGTCGCGCCATAGACCAGCAGGCCCCGTGTATGGGCGCGCTCCACCAACTGCCGGTGTGCCGCAATCAGGTCGTCGGCGCTCGGACTCTCCGGCGTGCTCCCACCCACGTCGTTGATACCCTCCAGCACCAGCACATAGCGAACCCCCGGCTGCGCCAGCACATCCCTGTCCCATCGGCCGAGGAGGTTCAATCCAAATCGCCATGTTGTTTCGCTGAGGAGACGGTTGCCGGCGATGCCTTGGTTCAGCACGGCCACATTTCGCGTGCGAGCATCGGCTTGCAGACGGCGCATCAGCTGGTCAGGGAATCGGTTGTTCGTGTCAGGTGTGGACCGAGTTCCGTCGGTGATCGAATCTCCAATCGCCACGACCGCCGACACGTTACTTGCGGCTTCTACCTCAACGCCAGACAAGAAGAACCAGGACGTGGTTGTCGCGGCAACGGGAAACGTGTCAGCGCCGGTGAAGTTTCCCGCGCTGGACACATAGCTGGTCTGCGCCGCCACGGCGTGCGTCGTCAGCGGTGAGGACCATGTCGCAGTATCCGTCGGCACGAACACATCAACCGCCAGATCACTCATTGGCGCGAACGACAGTTCGACCGGGTCGCTGATCATTGCCGCCCCGGCCGGGATCGTGACGGCCGACGCTCCTGAAAACAATAACGGACGCGAACTCGCCGCCACGATTGCCGCCTCCTTGACACGAAGCGCGACGCTCGTCGCGCCCAATCGAAGCGGTGCCGTGCCGAAGGCATTGCTGAACACGACTCGGACCCGACTGCCGCCGATGGTTGTGTGAACAATCTGGCGCAGCGTCTGGCTGTTGATCTCGATTTGCGGTGCAGCCGCAGCACCGGGAGGGGGCGTTTGAGGCGCAAGTGGAGGGGTGCCCGAGATTTGCGTCCCCGCTGCCGGACGCCACGTCGGCGCTGCCGCCCACGTCCCCACCCAATGAGTCGCTGGTGCCTGAGCGAGAGTGGTGGTTGCAGTCAGAGCGACAACCCACGCGGCGACGACGGCGTTTCGCATGGCCGGACCATAGCGACAACCGACCGGACTCGTCAACCTTCGGTCCACCCTGTCCACCACCCTCTCAACTCGTCTGGAAGATCACCAGAGAAGTTATAAGCGGTAGCAGGGGTTGGACAGCGTGGCCGGCGTTACAGACCTGCATCCGCGGAACGCGGCTTCCTGTCTGCACCGCGTCGCCTGTTCTTCGACGGATTACTGAGTGACCACCAGTATTTCCGGCTACCCGGCGCCCGTGTTGGGCCGGCCGCACAACCGCAGCCGCCTGGTGCGGTGCCGATACTCGAACTCGCCGCAAGTCACGCAGGTATAACGATCCCACCGTTCACGCGGAACCACACCACCGTAGATCGTCTCCCGATAGGTGAGTCGTTTGATGCACGTCGGGCACCACAACTGGGGTGCGGGTGGGTCAGGCCGCGATGTGCGCGTCGTCCCTCGCCGTCGCATGACTCTACGCCGCGCTTCGCGTGCAGTTCATTACACGCCGTGGGTGAGGCGTCTCCGCGTCCGTCACCTCGGTGTGCCCACTTGGTCCGACTGGCTCTGATAGGCCGTGACTCGTTCGCGGTGCGCGGTGGGGCACACACCGGAGGCGTTGGCACATCGGAATGTCGGTGGAGCCCCACAGCGTGGGCAGGACACATAGTGTATGGCGTTGACGAGCGGCCACGGCGAGGGCATTTGTTGCCCGCGCAGGAGACGTTCCGGTGAGTAACGGCGCGGCTCACGCGGCACCCCACTGACCGCGCCGTTGGACAGCATCGCCGCGCTCTCGGGTCCTTTCAGCAACGAATTGTCTCCACGGTCCGTTGAACGAGCGCGCAGCTCGCGGGACGGAACACCCGTATTCGCGGCGCGGCTCCGATGCAACAGGTAGCAAGTCAGGCCACAACGATGGCCAGGCGGGAAGGACGGCGGCCAAACCGATGTTCGGCAAGAGGTTAGGCCTCGACTCGAATCATAGGCTTCATCGACAAGTCTGCGTCGGGTGTGACTATTGTTCGTCCTGCAGACGAAAGGCAGTGTTCGCGGCGCTTGGAGCGCCTACGACGACGAGACAACTACCAACGTGGGTTGGCTTGATCCGGCTCGATGGACATCTTCCGAAAGAGGAATACCATGGCCAGCGCCGAAGGTGGCGGGGCTCAATGATGCGGTGGTTGCGCCGGTGCCAGGCGCCATCGAACTGGTGGGCAATCCCCACGACATGGACCTGCTGCTGGAATCCGTTCGTCGGGCGTGTGAGTCGGCGGCCCCAGCAGTCGGATCCGCCGCACACGATTGACGGAAGGCTTCCGGCCCGCGACTACTCGCGCCGGACCTGTGTCGCCGGTTTGTCGGTTCGCAGGCCCACGAACGCCGCATGGCGGAGGCTCCCACCAGCCGTCCACTCGGTGAACGCCACCTTCGCGACCAGGGGCGGCTTCACCCCCGTCAGCGTCAGCATGTCCTCGGCGGTGATCCCCTCGCCCCAGCGGCCGGTCTTCGCGGTCGGGAGATTTACGAAGGGGACACTTGGTAGCCAGGCACCGTGCGGACGCAGTGGGATGGCCAGCGGACACCCGAGCTCGGTGCCGGCGCACAGGTGGCGTCGACTTCAGACAAGCGGCATGCTTGCGGCAGCACCGCTGGCGAGTGCCGTCGTGTCCTGATGTAGTGCACACTGACGCGGAGGATCGTGCGATGCACCCCATCAATGATGAAGTGACACCTTTTCGACCCGTTGCAAGGTGGCGGCTCTGGTTCTTCGTCGGGACGGCCGCGATTGGCGGGTGTGTCACGATCACCCACGCCGCAATCACGGTTGGTGCCGTGGCACTGGACAAATGGGCGGTGATCCTGAGTGTGCTGGGGCTCGTGACCAGTCACGTCGTCGTCACCGTTCCTGGGCAACGGGCGACGGTGTCCGCGGCCGAAGTGTTCGTGTTTGCGACCGCGTTGTTGTTCGGGCCCTCTCCGGCCGTCCTCACCGTGGCGCTTGCGGGACTGTCTGTCTCACTCCGGCAGCGACACCGGAAGCTCTACCGTACGATGTTCAATGTGGCGGAACCCGCCATGTCGATTTACATCGCGGCGACCGTATTCGTTGCCGTGTTGCACATGCCGCCATTCGCGACAGGAGGCCCGGCGTCATGGCACCTGATGGTCGCATCAGCAGCCATGTCCCTCACCTATTTCTTTCTGAATACGATCCTGCAGGCAGCGGCCGTGTCCCTCGAGACCGGGGTGTCGATGATGGACGCGTGGCAGCCACACGCGTGGTACGTCGGCATCAACTATTACGCGGCGGGCTCCCTCGCCATGCTCGCCGTCCGCGGCGGCAGCGTCGATGTGGAAGTCGTGGCGCTACTCGCACCACTCCTCCTCCTGTCCTACGGCACCTACAGGGTCGCGGCGAGTCGCGTCCATGATGCCGAGGAGCACCTTCGGGAGCTCGAGCAGCGGTATGCGGCGACCATCGAAACACTGGCGATCGCCGTCGATGCCAAGGATCGTGTGACGCACGGCCACATTCGACGCGTGCAGCGGCACACCGTCGCGGTCGCCCAGGCGGTGGGGATCACCGATACCACGGAACTGAAGGCCCTGGGGGCGGCCGCATTGCTCCACGATGTCGGTAAGCTTGCCGTGCCTGACTACCTGTTGAATAAGCCCGGCGCCCTGGGTGCGTCGGAGTTCCAGCAGATGCAGCAGCACGCCGCCACTGGTGCCAGCATTCTGAGCCATGTGCACTTTCCGTATCCTGTCGTTCCGATCGTGCGTCATCACCATGAACAATGGAGCGGACACGGGTATCCGGACGGGTTGGCGGGCGACACCATCCCACTGGGTGCACGCATTCTGGCCGTCGTGGACTGCTTTGATGCGCTGACCTCGGACCGGCCGTACCGCCGCAGGTTATCGGACGAGGAGGCGGCGCAGATGCTCGTTGAGGGTCGGGGCACGCGATACGATCCCGACCTCGTTGATGCATTCCTCCGGATCTTGCCTCGTCTGCGGCAGGAAGATGACCCTGCGAACGTGTTCGATACGGCACTGCCGCCGATCGTGTTGGGCACGGTTCCGGATCCTGCGGCACAGGTCGCACTCGCGCCTGATCGTCTGGAGGCGGCCGGCGTGATGCTTCTCGAATCCGTGGGCCACATCGGTCAGGCGGCGGAAGCCTGCTTGTTCGTCCTTGCGGAGGGCACGCCTAGGCTTGTGCCGTCTACGTGGACCCGCAGCCTCGAACCGTTGATACAGGAGCAGCAGATGCGCGTCGGGGAAGGACTGGTGGGCTGGGTCGCGGCGCACCGCCACACCGTGGCGAATTCACCGGCGGACATTGATCTGGGAGAGGCGGCTCGCGAACTCGGGTTAGATGTGTGCACCGCGGTGCCTGTGTTCGCGGCTGACAGGCTCGCTGCAGTCCTCGCGGTGTACCTGCGCGCGCCGAATCGGTTCGACCGAAGAAGCGTGTGTCGGGTGGGGGTTCTCGCGCAGGAGATTGGGCGAGCGCTGGTGCCCGCGGAGTGTGACGAGGGCTCGCCGCCGATTGGCCCCACGACTGGCCGATTACCCGAGCCTACGCCGACCTGACGGTCAAAACGATTGTTGCAAAAACACGAAGATGACTGTCGCTCTACACGCGGCGTCGCTGCTCATATTGCTCCAGACTCCAGCCGTCTTCCACCAGTGCGCGCTCGAGTTCGCTTTGCCGCCGAAAGGCCCAGATCGCGTCGCGGTATTGTTCGATGGATTCACTGGCGTTCGCGCCGAGCCGTCGCATGCGCAGCTCGTAGAGGAAGTGTTGGTGATCCAGTGAGAGTTCGCACTGGAGGCGGTCGGCGCCGAGACCGAACACCCACCGCAGCACCGGTACTTCGCTTCGCTCGTCCTCCTGCACGCCCAGCGTATCGGAGTTAAAGCTCAGCTGGAATAGGCGCTCGCATCGGCCACGGCTGCCGCCGGAATAACCATCTAAATCGCCGACGTTGCGATCAACCGCTCGATAGCCGGTCGCTGCTGTGCGCTGTCACGAACAAATTCCAGAACGCGCGGCCCGACAACCATCACATCAACCGATGTGCGCCCGGTCGGCAGACGGTTGTCGCTCTCCGGGTCCTCCCTTACTAACGGCCAGGGCTGCATTGGCCCCCCGATACGCCGGGCCGTGCACCGTCCGCAGTTCTCGCCGCACGCGTTCGCGTCGAATCCACCGACGCACCTGGCGACTGCTGACACGAACCAGGATCCAGACCACAAAGGCGGTGACAATCAGCACGAGCCACCCTATTGCTCCGTCTGGGATGGACCCACCTGTCCCGCCTATCGTTGTCCACATGTAATCAGTGTCGGCTACTGTTCCATCGGAGAGCAGGCCGCATGGATGGTTCTTGTAGCGGACGGTTCGTTGCACGACGCAATCGGTTCTCCTGCTCGTGCGTCAATTCGCCGCCAGGGCGCTGCTCCATTTGGGAGAGCCACACGCACCCAGTTCGCGAGCACGTAGCGGTCATTTAAACGAATCCGGCCTCCCCTCCGCCATCTCAAAGCCGGGTCGGACGGCCGTGCCGCGGCCCCACTGCCGGTAGCGTTGGCGCGGTGAGGGAAACCAGATGGGAAACTCACGCGACGAGTACCGGCATGCATGCACGTCCCGCACGTCGGGCGCCGACAATTGATCTGAGTCTCGCAATTCGATCCTGAAATTATTCGTGCAAAGGTCGGCACTCGCGACAAGTGCCTCGGGTGGAGGCCGACTACTCTGCTGGAGGAGGTTCGGCGATGCCTCAGGGCACGATTGCGCGGCTGTTGATTGACAAGGGGTTCGGTTTCGTCCGTGACGAGAACGGCGTGGAGTACTTCTTCCACCGCAGCACCGTGCGCGGAGCTATCTTCGAACTGCTGCGCGAGGGTCAGCGGGTCGAGTTCACGCCCGAGGACACCGGGAAGGGGCCTCGCGCCGGTAGCGTGCAGCTTATTGAGAACTAACTGCCACTCGTACGACAGCACCGCGCACCTGCGCGGACGCGGGATTGTGCAGCGCCTCTTGAAGCACTCGGAATAGGCACAACGGGACCTCGGGCGGCACGGTTCCCGGTACGGCATCGTGGTGGGATGTAGAGTGGTTAGCCTTCCGTCTCCCACACCGGGGCATCGACCGGCTTCGACTCCGGTGATCCGCGCTCCCGGAGGATGATGGAGAGCGTGACCATCCCCACGAGTGAGAGGAACTCGCTCTGCCAGTTCTGGAAGGACTCGAACCAGAACTGCGAACTCGTCATGTAGGTCGCGAGCACATCCGCTGGTTGTCCATGTGCCAGTTGCTGCGCGTTGTGCTCCACCAGCCCGCGCATGCCGTGCAGCGTGAACGACACGACGAACATCAAGCCGAACGTCAGGCTGAGTGAGTGTTCATAGACGGTCAGAATCCACCCGCCCCGCCTGACCGGCCACGGTGCGCTTGCTTTATCGGCGGACGCACGAGGGTCACGGTCCACTTCCTCAGTCACGCCGGGGCGCTTGGACTCTGAGGAACCGCGTTGATACAGCCGCGCTGTCAACACGATGTAGAACGCCATCTGGAGGAACTCGCTCTCCCAGTTCTCGAACGTGGCCTCTCCAAAATGGCCAGTCTGTATGTAACCAGCGAATCCGACCGTGGGTGCGGCGTGCTGGCGTTGCTCCTCGTTGAAAACCCGCCACCCGGTCAGTGTCTGACCCATCATCGAACCCAGAAACAACGCCGCCAGCACGATCGACAGCCCGTGATTTCGCCACGTATGCGCCATAGCCCCTCGATTGACGGGAGGACCGTGGCCGCTGCGGCGTGGCACGGCCCAAGTGAACTAGCTACTCTCCCTGGATTTGATGGCGCTCGGAGTTTGCGACAGGCACCCACGATTCCTGGTTCGTGCCGTATGTCTCCTACCGATCCCCGCGGTCGCCCTGGCCCTTCGGCGCCTTGGTCTTGGCGTGCTGGCGTCGATCCGCCGCCAACGAGCGCCCGACATCGTCGCTCTCCTTGAACTGACCCTTCGCGTTGCGACGGACGTAGCGTTTGTCGCTGCCGGTGTTGATCAACTCGCGTCGGCTGCTCACCTTCTTGGCCATGAAGCCCTCCCGCGCATCCCGCGTGCAACCGATGTGCCCGGAGGACGGTAGCGCCGGTGAGAGATGGCGGGGTGGAAGTAGCTACTCGCGAGCCGTGGTGCTCCGGGGCACGGGTGATTGCGACTCGGCTGCGACCGGCTCCCGCCAGCCCGACTTCGCCAAGGCAGCCTGCCATTCCCGCGACCGCAGCGGCGCCGCATACGTGTCCCTGAACAGCTCGGTGCGGAGCATGTCCGCACCTTCGAGTAGGCGCAGGTCCACGCCCACGGGCAGGTAGACGGCCGTGCAGCAGACGACTCGTTGGCCTTTCTGCATCCGCCACAGCTCCGTCTCACGCTTGGCTGGTCCATCGACCATCAGCATGTCCAGCCCCGCGAGCATGCCGCGGCGTGTGGCGAAGTTCCACTCGCGGATCTCCTGCGCCTTGGCTGGGTGGTCGGCTTCGAGCGCGAGGGCGAGCGCCTCTGACTGCAGTTCTGGCGCGAGCTTGTCGAAGAACGTCTGGCGTTTCAACGCAGTCCAAAACGGGATGAGCCACGCGTGGGGGGTGGTGTTGACGTCGGGCATGCGCCGATTCTACGGGCGCAGCGTGACAGGCGAGGTCAGCGGCGTTGATTTTCTGTGCAACACGGCTATCACTGCCGCAGCCATGCCGCTCCTGAGAGGCTCCTTCGGCCGCACCGTCATGCTAGCGCAGCGATACACTCCTCGGCCGTGACCGCGGGCGCCATTCTGTCGAACACCTTCTCAATGAGCACGCGGTGCACCTCGGGGTCGCGATCGACGCAGCAATCGGACACCACGTTCATCGTGTAGTCGGCATCGGCCGCCCAGCGGATCGTCGATAACACGACCCCGCTCGTCGCCACACCAAAAAGCACGAGATGCGACCGCCGCTTCGCCGACAGCACCTGCTGCAGATCAGATCCGGTCTGCGCGCCTACACGCAGACTCATGGCTACGAATGCTGAGATCGGGTTCAGTGGTCGTCGATCTCGTTTAAGGTAGGCGCACGGCGTCCCCATTCAAGCGCGGCGTATGCACGGGAAGACGTCGCGCGTGGGTCGCCTGCTCGAAGCTATATCCCAGCGCAAGCAACTTCGGCTCACTGAAGGCCGGACCAAAGAACGAGAGGGTCACCGGCAGTTGGTCCCCAGTGAACCCCGCCGGCACGATGAGGTCGGGAAAGCCGGTGAGATTGGCGAGGTTAACGGGCGGCGCCAGGTGTCCCGCCCGGTGGATCTGGAGGTGCGGTCAGGAGCGGTGGCCGCTTCGGCAAAGTCGGGTAGACCATCGCATCCAAACGCTGAGACCTCAGGATACCTTCGACAATCGTGCGCACCATGGGAAGGGCGTGATCGCGCACAGCGATGTATCGGTAGTCGTCGAGGCCGCCAGATCCAGCTTCGCGCTTCATCAAGTTCCACCGCGTCGGATTCGGGCCAGCGCCATCCGGCCGGAGCGCATTGAACGCGTTGCCACGCTCGATGAGTTGATCGATGTTCTTCGGATATTTCGGCGCGAGCGTCTTGAGGTATTCCGCAATCTGTGCGGTGAACTCGGGATACCGAATGGTGTCGTAGAAATCGCCTTTCGCATCGAGCAGCCACTTCGGAAAGCGCACGTCCACAACCGTCGCACCAGCGCCCTTCATCGCCGCAATCGACGCCTCGACCACCCAGTCCACATCCGGATCTTGTCCGGTGAAATCGCGTGCGATGCCGATTCGGGCACCTCGAAGGCCATCCTTGTTCAGGTATTGGGTGTAATCCGTTTCGGCGTGGCCCTCGCTCTTCTTCGTGGCACTGTCGGCGGGGTCTATCGCGGCCATCACACCTAGCGCCACTGCCACATCGTGGACACTGCGGGCAAACGGGCCAGCCGTGTCGAATGTCAGAGCCAACGGGATGATGCCGCCGCGACTGATCAGTCCATGCGTCGGCTTGAGACCGACGATGCCAGTCGTCGACGCCGGATTGCGAATCGACCCGCCGGTATCTGTGCCGACACCGATAATTGTGTAGGCCGACGCGACGGCGATGCCTGGGCCGCCGGACGAGCCGAGTGGCGAGCGGGCGAGGTCATGCGGATTTCTCATGGACCCGCCAAGCGAACTCGATGCCGGTCCCGACGCGAACTCAGACATGTTCGCCTTCGCCAGAATGATCGCACCGGCGGCACGGAGTCGTTTCACTATGAATGCATCCTGGGGCGGCACGGAGCCCTCGAGCATCACAGAGCCGGCCGTTGTCGCCATGTCGACCGTGTCGATGTTGTCTTTAAGGACGACGGGGATCCCGTGCAGCAGCGATCGACGTCCCTTTGTTTTTCGCTCGATGTCGAGTTGCCGGGCCGTCTCGACGGCCTTGGGATTGACGGTCAGAATGGCGCGCAGGGACGGCCCTTGCCGGTCGTAGGCACGAATGCGCGCCAGACACATCTGCACGAGTTGTTCTGACGTTAGCGCGCCGGCGTCGAGCGCGGCGTTCAAATCTGTCAGCGTTGCGTCGTCGAGGGCGATGGTCCTCGGCGACTGCGCGGCGGAAGTGCCGCCACACATCAATGCAACGAGCACGGTAAGGACGAGCACGGATTTCTTCATCGTGTCCTTCTGACTGCATGTTCCCGCACTGGACAGAGAGTCACTTCCCGGTCAGCCGCCTCAACTCGTCGAACCAGTTCACCACCACTTTGAGTCGCCCGGCCGTCGTCTGACTGGTTCCGAAGTCGTACCACTGTTCGAACAACACCTTTGGCGCTAAGAGCGCGAGGCTCGGGTCGCCAGCCGAGCGACACGAGCAGCGTTCGCTGCATTCCTCCTCCGCGTGGGCGAATCTTACCGCACGACTTCCCTTGCGTGCGGCGCGCGGGAGGCGCCGTCGCGCAACAGACGGCGCGCACCCGTTCAAAGCAACCGGATCCAACCACGTCTCGTTCGTCGTCTCGGATTATGCGCGCATTCGAGACTTCTACGCCGACCTCCTGAATCTTCGGATTGATGAGGACGACCCGAAAGCCAAGCAGTGCGATCTCCACCTCGCTGACGGCACCTACATCGAGCGGAACCGTCGCCGTTAGTTCATCGTAAACAGCGCCGCGAACGAGTCAATGTCCCTGCGGTCCCCAGATACTCAGGCTGAATGGTGACGAGCGGAATAGGCCCCTGTGCCGCGAGGTCCAACAAACACGCCTGCATGGGCTCGGAGAAGAAACCCGGCAACGGTTTGACGGCGCCCTCCTTCACAACCACGTCGTTCCTCCACGTCGATACTTCGGCCTTCCAGCCGCGGGCCTCAACCGACAGCGTTACGAGATCGCTGAATCGCGGCGGGCGCGGTGCTTTGGGTTGCGTCCGCGGCGTGGCTTCTCCCGTCTCGCTCCGATCCGGACCACGGCATCGGCAGCGTCGTGGGCCGGCAGGTACGCGCTCAGCTCGTACAGCACGAGTCGCAATGTGTCCGGTATCAGAAGCGTGGAGGAAACGCCACGCACATTGATGTCGACGGGGTTGCCCTCTTATCGCCCGAGCGGCCCGACGACGTTCTTGCCCTCGACGACGCACTTCGCAGGCTCGAGGAGCACGACCGCGAAAGTCGTTGGTGGTCGAGCTGCAGTTGTCCTCTGACCTTTAAATGCGCTTGTTGCCCGAGCCACGCTCGCAAGCCCTACGACGCGAGTAGATCAGAGTCGACGCGATCCGTCAAGTGATAGCATCCCCCACGATGGCACTATGGAGACCGGCCGACCGAGTCCAGCACGCAACCTTCGGCACTGGCACTGTGATCGAGTGCAAAGACCAGCACACGGTCATCCACTTTGATGATCACGGCCGGCGCAAGTTCGCCTCACACCCACACATGGTGCTGTTGATACCGACGACATCACCACAGGCGGCGGCGGGAAGGCGGCGCCCGGTGATGCCCACGCAGCCGACAGCACCAGCTGCATCGAAAGCTCGCACCCCTCTCACGGATGTTCCCTCAGCATCGACCAGCTGGTGGACCGCGTGCGGCGCAAGGTTGGGTCCGAAGACTCGCTGAACCAGTTCGTGTCCTCGATGCGACGCGCCCTGGTCGGCCCTCGCCATCAGCACGTCGGAGTGCTGTCTGGGATGCGCGTGCAGCAGCTCCAGAACTGGTTGTTGGACGAGAACCCAAAGTGGCAGCTGACGGACGCGCAGCTCCTGGCGGTGATGCGAGTGGAGTTCCCAACGGCGACCGGACTGGTCCACTGCGGTGACGTGGACACTGGACTGAAGCAGGTCGCTGGCATCCGCGCCAACTACAATCGCGACGGGCACAACGGACCATCACCTGCGTCGAGAGGAATGCCGCCGTCGAGAAGTTACGGGACGTTCTGACGGTGCCCCAGGAAGGCCCCTGGCTGATCCGACGAAGGACCAGCCCCCACCACCCCCGGATTGGCCCACCGGTGCCCGGCCATCGCGACGTGTCGCCGCGACACTGTGGCGCTGGGTGCAGGCGGTACGTCATCTCTCTGTCGCGATGATCACCTACGAGATGGTCGTGTGTCTCGTGACCGCACCGTTACTGTTCGCAGCCGTTCTTTACTCCTTGGGACAGTGCGGCGCAATCATCTTCACCGATTTGACGTGGAGCGTGCTCGAGGCGACGGTCGTAGCTATTGCCGCCGTATTGCCCGGCATCTGGTGGGCACTGCTGCTGGGCTTGAAATCTTCCAACGTCCCGGTAATCGTCACCGTGTGGCCGACGTGGTTCTTCATGTCGCCACCCTTTAAGGGATACGGCATCACCTTGCCCTGCGTGCCCACCGCGGTCCGGGCCGAGGAGGTGCCATCGGCGATGGTCGGAGCAGAGGGCACTCCCTCAGCCTTCGGATTGCTGAGAAGGTAATCATCCGGTTTGCTGCCGACGGTGACGCACCCGGTGATGACAACGTCATCGCCCTTGGGTTTGGGCGCTTCCTGCGCGAGCGTTGATGCACTCAGAAGCCCACCGAGGGCCACTGCACCGAGGACCTGATACCGCGTCGAGGAAAGTTTCATGGTAGGACCTCCGCAAAGAGCCGGATCCAGAGGCCCGGGCCTGCATGATCGATTCCGTTCAGTCCTGCAGGCCAGGGGGCCGGCGCAGCTCGCCCCTGTCGGCCTTCACATCGGCGATTCCCGAGTTGATCGTCGCTTTCGTGCTGTCGAGATGTTCTAGGGCTGGACTTGCGGCTCCGGAATCTGACACACGGCTGACAGTTTCACGTAAGCCTACATACATGAGCCATTCTGTAGCCGCTCAGGAACGTTTGCGGTCGTCCTTCTGTTGCTCGCACTCGACCTGAACCGTGCAGGCCTTCAGCAACGCCACGAGCGCCTCGATCGCCGCGACAACCGGTGCCAGCACCGCTCCGATAACACCGGCGGTGAGCGGGAACTCCGCCACCGTGCGGCCTTCGTGCTGAACGATCCCGCGCCGCACATCCGAGCGACCCTCGCGCGCCAACCCCAACCAACAGATCAGATCCGAAAGCGGGCTCGGTGCGAGGACGATTGTCGGACGCGTTGCGCTCGCGGGCAGCCAGACTGCGATCCCGAGTAACATTCGCGCACGAAACGTCATCCTTTGGTGATGCCCGCAAGGCGACCAGCCTGCTCCTCAAATCACGTCCCGCGGAGCGAGCAGAGCGTTTCGTGGCTTCTGCTGTCGCGGTCGTCGCACTCATCATGTCGAATCCCGGCGCGACGAATTCATGTCAGAGATATTCACACACGAAGACGTGTGCGCTCAGGTGAAGCACTTACATCAGATGCCTCGCATCTTGCACAACGAATCCCGCTCATGGGGAGGCCTTCCGCAAGATCGGTCCCCTGAACGGGTTCGTTTTTGCAGTCACATCTGCATGTCTAAAGAAGATGTGAGCGGACCGCCCGACGATTCCCACGATGACGTCTCGAATCCAGGTCCAAAACGGCCCGATACGCCTGTAGTAGACAACGAAGCCCACGACAGGGATGATGACGGCCCAAGTGGGCCTGACCCAAAGATTCCAGGGAAGCCGATGTCGGATATGGCGCCGGCTGGACAGGACGATTCCGAAGGGCCTGAATAGCGAAATTGCAGATTGCCGGTTGCCGGTGCCCAAGAGAGCTTCGGTAGCGAAAAGGCGTTCCGCCGGTGACCGGTTTTCTAGAATCTCGCTTTGTGTCTTCCCTCCGCGAACTGTTTTTCGACGGTTCGTGGGGTGAGAACGCGCGTGAGTTTCCGGCTGGCAAACCGAATTCAGGTGAACGCACCAAGCGTTTCGGCGGCGCCCTGCCACAAAGGTCGAGTCTCACCTGTTCGCGTGAGTGTGGCCAATGTCCACCCTGTCCACCCTCTCAACTCGTTTGGACGATCACCAGAGAAGTTGCAGGTGGTAATAGGGGTTGGACAGCCTGGACGTGCCGCCGTCGTCAGAGGAGCGCAGTCGCCCCAGGTCGCCTCAGTAGCTGTCGTTCAACCCCCGACGCCAGTCGGGTGTCGCGATCAGCTCGGGCCGATCTGGACGATCAGTCCATCGGGGTCCACAAACTCCCCGGCGCCGCCATCTTCCACCGTATGTGAGGCCATGGACAGACCCGACAGCTTGGTCCTCACCACACGTGTGTGTCCAGATAGGTGTGGTCCGCCGTTCTTATCGGGTACGGGCGTCATTCCTTCGAAGACGCCAGCTGTGAATCCAGTCGCTCGGCAAGATCTTTCAAATCGGTCCGACGAACCAGCTGCTGGAACGTCGCCGAAGACGTCGTTTCCCGCAATTCAAACCGGTCACAGACCTCCTTCAGCATCCGTAGCACCATGGTCATCTCCTGCTCCGACAGCAGATTGACTTGGAGATCGAGGTGGGCACGCCGGTCCGCCTCCTGCGTCAGCCGATTCTGACTCGCCAGGACAAACAGCGTGAGGAAAATGGCTTCGAGGCTGACGATCGTGGTCAGCAGGGTGAATGGGAACGGGTCAAACGGCGCGATGACGCCGAAGTGTCCCATGTTGATCAGGAACCAGAGCCCAAACCACACGATGTGCCCGACGACGGTGCCCTCCCGGGAGGCGAGTTGCGTGATGGCATCACTGATGCGCTCCCCGGCGCTGCGCTCGCGTGCAGACCGTTCCTGCAGCTGTCGAACTGCGCGGATGTTCTCCTCAGCGACGTGCGTACGCGCGTCTTTTTTACTGCCGGCCATCCTTGCACCTCTTAAGTAATGCGGCCGCGCATCACGCGCATAGCCGCCACCGTCCGCTCCACTCAAACGTCCCGGGCTTTGGGGAGCGAGTTACGAGTAGAGCCATCGCCGCCGGCTCATAGTCGCGTGCTCATGCTCCACTGGCAGGAAGTACTCACGCGGGCGGAGCACCCGTCCACGAACGAACCGGTCCACCAGTGTCCCCCCATGTTGAACTTGCGGTCGGCAACTCTCTCGCGGGAGCGCTTCCCCCGCCTGCATGCGCGTTTCAGCCACTCCGGGGCGTGAGTTCCAGGCGGCGGCTTCCACTTCACACCGTGCTCCGCTCGACTCACCTACGTTTCGCCATTCGCTTCTGCATTTAATTCGTGCAGAGACAGGCACGCGCGACAACGCCCCTTCCGTGGAGGCCGGCTACGCTGCTGGAGGAGGATCAGCGATGCCTCACGGCACGATTGCACGGCTGTTGATCGACAAAGGTTTTGGTTTCGTCCGGGACGAGAACGGGGTGGAGTACTTCTTTCACCGCACTTCGGTGCGCGGGACCATCTTCGAGTTGCTGCGCGAGGGTCAGCACGTTGAGTTCACGCCTGAGGACACCGGGAAGGGTCCGCGGGCCGGCGACGTGCAGCTTATCGAGGACTGAGACCACACCTCTCGACATGACCTCGCGACATCGGCGCGAACGTCCCTGCACGCTTCGCTGCCGCCAACCCTTGCAGACGGGTTCGTGTGCGGTGCCGCGGTCGTCTCGTCGCACGGTGCCGCGGTTACTCGGCGATCTTGCTGGCGGCGGTCAGCGGGATGACCAGGCACACGACACACAAGATCAGAAACAAGCCGGCCATCAACTTGGCGATGGCGGGGGATGCGCCCGCGATAGTTGAGAATCCAAGCGCCGCCGCAATGATGCCCAAAACGAGAAAAAGCCGCCGCCATGTGGCGCATGTCACGTCCTCCCACCCTCACCTTTAGCGAAAGCCGTGCCGACCGTCGATGGAACGGTGGCGCCCTGTGACATTCACACCAGAACGTCTGAAACCTGGCGAAGTCCTGCCGACGCCGTGGCCGTTTCGGAATGCGACCCACTACGTCGCATGCCCCCGGTGTGGTGCTCCCCCTGGTTTTCGCTGCGCGTCCCCGTCAGGCGCCGCTCCGTCCCCGCATAGGCAACGCGTGCAGGCATATGAACAGGCCCGCGACGTGTTCACACGATCCGCTTAGCACTGCCAGGAGACAGCGTGGTCACGTCCCCCACTCGTGAGATGGCGCCGTCTCGGGTGTCAAATGGGACTCGTCACCGGAACGGGTATTGCTGCGCTGTCGGTGTGGCCGGCGACGGCGTGTATGCCCGATTACAGCGGTTCATTGATCATCACCGAGCGTGTCCGAGCGCCGGGCTCTCGTATGGCCTCGCGATTCGCGTCGAGACCTCAGATCGCGTTTTAGTGCTCCGGTGCACGTGCGGGGGCCACCTTGAGGTCGTGCCGTCATTCACCGAGATGGCCATGTTGATGCGCACCGCTTTCATCAACCGCATCTCGGTAGAAGTGAGCGTGCGACCCGACGTCCCTCAGGCTCCCTTTTGCGCTGCCGCAGCCGGTGATCAGGGCTTTCGTGCATGGTCGCGAGGATCCTGGAACAGCGCGTTGCGATTCCTCAATGGCTGCGTCGCCCGACATGCCGCGGCTGGTGAGTTCCAGGCCGGAACTGCCTGGCCGGCTGTAGGGTTGTCATCCAATCCTAGCGATACGGGAGTGACGCGGCGCGATATGGATGTCGCGAGCGGTGTTGCCGGCCGAAAATGAAGTCACGCAGCTATGCGTCGGGGCGGCACGTATTCCAGATGCAGCACCGTGCAAGGTGACAACGCCTCAGATAGGTGCCGTGCTGCTAGCCGACCAATTTCCCGTCTGGAAGTGGACAGCGCTAGGTGAAGCGAACGCGGCCAGGGTTACCGGGAACTGGCGCACTATTCACATGCGAGGCGCGGCACTACCCCGGTTCGTCGTCAGACGAGGTCTGGTCGGCCGCGACGGCCGCCGCGAGCCGTTGCGCGTCCTTGCCGAGTCCTTGCGCGAGCTTGGACTGACGCGTCAGCGTGGTCCGAAGATCTTCCAATTGCCGCAGGATGCGCTCGATCGCGACCTGGCGCTGAACCTTCGGTGCCGTGGGCGTTCGTATCAGTTCGATGTCTCGCTGCAGCGCCGCGAGCAGCGTCAGGCCCATTGCGTGGGCGGTCACGACGTCCTGACTGGACGCCGCCAACTTTGCGGCGTCAATGAGCAACGTTCGTCGGTCTTGGTGGGCGCGCCGATGGTTCGGCGGCCGCGTGCGTTTTGCCATGCCGAGATGGTAGCTGAACCGTATGTGACAGCGTGCGCATGGACGCCTTCGACCGCATGAAACCTGTGGCTGCGCTACGACAAACGTCTCCGGGATGACGACAACATCTCGGAGCGGCGGTCACGGACGCACGAAGTCCCCCGGTGCCTCACCACGGTGGACAGGGCCTCCGGCAGCTCCGCCTAGGGAGCCGAGGAGAACGTGGCCTTGGACGTCGAGCACGCAAGCCGGGCACATGACCCCTCGTGATACGCTTCGCGCCCCCATGTCCTTCGTGCTTGTCGTCGAAGACGATGCCGACATTCGCGACATGATGATGTACCTGCTGCAGACGCACGGGATTGCGAGCCGATCGGCTGGTAACGGAGTGACTGCCCTGGTCGAAGCGCGTCGTCGCCCGCGGCCCTCAGTGATCTTGCTGGACTTGATGATGCCGGTGATGGACGGGTGGGAGTTTCGGCGACGCCAACTGGCGGACGCCACCATCGCCAACATCCCGGTCGTGGTCATCTCCGCGCTGTCGCGGGACCACTATCACGATCTGCGGCCAGCCGCTATCATCCCTAAGCCGTGTGATCTCGATCGCTTGATGGCCGTTGTGCAACGGTTGATCGACGGGCCGCTCCTCCCCCCGACGTCATAATCCAATTATCCGCCCGCGTTCTTCCTGGACCGGGAGTATCTGTGAAGTAGTGGCGTATCCACGCTGAAGCAGTACTCACTGCATGCCGAGTGCGGCGCCCGGACCGCAAGGCGCGAAGAGCGAGCTGGTTGGGCACACGTGAGCGATGAGCAACGCCGCGACGCGGCATGCCCCGCCCGGCCGATAGCGGTGATTCGCCGCGGACACGCCACTAGCGACACGAGCCGTTTGGCTCCTTGATTGCAAACAGATGAGAACGTCGGCGCTCGGATGGTCGGTGGTCTGCGGCTCGCCTTCAATCTGAGCGTCGGTCCCGAGCATGTTGTGATGGGCGACCAATCTGCGGACCGTCCCTTCACGCGGATGACGTAAACAGGGCACCGTGGTAGGGGTGCGCCGGACGTAGCTTTCGACGAGGGAATATGCACACACGAGACGTGTTTCTCATGAGCGCGCTATCGATGACCCTGGGCTGCACAGGCGCATCCCCCACCACGCCGACCGCCGACGCAGCGCCGCTGGCTTCCGAATCACTGAACGCCGATGCGCTGGGCTCTGACGTACGTGGGCCGCGCGACGGGCTGAAGCTGCAGAAAGTGAAGAGCGGGACGATTGCCACCACCTCCACGAGCATGGGTGGCTCGGCGACGCTGCGGGGAGTCCGGTTCGACACTACCGGGGAGTGGTCGGACGGCGGGTCGGTGGGCTGCCAACCGTGCGGGAGCGGCGCTGAACCGATCTGGACATCCGCCGCGTTTGCCGGATCGCACGGATCGGCCACGGTCGAAGGCGTGCACTACGACACCGCGTATTTAACTGGCGTGATCACCGTGTCAGGAACGGTCCTCGTTCCGGCAGTGGACACGCCGACGTTCACGGTGACGTTCCCCTTTACCGTGACCGATACGTCGTATCTGATTGGCTACGCGACCAACCCGACGCTTGGACCGACACAGGAACTGTTCCGCCTCGACCTCCGAGGCAGTGGCACCGCCACAATCGAGTTGACGACGATTCGTCTCCCGGACGCCACCGTCGTCTACACGGCGCATGGGATCACCTACGTCTTCTGAGCCTGCGCCTCGTGTCGTTGGAGTCGGAAGCTCGCAAATACTTCGCAGTAGTGCGCACCGTCGGCCAACGACCGAAACACTGATCCCGATGCCGCTGGTATCATCAGTTCTCCCTACAACGTGCCCCGCGATCCTGCCTCCCCCGAACGACGACAATCCTACTGTCCCGACTGCGGCGAACGCGGCAAGCCGAGCACCGTAACCTTTCTCGCGAAGCTTCGCATCATCACCTACAAGTGTAGCAACTGCGGTTCCGAGTGGATTATTCAGACCGAGGCGGGTTCGGCGTTCACCAACAACGAGCCGACCTAAACCACACCGCATTCTCCCCTATCGAATCTAGGCGGCGGGATCAGTGAAGAAAAGTAACGAATCGTTCGACTCGCCGACTATAAGGCGGAAGGCTTGCACCCCGACATCCGCCACAGTTCCGTCTCGCGCTTGGCCGGGCCGGCGGCCAGCTCGGCGTCGGCGAACACCGGAAAGCCTACGTCCGCTGGTCGCATGAGCCCAGCGGCGTTCGAACGTCGGACGACTCAAGCAGCTTAGTTAAACCGTCCACGGGATTGGATCACTCGCATCGCACGCAAGGACCCTGAGTTCGCCGGTGTGCTACGCTGAGATCGAGTCGGATACAGTTCCGCATCTAGCCCTGCCGTAACTTCTGCGCATAGGGCTGACTCTCCCGACGACTCCTTGATCGGTCGACCCGCTGTGTAGTTCTCCGCCCCCCGCGGCGCGCGTTCCCGCGCCCGCGAGCATCGCCTTCCAGGAGCTGCTCGATGACCCTTGAGTTGGCCGGCAACGTGTTGTGTTCGGCCGGTGTGAGTTACTTCCACGTCTATCCCAACGGCGACGTCTACCGCTGTCTGGCAGACTACAATGCCCGACGGCCGCCGATGTTCAACCTGAAGCGCGACGGCTGGAAGAGTGCCGTCGAGCCCACGGTGTGCGACCACGAGCGCTGCTACAACGCCTGCGACCTCGACTGGACGACCAAGTGGCAGGTCGATGAGCAGGGCCGCCTGGAGAAGACCTTCGAAGGGCAGCGCAACAACATCGAGAAAGAGGTGTCGCGCTTCCTGTGCTCGCAGCGCCTGGAGGCGCCCGAGCGCCGCATGGCCTACTTCATCTGGTCGCCGACGCTGGCGTGCAATTACACCTGCGCCTACTGCGGCTGCGCGGCCGGCGAGAAGCCGCTCAGGAACGACTTTCCCTCCTCGCATCCCGAGCTGACCGTCGACGAGTGGATCGACATCTGGAGCGACATCCTCGAGCGCTTCGAGTACGGCATCCTCAGCATCACCGGGGGCGAGCCGCTGCTCAGTGAAGCGACGATCCCCGTGCTCGGCATGATGGCGCAGAAGTTCGCGTGCTACATGACCTCCAACATCAGCCGCAACATCATGAAGTTCACCCACGACCGCATCCGCCCGGGGCACGGGCTGTGTGAGGTGGAAGGCTTCGGCCAGGTGCCCATCGGCCTGTCTGGGATCAACTGCAGCCTGCACCCCACCTCGAAGGGCTTCAACTGGGAGCTCTTCAAGGGCTCGATCCTCCTGCTGAAGAGTGCGGGCTTCCATGTGTCGGTCAACTACGTGGGCTATCCGCTCCAGCTGTATCTGGCGCCCGAGTACAAGGCGTGGTGCGAAGAGAACAACATCGAGTTCACGCTGTCGTCCTGGCAGGGCGTGGATAACGACGGCCTCATCTCGCGCTACTCCGTTCCCGAGCGCGCCTTCTTCGAGAGGGTGGCGCCGCAGCACCGCCAGCAGACGAACGAGCTGGTGTTCAAGGAGTGCAGCTACGACGTGACGTTCGACAGTCCGGTCACGCGTGTGCAGGCGAGCGACATCCCGACGCTGACCGGTCGCATCCGCAACCTGTCCGACACCGAGTGGCAGGTCGGCAGCGGGCCCGGCCGGTGGAGCGTCGCCGGCTACCTCACCCGCGTCGGGCGGGGCAAGCTGTGGGTGCGCGAGTTTCGCACCAGCCCGCCGGACTGTCGCGTGCCGCACAACGGCGAACTGGAGTTCGCCGTGCCCATCGACACGCGCGGCCTGCCGGGCGGAGTCTACGAGGTGTGGTTCGACATGCTGATGGACGGCGGAAACTGGATGGCGCTGCACGGGGCGGTTCGGGTCGCCGCCACCCTGCGGGTCGAGACGTTCAGCCACAAGATCGCGGTGGATGCCGACGCGCTCACCCTGTCACCCGGCGGCACGGCCGTGTTGAGCGGAACCCTGCGCAAGACCTGCGGCAAGCCGTGGCCCGTGGGCGCGGGCGGCGAGCCGCTGAAACTCGGCGCCCGCCTGTTCCGGCAGTCCGTCAAGGGCGAGGTAGTGCGAGAATTCCGTGCGCTCTTGGAGGGGCTGCCGGAAACCATGGACGACGCGGTCCCCTTCTGCCTGGTGCTCGATCCGGGAGAGCTGACGCGCGGCGACTACGAACTCAGCATCGATGTTGTGAAGGAGGACCAGTTCTGGCTGGCCGACAAGGGGGCGACTCCCATGGTCATTCCGGTGGTGATCGCGTGACGAACCGGGCATGAGCAGCGCCTTCGAGCAATATCGCAAGTCGGCGAGCGGCGCTTCGGCCGCCCCGTCATGCCAGCGCAGCGATACACTCCGCCGCGGTGAGCGCGGGCGCCATTCTGTCGAACACCTTCTCGATAAGCACCCGGTGCACCTCGGGATCGCGATCGACGCAGCAATCGGATATCACGTTCATCGTGTAGTCGGCATCGGCCGCCCAGCGGATCGTCGACAGCACGACCCCGCTCGTCACTACACCAAAGAGCACGAGATGCGACCGCCGCTTCGCCGACAGCTCGGTGAAGTGCAACTCCTTGGTCTCGCCGCGGAGGCGGACGGTTCCGCTGCCGCCAGCCTCACTCGATCGCACCGTCACCTGACCGACACCGGCTGGAGCAACATCGAAGAGGTGCGCGCGGCCATCGACCTGCGAGCGACGAGTCCTACCGGCACTCGTGTCATCTTCGAGGGAACAACAATCACCCGCGTCAACGCGCCGCACCAATGCCGGGCTGCTCTGGCGCAGGTGCTCGAGTATCGCTGTCTTGGTATTGCCGTCCTGCTAATCGACGAAGCACGCGCACAGCCTGCAGGTAGTCGAGCAAGAGGACTGTTCAACACGGCGACGGCCGCTGTCGTGCCGCTTGCCGCGGTATAAATACGTCACTTGGCGAGACTTATGGTTCGGTGGCGCAACGTCCCTCAAGCAGTCACAGTGGCGCGACTTTCCGTAACTGGAGCGTCGCGTTGACTTTCTCGCTGCGGGGCTTTTCTCAAGGACCAGATGCAGGGTGTTCACCGGAGGTCGGACCAGCGCTCAATCAGAATCTGCCGCAGCGAGGGCCGGTGCTTAGACTGATGAGTCTCGACATCCTGGAGCGGTGGCGCTCTGATCGTCAGAAGTCGCATCGCCTTGCGATCCGCGGGATGGCGGACCTCACCATGCGTGGCGCGAGGGTCCTATCTGGCGGCCGAGCTCGAGACTGACGTGACCTGAGCAGATCTGCCAGGCCTGAGCAGCGTCCAAATCCACCCCGCGAAGGTCAGAACGAGGAACGGATAACCAAGTGTTGGAAGCGGCGCGGAGGTGGGCAGCAACTGTTCTCCCCAGGCGATCCTACCGGCGCTGATCGCGAAGAGTATGGCCGCTGCGGTACCTGAAAGACGGTTCCACGTGGCGAACGTGTTCGGGAGGCTCGTCATCAGAAGCGCCGCCGACCACAGCGCAATGCCTGCGCCATAGGACGGAACCATCGCCGTCAGGCCCGCCGCGGAGTTCGACATCACCAAGCTCTCCCCGGCGACGAAGACCAGAAAGCCCGCGGCCACGCAGTCGTTCCCCCTCCTGAAATACTTCATAGTCAACAACGCGGTCGCCACCACGATGCCCGCCCCGTCGAAGGCCCAGAAGGCCTGTCGGACCGCCGCCTGCCCAACGAAGGTCCCTGCGAGGCCAAAGACGCCGCCGATCACCAAACCGACCACGGCGACGATGTCCAGAAGTGTCGGCGCGGATCTGTTCATACAACACCTCCGTTCGAGCGCGTACGATCCATTCTGAAGACTCCCCAGGTTCCCCACACCAGGAGCACCCACGCCAGCATCAACGCGAGCGCAGGGACCGCGTGACAGATAATCACGATCGCCTCCTGCCACGGGGCGCCGCCGGTCGCACCGGCCTGCGCGCCGGCAAGCGGGAGGGCCTTTGTCGTTCCCCAAAAGGCCGCAGCGACTTCGGAGAGGCTCAGTGGCCACAGCGCAACGTGAGCCCAAATGACTACACGTGCCGCGCGCGAGGAAACGGAGCAGAGCGAGGAACTCAGCAAAAACGCCGCGACCATCGAAAGCAAGCCGCTGACGGTGAAGCCGGCGTTGTGCGCGGAGAGCATCAGTCGTGGATAAGGAACGGCGGGGATCGCGGCGCCGGCGAGTAAGCCAGCGAGCATCAGCAGGGCACCATTCAGGGCGAGAGCAGCAGCGGGATGACTGCGAGTCATCGAATGGAACTCAACTGTTGAAGACATTTCCTATCTGACGCTCCAAGCTCGGCGGCCATCCTATATCGGTACGTGGCTCCAGGACCGGAGATTCTCAGACAAGCGTCTGAGGTGATACCGGCCGACCACCCAGGGACTGCGATCCGCGTACTGACCAGGTGACGCGACGAGGACACCCTCGTACTTCGGATGCATCTCCATCGACAGTGAATCGGTAAGCCACCGCGATCGGAGTTCGCCAGGTCGAGGACGTGGGCCAGCCTGTTATCAGGCGGTGGTGACGATGGTGACGACCTGTACCCTCTCTTTGTGGAATAAATGAATAATGCAGTTGTGTATTTACATTCATCTGGAGAAGAGAGGATAGAGCCGCTTTCATGGTCACCACCCAGATCGTCCATTGATCAGCAGAGGGCGCCCGACATACCCTCATTGACTGCTAACAAGACGCGCAAGGTCGAACTTACCCCCTCACAACCAACCACCCCTGCCCTGCCGACCGCCGCTGAAGCAAAGAATCCTACTGATCGGGCCAAGCGCGGAAGCAAGCGCCATCTGCTTTGCGACGGGCGAGGCGTGCCACTCGCCGTGCGTCTGAGCGGCGCGAATCGAAACGACTCGCAAGAGGCCTTGGCGTTGGTCGATGCGATTCCTCCGCTGCACGGCCGGGGCCGGACATCGGTAAACACTACGGCGTTGATCGGTACTGATATCCTTCTTACGACATTCAAACGCCGAGGTGCTCCATGTTGTCCACCAGAACTGTCTCGATCGTCATTCTCTTGGCGTTGTCCTTCACGTTCGACAACGCCAAGGCACAGGATCAATCAGCGCAGCACAGCGTTTACCCTCTGAGCCGATTTCAGCCGGGGCAATGGGTCGAGAAGGTGTCTGGCGATTTCACAAAGCCCGGAGATCCGTTCGTGTTTCGGATTCATCAGGATGCCGGATATATCACTCTTCCCCACACTCATCCGATAGACGAAAACATTACTGTCGTGAAAGGGAGTTGGTCGCTCGGTATGGGTCGTCGGTTCAACCGAGCCGCCTTGGAACCAATGGATACAGGGACGTTTGGGATCGCGCCCAAGAATATGGCGCACTTTGCGTGGTCGAAGACGGAAACGATTTTACAGATTCACGGAATCGGACCGTTTGCGTCAACGATCGTCGAACCTGTGTACGAGCTTACTGACCAGGGCATTTTCTCACTGACGTCCCTGCTGCTGCCTGGTCGTCCCACCTCGTCTAACCCGCCGGACTGTTTCGCGTTGAAGGTTAACGCGAAGGTGCTGGGCGAGTTCGGCGAAGGCGTGGTCGTTGGCGCGCGGTGTTCACCTTCCAATCAGATCACTCAATACTGGGTTCAAAAAGCGAATGGCGAGCGGTTCTGGGCTAGCTTGCAGGAATTGAAGATCCGATAACGGTGCCTGCCCGCAATAGCCCCATCGGATTCTGCACCTTGACCTTCTAATCACAGAGGCAGGCGCGCACGTCGGATTTGTCCTGGAAAGTCGCGCAGTGTTGACCAACCCGCCAGAAGACACCTACCCGACCGTTGCCAATGGGGGGTTCTGTTACAGGCTCTAAGGGACCATATCCGCTGACCGTTGCGGCCGAGGATCACGATTCGCTCGCACGAGCGCGGTCGCGTTGCGTCGCGCGCACCATTACTCGAGTTGCGCGCTTGAAATTCGTGTTGAAGCAGACGGGTTCCCGGTAACTCGATGACACGGTCACTACATTGGGATTTTCATCTCGCAGGGCCTGAAAGAGCGGTTCTGTCGTCCGCCACAGGGCATCGTGCCCGGCCGTCGTTGCGCCATCGTGATGAGCAGGCATGACGACGTCTGGACGATAAGTGCGGAGGTACTCCAACTCCTGCGCCGTTGCCCTCGCAAAATAGTACGACGGCAAAAGGGCGGTAATCGCCAGGTCGACACGTCCGATCTTCGCAAATGCCGCCCGCTCGAAGTCGGTAACGGTTCCTGCGCTGTCGCGATAGATGATGCGAAAGCCGTCGTCGAGCGTGATCAGATACGCGATGGTCCCTTCCGTCGTCACCAGCGCATCCGCTGTTCCCCGCGCCCGGATTTCAGCGTCCTCGGCCTCCTGTTGTGGCGACGTCGTGGGTAACAGTGAGTTCATCGCCGGGTTCACGACCGCGGCGACCTTCGGGTCGGGCTCGCCGTGCCGCGCCAGGATCGGTTCAACCGTGAATCCGTCGAACCGGAGCAACTCACCACCACGACCAGTCACCCTGCGGAGCTGCGTCAAGGGGATCCCTTGCGTCGTGAGCTTGGCCACGGTCAACGGCGCACCAGCAATCACCGCCTTCGTGCGATCCCCGATAGACGCCGCATCAGACATGTGGTCGAAGTGCCCGTGACCGAGCAGAATCACGTCTGCCTTCTTCAGGTCGGAGGCCTTCACCCCGAGCGGTGGATAGACGCTTCCCCGGTCGTAATACGCGTCGAGAAGGATGACCCGGCCCTTGTAGACCAGCTCGAAGTTAGAGAAACCGGTCCACCTGACGGCCAAGGTTCGCGGGTCACGAGGCAACGGACCGCCCGCCGAAACCAGCGTCGTCGCCCGGCAGGCCGGATCACGCGGCTCGTTCGCGGCGCTGGCGTCGAGCGCGGGATTAGCAGCGGCCCGCGGGTCAGAAAACGAAATCGCGTGGGCCGTAACCGTGAGGCAAGTCAACGTCCACACGGCCGCGAGCAAATGCTTCATTCATTCTCCTGCAATCAGCGCTGGCATTCACAAATCGTGCGGCGAGGAGTCACGTCCACGAATCAAGGAAGTTGAAGACTGCTTTGACGAACTCGCCACTTGGTGCGGCGGAGTATAAGCCTCGCTGAATCACCCAGGCATCCCCTCACCGACGCGGCGGATCGCGCCGTCTGTGGTTCGGTGCCTCGCAGCAGCGGCGGGTGCGGCCCTGGACGTTCACGGGTTCGGTCTTGCGTCCCAATTAACCACAACGGTGAGCGGATCGTTCACCGACTTCTGCGGTCTGCCGGTCACGAGAAACCGATTGCCGTCCTTTGTGACCGCGTAGATCTGACCGTTGTTGAATCGGGGGGCGCCGGTGCGGAACAGGACGCGGGGCGCCCCGCCCTCAGGCGATAGGCTGCTACCCATCGGTACCCCGATCATCAGGCCGTCGAGTTCCCCAACGTTGCCGGTTAAAAAAACAATTCACAACCGTCGCCACGCCACTGCGGGTAGCTTCCGCTCACTCGGGACACGCGGCGCTTGAGGCCGGGACCAGCGAACGGTTGAACGTACACGTCCACTGAACCCAGTTCGTCGCTGGTGAACGCGACCGCTCGTCCGTCTGGCGAGAACGCCGCCGAGCGTTCGAGGGCGGCACTGTTGGCGATTGGAATCGGTGTGCGATCGCCGTCGAGAGGAAGCGCCCACACGTCCAGCGAGCCCGCCACGCCGCGCCGGGTAAAGGCGATGTATCGTCCGTCTGGCGACCAACTGTTCGGTGTGATCGCGCCATCCAGCAGGGACTCGTCGATGCGCCCGTCTATCGACAGCTGGCGGAGCATCGATTTGCCATCCCGCTCGGACTCAAAGGCAAGCCGTGTCTCATCTGGGGACCACACAGGTGAGCCGTCCTGGCCCACACTCGTCGTCAGACGAATGGGAGTAGGGTTCGGCAGCGTGAACAGCCAGATGTCAAGATTCGCCGACGCCAATTCTCATCGCGACCGCCAGGCTGTGTTCACTTGGAGAGAGTGCCAGCGTGTCGTACGGAGTCGGTTCACCGAGCACGTCGACCGCCCGGCCCGCACGATCAAACCACGTGAGCTGCTGGGGTTCAGGGGCGCTTCCCTGCCCGTAGACCAGCGTTCCGTTCGTTGAGATCGATACGCTGGAGTAACGGCTCCGAGCGTCTGCGGGACGACCCTTTGCCTGCTCAGGGCTCATGTACACCGCAGTTCCGAGCAAGACGCCTACACCGGTCATCAGTGCTGGCGAGGTAATTGTTGGCGAGTTGGTCATTGCCGGGGCGGACCGAGTCGTTACGGGGTCCAGCGCCTTCGCAAGGTCGAAGTCCAGCACCTTGACCGTCGCGTCCTTGCGGACTTTGATGTTGGCTGGCTTCAAATCGCGATGGATGATGCCTTCGGGTCTGCGCACCGCTCCACCTCAGCCGGTCACTTCTTCCGGCTTGCCGCTCCCGCCATCTGCCAGTCCGGGCACGGGGGGACGATCCTGGCCGAAGCCTCCGAGTTAATTTCCGCGTCGTCCCCGGCAGACCTGTGTACACTTGCCGCTTGACGACACTGTATAGGTATTCTATACATACGAACGCAATGTCAATATTGAACCCGTCGATCAAGCGTGGCAGTTCCGAGCTTGCTGTGCTCGCGCTGCTCAATGATGGCCCGCTGCACGGCTACGAAATCGCGCGCCGAATTGAGGCGGAGAGCGGCGGGGTGCTGCAGTTCACCCTGGGCTCCCTGTACCCGCTGCTGTACCGCATGGAGAAGCGGGGCTGGACCACGGCCGCGTGGGAAACCACACCGTCGGGTGTGAAGCGCCGCTGCTATCGCCTGACCGCCGCCGGTCGAAAGCAACTGGTGCAGACGCGACGCGAGTGGGACCGCTTCTTCGAAGCGCTCACGCGCGTGGGAGGACTGAGCCGTGCGTGATTTCGCTGCCGTCGTGCGCGATCGACTTGCTCTCCCTGATGTCAACTCGCAGCACGAGGCCGACATTCGGGCTGAACTCTCCGCGCATCTCGAGGATGCCTACACCGACGCCCTCGCCCAGGGACACACCGAGGAGGACGCGGTCCGCCTCGCGCTCGAGCAGGTCGCCGATTGGACAGAGCTGGCGCGGCGCGTGAACGCGGCCGCGACCGACGGAGGGATGATGAGCCACCATATGAAATCACTCTGGCTGCCAGGTCTGACCATGGTCGGATGCTCGGCGACAGTTCTGCTCGCGATCGGCTGGCTGTTTCCGGGGGATTGGTGGGCACACCGGGATGCCAGGGCGGACGTCGTGGCAGCAACCGCCGGCATCCTGCTCTATGTGCTGCTCGGCGCCCTTGGTGCAGCCTGGTCGAGGCGTGCCGGCGGCTCGTGGCGCGAACGTCTAGGAGCAGGACTCCTTCCCATCGCGCTGCACCTCGCCGTGGTGGCCTCGGCGATTCTCGCCGGTATTCTCACGGAGTTCGACCGGCATCCGGCGCACGCGGTCAATCTTCAGCTGCGGGTTGTGTTCGTATTCGTGATCGTGCCGGGGCTGGCGCTCTCGATTGGAGCCGCGCCCTTCCTGCGTCGTGCGTCCCATGCAGGGCGAGCATAGGCGCGAGTGCGGCTGTGCCGTGCGCGACGCGCGCGGGTTCACGCTGATCGAGCTCCTCATGCGTCTAGGCGACACGCCGGCACGGCGGTAATCGTCAAGTCCCGAGCTATGCGCGGCTGCAGCGAGCACCAGTTGACGTCTGCAGTCAGCGCCGCCGCAGTTCAGGATGATGTCCATCTTGGCCGTCAGCTGCGGCCTGGATACGGGTGGCGCGCAGGGGGGAATGGCCAACAGTAGCGTTGGATCTAGTTCGAGTGCCCGGCGATAGGCCCCGGCCGCCTCGACCAGGTCCGCTTCCATGCGCCAGTTGAGAGTCCTGTACGTCACGGACGTCGGACGTCTGTGCCCAGGCCGTCAATTCCAGCACCGTGCCTTGCATCAGCTGCAGGTCAGCGCTGCGCGGGAACGCTCCGACCCCCTGGCGCACGGCGAGCGCCGCTGAGCCGAGATTGTGCTGAACGAGAAAGGGCCCGACGGTGTACGTCTGCCAACGTTCTTTGAATCGGGCCGCCGCGTCGTCAGGAAATACCCGCACCCACGCCCGCGCCGAATCCACGTGCTGCCTCGAGAGCTGAGGATCGACGACCGCGACCAGCATGGCGACATCCGAATGCAGCATGACCGCCGCTTCGGCTTGCCTGATCTACCCACACCACAGTTCGTGGCGGCACCGCCCTAGCGCTCGAGACATAGACGAGCGAGCCAGTGGTCGACAACGCGAACTCCGCTGCGCCGAGCATTCCAATGCCGAGACGTGGCGCCAGCACGGCTCGACGACGCCGACGGTAAGCGGGAACTCGGCGATCGTTCGGCCCTGGCACTGAGTGACGACGCGCCGCAGGCTACCTTCATGGATGAGCGAAGTGCGATTCGCATGTCGAGCACCATCGCGCCATTGCGCACGAGGCCTCCGCCGCCACGGCGGCCATTCTGAGGATGCGTCGGCCTTGTCTAAGGAGTGAGGATTCGCTTCACGATTTCGACTCTGATGCCGTTCGGATCCTGGATAAACGCGTAGCGGAGCGCCGGCAGATCCCTTGGTTCAGCCGCCGTGTTGACGCCGGCGGCGTTGAGTGCCTTCAGAGCGGCGTCTACGTCGTTGACACGAAGCGCGACGAGCAGGATGGCCGTGGGCGGAGCCGGGGTGTCAGCGCCGCTGCTCATGGCAAAGACCCAGACTCCGTTGAAACGCACACCATCGACCTTGCCGCGAAGCTTCGACCGTTCGCCGCCAAATTGCTGTTGATACCAGGCAAGGGTCGCCTCCGGATCCCTGACGCGCAAGTGCACATGATGGAAACCGAGATGCTCGGCGTCCTCTACCATCTCGATGCGGACACCCCAGGGATCCTCGATGTACGTGTACCGGAAAACCCCTGGGCTCTCGCTGACCGGGGTTGTCACCTTCGCGCCGGCGGCTGCAGCGGTCTTCACCGCTGCGTCGAGGTCGCTGAAGGACAACCCGATATGATCGATGAGCGTGCCTGCGCTTGTCTGAACCGAACTCCCTTTCGTGATCGTGATCACATTGGCGCCAAAGGTCACCTGCGCGGTGCCAGGCGCGGGCGGCGTCGACAACTTCGCCCCGAGCGCGCTGACGTACCAACTGGCGGCCTTCTCGGGATCCAGCACTCGAATGTGTACGTTGTCGTAGTCGATGGCGTGTGTGACAGGCTCCGCACTGCTTGCCGCTGCAATCGCGACGAATGCCAGCCCAAGACTCACACAAATTCTTCGGAGCATGATCGCCTTCCCTCCTCAACACCGACGGCTGTGGCAGCCACTGCCGCATCGCGAATTCATCACGCACATCAACGCGTCGCCGTGCCGTAGCATACCTCGGGCAGTTGGATTCCTCTGCCACTTCGCGCCACTCTGATTGCACACTCCGAGGTTCCGCGAACATGGAAGCCCTCAGTGAGCGGGACCACGAACTGATCGTGGGGGTTCCCATCCCTCCGCGGACGCTGAACAACCGCAAGCCGAACAGGGCGCTTGACGGATCCAACATGTCGCCCGATCCGACGTGGCTGTCAGCCTGATTCCAGGCGGTATCGGCTTCGTCCTGTTCGTGTACGGCAAGAGCTGGCGCAGTGGCCTCAGATGGCCATAGGGCTCGCGCTCACGATCTATCCCTATTTCACGCAAACCGTCGGGGCCCTGTTGAGCATCGGTGCAGCGATTTGTGTCTCTGTCTGGTATGCAGTTGAAGCAGGATGGTGAACCGTAGCATTGACGCCGGTCAGTGGGCGACGGCCAACGCAGCGGGCCATCGTTGCCCCCACGACCTGAGGCAGACGCACTTCGGTCAGAAGGCCGTGTGTGTTTTCCGAAGCGAGCCGATTGAGAGAGAATCGGGGCGCGGCTCACATCCGTGGAGGCACTGATGACGACTGATGCCCATGCCCGACCGTCCGGAGCGGCTCCCGAGCCGCTGTACGACGTCACTGTGCCGACACCGACGCACGCCGAGCGGGCACGGACGCTCGTGGCTGGGATCGCCACCGGGACGCTCTGCACGATGGCAATCGAGCCCGCCGGCTATCCGTACGGCTCGTTTGTGACCGTGGCCTTCGACGAGGGCAATCCGGTGTTCCTCATCAGCGCGCTGGCCGAGCACACGCACAATCTGCAGCGTGACGCCCGCGCGTCGCTGCTCGTGGCCGAGGGCGGATCCGACGACCCGCTGGCGAATGGCCGCGTCACCGTGCTGGGCGAATGCCGCCGGATCGCTGCCGACGAACCGGAACTGCCAAACGCCCGTGAAGCGTTCCTGACCGTCCATCCGAACGCGCGCTACTATGCGGACTTTCGCGACTTCGCGTTCTGGAAGCTGCGCGTCAAGGCTGTGCGCTACATCGGCGGCTACGGACGCATGTCCTGGGTACCGACGGCTGACTGGCACGCGGCGGAGCCGGATCCGCTCGGACCATCGGCCGCCGCGATCGTCGCGCACATGAATGCAGATCACGCCGATGCGCTCGTTCTGTGCTGCACGGCGTTCTCGAAGGCGCGGGACATCTCGTCGGCGGCGATGACGAGCATCGATCGCTATGGATTTGAGATGTCCGCGAAGACGTCGGAAGGTCCGCGACCCGTCCGACTGGCGTTTCCCCAACCAGTCAGGTACTCCTGAAGAGGCGCGCGCCGCGCTGATCGCGATGGTGAGCGAGGCGCGTACGAGACGATGATGCGTCCGCGTCCTTACCGATGACGTGTTCGCCATCGGATTGCCTCGCCCGAGGCCAGGCCGGTCGGTCATCAGATGGCGACAAGGAAGGAGTAGTGCTGCGCGCGCGCCGTTACTTTCTTCGCGTCCAGAAGCGTTGCAGTGCCTTGTCAGACCATCGCGAGCCGCAGCTCGATGTGGAATCTCCAGCACACGTTCAACGCCGGCCTGACAGAGCGACGACCCGAAGAGCTCCCGCGCTCGAGGGAGCGACACCGGCGCGCGCGCTTCCTGCTCGAATGACCACTGGACGCGACCGTTTTCCCGGTCGGCGACGTAGATGTTCCCGTCGGGCCCGACGGCGATGCCGTGCGCGTTGTCGAACTGACCGGGCCCATCACCCTTGGCCCCGAACTCCTGCACCTTGACTCCCGCGGCGTCGTATTCGAGCACGCGGCCGTTGCAGTAGCCGTCGGCGACGAACACGTGGCCGGGGCGCGCGGGCGAGAACGCGACGTCGGTGATGCTGCAGAAGTCGGCCGTGCGATCGGGAATGCCGCCGACCTCGATCTCGAGCAGCTTCTCTCCCATCGGCGTGAATTCGTAGACCTTCGACGTGTTGGCGTCGGTGGTCCAGACGTTGCCGTTCGGACCGATCTCGATGCCGTGCGGAATCGTGTACATCCCCTTCCCCCACGAGCGCAGCAGCTTCCCGTCGTGGTCGAGCACCACGACCGGATCGGCGCTTCGGCTCGGTCGGCCGGTGGATCACGTAGATGTGGCCGGCCCTGTCCGCGGTCACCGAGGAAATTCCCTCGAGCTTCACGTTGGGATGGAGTTCGACCCGCTCCATATCGAGCAGCGGAACGTTCGCCACCAGCGCGCGCAGGGCGTCCGAGTCGGTGACGTTCGCGCGTTGGCGTTGCGGGTGTGACGTCGTAACTACGCAGCGGAATGGTGTCCGTGAACAGCGCTACCACCGGCCAACTGGATACCCGACGACGTGAGTCGAGACGGGGTCCCGGTCGCGAGGTCCCACATCCAGACATCGCGAGCGCGGCTGTCCAGCTTCGGCGCCCGCCTTGCGCCGCAGTCGGCGCCGGGCCTCAGAGGCTCTTCAGCACGGCGGCAATGAAACGCTCGAAGTCGGCCAGCTCCTTTCGGAGCATGCGGTGCACCAGCGATGGGTCCACCCTGAGGTAGTCGTGGACGAGGAGATTGCGCAATCCGGCCATCTTCTCGAGCCTGGTGGCCAGCGCTCGTGGAATGAGCTTGTGGGTCGCAAGCAACCCGAAGACTTCGCGGTATTCGGAGGGGGTACCCAGTTCGAGATCGGCCACGACATGGTTGCCGATGTCGATGAGCGCCTGGATCGCCACCTGCAGATGCCGCTCGGCAAGCGCGCAGGCATCAGTGTCTGCGCGAAACTCACGCTCGCTGAGAGCCGCCAGCCTCACCAGCCGCGCCACTGATTCGCGGATGCGAGCGACGCGCGCCAGTATCACGTCACGGTCAACCACGGCGCCGACCTCGAACGTACCGTGTCCTGAGCGCCGTCCACTGCTGATCCCGCAACGGCTGCGTATCCACGAAGCGATTGAGCGTGCGCACCTGAAACCTCACACGGTCAGCCTTGGAGCGCTCGCTCACGACGATGCCGTGCCGAAGCACGTTCTGCGCAAGCGCAGGCGGCGCACTGTTCAGGATCACCACGTCGATTGCGTCCGAGTGCAAAGCCGCAGCAAGGTCGGCGAGCAGACCGAGGCGGTAGCGGAGATGGTCACCTCGAGCCGCGCGGTCGCTCAACAGCACGGCCAGGTCGATGTCGCTCGTGGGCCGGGTCCGACCGGTCACCGTCGAGCCAAAGACCCAGCCGACGCGCACCTCGGGCCGTGCTCTCAACACGCGGCTGACGACCGGCGTGATCGCTGAAAGGTTCGGCGCAGGCACGGCGAATTGTAAGGCGAACTCGCCCTTCACCGCCACGTCGGGCTTGCCCAGGGTGGGGTCGGTCAGGAGAGTCGGGACGGCAAGTCGTCCCCGCGCGATGCGCACCGAGAGGTCGTCGCCCTCGACCAGTTCCATCACGAGCGGGACGGTGCGGTCCGTGACTCGCTCGCTACAGCCAGCGGAAGCGCCCGATCGCGATTGAGAGCCAGGGCACGAGCCCGGCCGTCGGCCCGGACCAGCGATCGCGTGTACAGAAGCGTCAGCACGTGGGCGGCCGCGACACCCGCGGCGACGATGAGCCCCATCCGGAAGCTACCCGTTGCATCCTTCGCCAGTCCCCACGCGTAGGGCGAGAGGAAATTGCCGATCTGCCACATGGTGTTGATGGCGGCGCCTGCAACCCCGAATTCGCGAACGTGCAGGACGTCGGCCCAGGACGCCACGACCAGCATGCTGCTCGTGAAGAACGTGGCCGCGAACAGCAGATACCCGATATTGCACCGACACCGGCGCCGGGACTGATGCCGAGCAGCAGCAGCGACACGGCGACGACCGCAGCGAGCGCGCCGGGCATCAAGAGGCGATCCCCACGGGCATCGGACCGCCACCCGGCGGCGACGTCGCACAGCGCACCAAGCAGGCCGCCGCGCTCACGACGGCGCCGTCTGCATCGTGCTCAGCCCGGTGCCCGCGATCAGCACCGCCGCGCGGTAGGAACACGGCGATTCCACGTCGTTAGCTGGTCGCGAACGTGCCCGCCGACAGCGTGCGGCGGCGGCCGCATCATCGAGTCCATGACCGTCTGCGCAAGGCGAGCCAGCAGGCGCTTCGACCGAGCCCGGCATCACCTCGGTCGCTCGCGTCATCACCCGCAGCGCGTCAGACCAGCGGCGTTCGCCGAACGCAATCAACCCCTCAACGTAGAGCCCGTCCTGTTCCCCCTGCAGGCGGGCGGCTTCGCGCAGCGCGCGTGTGGCGCTGGCGAGCGACTCCACCGGCGGCATCAAGCCGTAGGTGGCGGCAAACACGAGCGTCTCGGCCAGGCCGACCCACGAGGCTGCATCCGCATCAGGCGGGTGGCCCGCTCGAAATGCAGCACGGCGCCCGTTCGGTCGTTCCTGCCGACGGAGATGCCGGCCCACAGGGTCGCTGGTAGCACCGAGATCGCCGACCTGCGGCCTCGCCCGCACGACGTGCTCGCCGGTCGGCAGCTGCGTCCTGACGATCTCCACGACACCGGCGGCACCTCGTCAGGCGCGACATCGCGGCCGAGCCGGGTGTCGGTCGCCTGATCCACCTCCCCCATGCCGCCGGCGCCGAGTTGGGCCACCACCTGATAGGCGCCGATGGTGCATCCTGGGGTGAGACTCACCCGGCGATCCTGACGCAACCAGCGTTTCTCAACGTGTGCCGGGTTGACTCATCGCTCCGGCGAGATGCGAGGCTGCGGCGCCCCGTCCCACGTGAACCGGTATCGCTTTCCCCGCCGCACGTTGGTGACGAGCGCAGGCCTGAAGCACGCGACGCAGGTCCCGCCGGCGTGCCGCACGCTCGGATACACGACGCCGAGCGATCCCGATTCGAGCAGTTGCCCGGCAAGGGCCTGCGACTCCACGTAGCTCTCCGGGTCGAGCCATCGCCGGACGCCGCGGCCCTTTCGCAAATCGTGCAGGCTCGCGCTCACGTCCGCGAGGTAGTCGTCATACGTCACCGAGTCTTCGTACCGGCCGATCTCGGCGAGTTGCACGGACTTGTGGAAGCCAACCTCCGCCTGCGATGTCGCGATGTCGAACGCCGCGTACCAGGCGCCGCGATCCGGCCCGCTGAACCGGGCGCCGAGCGGATGCGCATGGCAGAACGTCGCGTTGATTACGGTCGCATTCGGCACACCGAAGACGAGCTCCTCCACTCCGATCCCCGGCAGGAGGTGGTGTGCCGCCAGCAAGCGGTCGTTCGTGGCGCCGTCCAGCTCGAAGATCGCCCCCAGGTGGCCGTCGTCGTCGGCGATCCGACCGAGCACGCTCTCCGCGCGCGGCAGGTGCCGGGAGGGCACGAGGCGGTGCGTGTCGTGCCGGCGGACGAGGGTGACGGGCGGAAGCCGCATCAGCCGGCGCGGCGGGAGTCGAGCAGCCGGCGCACCACCTGCATCGCCGGAAGCCCGCCACGCATCATGTAAGCGAGCGGCGCCTGGCCCGCGAAGATCGGGTTCTGGTTCGGCAGCCGCACCCATTCATCGGCCAGGCTCTCCGAGTGGAGGATGTTCAGCGCTTTGAAGATGCCGATCAGGTACGAGATGCGCGTGAGGCGGTCGGTGTCGAGCAGCCGACCCGGCTTGCGCTTCATCTCGTAGAACGGGCCGTTGGTGACGCCGCCGAGCAGCGCGCGCGCGTCTTCGTCCCGCACCTGCCATCGCGCCATGATGTTGAAGAACGCTTTGAGTGCGGGCGCGGAGAGCCGCTCACGCGCGGAACGGGCGGTGAGATCCGCCGGCGCAGGGACCGCATGCGAGGTGGCCGGGTAGCGTAGAGCGTCTCCCATTGCATGACTCCTGATCAGGAGTCTACTCAACTCCAATGGAGATGGTCAACCGGTGTTGTCAGCGCACACGGCTGCTCGATCCTGCCCGGGTCGCAGGCAGTGGAGTCGTTGCGCACTCAGAACGCATTCCACAACAGCGCCGTCGAACACGCCGCCGGGCGAGCCCTCGCCTGAGCAGTCTCGCCGCATTACCTTCGCTGCGACGCCGGTGCCGGCTTCGCGGTTTCCTGCGAACGCGCGATGATGTACGCCCGGATCGCGTCCACGTCCTTCGCCGAGTAGATCTTGGCGAACGACGGCATCCCGGCCGCGGCACGCGCGCCTCCCAGCACGATCGACGGCAGCGCGTCGAGCACTGCCTTGCTCGAATACCGCAGGTCCGGCAGTGGACCGGCCACGGCGTTCAGGCCGTGACACCTGAAACACTGGTCGTTGAACAGCAACGATCCGGCGTGCACCAGCCGGGCGTCCTGTTGTGTCGTGATGGCCGGCACCGGCGGTTCCCTGTGCCCGTAGGGCGGCGCGTTCAGCACGGCCCGGCCGTCAGTGGCAAACGTCAGGATGCGGCCCCAGCCAGGCTTGACGGCTCCCACAGCGGGCGTGTTCATCAGCCCTGCGGACCCGCCCCAGCCTGCCATGACCGTCACGTACTGCACTCCGTCGATCATGTACGTCACCGGCGCCGCCATGATGCCCGTGCCGGCGTCGAAGTGCCAGACCTCCTTCCCGTCGGTCGCTCGGTACGCCGCCAGCACGCCGTCAGCGCGCCCCTGGAACACCAGGTTGCCTCCAGTCGCGAGCACCCCGCCGCCGTCCAGAACCGGATACCCGGCGCGCCAGACCGCCTTGTGCGCCACAGGATCCCATGCGAGGAGTTCGCCCGTTGGCGCCGGCATGGCGGTCATCTTCGCGAACAGCGGTCCTTCATACGAGCCGTCGATCCCCACGTTGTCGCGGTCGGGGTCGTACTTCCAGTTCCTGTCCGGCACGTGCACCATCTGCGTGCCGACCCGCGCCGGCAGGTAGACGAGACCCGTGCCCGGGTGAAACGCCATCGGGTTCCAGTTGTGCGCGCCGTTCGGCTCCGGTGACAGGAGCTTCGGCTTCGCGTCGGCGACGCCCGGAAACTCGATCGGACGCCCGGTCCTCGCGTCGACGCCCTTCGCCCACGTGATGCCCTTCACGAACGGAGCGGCGGACAGGAACTCGCCCGTCTGGCGGTCCAGCACGTAGAAGAACCCGTTCTTGTTCGCCTGCATCACCACCTTCCGGTCGCGCCCGCCGATGGTGAGATCCGCCTGGAGGATCGGCTGCGTGGCGTCGTAGTCGAAGCTGTCGCCGGGCGTGGTCTGGAAGTACCACGCGAGTTCGCCTGTGCTCGACCGCACCGCCAGGATGCAGGCCGTGTACAGGCTGTCACCCGTGCCGCGGAGCGCGCGGTACCACGTGGAGGCGTTGCCGGTTCCGAAGAACAGCAGGTCGAGGTCCGGGTCGTAGCTGATGCCCTCCCACGGCGAGCCGCCTCCACCCGTTCGCCACCAGTCCTTCCCCATCCAGGTCCGCGCAGCGGCTTCCAGAGCCTTCGACTCGAATCCGTTCTTCGGGTCTCCCGGCACCGTGTAGAAGCGCCAGGCCTGTCTGCCGGTTTCGGCGTCGTACGCCCCGATGTAGCCGCGGACGCCGTACTCCGAGCCGGCGTTGCCGATGACGACCTTGTCCTTCGCGATGATCGGCGCGGCCGTCACGGCATACGGCTGATGCGGATCCGTCGTCTGCACGCTCCACACCGGAGTTCCCGTGCGCTGGTCGAGCGCGACGAGGCGACCGTCGAGCGTGCCGACATAGACCTTCCCGTTGTGCACCGCCACACCCCGGTTCACCACGTCGCAGCAGACGAAGTACGCGCGGTCGCGCGGGACTTTCGGATCCCAGGTCCACTCCAGTTTTCCAGTGCGCGCGTCGTAGGCAAATACGACGCTCCAGGACCCCGTCGTGTAGATGACACCGCTGTCGATGACGGGCGTCGCCTCCAGTCCACGCGACGTCCCGAGTTCCTGGCTCCAGACCAGGCCTAGCGTCGCTACGGTTTGCTCGTTGATCTGGTTGAGCGGACTGAACGTTCGTGCCTCGCTGGAGCGGAGCTGCTCCTGGCCTGAGCCCGGTGCCGTGCATAGGGCGACGAACGTGACGAAGGCGAGCAGCGGTCTGCGCATGGGATTGCACTCCAGAAGGTGCGGCCAAGCATACGGCACCTCAGATCGACCGCTTAGCAACCTGGCCGCGAGCCCACCGTCCTACCCAGAGCAACGAAATCGGTCGAGGCCGTTCGTCCGGAATGGCGGCTGGCACGCGCGCTACCCACCAGCCCACGCCACCAACAACCGCTGCCCGCCCTGCAACCAACAATTCTCGTGCCCGTTCGTCAGGTCTCGCTTACAACTTTGACGCCCAGCGCCACACCCGGATCGCCGGCTCCAAATCGCCTCAATCACTAACGGCGATAGCCCGACGGAGCGAGACAGCGCCAGCTACCATACGAAGGAGCAATCGCCTGCGTCTGGCGCTACCCTACTACCGGCAGAAACGACCCCGTCGTTCATACGGAGCGTGAATGTGCAAAATCTGATCGTGTTTATCGCCGCCCTTTCGATGACGATACCGTTGCGTGCAGGTGGTTGGAGTCACTGCCACGGGAGGTCTTCATGCGTGAAACCTGGGTCCGTTTGCGCCAACACATGATCACCGGCTTTCTCTTCATCATGCCCGTGCTCATTACCCTGGCGGTCTTGGGGAGGTTCTGGAAGGACATGTTACGGGTCGGGGGCGTCTGCTCCAGGTTGCTGAGGGTGGACACTATTCTGGGGCCGTCCGGTAATGCCGTGCTGGCCATCGTGTTCTTCCTGATCCTCTGCATCATCGCGGGCTACCTGGTGCGCGTTTCGTTCTTGAAGAGGATCAGCGAGCGGATCGATCGGCAACTGAACGAGATGATCCCGGGCTACAGCCAGCTCCGGTCGCAGACCACGAAGAAGATCGGCGTCGAGAAGGACCAGGAGCCTCTGTTCGAAGCCTGTCTGGTGAGGGTGCAGGATCTCTGGCAGCCCGGATACATCATTGAACAGAATCCCGGCGGCACGCAGACGGTGTTCGTGCCCCAAGCCCCCGCGTTCACTGCCGGGCAGGTCTATGTGGTGGATTCCGATCGGATCAAGAAGCTCGACATGGATTCCGCTGCACTCAACGCGCGCCTCAAACAGCTGGGCAAGGGCATCATGAACCAGGCCCTCTTGCCCGGGGTCCAGCGAAGCTGATTCACGCGAGCTGTCGCTCAGGAGGGTGTCGGCATGAACGTCCTCGATCGCGTACTCACGGGACGCGGTGGAGGGGAATATAGCCCTTGCACGCCGTGGGCGTCGAGTCAGGCTGGCTCGGGACTCACCTCGTCAACGAAGTCGACGCGCACCGAGGACGCAATGACGCCGGCTCGCGCCATCGCTTCGCGCAGGGCCGGGTCGTTCATGAGGGCTTCGGCGGCTTCGCGAGATTCGAAGGTGTTCGCAACGATGACGAGGTTCGGGTCGTCCTGGCCCCGCCACACCTTGTAGCTGTAACCCCGAAGGTTTGTGGCCGTGTCTCCCTGAACGGTGCGGTCGAACTCCGGTCGCCACGTGGAGTAATCTGCGACGCGATGGTGGACAAAGACAGTGACCATGTGAATGTTCCTCGGTTAGGTGTCGCCGAAACCGCGTGGTGGAAGTAGCTTGGAGTATCTGCGCAACGGAGAACGCGCGCAAGGTCGGGTCTTCCTTCGACTGCTGGCCATGACGACGCGCGCTCGAGACGCGGTTGACGGCCGGCGTCGACCTGGTTCCTGAGCGGACATACCGATGCGAAGAACAGCCGGTCTGATGTCGGTCGCGTGTCTTCTGGTCGTGGCGGTCGCGGCCCAGGAGCGGCCGCTCCCCGAGCGCGAGGCATTTCTCCGCGAAACCCGCACGCATCTCCAGACCGACACGTCGCTTCAGAGCAGCTACGTCTACGTCGAAACCCGCCGCGAGCAGCAGCTCGACAAACGGGGACGCGTGCTCGAAGAGTCCGTGAAGGTCTTCGAGAGCTACCCCGGCCTGCCGGGCGAGAACCGATGGGAACGGCTCATCGCCGAAAACGGACGGCCTCGGCCCGCGGCGGAGCTCGAGAAGGTGGATCGCGATTGACAACGGCAGGCAGACGCCCTCGCCAGGCGTCTCACCGAGCAGCCGGCGAATGAGCGGGCGCGGCAGGAGCGCGACCTGGCAGAGCAGCGGCGCGAGTTCGAGGCCATCGTCGACGACATCTTCATCGTCTTCGACATCGAAATGCGGGGGCGTGAGGCAATCGAGGGGCACGACACGGTCGCGTTCTCGCTCACGCCGCGTCCGAAGGCGAAGCCGCGGACGCACGAGGGACGGCAGATGCAGAAGTTCTCCCTCCGCGCCTGGATCAGCGAGTCCGATCATGAGCTCGTGCGGCTCGACGCGGAGGCCATCGACACGCTATCGGGCGGATTCGGTCTGCTGGTTCGCCTGCACAAGGGCTCCGAGCTGTCTTTCCTGCGGCGCAGAGTGAACAACGAGGTGTGGCTGCCGGCAGCCGTCCACTTCCGCGGCGAGGCACGCGTTGGCCTTGTCCGGACACTCCGGCGCAGCGGCACATCGGAGTTCTCGGACTACCGCAAGTTCTCCGTCGACACCGACACGACGTATCAGCCGCCGACAACGCAATGATGCGAACGCACTCCTGGCGGAGTCCGACGATCAGGGACCGAGCGCGCGTGACGCCGAGCCGTGAAAGCACACGCCATTACGAGCACCGTAAGCCGCTTTCGCTTTCCGCAGGGGCAATTCCGCCAGACAACTGACGAATCTTCAAAACACCTGTGCATTGCACGGTTACCGGTTCGGCAGATGTGGGCTGCGATCTTGCCTCCCGGTGCGGCGTCCTGTCCCCGTGCGTCCTTTCTAAAGTGGAGGTCAGTATGCGCGTGCAGCCCCTGCTCGTCGCCGCGATCACGCGCCCTCACGCACTCGCGTCGGTTCCCTGAAGTTTCGACGAACGCCGGCCGGATCGAACGCCCGAGGCTGCTCTGGCCATGAACTTCGTGCCGAGGGTGACCGTCGAACAACCCGGCGTAGAAGCCTCTCAGATCCTGAACTGCAAGTCATGCGTCGGAAAGTGGCGTGAGGTTTCACGCCCGATTTTGAAGGAGAGAAGCGGATGAAGATGAAGACTTTTCACGTCGGCCTGATGCTGCTCCTGGTGACCGCTTTACCCTCCGCCGAAAAGCCTGAGAAAATCGAGGCGAACCTGACCGGTTACGAAGAGGTTCCTTCCGTTTCGACGCCTGCCAGCGGACGATTCAAGGCCACGATCTCGACCGACGAACAGACAATCGAGTACCAGCTCTCGTACAACCACCTTGTTGGAACCGTCCAGCAATCCCACATCCACTTCGCCCAAAAGGCCGTGAACGGCAGCGTCGTCATCTGGTTGTGCCAGACCACGACGACTCCGGCGCCGGCTTCAGTTGCCGGGCTGACGCCGTTCTGTCCGCAGTCGGGCACGGTCACCGGCACCATCACGAGCGCCAACGTGGTCGCCGGCGCCACGGCGTCGCAGCAGATTTCGGCCGGTGAACTTGCCGAGGTCATCGCGGGGATTCGCGCGGGCACCGCATACGCCAACGTTCACGCCACGCCGCTGAATCCTGGCGGAGAGATCCGAGGCCAGATCAAGGACAAGGGGAACAACCGAGAGGACGACGACGAGCAGTAGCGTGTCGCGCTCAGTGGGTCAGCGCGTAGAGGAGGATGTCGATACCGACGGCGTACGCTTCGCGCGAGAACCGGAAGAAGTAATCGGACTCCTCGCCTTCCCGCTCCCAGGGATCGGGCAGGTCTGTGTTGTGCACCATCACGACCATGATCCGGCCATGGTCGTCGGCGATGCCGCGCACATCGGGCGGCGAGCCGTCTTCGTTCCACCGTTCCAGGGTTCCTCCCCCGGTTCGACGCCAGGTCTGGATCGAGGCCATCTGCGGGATCCGCGACACCCGGAACATCGTGTTCCACATCGGATGGTCGGGAGGAGTGAGGTCGACGATGGGGAACTCGCCGGGCGGCAGCACCCGCCCGATCTCGGTGTCGAACTGCGCCTTCGCCAGGCTGCCGTGATAATCGGTCACCAGCAGGAAGCCGCCTTTCAGCAGGTACTCCCGCAACCGCTCAACTTCGGCGTCGCTGAACCGCGCGGTCCCGGCATCCTCCATCAGCGTGAACGGGCATCGGAACAACCAATCGTCAGTCAACCGGACGACCACGGCGTCTGGCACCTGCTCTTCGCCTTCGAGTACCCGCTTGACCGGCACCTTCGTCAGTTCGGACAAGCGCACGCTGAAATTGATGTCGGCGCCGGGATAGTCTGTGCCCCAGCCCTGCTTCTCGCGCCGATCGCTCGTGAACATCGCGCGGCAGAAATTGAAGCTGCCATCGTATGTGGCGCTGGTCGGGAACTTCGGAGGCGTTGAGCCGTAGAAGCCAGACCAGATTCGCTGCTGGGCGTGAACGACGAGCAGGGACCCGGCGGCCACAGCAACCACAAGGGTCATCGTCGCGATCCGTCGCGTGGCGACCGCCCGGTTCATTCGATGTCCCGCACCAGACATCCACGTTCGCATAGGACTACGTCTGCCCTCACTATAGAGGCTGGCGCGGCGGCCGCCGGACATATCTTCCGGCCGGGCTTCCAGGCCGCGCCCGCCTACCGATTCGCGGCAGGACCAGTACCAGGTTGCAACAAGGCCACATTCCGACCGATCATCCCGGGATGGGCGACGATCATCCGACCGACGAGGAGCAGCTCGACGAGACGATCGAGGAGAGCTTTCCGGCCAGCGATCCGCCCGCGAATACCGTCGAAACCGGCATTCAACCGAAGGGACAGGAAGAGTGGCCGGCGCTGCCCTACGAGTCGTGGAAGGACACCTACGCGACGCTGCACATGTGGACGCAGGTTGTCGGCAAGATCGCGCTGGCGCGCGGCGCGGCGATGAATCACTCGTGGGGCGTGGCCCTGCAGCCGACAGCGCGCGGACTGCGCACAGTGATGCTGCCGGACGGCGATCGGACGTTCGATCTTCAGTTCGACTTCATCAGCCATCGGCTGGTGGTGAGCACGTCGGACGGTCAAACGCGGACGATCGAGCTCCGTCCGATGTCGGTGGCCGCCTTCTACCACGAACTGATGGACCGGCTGCACGACCTGCGCATCGCGGTGCGGATCTGGACCGTGCCAGTGGAAGTCGCGGACCCGATCCGTTTCACGGCCGACGAAGTTCACCGGTCATACGACCGCGATGCGGTCGAACGCTTCTGGCGGATCATCACGCTCGTCGTTCCTGTGCTGTCGAACGCACGCTGCCGTTTCATCGGCAAGTGCAGCCCGGTGCACTTCTTCTGGGGCGCCTTCGATCTCGCGGTGACGCGCTTTTCAGGGCGGCGGGCGCCGCCGCGCGAAGGGCCGCGATTCATGCGTGACGCCTATTCACACGAGGTGATCAGCCACGGCTTCTGGCCTGGAAGCGCCCCCTTGTTCGAGCCGGCCTTCTACGCGTACGCCGTGCCTGAACCAGCGGGGTTGAAAGACCAGCGCGTTGGTCCAGAGGCTGCGTACTATCACGCCGAGCTCGGGGAGTTCCTGCTGCCGTACGAGGCCGTGCGCCAGGCCCCCTCGCCCTCACAGGCGCTGACCGAGTTCGTCAACAGCACCTACGCTGCCGCGGCCACACTCGCGCAGTGGGATCGGGCCGCGCTCGAACTGTAAGGCAGTCGCCGAAGTAGCATTGTGATTCTGACGACAGGCCGGCGGTCGCACTTGCGCCGGGGAGGCCCACGATGACATGGAGAACCGGGGAGCGCGTGGTTGCGCCTGAGGCGACCGTCGAGAAGCTGGCTGGCGGCTTCGCGTTTACGGAGGGACCGACGTGCGATCCGGATGGGAACGTGCTGTTCACCGACCAGCCCAATGACCGCATCCTGAAATGGAGCACGGAGGGCCGGCTGTCCACGTTTCTCCAGCCCGCAGGCCGCGCCAACGGCATGTACTTCGCGCCCGGAGGCGACCTGATCGCCTGCGCCGACGAGAAGACCGCCCTGTGGTCCATCGCGCCGGACGGCAGGACCACCGTGCTGCTCGACACGTACGGCAGCAGGGCCTTGAACGGCCCCAACGATGTCTGGGTACGGCCCGACGGCGCACTCTACTTCACCGATCCGTTCTATCCGCGGCCCTGGTGGACGCACGACGCGATGCCCCAGGACGGGCAGCACGTGTACTTCCTGTCCGCCGACCGCCAGCGGCTGGTGCGGGTGATCACGGACCTGACAAAGCCGAATGGCATCATCGGCACGCCAGACGGCAGGAGCTTGTTCGTGTCGGACATCGAAGCGAACAAGACCTACCGGTACGACATCGCACCTGATGGGAACCTGTCCGGCAAGACCCTCGTCGTCGAGCAGGGCTCCGACGGGATGACGCTGGACGATGAGGGACATCTCTACCTGACGGGGGACGGCGTGATGGTGTTCGACTCGCATGGCCGGCAGATCGATCACGTCCGGATACCCGACGAGAAGTGGACCGCCAACGTCGCCTTCGGTGGCAAGGATCGCCAGACGCTCTTCATCACGGCGAGCACCGGTCTCTATGGCATCAGGATGCGCGTCAGGGGCGCCAACGCGGCGAAGTGACGACCACTGAGGAACGCACGCACATGAAGGCCATCACCGTCGAACCACACAAGCCGGGGAGCGCCTGCCTCGAGGACATACCCGAGCCCGACGTGCGCGATGGGTCAGTGCTTGTCGAAGCCGTCGCGGTCGGCGTCTGCGGGACGGACGTCGAGATCATCGAAGGCAAGTACGGATGGGCGCCTCCGGGCCAGACCCGGCTGGTGCTCGGGCACGAATCGCTCGGCCGGGTACTCGACCCAGGGCCGACCGGCGGCTTGCAGAAAGGAGACCTGGTCGTCGGCATCGTGCGGCGTCCCGACCCCGTGCCCTGTCCCAACTGCGCCGTGGGTGAATGGGACATGTGCCGCAACGGCCAGTACACGGAGCGCGGCATCAAGCAGATCGACGGCTTCATGTCCGAACGGTGGCGAATCGAGCCGGAGTACGCCATGAAGGTGGACCGCTCGCTCGGTCTCCTCGGCGTGCTGCTCGAGCCCACCACGGTCGTCACCAAGGCCTGGGAGCAGGTGCAGGCGGTCGGGCAGCGGGCCTTCTGGGAGCCGAGCAACGTGCTCGTCACCGGCGCGGGGCCCATCGGCCTGCTGGCGGCGCTGGTCTGTCGGCAGCACGGCCTGGACGTGCACGTGTTGGACCGCGTCGTGTCGGGCGCCAAGCCCGAGCTCGTTCGCGCCCTGGGGGCGACGTACCACACCGGGCGCGCGACGGATGTCGGCTTCAACCCCGACGTCATCGTCGAGTGCACCGGCGTCGGCCAGGTCATCGCCGACTGCCTCCAGGCGGCGTCGTGCGGCGGAGTCGTCTGCCTCACGGGCGTCGGCAGCGGAGGCCGCACGACGGGCTTCGCCGCAGATGTGGCCGCGGCCATGGTGCTCCAGAACAACGTCATCGTCGGCAGCGTGAACGCGAACAGACGACACTGGTACAAGGCGGCGCAGGTGCTGGCGCGAGCGGATCGCGCGTGGCTCGGTCGGCTCATCACGAGGTGCGAAGGGCCCGAGGGTTTCATGCGAGCTCTCCAACGTCAGCCGGACGACATCAAGGTGGTCATCCAGTTCGCGGAGGCGTGATCCACGCGACGGGTTGTCTACGCTGACATTGCCCGAAGCCCGTCAGACGTTCTCGGGACGGCCACCGCGCGCCAGAGATTCGTTTGTCGAGTTCGTCGCGGATCATGCGCGGTTTCCTTCAACGCGCCAGCTGAGGTCACCCCTGGCAGGAACGGATCTGCGAACGGTAACGATCCACGGCAGCGCGGCCACGTTGATACGCGGCAATCGCGACGCGCTCCGTGACGGCAGCGGTGGGCCTGCTCGAACCGAACAAGTGTCCGGCCGCCGCACGCTGGCCGGCGACTCGTCCACGACACGCACTGGCTGGAGGCTCCGATCACGCCGCTCGATGACCGCTGGCGCTGCCGATGTAGGAGCATGCGCTTCGGCCGCCTGATGAGCGCGGTCTTTCGCGCCGACGTTCGTGGCTCGCACGAATCGGAGACCGCGAGGCGGCCGAGCGGCGATGGTCGCGATAGTCGATGGTCACGGAATCCTGCCGCGCCGGATGCCGAGTAGCGCGCGCCGCTCGCTTCGATGATGTCCGGTCAGGCCTTGGCGTCGGAGGTCCGTGCATGCCAGCGACTCGACCACGAAGCGCACCGTCTATGCCATCCGCCGACCTGAGATCCCTGCCGATCTGCCGCGCAGCCCATCGTCGATGCCCGGCACTATCCTGGCCGTGCGCTGGCTGCGGGCAGAGCGCGACCGTGCGCCGACTCCGGCTGCCCCAGTAGTCGCATGGAGCGATCACTGCCGATCGCCGATCCAGTGCCGACCGGTCACGACCTGATGATGTCCTTGCCGGCCAACGAGCGTTCTAGACGAGTGGTCGCGGGCGGGTATGTCCATCCATCCGATGCTGCTTCGCCTCGCAACCCGGTTGCCGGCACTCGCGAGCGCAGGCAGCGTGAAACGCTCGTTAGCCGACGTCCAGGCGTGAACGTCGGTGCATGGCTCACGGTTACGCCGTCCACGCCTGAGCGTCGGTCCTGACGACACGCGCAACAAGGCGACTTGTTCGCAGCCGTGAACCTGGTGCAGGTTGAATCCTGCGCACTCGAGCGTGGACGTTCTCCGTCAAGCAGTCTCGCGGATTCCGATACCTGCCTGGCCGCGTTCACTAGGTGCAGGCGGACCGTGGTTTCGCGACCTTCTGCACCGCGCCGGCGAAGCGGTGCAGCGTCCGAGTCTTAGGCGTAGTCAGCGCGGCGTCTCGGCATCGTGGATCCCGAGGTGCAGTGTGCGGTCGAACCGGGCACTTGTTCGCAATCTCCACCAGGCGCACGGTACCGTCTTCGGTCGGTGCTCTCGTCGATCAGTCGATCCATCCTGATCCTGGAGAACTCAGGGGCCGTCACTGCCACGGTAGCGACTTCAGCTCCGACGGCTTTCGACATCACTCTGGCAATACACGCACGGACAGCGCGATCGCCGTGCGCCGCGCATTGGTGATAGGCTGTCGTTACATCTCGGACCCCGCCCAAGTGGATTGCCGGAACCGGCAGGATTCACTGCGCGGTCGTTGATGCTCCGTGGGAAGTTACGCCCAGCGCAACACAGACTGAAGCAACCGGTCAGCGAACTGCACGCCCGAGCGCGCTTTGCTCACCGCGCGAGCGGTCGTGTCCTTCGCCGGTCAGGAACTGGAGAAGCCCATGTCCAACAGAGACGACGTGAAAGACGATGATCGTGGTCCGCTCGGTCCTTCGGCGCAGGTGCCATCCGAGATTCCGGCCGGCCTCGATCGCCGGAAGTTCATCATGCGCAGCGCCGTGATCTCGGCGGCTGCGGTGATGAACGGCTGCACGCGATCGGAGACAGAGGCAAAGGCTCCTCCGCCGGCAGTCGAAGCCGCACCGGCGGCTGCTGCACCCGACGTTCCGTTGGCTGCCGACTTGAACGTGGTGATGAAGCAGAAGGGGCCGGTGTTGACGACCGCGGACGAGTTTTACAAGGTAGGCCCCGGTCCATCCAGTTCGCACACGATTGGCCCGATGCGGATTACCTATGACTTCTACCAGCGAGCCACGAAGGTGCCGGCCGACAAGCTGGCGACGGCGACGAAGCTTCAGGTGAACCTGTTCGGAAGCCTCAGCGCGACGGGCAAGGGACACGGCACGGAACGAGCCGCACTCGCCGGGCTGATCGGAAAAGAACCCGCTACGGTCGACCCGTTATTTCTGGACAGCTTGCGAGACAAGCCTGACCAGGTGTTCCCCGTGAAGCTTGGCAACAAGTCGATTGATGTGGGCCTGAAGGATGTCATCTACGATGCCACCAAGGGCGACTTCAAACACCCCAACACGATGACGGTCAAGCTCCTCGCCGGCAACGACGTGTTGCTCGAGCAGGAGTACTACTCGGTCGGCGGCGGATTCATCGAGTGGAAGGGTTACACGCCCCCGACGAAGAACGCACCGAAGTACCCCTTCGCGACCATGAAGGAGCTTCGCGCCCACGCCGAGACCAACAAGACCACGATCGCCAAGATCATGATGGCCAACGAGATGTCGATCGCGGGCAGGACGGAAGCGGAGGTCAATGCCTTCCTCGACAAGATCATCAATGCGATGGTCGCGACGGTCAAATCCGGGTTGTCGATGCCCGAGGATGACGTGCTGCCAGGCCCGATCAAACTGCACAGCAAGGCCGCATCCGTTTACAAGCGCGCCATGGACGACAAGATTCCATCGGACCGAGGTATCGGTACGCTGTCGGCATTCGCGTTGGCGGCGTCAGAAGAGAACGGGCGCGGCCACCTGGTCATCACCGCTCCGACCGGTGGATCCGCCGGGGTCATGCCGGCAATGGTCTATGGACTGATCGAGGTCCGGAAGGTTGACCGGCAAAAGATCCGTGAGGGCATGCTCGCCGCTGCGGCCATCGGCTACCTGTGCAAGCACCATGCGACGCTATCCGCGGCCGAGGGCGGCTGCCAGGCAGAGATCGGCGTCGCGTCATCCATGGCGGCGGCCTTGATCGCGACCGCCTACGACGCATCATCGCTGGTCGTGGAGAACGCGGCCGAATCGGCTCTCGAGCATCACCTGGGCATGACCTGCGACCCGGTCGCCGGCTACGTGCAGGTTCCGTGCATCGAGCGCTGCGCATTCGGCGCGGTCAAGGCCTGGACCGCCTACGCCATCGCCAGCAACGAGATCGCGTCGAGGCACCGAATCAGCTTCGACGAGACCGTGCTCGCGCTCGCCCAGACCGCGAAAGAGATGAACAGCAAGTACAAGGAAACAAGCGAGGCGGGCCTCGCGCTCTCCGTCGTGCTCTGCTGATCGGAGGGAGCTCCTCGCTCGAACTCGTGTCGGCGCGGTTCAACGAGGAGCCTCCATTGCCTCCCGGCGATGACTCGCCAGGTCACGGGTCACCGTGTAGCCTGGTGAGTTGTCGCAGCCCCATTGCACAATCCATTCGGGTACTCGAATTCATTCGGGCATGCTCCGAGATGGAGCGCAACGTGTCGATCCCCCGTGCATTGGTCAACCGTTCAGTCGCCGCGGCATTGACGATCGCGTCGCTGACGACCCCTGCGTCCGCGCAGTCGCCTGCAGCCCGGCCAGACAGCACGGTCGCCGCTTCGGAACGGCCATCGGCCGCGGACTCGGGAGGGACGGCCGCACAAGCGGCATCCGGTGCCACTCCACAGACAACTGACGATCGGTATGGGGATGGCATCGTCATCTGGGAAACCCGCCCGGACGTGAACGTGCCGTTTCTCCTGAAGTTCAACATCAACACCCAACTGCGATATCTCAACACCCAGAGTAGCGACGGAACCTTCACCGACCATCTGGGAGTCGACCGGGAGGTTCATACTCGCAACGACATCACGGTGAATCGCGCGATGTTCATCCTGGGCGGCTACATTTACGACCCGCGGGCGCGATACAGCTTCACCGTGTGGACGTCCGCAGGCGCCGCGTCGATCATCGTCGCCAGCAACATTGGCTGGCAGTTCAACACGGCCCTCACCATCACCGGGGGCTACACGGGCATCCCGGGCAGCCGATCACTCGTGAACACGTTCCCGTTTTTTACGGCGACTGACCGGAGCATGGCGGACAACTTCTTCCGCCCGGGATTCACCCAGGGTGTGTGGGCGAACGGAGAACCCGCGAAGGGGCTGAATTATCTCGCCTTCATCGGCAACGGCCTCAACACCCTGAATATCTCGTCGAACAAGATCGACACGCATCTTCTGCTGTCCGGCAGTGCCTGGTGGGAGCCGCTGGGACCGTACGGCGAAGCCGGCAAGTCCCGCAACCTGTACGACGACTATTTCGCCTCGAAGAACGTGCAACTCCGATGGCGTGCTGACCTTCTCGACCGGAGCGTTCGCGCCTGACGTCACGGTCGACAAGGCGACCTATCGAATGTGGGCGACAGACGCAGGCGTCAAAACGGGATTCCGGACAGGTCCAGGGTGGCGGCGCCGATTCGTGGCTGCATTTCGACAATACCGTCCAGCATGTCTCGTTCGAGAATGACCTCGTCTTCGGTTCGTTCGATTTCCTCATCCACGACATTGGCACCGGCATCGGCGATAGTGGCGGTTTCAACCTCGGCAAGAGGGACACACGAACGCTGTTCGGCGACATCTCGAACGCGAGGATCTCAGACCTCATTTCGACCTCGAGCACTCCGGTGCCGGAACCAGCCTCATTGCTCCTGCTCGGCGGTGGCCTGATGGTGGTCGCGGCGCGGATGCGACGCAAGAAGGGCCTGAGTCCGAGGCGCTGCCCAGCCTCTGGGGAAACCTTTCGGCCGGCGGAGCTGGTGCGTCCGGGAAGCCCGGCGCTTTGGCCAAAGACTGGCGCAGCGCTTGAATACTGACGCGTGTAGCTTTCGCGCCAGGAGGAGAGGGCTCAATGGCTGGTTATGCGTCGCACCCGGGAATCGCCACAAGCGGAATCGAGAACACGCAGGGTGTCTTGACGCACCCGGTCGTGCTCGGGACTTCAACCTTCATGCTGGGCTTTGTCGCTGGCCTGTTGCTCAAAGGTGCTGCGCAACACACTTACGCGCGCGCCCGCCGCCGCCTGTGGCATCGCGAGCACACGCGCACGGTCGTCTACGGTGAAAACCTTCCGCCCTCGCTGGGCCGACGAGAACCGGCTCCGTCCCAGGGCCAGCCACGATTCGGCGGCACTGGCGCCATTGGCGTGTCCCCTCGCGCCGTGGATAGCACCATCGGCCGCGCGGACACTCCCTGAGTCGTCGCCCGTTCTCTTCGCTCGAACGCCTCACCCGCTCCATCGGCGAACTCGCGCTTTCCGTTCGACTCGCGGTGTATCCCGCACCAGGAGCACGCGTGAAGGGTGGCCTGAAGCGCGCATCCCGCGGATCGCCACAGGAAACCATGCGTGACTTGATCGGAGAGCGGCAAGAACACACAAAATTCTCGGCAGAATGGCGCACTAAGGGAAACTCCCGATGCAGCTTTCGTGCGGGACGTATTACATTCCGATCACACTGCAAATCGGCCGTCCCTGCGCTCGCGACGGGAGTGCTCCATGATCTCCGTCCTGCTCGTTGACCCGCACGACGATTCGCGCGAACTCTACGCGACCGTCCTGCAGTCACTCGGCTTTCGCGTCCACGCCACCTCGAACACCGACGACGCCTGCGAGTCGCTGTCGCTGGCCGACGTCCTCGTCACCGGCTTGCAGGTGCCGGGGCGGATCGATGGCGTTGGCCTGATCCGCCGCCTGCGCAACCATCCCGCCACTCACAAGATTCCGATCGTGGTGCTGACCGCCTGCGCGGATCGGGCACACGAGCAAGCGGCGCGCATCGCCGGCTGCGACGTCTTCCTCACGAAACCCTGTCTGCCGATGGATCTTGCCAGCGAGATCCGGCACGCGGCGATGTGGCGCTCCGGCCTGACGGTAATGGTGAAGGCCAAACTGGATCGGCGTCAGCACCTCTCGCAGGAGAAGCGCCGAGCCCAAGAAAGCAGGATAGGTACGGTCCGCTCACGACGATGCGGGTCAGGGCTCCGTGCGCGTGCGGGTCCGCCTCGCACGACAACCCTGACCCGGTGTTCGAGCCCTGTTCAGACGCCGACCCGGCGAATCTCCGTCGCCTTGGGTTCGTGACCGAGGCCGTCCGAGTCCACCACATACTTCGCCGGCAGCCGCCCGGCCCCATGCAGTTGCGCCAGCGCCAGTAACGCCGCCGGGTATCCGTCGGGCGTCGTTCGCGCGGTGATGAACGGCGCGTCGACCACCGCCATGTAGGGGCTGCCATTCTTCGAGATGAAGCCTCCCTGCGGCCCGGTGTATTGCTTGATCATCTGCTCCAGCGTCATGGTGGCGGACCCATAGTTGGGTCCGTAGCCGCCTTCGACCGGAACGTCCGTCGTGCCGTCGGTGTAGTCGTCCTGCTCGGAATGGCCGGTCACGAGGCGACCCCAGACGAGCGGCACCTTCGTCTTCGGATCCGTTGCCTGGATGAGAACCTCCACGCCGTAGCAGATTGCCACCACCGGTCGGCCCAGCGCGGCGAACAGTTCGATCAGCGGCCGCACCGACGTATTGCCTCCGAGGTCCATATACGCGCCTGCACCGCCGACGATGAACAGGGCGGCGTACTGGGTCGCTTCGCGAAGTCCATCGAACAGCGCCTTCCGGAACGGCTCGCGCGAGGCCTCGCCGTGTTGCGGCCGCGGGGTCGGCGGCAGCCAGGTGTGCAGGTTCCGCGGCGTGTTCAGCCGCTTGCCTTCAGCCGCGGACCGATCGTTGTAACGCGAGCCCAGCGCCGCTTCACCCGGCGAGACCTGGGCTGCGTTCCATGCCTGGTCGCGGAATGTCGTGTCGAGGCTGACGCCGTAGGGGAAGGGGCGCTCACCCCGCGGGGTCACGTAATCGACGTCGTATCCGGCGGTGCGAAACACCTGGTCGGTGAGCGACAGTTCAGAGGCCCAGTAGCCGTGCTGCGGGATGACAGCGAGGACCTTCCCTGGCGCTTGGGGGATGTCGGCCTTGATACCGGTAAACCGCTCGATCTCGCCGATCAGGAAAGCTTTGTCGTACTGCCCGTCTACCATGCGCTGGGCGACGCGGCCGACGGGCGCACCGTCGGGAATCATCATCGAGGGAAATTCCACCGCCGCGGCGTGGTTGTCCGCAATCGCCCGGGCAATATTTTCGGGGGAGTCCTGAGTTTTCGCCATTGTCTGCACCATCTCAATCTGTGGAGTATGTTTTCGAGCCGCGCGCCCGACCTCGGGCGGAGGCATCACGACAGCCTTCGCCCCGTTTCACGCGGGAGCGCGACCCGCCATTACACCACGATTTTCCCCCGGTTCGTCGAGCACCAATTCATGCCAGCGCTGGCGCAACGGCTGGTGCCGGTCGGTCACGTTGAGGGCACGCCGCGACAGGAATGATCACTGCGACGCCGGCCCGAGCAGGGTCACATCGTCGATGACGACATATCCGGGAACCGCAGGCGAGTACATCCAGACGCGAATGACGTCGCCGCTGCTGGCGGAAAACGTCATCGTGTACTGCACATAGTCGCCGAACGGCCGTGTGTCCACCATCGCGCTGGCGACACCCACGCCATTGACGTTCGCACCGACCAAGCCACCGTCGCGATCCGCGGTCGCGAAGAACGTCAACGAGTAGGTGCCGCTCGCCGGCGCAGTGACATCCTGATACACGCCGCAATCGAGGAACTCCGCCGTCCAGCACGCCCCATTCTTCGAACCACTTCGCGGCTGGTGGGTTTCGGAGAACGCCGGTGTCTGGCGGAAGGTATCCGCTGTCCACCCGGGCGAGCCGAAAGACGGCGGCTCGCTTTCTTCGAACCCTGGATCATCCAGCAGATTGCCGCGATGCGCTGGCCTGAAGGCGTGATTCAGATCGTAGCGCGCAACCCTCGTACCCAACCTGACCGACACTCGCGATGACCGCCGGAAATGCAGGCCGCCCCACACGCGCGCATTAACGATTTCCTCACGCAGTTGATCGGCGGTGTCGAAGTGACGCACCGCGTCGAGGTTGCCGGCGGCGCCGGCGGCGTCGAACCCGTGGATTTCGATCCCGATCTGTTCCGTGCCGAAGAACTGCGATACGACGCCGGCAACGGCCGACGTAATCGACCCATGCGCGCCCGGGTACTCCGGATGATTTGGCGTGTTGAGCAACGGGCGCCAGCCCGCCTCCTCCACCGTCATGTCGTTGCCATCGTCATACCCGGGCACGGCGCCGCACCAATCGTCGATGACCGATGTGGGATCGATCGCCGTCACGGGTCGCCAGAAGAGGAACTTGTACTTCTCGTGGAACACGTTTATCTGCGCATCGGCCATCACCATATTCAGCATCGCGAGGAGCCGCGCCGACTCGGCGAGTGTCAGCGCCCGCTGGGTAATCAGGTCACGGCCGAGCAGGTTGTACTGCCGGATGACATTGGCCGTCCAGAAGCGCGCGACGGCTGTCTGTTCCGGAGTGCGATCGGTGCTGGTGCTGCTGCCGAGTCGTTTGATTTCATCGAACTGTTCGGCCCACCGCGCACTCGCGAGCCGCGGCGGCGGAGGCGCACCAAACTGTCCTCCCTGACGCAACACGAACGGTGTCACGTCACCGAGCCATGGCGTCTGCGGTCCGAGAGCCCAGCCTGCTCCAGGCGTCAGACGATAACCGCCGGGGCCGCAGATGGGGTCTTCGATGGTGGACACCGTGCCGATCGGCTGGCGGCCGTCGTTCGCGCGCGCGCTGATGATGGCGGCCGCTGCTGCGGCACCGATTGCTATGCCGTCGATCTTCGCCGAGCCGCCAACAATTGCGGCAAGCGCGTCGTCGTGGCACTCGTCGAGCGCGCCGGCCTGCGCAGGGAAGTACGACCGCAGTGTCTGATACGCGGCTTCGATGATGGCGGCATCGACGGACGCTGCCGCTGCGGCACTCCTTTCAGCGACGGTTCGGGAACGGTAGGCGTACGGCCGATACCCACCCTGGATAGCGACGACCGCGTCGTACACTGCCGCGGACTCGTATCCCATGTACAGCAGCCCCTCGTTCTGAATGGCACCCGCACCATTCGGCGGCAGGGCGACGACCGCGTCCTCCGCAATACGGTTCCATTGCTGGACAGTATTCTGCGCAGTGTTCAGATACAGGCACGCAGCATCACTCGACCTGCTCACCAGCAGCACAGCGACCACTGAAATCCAGGTGCACGCTGCGACGCGACTGGTGAAGAACCGCTTCACGATCGGTCGAGCTGCTCGGCCGTCGGTGGCCCGAACCACACAATGGCCGGTCTGATCGGCGTCTGTCGTGGATTGACTGGTGACGGTCGTGGATCGAATGCACGGTCCGGCTGATCGAACGCTCGAGGTCGTGTCAGACGTCGTAGGAGTCGTGTCAGGCGTCGTACGAACTGACTGTCGATGTGTGATGAAAGTGCGCATCGCCCCTCCTTCCGTTCGGCCCAGGGCCGCGCATTCTAGCACACGGTTTTGCACGATTACCCGGGATCGCGAGCGCTATGCAGGTACAGTACTTTCTGTGGAGGGTGATGACGGCGGCTCGGGGCGCTTCTCCTCCACGCGGGTTCAGCGTTATGCTGCGAGCTTCACACGGTCGGAGCGTCATCCACGCAGGAGCAGCGATTTGAAGATCACCGTTGCAAACGACTGTCGATGCGCCGATCGAGCACGTGTGGCGCGCATGGACAACGCCAGAGGACATCACGCAGTGGAACGCCGCGTCCGATGACTGGCACACGACCAGGGCGTCCGTGGACCTGCGGGAGGGCGGCACGTTCTCATCGCGCATGGAGGCGAAGGACGGCAGCATGGGCTTCGACTTCGCAGGCACGTATACCCGGGTGGTGCCCCACGAATTGATCGAATGCGCGCTCGGTGACCGCGTCCTGCTGGTGGAGTTCATCGCCGGGGCCGATGGCACGACGGTACGCGAGACGTTCGACGCCGAGCCGACACATTCGATCGAGCAGCAGCGCCAGGGCTGGCAGGCTATCCTGGACAACTTCGCGAGGCACGTTCAGGCGCACCGGTAAACGCTCCGCTTTGGCTTTTTCGCGAGCAGGCGAGGACGGACGCTAGCCGAAGGGATTGAACACGCGGATTTGCGGGAATCTCGCGAAGTCGCGATCTCCCGTGACGAGTTCCGAGACGCCGTGTTCGACACACAACGCGGCGATGTGCGCATCGTGCACCAGGTTGCCGGTTGCGTCCGCGTTCTCGACGACCGAGGCCATCACTTCCGCGTGACGAGTGGTTTCGCCCAGCAGCACGAGCGAGGGGGACGCCAGAATATTCCGCAGGTCGCGAAGGGCCATCGCGCTCGGCATGGGTGGATGGAACACTCGCGGATGCGTCACCACCCTCAGGAACTCGTACACGCACGGCCACGGGATGGCCCACGGCGCGGGACCATTCGCAAGCTCCACGAGCAGGGTGCGGGCGACCGTGTGGAACCGGCTCGTGACGATCTCGGCCTGCACCAGGACGTTCGTGTCCAGGGCGCGCATCAGCGGCCGTCCATGAGGTCGAGCAGCTTGTCGCGGTCGAAGAGGTCGACGCCGGGGCGCAGTTCGGCGTGCCAACCCACCAACTCCAGGCGATACGTCGAGCCTGAGGGCGCTGCGGCCGCCCGCTTGAGATGCTCGTTCACCACCGCCTGTAACGTTCGCCCCTGGGCGGCGGCCTTCTTCTTCAGTTCTCGCAGCAACGCATCATCAATGTCGAGCGTCGTTCTAGCCACGCATCAAAGTGTAAATGCGATGCATCTTTATGTCCACGCTGCGGCCTGACGCCTACCCCGCAGACGTGCGCATCGGATCGTCCCTATACAGCATCGCGAACCAGGCACTGCTCGCCAGCAACCGCCGCGGAGTCGTCGCGAGCCTGCGACAGAACGGCGTTGAACACCGCGGCCGTATGCAGTACCGTTGCGAGTACCGATCGCAGACGAGCTGCCTCCACCAGGATGCTGCGCGGCAGTCGGACCCTCGTTCGCCGCTGGAGACTCGATCGTCTCCCTCAAGGAGTCATCCCGTGATGCTGCAGATGAAACAACATGTCCGTTCCGGCGGCCACTGCCCTTTCGGCAATCGGGATCCTTGCGCTGACGCTGATGTCAGGTAGTGCACCGGTCCAGGCCCAGACGGCGTCCGCCACTGCCGTGACGTTCACGAAGGACATCGCGCCGATCCTGCAGCGCAGTTGCGAGAAGTGCCACCGCGCCGACGGGGTCGCGCCGATGTCCCTGAGCACCTACGAGGAAGTGCGGCCGTGGGCGCGCGCCATCAAGCAGCGCACCGGGATTGGGCCACACGCCGGCGTCATGCCGCCGTGGTACGTGGAGAAGAACATCGGCATTCAGGAATTCCAGGACGACCCGTCGCTGAGCGACGAGGAAGTCGCGCTGGTCGCCAAGTGGGCCGATAGCGGAGCGCCGCGCGGCAACCCCGCTGACATGCCGCCGCCCAAGGTCTACCCGGACGGCAAGGCGTGGGCGATCGGCACGCCGGACCTGGTCGTGAAGCTGCCCGAAATCACGGTGAAGGGAAACGCGCCGGACTGGTGGGGCGAGATTCCATCGACGCCGACCGGTCTGACCGAGGACCGCTACGTCGCGGCGCTCGAGATCAAGGAGGTCAACGATTTCGAGGCGGGCGCCGGTGGCAATCGGCAGACCGTCGGCGGACGTTTCGTGATCCATCACATGATCTGGGGCACGCGCGTGGTGACGCCGGGCCAGCCGGAGGCACCGCAGGGCCCGCTCGGCGGCGACACACTGTCGTGGCCGGTGCATGAAGTGGGACGCAATGCCGACTTCTTCGATCCGCGCTCCGCGCGGCTGCTCCGGGCCAACTCGTCGATCGTGTCCGACTCGATACATCTGCACTCGAACGGCCGCGACACCAAATCGCACCTGGAGATCGGCTTCAAGCTGATGGCGAAGGAGTACAAGCCGGCCTACCGCCAGGCGCTGATCGCGCTCGGCAACGGCGTCGACATCGACATCAAGGGCATGACTCCCGATCAGCAGCTGCACGCGTACGCGTATCTCAACGAGAACACCAAGATCATCTCGTTCGAACCGCACCTGCACGCGCCCGGCGCCCGGATGTGTCTCGAAGCGATCTGGGGCTACAACATCCAGACACTGAACTGCGTCGGCTACGACCACAACTGGGTGCGCGGCTACAACTACACCGAGGATTCCGCGCCGCTGCTGCCGAAGGGCACGATCCTGCACATCATCGGCTACATGAACAATTCGCCGGCGAACAAGAACGTACCCGACCCGCGGAACTGGCAGGGATCGGGAAACCGATCGGTGGCGAACATGTTCATCGACCTCGGCCAGCGCGTCTCGCTGACCGACGAGCAGTTCAAGGCGGAGATGGCCCACCGCCGCGAGAAGCTGCATCTGATGCGCAACGACAACGTCATTGGCTGCCCGCTCTGCACGGTGGTGCCAAAGGCGCGACCTGCCACCACGCAGCAACAGCAGCAGCAGTAAATCCGAGGAGGCGCCCGGCTGCCGCGGCCGGGCGAACGCAGGGGCAGGTCTTCCGCCTTCGCTGAAGCTACGGCGGACCGCCGAAGCGTTGGCGTAGGCTGGTCAGCCCGCCCGAGTTGAAAACGTGCGGACCGGTCCGCGGAACCGGCCGCGTCGGCCGCATGGAGTCGTTCCCTGATGAAGAGCCTGGCAACCGTTTCGATCGCATGCGCCACCGCCGTCGTGTCGATGTTGGCCCTCGGCCCACGCGTGGCCGGACAGTCGCTCACCTACACGAAGGGGCAGAACGTCGCGCCGGCCTACGAAGGATGGGAGCAGGATCCCGACGGGTCCAGGTGGTTCGTCTTCGGCTACATGAACCGGAACTGGGTGGAGGAAATCAACATTCCTCCCGGACCTGACAACTCAATCCTGCCCGGTGGACCCGATCAGGGGCAGCCAGCGCACTTCCTGCCGCGCCGCAATCGGTTCGTGTTCCGCGTCCCTGTGCCGAAAAACTTCACTGAGAAAGACGAAGTGATCTGGACGCTGACCGCGCACGGGACGACCGAAAAGGCCTGGGCCTCTGTGCGCGCCGATTACCTGCTGGACAACGTCGTGAAGGCGTCGGAGACCGGCGCGCTGGGTGCCGGCACCAGCAGCCCTGAAGTGCGCGCGAACGTCCCGCCCACGGTGACTGTGGAAGGTCCGAAGGAGTTGACGGTGAAGGCCGGCGAGCCGCTCACCATCACCGCCGTCGTGAAGGACGACGGCATTCCCAGGTCTCGCGCCGCCGCTGGATTGGCGGCACTCTTTGGCGGCGGCGGGGCCCGCGGGGCTGGTGCCGGAGCCGCCGGATCGACTGCATCGGCTGGGTCGACTGGATCAGCGCGAGCCGCCGCTCCGCCAACTCCGAACGCCGGTCTGCTGGCGGTCTTCAGCGGTACCGCCACGCCGGAGCAGATCAACCAGGCTGCTGAAAGCCTCGGGATTTCCGTCGACCAGTTGAAGCAGTTGATCGCATCGCGCGCCAATCCCGAGATGAGTACCCCGAACCGGATCACGGTTGGCAAGGTGACTGGCCTGCACCTCTCGTGGTTCGTGTATCGCGGTGAGGGAAAGGTCGTCTTCGATCCCGAACAGGTCAAGCCCTGGGAAGACACCCGCGCCAACATGAACTCGCCGTGGGCGCCGAACTGGACGCCGCCGATCATGCCCAGGGACGGACGAGTGCTGGTGAAAGCCACCTTCGACGAACCCGGCAAGTACGTGCTTCGTGGTCTCGCCGACGATGGCGCGCTGTTCGGCAGCGACTCCGTGACCGTCGTCGTCACAAAGTAGGCATCCGAGATCACGTCGTTGGCGACGTCAAGGCAATCACCGCCGCGTCAGGGACGCTGCCCTTCGGTGGCCTTGCGCCGCCTGCTCGTCTTGCGCCGCCTACTCGGAGAGCAGCGGTTCGTGCGGGTCGTCAACGACCGGCGCAATCTCCCGCTTGCTCTCGATCAACCGCGCGCACGCGTTCCACCGCAGACGGGCATCGTCATTGTTCGGCGGGCGGATGGCGTCGGCTTCCTCGTAGCGGCGCATCGCTTCGCGCAGCCATTCGTAAGCGCGTGCCCCCGCGCGGGGCGTGCCGTGAGCGAGATGCGCCTTGGCGCGCCGCTCGTGGACGATGCCCGTGTAGTAGGCGCGCTCGTACGTGGTCCTTCAGATCAGCAACCGTGGTCAGAGCGTCGGACACGCACGAGATGTCGGTGCCGAACTGATCGGTGAGCGCCAGGATGATCGTCCTGACCGCTTCCTGATTGTCTGGATCGGCGGCGAGCACGTCGAGGCAGATGCTCTGGGCTTCGCCGGGTTCGTTCAACAGGCGATAGCGTTCGGCCTTGGCGAGCGCGCGCGGCACGGCTTCCGGCGAGAGCGTCTTCAGCTCAAACATGGTCGACCTCCCCGCAACATCCGGAACATCTTTGCGACCGGGTCGTAGAGCCGATCGACGACGCGTTCCTTCAGCGGAATGATGCGCGTTGTCGGTAATCGTGATGCCTTCCGGGCAGACCTTGGTGCAGCACTTGGTGATGTTGCAGTAGCCGAGCCCGTGCTTCTCCTTGAGATCGACGCACGCGATCCTCGACGTCGAGCGGCTGCATCTCGAGTGCCGCGGCGTAGACGCCGTGGCGCGGACCGACGAAGTCGTCGAAGAGCTCGTGATCGCGCAGCACGTGGCAGACGTCCTGGCAGAGAAAGCACTCGATGCACTTGCGGAATTCCTGCACGCGCTCGACATCCGCCTGCTCCATCCGCCACGTGCCGTCGGCGGCGTCGGGCGGCCGCGGCTTGAACTTCCTGATGCTCTTCTTCGCCTGGTAGTTCCACGACACGTCGGTGACGAGGTCGCGGATCAGCGGGAAGGCCCGCATCGGCTCGACCGTGACCGGCTGTGACAGGTCGAGCTCGTTGAGCCGCGTCATGCACATCAGCCGCGGCTTGCCGTTGACCTCCGCCGAGCACGATCCGCACTTGCCGGCCTTGCAGTTCCAGCGCACCGCCAGATCGTTGGCCTGCTCGGCCTGGATCGCGGTGCACGGCATCGAGCACGACCATGCCCTCGGAGACGCTCGGTCGGGTAGTCGCGGAACTCGCCGCTGGTGGCGTCGCCGCGCCAGATGCGGAACGTCGCGTGTCGTCGGCGCCACTACTTCATCTCCTCGATGATCTGCTTCAGTTCCGCCGGCATCTCGGGAATCGGCGCGCGCGACGATCTCCATGCCGCCGTCGCGGCGCCTTGCGCACGACGAAGTTGAAGGTTGCGAACTGCCGGCTGCTTGTCGGGATAGTCGTCGCGGAAATGTCCGCCGCGGCTCTCCTTGCGTTCGATCGCGCAGCGCGTGATCGCCTCGGACACGGTCAGCAGGTTGTGCAGGTCGAGCGCCGCGTGCCAGCCGGGGTTGTACTCGCGGTGGCCGCCGACGCCGACGCGCTCGGCCCGGGCGCGCAAGCTCGCGCAAGCCGTCGAGCGCGCGCTGCATCTCCGGCTCGTTCCGCACGATGCCGACGAGCGACTGCATCATGTCCTGCAGCGCGTACTGCACCTGGTAGGCGCCCTCGCCCGACGGGCCCGCGGTCGAACGGCTCGAGGGCGCGTCGAGCGGCCTCGGCCACGTCGACCTCGCTGACGCCGTCCGGCGCCCTGGCTCTGCGCGTACTTCGCCGCGTACTCGCCGGCGCGCTTGCCGAACACGATGATGTCGGAGAGCGAATTGCCGCCGAGCCGGTTGGCGCCGTTGATGCCGGCGGCGCACTCGCCGGCCGCAAACAGCCCCGGCACCGTCGACATCTGCGTATCGGCATCCACCCGCACGCCGCCCATGATGTAGTGCGTCGTCGGACCGATCTCCATCGGCTCCTGCGGTGATGTCGAGATCGGCGAGCTGCTTGAACTGGTGGTACATGCTCGGCAGCTTCTTCTTGATGTGCTCGGCGCCGTTCGGCACGCGGCTCTTGATCCAGGCGATGTCGAGAAACACGCCGCCGTGCGGGCTGCCGCGGCCGGCCTTCACCTCGCGGTTGATGCAGCGCGCCACGTGATCGCGGGTGAGCAGTTCCGGCGGCCGCCGCGCGGTCTTGTCGCCCTGCGTGTAGCGCCAGCCTTCTTCTTCGTTGTCGGCGGTCTGGGCCGTGTAGTTGTCCGGGATGTCGTCGAACATGAAGCGGCGGCCCTCGCTGTTCTTGAGGACGCCGCCTTCGCCGCGCACCGCTTCGGTGACGAGAATGCCCTGGACGCTCGGCGGCCAGATCATGCCGGTCGGATGGAACTGCACGAACTCCATGTCGAGCAGGTCGGCGCCGGCGTCGTAGGCGAGCGTGTGGCCGTCGCCGGTGTATTCCCAGCTGTTGCTCGTGATCTTGTAGGCGCGGCCGACGCCGCCGGTCGCGAGCACGACCGCCTTCGCGCGAAACAGCTTGAAGCGTCCGCGCTCGCGCTCGTACGCGAACGCGCCGACCACGCGGTCGCCGTCCTTCAGCAGCCGGATCACCGTGCACTCCATGTGCACGTCGATCCCCTGATGAATGCCGTGATCCTGAAGCGTTCGAATCAGCTCGAGGCCGGTGCGATCGCCGACGTGCGCCAGGCGCGGATACCGGTGACCGCCGAAGTTGCGCTGCAGGATCTTGCCGTCCTTCGTGCGATCGAAGAGCGCGCCCCAGGCCTCGAGCTCGCGCACGCGATCGGGCGCTTCCTTCGCGTGCAGCTCCGCCATGCGCCAGTTGTTGACGTACTGGCCGCCGCGCATCGTGTCGGAGAAGTGGACCTTCCAGCTGTCGCGGTCGTCCACGTTGCCCAGCGCCGCGGCAATGCCGCCCTTCGGCCATCACCGTGTGCGCCTTGCCGAGCAGCGACTTGCAGACGAGCCCGACCGACACACCGGCCGCGGCCGCCTCGATGGCCGCCCTCAACCCTGCGCCGCCGGCGCCGATGACGAGAACGTCGTGGTCGTGAGTCTGGTATTCAGGCATCTAGAAGATCCGCACGTCCGACCACACGCCCATCGAGCAGAGCCGGACGTACAGGTCACTGAAGCCGACCGAGAAGAGGCTGCACCAGGCCCACATCATGTGGCGGCGATTGAGGCAGCTCACGCACGAGTACGCGGTGACCCGCAGCGGCGCGCGTCGACAGCTGGTCGACACAGCCGCCGACGACGTGACGCAGCGAGTGACAGCCGAACAGATACGAGCTCAGAAGCACGCAGTTGGCCGTGAGCACCAGCGTGCCGACGCCGATGCCGAACGACTCGGTGCCGGTCGCCGGATCGACGAACCAGAGCGCCTTCCAGACGTCGCAGCCAGAGGATCACCAGCACCGCCAGCGACAGGAACAGCATGTAGCGATGCACGTTCTGCAGGATGAGCGGAAACGAGTGCTCGCCCCAGTAGCTCTTGCGCGGCTCGCCGACCGTGCACGACGGCGGATCCATCCAGAACGCCTTGTAGTACGCGCCGCGGTAGTAGTAGCAGGTCAGGCGGAAGAGGCCGGGAATCGGCAGAATCAGCAGCGCCGGCGAGAACGGCAGCCATGCCGGGCCAGCTCGCGGGCTTCGGGCCGAACCAGCTGTGTGGCGAGTCGCCGAAGCAGTTCAGGGGAGTAGAACGGAGAGAGGTACGGGCCGTACGTGTAGTGGCTGCCCTGGAACGCCGCCCACGTCGAGTAGACGAGGAACGTGGACAGGCCGAGGAACACCACCAGCGGCTGGATCCACCACGCGTCCTGGCGCGAGGTTTCGCCAAACCGACGAACGGTCAGCCGGACCGGTGCAGTCGACACAGACATGCACGAGATCCTCGAGAGAACCGAATGAACGAATCGGCCCTTACCTTACTGGCGGTGTCGGATAGATTTCAAGTAACGGACTTCCCCGGCAGCAGTGGAATCACTCGAGCGCCACCACGAAACGACCCCGCGCCTCACCATTCAGCAGGGTGGCGAACGCTCCGGGCAGATCGGCCAGGCCGATTCGCTGCGCCACACGCGTCAGTCTCGCTGACTTGAGATCGCCGGACAGTCGCCGCCAGACGTCGCGGCGGATCGAGGTCGGGCACATCACCGAGTCGATGCCGAGCAACTTCACGCCACGCAGGATGAATGGCAGCACCGTGGTCTTCAATTCAGTCCCGCCCGTGAGTCCGGAGCTGGCGATGCACCCGCCGTAGAGCATCGTACGGGTGAGCCACGCCAGGATCTCGCCACCTACGGGATCCACCGCGCCTGCCCAGATCGATTTCTCGAGTGGCCGCGTCCCCATCTGCAGCGTCCCCCGCGCGACGACATCCGCCGCGCCCAGCGCGCGGAGGTACTCCGCTTCGTGTTCCTTTCCGGTGAGTGCCGTCACCTGGTAGCCCCTCGCCGCAAGACACTCGATCGCGATGCTGCCGACGCCGCCCGTGGCGCCCGAGACCAGGACCGGCCCACGGCCCGGTTCGAGGCCGTTGCGTTCCATGTCCACGATGGACAGCGCCGCCGTGAAGCCCGCGGTTCCGATTGCCATGACGTCGAATGCGGTGAGATCGTCTGGAATCGGCACCACCCATTCGGCAGGGACGCGAACGTACTGCGAGAAGCCGCCGTCATGCGCCACGCCGAGGTCGTAGCCGGTGACGAGCACTCGATCGCCGGCCTTGAAGCCGCCGTCCGACGATTCGGCCACCGTGCCAGCCACGTCCACGCCGCCGATCAGCGGAAAGCGGCGCATGATCTTTCCTGCGCCGGTTCCGGCGAGCGCATCCTTGTAGTTGACGCTCGAATACTCCGCCTTGATCACCACGCTGCCAGGACTGAGCTCGTCGAGCGACGTCTCGACAACCCTGCCGGCGATTGAGCCGTTCTCCTCGAACACACGAAATGCCTTGAATGCTCCGATCATCGCGCCACGTCTCCGCTCTCATCTGCTGTCAGGCTCACTGCGCGGCGGCAGACGTCGCACTGCGCTCGGCTATTCCGCTGCTCTTCTTACTGGCCGCGCGTCGAAGGAGCCGGTTGTGGAAGTTGCAGGTCCTTCAGATCCAGCTTGTTCACCTCTTCGATGATCTTCACGTAAGCGCGCGTGGTCGCCGCCAGTCCCGGCGCCGGCACCGTCGCCGGTGTTTCGAAATCGGAGTGGAAGAACATGTTGTAGTTCGACGCCTGGACCGCCGGGCACGAACTGATAGAGCCGGCTCGCCTCGCCACCCGGTACGCCGTTCTCGGGCTCGGCGTAGATCGGCACGCCGAACTGCGCGAAGGCATTGATCGCCGCCTGCTGCAGCCTGGGGCGCTGATTTCCGCCGCCGTACCACAGGAAACCGGCTTCGCTGTTCACGAGACGAATCGCCTCGCCGAGCAACTCCGGCTGGGCGGCCGCGGTGTGCTCCGCATTGATCAGCAGCGCCGTCTTCTTGAACAGCTCCTCGTGATGTTCCGCGAGCCACACCGCACTGTTCGGCCCGCTGTTGTGATGACCCGAGGTGCCGATGAAGACGATCGTGCGGCGGCGTTGGGACGCCGGCACACGCGCGAAGTACTCGGCGATGCCGAGCATCGTCGCTACGCCGGACCCGTTGTCGGTCGCCGCCTCGAACCAGCCGTCACGGTGCGCCTCGACGTAGATGTTCTCGTCGGTCGTGCCCTTCAAGCTGCCCCACACCGTGCCGCTCTTCAGTCCGTTCACCTGTTGCACGTCCATCCGCAACTTCAGACGAACCGGCTGCCCGGCCGGCGCGTGCGCCACCAGGTCGCGTAGCGCCACGCCGTCCCGCATCCCCACCGAGAACGTCGGAACCCGCGTGTTGGTGGGATAAAGCTGCGTGCGGATGTTGCCAGGCAGCTGAATCGAACACAGAATCGCCGCGGCGCCGTTCTTCTCCGCAAGTTGCAGCCACGTGGTCCGCAGGCCGTTCTCGTCGACCACCGCTTCCTGGGTCGACGTGTGCCGCCACGATCCGGGCATCGGGTTGCTGAAGATGAGAACCGCCTTGCCGCGCAGATCGCGGCCGAGCAGGTCGGCTTCGCTGCCCAGACCCGCGTAGACCACTTCGAGATCGAGGCCCGCGTCCGACGTGCCAGGCGTGGTGTAAGCCGGCTGCGCTGTCTCGAGACGCAGCGACTTGCCTGCGGCAGTCGCCGTCAGATCCCACGACTGCGGGAAACCACTGCGGTGCCAGATCGATCGGATCCATGCGGATGTCGGTCAACCCGATCTGCGTCATCCTGCTCATCAGCCACTGTGCGTCGTCCTGATCGGCCGACGAGCCGATGATGCGACCCCAGAATTGCGGATGTCCCGCGTCGCGGTATTTTCTGGAGATGGCCGCCAGGTCACTGACGTATTGCAGCAGATGGTTCCCGTCGATGGCCTCGTAGGCCTTTTCACCGGGCAGGAGACGCCACTGCAGGAAATGATCGGCGAGGGTGAAGACCGGCGTCGGAGGCGAGGCCGGTCCCCGCGCAGCCGGCGCGGCCGCCCCTGCGGGTGGCGCGGCGCCCCGACCTCCCTGCTGGGCTCGCATTCCGCGTGCGGTCAACGTTCCAACCATCACGAGCGCCGCCAGACACACGACGATGCGTCGCATAACCCCTCCCGCCGCGGAGGATATGCTCTGGAAATCGCGTGGTCAATGGCGAAGCACAGGCGTCAGCACACCGGCGTCCCGGGCCCGGCTGCATCGATGAACGGCTCGCACAGTGCTCCGAGTTCGGCGCGTCCGAACCTCGTCGCCAGACGCAAGAGACGGAGAAATACCTGCGCGGTGATGAACGCGTCGCCCGCGGCCGTGTGACGACCGTTCGGGATCACGCCAAACATCCCGCACAGCGCGTCAAGCGTGTACCCGCGGATGGGCGGTCGGCCCGCAAAGGCGCCGCTCCGCTCGAGCAGCAGCGTCAGGTCCATCGTGTCGACGGTGCGATTGAGCAACTGCGCACCCCAATGCCGCTGCAAGGCTGCGTCGAAGGTTCTCACGTCGTGGCCGATGTGATGCCCGACGATGACCGCGTCACGCAGATAGCCCAGACACGATGCCAGCGCTTCGGGTTCCTCGACGCCATCCCGGCTCTCGTCGCGGGTCACGCCGTGCACGGCCACTGCCTCGGTGTTCGCGGCCACCCGGACCAACGCCTCGAACGAATCGTTCAGGAGGATGTCTCCCGCGACCACCCCCACGGCGCCGATCGTCACGATCCGGTCCGTGGCGGGGTCGAGCCCGGTCGTCTCCGAGTCAAGCGCGACGAAGCGCACGGCGTCGATTGGCGTCTCGTCGTGCCACGTCGTCGTGAAGCAGTTGCGATATTGCTGCAGAAACGGCGGCGCGGTCACACGGTTTCGAGCCAGCTGAAATCCGCGGTGAACTCGATCAGACGAAGAATCGACCGGAAATGGCTCTTCAGGAGGTGACGATCGTAGCGGCTGAGTGCCGACGGCGGCAATTCGAATCCGCCGGACCCCTCGCTGATCCCGACACGGCCCTGCTGCCAGAGCACCACGCGGAAGGCGTCCGACGCATCCCGGAAGATCGACCCATGGTCCGGCACCAGAGTCCCCGCGACCGCGAACCGCTGCAGCGTCGATTGACGCAATACCGACCCGGCCGCCAGGCCGAACACGCGCCCGACGTCCACGAGCGGCCGCAGCGCGCTGTGCTCGAGTCGAAACAGCGCCGACTGCTCTCCCGCCTCGTTCAAGACGACGTCCTGAAAGAACGTGAGCGGCGGAAGACTGGCCAGGCAGTCGTTGGCGAGCACTCGCAGGTAGGCCACGTCCACCCCGGCCAGGGTCGCCCCAATCTGGTCCAGGACCGCGCTCGGTCCATGCACCGGCCGCAGATCGAAAAGCGGCCGGGCTCGGTACATGTGCGTCATGACCGGATCGGCCATCCATTCGCGATACCGCCGCTGCCACTCCACCAGGCTGGCGACGCTGAACTCGTGTTCGAACGCGGTGGCGTGCGGCGTCAGGTATCCGCACTCCGCCAGTTCGGCAGTCACGCGAGCATAGGCACGATAGATGGCCGGACAATCCTTCTCGTCGGGCACGATCACTTCGAGCGCCGGAGCCGCCAGGGTCAACGATTCGGCACGTCCGGCCGCGCCGCTGAAACACCAGCAGGCCACGGACTCGTCCACGCCAGCCAGCTCGATCAGGCGGCCGACAATCGCCGCATCCACCACGCTGGTCAAGCGTGCCAGCCAGTCGACCGAGGTGGCGGCGGTGAGGTAGCGCAGGACAAAAGCACGCGCCCGCTGATTCAGCTGTCGTAACTGCACTGTCCCGGCGGCGGATCCAATCTCGCCCAGGATCCACGCCGGCTGATCTCCGAATAGCGGGGCCAGGTCTCGGGCGGTCACCACCCCATGGAGCTGGCCCCCCGGAGTTCCGTCGGTGGTCAGCATCACCGCGTCGACGCCCGCCGACGCCATCGCCACGACACCATCGGTCACCAGGGCATCGGTGCCGACCGACACGCCTCCAGGCCGCAGCAGATTCGCAACGGTCTGACCGGCATCGCCTCCGCCGGAGGCCACCCACTCCAGGAAACGATCGGCGGTAAGCACATCGCGAGCCCCTCGGAGCGGGTCGAGTACCGCTATTGCTGATGCCCCGGTATCCACCAGCCTGCGCGCGACGTCACCGATCCGATCGTCCATCCCACACACCTCGAGTGTGCGTCCTCCGACGACTTCGTGGAGAAAGACCTGGTGCGGTTCGCGCCCGTGCCCGGGCGACACGTACGTCGTCGCGACGCCGTACGCGGATACGTAGTCGCGGGCGTGAGGATACTTGTCCAGCAGCGCCTGAAAGCGTTCTTCCGAGAAGGCATAGATCAGGACGTCGCCTTCCGATCGGGCCGAGTGCAGGCACGACTGAGCGCCATTGAACCGATCGATTCCCAGCAGGTCTCCGGCACCGCGAACGTCGTGCAGTGTGGGCTGCGCTCCCTCGTCGTCCCACAGCGAGACGGTGCCCTGCTGAATGACGAACACATGCACTTTGTGCGGCTCGCCCTGCCACAGCAGATACTGATGCGGTTCGTAGAACCTCACACGGCCGTCGGCCGTGAGCGCCAGCAGGTCGGCTTCGTCCATGCTGCTGAACGGCGGATGGTGTTTCAGGAAGTCGACGATGCGGTAAGCGATCGCGGCCGTGTCCACAGGGGCTCCCGGAATTCAGAGGTGTGCAGTGCATGAATTCTAGCTGAGGCCGCCCCCGTGGGGACTTCCACGACAACACTGTCGCCTGCAGGAGATCCTCGCGTCAGCCCACGCCTACCTCGCGTCAGCCCGCGCCTACTCCACAGGGGCCACGGTCGATCCGATCGCGCCGGCCTGCTCGGGTGGCAACCGCCGCGCATGCGCCTTCGGTGTATCTTTGGCTCCAACATCCACTGATGCGCCCTCTCCTCGTGTTCTACCTGCAATCCGGCATACGAGTGGGTCTCCGATCCGCGGCAGTCCTGTTCGGAGCGTTCGCACTCTTCGTCATCGTGCAGGACTCTCCCTCGGAGGTTGTCACCTCAGCGGCGATGGCGGCTTTCAGACCTGACCTCCGGTCCGTGGATGTCGCCCCGCTGCTGCTGCTGTCGCTGCTGCTGCCGCTCTGGGCGAGAGGGCGTCTGAGCGGCGCGGTTGATCAGTGGCTCGGTCACCTGCCGGTGGGTGCGGCCGACCGCCAACGTGCTTTGACTGCCGCTCTCGTCGCGGCACAACTCCCCCTCGTCGTCGCGCTTGCATGCGCAGCGGGCATTTCGCGCGGGCGCGGGCTCACTGTAGCCGTCCCGCTCATTCGCTGGCACGTGTGGCTGGTGGCTGCAGCGATGGCCAGCGTGCCGTCACAGCGAAGATTTCTGGCAGGGCCGCTCTCGCTCGCGGCCGGCTTCGCGGCGCTGTTCGGACCCGCGTGGACGATGGCCGGTTCGTTTGCGCTGTTGACCGGCATCGATGCTCTGTCCTCCCTGCCCGCACGACCGCCACAGACGGTTCGCACCAGCACGGGCGGCAACCTGGCGCGCACCGTATTCTGGCGCGCGCTCGGGGTCCGTATTCCAGCCGCACTCGGACTCGGCCTGCTCGCAATCGGCGCCGGGTGGGCGTTTGTCCGGAACAATCAACTGCACGGCGCGGCCCGCGACGGTGGCCTTCGCTTCTGGGGTGCAATGGCCCTGGTGCTATGCCTGCTGTCGCTGGCGAGACCACTCGCAACACGAAGGCCAGCGTGGGCCTTCGCACGGTCCCTGCCCTGGTCGGCGAGGGACAGAGTGTCGGAAGACGCGCTCCTGCTGGCGCTCCATGCCTTGCCGCTCGTGCTGATCGTGACCGTCGTCGGCTGGCGAGCGGGGCTGGCATGCCTCGCGCTCCTTCCGTATCTCTCGATACGGACGGCCGGATACGTGCGCCTCATGACCGTCACGCCGAACCTGGCGCTGTCGTTGTTCCTGGAAGGACTCGTTGCCGCGGCGATGCTTGCCCTGGTGCCGTGGCTGTCGCTGGTTGCGCTGATCGCCGTACCAGCGGCGCTGCGCCGGTCCGCCCACTGGGAACGCACGGCGCGGAGCACACGCTGGTCCGAGTCTCAATTGGCCGGCCACGGTGATACCGCCTGGAGCGACGCGTGATCCGGTTGACTCACGTGGGCTTCTCCTACGGCCGCGAACCGGTCCTCGCCGACGTCTCGTTCGAACTGGGTCCTGGGCTGACGCTCCTCGTCGGACCGAACGGATCGGGCAAGAGCACGCTGCTGAAACTCGTCGCGGGTGTCGAACGACCCGAGTCGGGCGCCGTCGAACTGGATGGCCTGAACCTGTGGACCCGTGAGATCGAGGCGCGGCGCGGGCTTGCCTACGTATCCGAGCACGCCGATGTGACGCCCTACGCGACGATTCGCGACGTCATCGACCTGGTCTGCCGGTTGCGGTCGCAGCCGATGCACCTCGGGACAGCAGCATTGGAGCGAGCCGGCTTGAACGGCGTGAGCAGCCGGTCTATCCGGCAGCTCTCGATGGGGCAGCGACGACGAGTCATCCTCGCGGCCGCCTGGGTAGGTTCGCCGCGGGTCGTCGTGCTCGACGAGCCGCTCGAGGCGATGGACCGCGTCATGAGGAGCGAGATACTGCGCTGGGTCGACGAACTGCTTGCCAGGAGCGCAGCTATCCTGGTTGCGACGCATCAGATCGAGCCTTTTGCCGATCGGGCACGTCGCGCCATCGCGATCCGCAATGGTGCGGTGAGGTCGATCGACCCTCTCGCCGGAGACGCTGCGGAACGGACCACGCTGCTCGATGCGCTCAGCCGACCCTGACATCGCCCATCGTTGGAGCGGTTTCGGCGATAGCGGTCGCTCCCTGGTTAGCGCGCCGCTGGCTCAGACCAGCTGATATTCAGGCGTGCTCATGATCAGGTGCACGACCATGCGGAGCGGATCCTCCATGTAGCTTCTGGCACGCTCGACACTCTCGGTTCCCAGTTCCTTCACCAGGAACGCGACCAGGGCATCGCGGGTGGGCTGCCCGGTCGGCACGCGGAGCAATCGCCACAGCAGGTAGTCCACGGCCTCCCCGCCTGTCTTCGCTCCGCTCTCGATCACGATGCGGGTCAGGTCGAACTGTGCGGCATTGCGCGGCGTCGGAATCAGCTTGCGCGCCGCCTGCTCCCAGCCGACGTAGCCGGAAATGCGCGTGTTGAACTGCTCGTCGCGCTCCAGCGCCACACGGTCGAACGTGCTCATTCTCGCTGGATCGCTGACCGCCGTCGCCGCGCCGACATCGTAGCCGTCGCGCAGCCGGCGGCCGAGGATGTCGTCGGTGCCCGCGGTGAAATTCCAATCCGTGAAGCCGGTGATATCGGGAATCAGGACATCGCGTGCCACGTTGCCGCGCTCGATCAGCAGTCCGGGCGTGATCCACGCCTTGCCACCCGCCCACCCTGCCACAGACGGCGGATTCAGCAGGTGCTGCCCCATCGCAATGGTCGACTGGTTGAAATCCGGCACGCCCGGCATGGCCTCGACGCCGAGGTGCTTCATCATCGCGACCATGTGCTCCACAGGTCCCTTGATGTGCGCACCGTAGCTGGCCTGGCTGTAGAAGTCCTTCGACGAGAAGATCACCGTCAGCAGTGGCTTCACTTCGAACCTGGCGTCACGCAGAACCGCGCCCAGGCTCCGCTTCAGGCCCTCGGACAGCTCGTCGCGCACGAGGAAGCGGTAGATCTTGCCGGCGAGGTATTCAGCCGTGACCGGCTGTTCGAAAATAATGTCCAGCGCGGCCACGCCGTCGAAGGTGCCGTCCCTCCCAAGGAACGTCTTGGGGCCGTCGTCGTGCTTGTCCCGGTTCACCTTGAACGTGAGGTCGTCGAAGTACCAGCCGGTGAACGCGCGGGCGCACTCGCGGACGTCCTTCTCCGAGTAGTTCCCCACGCCCATGGTGAAGAGTTCCATCACCTCGCGCGCGAAGTTCTCGTTCGGCGCCCCCTTGACGTTGTACTGCGCGTCGAGGAAGTACAGCATGGCCGGGTTCTGCGCGACCTTGACCGTCAGATCCCGGATGTTGCCGGTCGCGCCTTCTTCGAACAGCGCGATCTGCTGCTGCATCTTGCGATAGTCGCGAACCTTGTTCTCATGCGTCGCGAAGTGTCCGTGCCACAGCAGCGCCATCTTCTCTTCGAGCGGATGGGTGGTCTGCAGCATCCGGTTGGCCCACCAGTAGCCGAGCCGCCGCGTCTCGAGCATCGTGGCCCGCAGCCAGTAGAAGAATCGATCCGACACCGGCTGTATCGGACGGTTCCCTCCGGGCTTGCGGGCGATGCCCATGGAACTGCCTTGCCGAAGGGCCCGGTCCGTTGCCTCAGGCCGGCTCTCCGGAAAACCGTTCAACGTCGGATCCCACAATCCCGACTCCACGAACGGCTGCATCTTCGGATTGGCGATGCCCTCGTACTGCACGAGCGAGCGCACGGCCCGCTCCAGGCCAAGGTCGGCGAGCTGCTGGATCGCCTCAGGCGTGCCGCCGAAGCCTGCATGCGCAAGCAGGTGAGCGGCGCGGTCGTAATTCCAATCCGCGGCGGAAATGGGTGCGAGGTCGTCTTTCCAGGTGGCGGGTCCCGGTGTCCAGCCCAGGCGATCAGGCATCGGATCGCTGTCCTGAACATGCCGAGCGTTTCGAATTTCTGGCCGAGCACCTTTGCGGCATCGGCGCCCATCCACTCCTCGATCACGGTGGCATACACGCGCCGGAAGTCGGTGGTGTTCTCGAGGTTCCCATCGAGGACGAGATTGGACAGGCTTGGCGGCGTTCCGTACATCCCGCCCTTCACGGCGTTGCCGACCACGAAGTTCACCTGCGCAGTGCCGTGGTCGGTTCCCAGACTCGTGTTCTCCGGCACGCGCCGTCCGAACTCACTGTGGACATACACGACCACATCGTCTGCCCTCCCGATGCGCTTCATCTCCTGGAAGAAGCCGGCGATCGCGTCGGCGCAGTACTGCAGCTGGCGATCGTGCGGAGCGGCCTGATTGACATGCGTGTCGAACAGGCTGTTGCGCAGCGGCACGTAATACAGCCTGGTCGGGAAGTCCGCTTCGATCAGCGCCACGACCTTGTCGAGATCCAGCAGGCGAAGATCCGGATTGTCTTTCCCTTTGTAGTGGCTCCACGCCGCGCGCACGAGTTCGGAGGCCTGTGCCGCGCTTCTGGTCACGTCCAGCGCATAGCGGTGCGCATCACCCACGGCAGCCGTTGACGCGCCAAGCAGGTCGACCGCGGCCTTCTCCTGCGCGAACACACCGCGTTGGAATTTCGCCGGGTCGCTGAACACCAGCGGCACGTGCTTCTCTGCCTTGACGGCCAGTGTCTGGCTGTCGGCGACGTTGACGATCATGTTCGCGAGCGCACCGGCGGGATCGAGAGCCGAGGCGGTCCGGCCGATCCAGCCGTACTCGTTGCCGCTGTTTGGCGCAGCGGTGTGCCAGAAGGACATCGAGGAGAAGTGCGAGAACGATGGCTGGTCGTAGCCGACACCCTGGACGATGGCAACCTTGCCTTCGTCGTACAGGTTCTTCATGCCGCCCATCGAGCGGTGCCAGCCGAAATGGGTGTCGATCTTGAGGACATCCTTCTCGCGGATGCCGATGGTCGGCCGATGCTTGTAGTAGAGCGCGTCGCCGTAGGGGACGATGGTGTTCAGGCCGTCATTGCCGCCGAACCACTCGAACACCACGAGGATTCTGGACGACAACGTCTGCGCCGCCACCTGACTCGCCCTGCCGAACAGGAAGGGCACGGGCCCGACACCGCCAAAGAGTCCGAATCCGAGACCGCCGGCGCCGATCCGGATCATGTCGCGACGCGAGACGCCGCTGCCGGCCAGTCTGTCTCTGATGGTCATGGGCTTGCCTCATCGATGTGCCTGGCGGGTCCACGAATGGCGACCAAAGGATATCCCACTACGGGCCTGCATATCGGTGCGATCGCGTGTTGACGGGCTGGCTTGCCGCGTCTCGGGCTGGCGGAAATCACTGAGAGAGCGTGTTGCCCTCTCACGCGAACTGGACGGGAATCGCTGATGGGGAAAGGAAGAGGAGAGCTGACGAATCAGGAACGCGCCCGGCACTCGTGACTGCCCGCAGCGCGTCCCTGTTCATGAGCGTGTCGCAGCTACCTGATTCGGTACTGCGCGACGACCGGGTAATGGTCGGACGTGGATTCAGTCCCTGTATGCACGTACGTCCACTCCGGATACGCCGCACCACTCGCGTCCGAGAACCAGTAATCGAGCTTCATCGTCGGCCCTGGCACGAAGGCGGTCAACCCGGGGCCTGACCCGACGAGTGGCCACGAATCCACGAAGTTCGGGGCCATTCCAGCGGTGGTGTCAATCTGGTCCATGTCCGCATTGAAATCGCCGGCCACAAGCTGCGGTGTCGAGGTGCCTGCGGCCCACTGCTTGAGCAGGGCCATCGAAGCATTGCGCGCGGAAGGATAGTCGGGCTGCAGATGTACGCCGAACACCTGCACCGGCGTGTTGTTCACATTGATGGCGAGGCGAACAGCGGCGCGAGCAGAATGCCACGCGTCGGCGTACGGCAGCCACCCGGTGCTGGAATCGATGACCGGAAAGGAAGTGAATATCGCGACGCCCTCATCCTCCGGGTTGTTGCAGGTGCTGCCGGTCCAGGCCCCGGGCGCGCAGTGCGTCAACATGTCGCCGGACCACGCCCGGCCCGTGCGTCCCTGCAGTTCATCGATGTAGGTGCCGTACTGCGAGCGATGCGCCTCCTCGATCACCACAACCTGCGGCTGCGGGCTCATCGCAGCGATTGTGGCCATCACCGCACGTGCGTGGGCAGCCGACGAATCGTTCACCTGAACGTTCCAGGTCACGACCGAGATCGACGTGCCCTGCGAATCGAACGCTGCGGGCGCTGTTGGAACCGGGGCCGGTTCCGGCTCTGGCTGATACGCGACAGCGGCCGGCTCGAGCGCTGCGCTCGGGGCCGAACCCGCGTCACTGGAGGCGGCGAGAATCGTAGTAGTCGTTGGCGACCGAGCCAGGCGCCGAGGACATGTAGGTTGCCGCGCTCAGCACGATCTGATCGACCTGAACGCCGTCCTCGCGGGTCTGGACCCGGATTTGATGCGTTCCATCTGTCGAAAATTGAACGACATTCGCCTGCTGCAGCCAGTAGGCCTTGTCCTGCCAACCCCATCCCGAATGTCCGCAGTCCTTGCAGTTCTCCAGGTTGACGAGCAGCCCGCTGGCGGAACCGATCTGATGTACCGGCCGAGCCCCCCTGATCGAGCGCGTCCGAGAATTGCACCCACACCGAGTCGCTCCATTTGGAATTCCCGGCCGCGCGCAGACGGAGCCACACGTGATACGGCACGTTGGCGGGTGCGGTAAACGAGGCTTCGAAGTAGTCGGCGGGATTGGCCAGCGCGGTATCCCAGGACGACCAGCCATAAGGCACGCTCGTCATGGTGATGCCGCTTGCGGCGTCATCAGAACCGGCTACGGACCAGTTGCCGGCGATGGCTGTCACATCAGAGGCATTAAGGACGATGTCACCGTTGGCGGCGGAGGCGGGCGTTGCGAGGGCGGCAGTAGCGGCGAGTGCGAGTGCGTACAGTCCGGCGGAGAGAACAGCTCGGCGAAAAAACATGCGGATTCATTCCTCAAAATTGCGCAGGACGAACGTAGAGCCCGAACTGCCGGGTGCGACGCTCGTCACGCGCGAATTGACGAAGGGATAATTGCGGGTCTCCCGCCACCTGGCAACTCGCGTTCCCTTCGTCAGAATCGACGTTTTTTCTAACGATTTATGGGGTCAGGTGAAACTGCCGGCCGGGTCCGCTCCGGAGACGTGTGAAAATCGAACCCGACTGTTTCGTAACTTCTACACCGCCGAGCCAGCGCTGCTGCAATTCGCGGAAGGAATCGCGACGGCGAGGCCGTGACGTAGTGACACACACTTGCATCAGAACGCTACGAACCACGCTACGAGCCCGAACCTTCGGAGTCGGCCGGGTGGTCACCGCCTGCCGATGGTCGGCCTGGCTGCTGCGATGGTCAGCGATATTGATGGGCGAGTTCTCTCGGTGCCCGTGTCTGGGTCATGCTGCCGACGGCGGCGCCAATGGCACCCAGTACAGCGAGCACCCGGCCCGGCGCCGGGTCCGCCCCGCGCAGCATGCGCGGTGCGCTCATCAACATCGATGACTCTGCGGCGTCCATGCTGAGATGTGCCTTCATCGGAATCAGCGGCACCACGCCGAGTTCGTATCGCGTCAGCATGCTCATCCCGAGCGTCGCCAGTCCGGAGGCGATCGAGAGTCTTGCTGCGCGGCCGTCCCAGCCAAGCGCGTACGGCAATCCGATCAGGGTGGCGGCAAACGCGTAGTCGATCATGCCGTGCATGCGGGTCGAAATCGGCCTGTTCATCGAGGTTTCCTCCGCAGGCCACCGATCGTGCGGCTGGGTCGGTGGCCCGCTCTCTCTGAATGTGCAAGCGCTGTTCCCCAGCGACGCGCGACATGTGCGCATGCATCCCGGCTCGCATGTCGCCCCGAGCGTCAGAGAGTCTTCAGATACTCGATCAGGTCCGCCTTCTGAGCCGGCGTCAACCCGAGTGCGAACAGCTGGTCGTAGTGATCGACCACAGCGGCCAGCGTGGGCGCGCTCCCGTCGTGAAAGTACCCCGGGTGCTGCCACAGCGCGCGTAGCGGCGTCGTGCGGTACTTGCCGGTGGCCGAACGCTCAGCGTAGACAGGATCCGTCCCCACTTCGGCAGCGTCGTGAAGCAGTGGCACGCCGGGCGTGGGTCCCGCGAGTACGTCGGTCAGGTTCGGCGCCTGGTGACAGGTCGAACACCTCGCCTGCCCATCGAACAGGGCCTGACCACGATCCGCTGCCGCGCGATCGAAGCTGCCTGTGCGCGGCTTCGGTGTTCGCAGGCTCAATTGGTAGTCGAGCAGCGCCGCGAGTTTCGGCGTGACGAGATCCGGCGTCTGCGTGACCGACAGACCGAGCCGGGGGTCGCTGAAGCTGCCGTGCCCTCCCATCTGCGTGACGCCAACGTAGCTGTTCCAGTAGGAAATCGGGCCGTCGGCCGTGTAGGTTTCGAAGCCCACGCCCTTGAGTCCGAAGATGGACGGAATGAGCACCGGCACGGATGGACTGTTCAGCGGAATGATGTTCGTGCCGTCGAACGCGTGGTGCCGCGGATCGTATCGGCCCGGTCCCCACGCCACGAATTCTGATTTCGTCGCCGGGTCGAGGACGGGCGAGAGCGAGACGATGGCGCCGACATTGAGATCGCGGTTGGCCCAGCCATCGAGGCGGTGGCCGATGCCGCGGGTCAGCGAATCATCGACCGACGAGTGGCACAACGCGCAGGTGACGCCGACGCTGGTCAATTGATTCGTATCGCTGACGGTGCCCCTGACGCCGACCACCGCGTTCATCCGCAGCAGCGCGAGGGTGACAGCGGGATCGTTCAGATCCACAGCACCCGCCCGCAAGGCGGCGACCGTCGCCTTCGGCAGCGCATCGACGTCCACCTTCAGGCCGACGCCCAGGGCGGCCGCGGGACTGACCGTGGCGAGCGCGTCCTGCATCCGCAGCACGGTGGTCCAGAGCTGCTCGTCGCCGAATGTGTCGTACCGGAATATGGCCTGCCCATCGAGCTTCCCCGGCCCGTGGCGCTCGGCAGCGGATGCGGTGTGTGCCTCGGCGACGATCCACGCCGACGCGGTGATTGCGGCACACGCGGCGAGCACGAGCACAGCTGACGCCGCCCTGGCCGGGACGCCTCTTCCTGGACAATTGATCTTCATGTTCGTGAGCTCCTCTCACCAATAGAGTTCCAGGGTGCTGAGAGGTGACACGCGGGCAGTCTGCGGGAGGGTGGTGGAGGCTGGGCCGCGTCAGGCAATCCGCGCGAACACCGCCGCGACCACACGATCGCAGCGGCTCTGGTGGAACGCGAATGCGCTCGGGCCGAGGCTCCCCACCCGTGCCAGCAGATCGCGACGCAGTGCGAGCCTGGCGCGCGACAGCCGTGTCTTCACCGCGTCTTCGCGGATGCCCAGGACGTCAGACGTTTCCGCGGTTGACAGCCCCTGTACTTCGCGCAGCACGAATACTTCACGTGCCCCGTCGGGCAGCCGGTCGATGGCAGTTTCCAGAAGTCCGCGCAGTTCTCCCGCGTAGGCCTGCGTCTCCGGATCTGGCGAGATGGTGTCCACCGGGGTCAACGCGTCAGCGGGGCGGTCGTCTTCGGGTTCCATGGATACGTACCGCCCCCGCCGCCGTGCGCGCGCGAGCGCCTCGTGCACGGCAATGCGGGTGAGCCACGTGGCAAAGGATGCGCGACGGTCGAACTGCCGCAGGTGGGTGTAGGCGTTGACATACGCCTGCTGCATGACATCTTCCGCTTCGGCGTCATCGCGGAGGATCGCCCTGGCGACGCGATACACGCGTTCGTTGTGCCGGCGCATGAGCAGTTCGAACAACGCGGTCTGGCCATCAACGACGCGGACCACAACCTCCTCGTCGGTCAGGGCGGTCCAGCGGTCGAGCAGCGCGCCGCTTGTCACGTGCATCGGTGCCTCTCCATGAAGCATAGAGTCCCGTGGCGCGAAAAGGTGACGCGTCGCACGGTCGCGCTGGTGGCGAGGCGGTACATCCCATCACCGGTCGCGGCCTGAGGTGTACTATTCGGCAGTCAACCGCCTATGCTTGGGGAAGCTGGCTCGGCACATTGGAGGATTCGTGGGCACGAGGACGCATGGACAGCGCGCGGCATGGGTAATCGGCATCGCACTGCTCGGCACCTTCGTGGCCGGCGTGCGCGGGCAGCAGCCGCCGGAGGCGCCCCCGCTACCCGACATCCAGGCGCTCGGCCCACAGGTCGGCGCGAAGGTGCCTGAGTTCTCGCTGCCCGACCAGACCGGCACCGTCCGCACGCTGCAGTCGCTGATGAAACCGAAGGGGCTGATGCTGCTCTTCTATCGCTCGGCCGACTGGTGTCCGTACTGCAAAACCCAGCTGGCCGATTTGCAGGCACGGCTGCCTCAGTTGACGAAACAGGGGCTCGGCGTCGCCGCGGTCAGCTACGACCCGGTGCCGATCCTCGCCGACTTCGTGAAGCGCCGCGGCATCACGTTCCCGCTGTTGTCGGATGTCGGTTCGTCAACGATCCGCCGCTACGGCATCTTCAACACAACGGTGCCGGAGGACAACAAGCAGAGCTTTGGCATTCCCTTCCCAGGCACCTTCATGCTGAACCGCGATGGCGTGGTGACCGCGCGCTTCTTCGAGCAGGCCTACCAGGAGCGCGTCACTGTCGGCAGCATGCTGGCGCGACTGGGCGCCGACGTCGACGTGCCCGCAACCACCGTCACCTCGCCGCAGCTGGAGGTGATCTCGTACCTGACGGATACGACAGCGGCGGCAGGCACGCACTTTTCTGTGGTGCTGGACGTGAGGCCGTCTCCCGGCGTCCACGTGTACGCGCCCGGCGTCGCGGGCTACACGCCCATCGCGCTCTCGCTCGAACCGACACCGGGGCTGCTTGTGCGCGGCGCGAAGTACCCGCCGTCCGAGATGTACGTGTTCAAGCCGTTGAACGAGCGCGTGCAGGTCTATCAGCGTCCGTTCCGGATTGTTCAGGACGTGACGATCGATCCGTCGTCGCAAGGCACGGCCGCGTTGAAGGATCGGACATCAGCCACGCTCCGCGGCACGCTGGCGTATCAGGCGTGCGACGACAAGGTGTGCTTCACGCCCCAGACGGTGCCGCTGGCATGGACGATCGGGCTTCGCTCACTCGATCGCGAGCGGGCGGTCAGGTAGAGAGCGTCCCGCGGTGCGGTGCGGTGCGGTGCGGCGCAGTCAGCCACCGGCCAGCGCGCTGGTTCGCGGCAGCAGGTTGACGTCCCCAAGCCGCTCGGTCCACGCAGCAAACTCCGGCAGCGCCCCGACCCACCGCAATTCTTCGACGTCGCTGAAGAGAGGCACGTCAGCCTTCAGGGTTGCCAGTGTCTTGAACAGCAGAGCCCGCTCGTGGTTCGCGCCAAGCACCGCGACCGGAAACGCCTCCAGCGGACCGTAGCGATTCACCAGCTGCGCTGCGCGTCGCGGGCCGATGCCTGCCACGCCAGGGTAGCCATCCGCAGCATCACCAACGAGCGCGAGGTAGTCCGGAATCCACACGGGATCCACGCCGAACTTCACCCGTATCGCCTCCGCATTCCGCACCTGGCCGCTGCGTCGGTCCACCTGCACCACGCGGTCGCCGACCACACACTGAGCGAGGTCCTTGTCGGGGGTCCAGATCGAGACCCTCCCGACCCGCGGGTCGCGCGCGGCGAGATGCGCCGCCGACGCCAGCGCATCGTCGGCCTCGAATTCGACCATCGGCCAGACGACGACGCCCATCGCCGCCAGCGCCTCCTCGAGCGGCCAGAACTGCGCGAGCAGGGCGGGCTCGATGCCGTCGCCTGTCTTGTAACCCGGCCAGAGGCCGTTGCGGAACGATTCGATGACGTGGTCGGTTGCCACGCCGATGTGCGTGGCGCCGTCCTCGAGCATCCGCACGACCGTGCGCAGCAGACCCGCGACCGCACCGAGCGGCTGATCCGGCAACTTGCTTCGTCGCAGGCCGTAGAAGTGGCGGAAGAGCTCGTAGGTTCCGTCCAGCAGGTGGACGACGGGCGGGCCCGCGGTCACGTGGTCCACCCGCCGATCCTGACGAATCGCTCCTGCTCCGGAGCGTACTGCCAGCACACGGCGATGGTCGGCTCGATGAATCCACAGACAACCGTGCCGTCCCACTCCGCCGTTACGCGACCGTTGATCGTAGCGGAACGTGCGATCGTCGCATTCACACCGTCGGCTTCGCGCACGCTGTAGCAGGAGAGATCGGGAGTGCCCGAGTAGGAAGCCAGCTCACGAGGATGGGCACCGTCGTCGATGACGAGATAGCGCCCGCCGCCATCACGTTCACTGACCGCCATGGCAACTCCGCTCGAATGAGCGGGTCCGAATTCGACGCGACACGACGCCGCGACAGTCCCGCGAATGCCCGCGCGGACCGCGAGGACTTCCGGCGCAGGAGCGGCGACGGGCTGGCCGGCAACCGAAACGGTTGCCGTGAACACAGCGAGGATGAGAGCGCGGCCCGGCATCTTACGTTCGCTCGAGCCACTGCTGAAGACTCCGGCACGCCGAGCAGCGGCGGTGCCTGGACGCTCCATCGCGGCGCAACGGCCGACGATCCGGCTTCCTCACCGCGACGACGGCGTCGATTTCGGCTTGCCGGTCTCGGACAACGCCGCCTTGAATCCGCTTGCGAGCTTCTCCGCAGGGCCGGTGCCCCAGTAATGCAGGAAATAAATGGTCGGCTCGGCGCCGGTCATGTGGTGGTGAATGGCGACGACGTCGAGGCCGTTCTTGCGGAGCGCCTTCAGCACCGGCTGCACTTCGCTCGCCAGCATCGCGACATCCCCGGCGATCGCGGCCTTGTCGTTGGTGCCGACGAACGCGGCCCACGTATTCAGTCCCATGCGAGCGTTGATCGGCGCGCCCATCTCCGAAAGTTTGAGATCGTCGCGTCCGACCGTGATCTTGTAGACCGCGCCGGTCTGCTCACCAGGCGTTCCGACGATCTGCGCGAGCCTGGCCGTATCCATCGTGGCGGGTGGCGCTGCTGCGGCGGCGGCAGGCGCCGGCGCCGGGCTGCCCTTGCCGATCAAATCGAGCGCCGGCTTCACTTCCCGTGCGAGATCGGCCGCCTTGCCGTGACCGTGCACGTGCATGTAGAACATGCGCGGCTCGTCCCAGAAGAAATGATTGTGCAGCGCCGTCACTTCGAGGCCATTGTCGAGGAGCGCGGACATCACAGGATTCACTTCATCCTGGGTGAGGACGAGGTCGCCCATCATCACGTCCATGCCGCCGGTCCCCTTGGTCATCGCCACCCAGCCGCCGAATCCGAACGGCGTTGGCGTCTTGACGCCGGCCACGGACACGCTGACGTCATTTCTCGGGATGTTCACCTTGAGTACGCTGGCCTTGAAGTCGCCTTGCTTGCCGAGCGCGGTGAGCACCTGCTGATAGTCGGCGGGCATATCCTGCGCGCGCAGCCACCCCGCTGACGCGCAGGTCATCGCCAGCGCCATCGTCATCGTCCTGAACCCTGCCTGCATGCGATCTCTCCCCCGCTTCCGGGCACGTTGTCGAACTCACACTGCCAATTTAGACGCCGCTCACCCGATTAACACCGGGTACTCCGGACACATGCAAGCTGTTCCGTTCGCGTCACATGATCCAGATACTCGGCAGCGTCTCTGCAAGCGGAATATCTGCCGCCTCCATCGAAGGCCCGCCCTGCACGACCTCCCGCGTGAGCGACACATTGATCCGACGCGCCTCGGGGTCGATCCCGCTGATCGCCGCAGTCGACACGAGCACGGTCTTTCCCCCGATCCAGTTACTCGTGTCTACCACCAGGTAACGAACGATCCAGTCGCGTTCGTCCATGAGAAAGTCGTCAACGTGCCCGATGGGACCGTCGGATGCGTGCAGATGGAAGCCCTGGACCTTCGTGGTTCTGTGGAGCATGGCAGCCTCGTCAGGAATGTTCGAGAGGAACGTCGGGGGACGTCCGTGCGGAGGTTGGCGCGAGAGGATCCGGCCGGCGAGCCGGACGGACCCTCGCGCGGTGTCGAGTGCCTACTTCGGCGACGCGCTGCTGACGTTGATGGCTGCGGCGTGCTTCATGGCCCCCATATCGTGATAGGCAATGGTCACCGTGTCGCCAGTCTTCACGAAATCGGTCAGCACGGTGGACTTGCCGTCGGCCTGCATCGCCAGGCTCTTGTGGGTGGCGCCTTTCGCCGTCACGCTGGTGTCCTTGTCGACCGTGAACTTCACGTCCTCGGCCTTGACCTTCACCGAAATCGAGCCGGGCGTCACCGCCGACACCACGCCGGTGGCCTTCATGACCTTGTCCGCACCCTGCGCGTGCGACACCCCGGGAACCACTGCGACCACCATCACCGCCGCCGCAAACAGGCCGCCGATCAGTCGTCTCATGGCGAAAGCTCCTCACGCCCTCCCTGGACCGGCGCTGCGGAGGAGTTCGAACCTCGGCCTGGCACGGTATCCCAACAGGACGGCGGCCCATTGTGCGCCGCCCAGGGACATCTTTGACACACAAATGTGGGGCACCGCAAAGGGGCGAACTGCTCATCTGGCGTACATGCCGACGATCAACCGGACCATGTAACCGGGTGCGGGCCGAGGGATATCGCCGGTGCCCTTCGTCACATCCTTGACCGTCACGATCGTCCAGTCCGCGATGGCCGCCCGCTGCTCAGTACCCCAGTTCTCCACATCCAGGGTGGCGAAGCGCCGCCCATCGCTCCACCAGTAGCCTCCGCCGGGCCCATGGCCCCAGGTGCTGATGTCTTCGGGGATGTGGGACAGCAGCCGGGGCAGTTCGTTGAAGCCCCAGCACGATTCGAGCGGGGCGTCGAGCTTCACGGTCGCGCCGCAGAAGTAGACGCTTGCCTGGCCGCTCAAGGCGTGCGCGGCGTACAGCCCAAGCAGAAAATTCGGATTGTCCTGAGCCAGATAGGCGCCGGGACCCGTCGGTTCCCCCTGCCAGAAGGGGAGCTTCCAGGAGCGGTAGTCGCCGTTCTGGTAGACGAGCCCGAGCGCCCGTTCGATGGCCTCGTCCCAGGGCTGCCGGGTGCCGTGAATGTCGGTCACCTCGCCCACCTGGCTCGATCGTTCCAGATCTGCCGCCGCCTCCGAGTTGAGCGACCCCTGGGACATCAACGGCGCGGGGGAGAGGCGCGACTTGACCGTCTCCATCACGCGACGCGAGAAGGCGACCTGCTGCTCGTTCTCGAACTTGCCCAGGAAGTACTCGTTGATGACGTCGATATAGGCGACCGTCTCGTCGAGGCCGGCGGCGTGCAGCGCATCGGCCAGCGCCGCCCAGTGCTGCACGATCGCCTCGTCTGGTACGAGCCAGTGATTGTCGCCCGAGAGCTGCAGGCGCAGGCCTCTCGCGTGCAGCGCCTTCGCGAGCGGCACGATCGTCGCCTTCGCCACGTCCAGGCTGACCTCCGCGCCGTGGTAATAGTCTTTCGTGTACTCAGGCGTGTCCGGATGGTTCGCGTACATCCCGAGGTAGGCGAACACGCGCACACCCTGATAGCCTGCGCGCGCAATCGAGTCGATGATCGCGTCGCCGCGCGCGGGGTCGTCATGATAGACGCGTAACAGCGGAAAGGCCGACGTGAAGAACACGCGGCGTGGGCCTGTGTTGTCGTGGAACCGCTTGTCCACCACTCGCAGCGGCCCGACAAGCGGCCGGGCGATCGCGACTTCAGGGGCCGCAGGTGCGGCCTCGCCTGCCGGCGGCTGCGCCGGCGCGTTGTCGCTGGCGACGCGAACATCGCGATCGAGCGGTTCTTCGACCGAGCGGGCTGCGTCCGGGGGTTCAGCGTCGGAAGAGCACGCACTCAACAACGCGGCGAGGGTCAGGAGGACCGGGCAGAGGATTTTGATGGACACACTGATCGGACTCTCCGAGGAGCAATCCGGTTGCCATCCTCGACCGGTCCGACTTCAAAATGAGTGTGGCGACGCCTTCAAGGTGAGTGTGGTGGCGCCGGCCCAACCGTTCGGACGGCAGGTCAACCCGCCGTCGGCTCAGTTCTTCGGTGCGGCCGCTGCGGGAATCATCGGCGCGAAGTGCGCGACGACCGCGGCAAACGCGGGCTGCGCGCCTTGTCTGGTCTTCAGATCCTCCACGACCTTCCTCGCATCGTCGTTGGCGCCGAGCTCGAGCAGTCCGGTCAACAGGAAGATTTCCGGCGTGGCGTCGTCGGCCGACGCTGCCGCACGAAAGGTCTTGTACTCGTCCGCCAGGCGGTCCTGCGCATCCAGATCGTCCAGTGACCGCACCATCACCATTCCGGTCTTCCCCTGCTGCCCAGCGGCAGGCGTCTTCGCGAGCTGCTTGAGCACGAGCGCCGGCAACTGCGACGCGTCGGCCTTCAGCGACGAGCTGCGGCCGTCTGCGCTTCCGACGTCAACCTGTCCGCTGCCCTTCCAGATCTCCTGGCGGCCGGTCTTCAGATAGACCATCTGCACGCGTGCGTTGCCGCCAAGCGTCAGCTTGTCGCCCTCGTTCACCTTGAGGAACGGCACTGCCGCGCGGGCGCCATCCTTGCCCGTCACCCGGACCTCTCCAGTGACCTGCGTCAGCATTGCCGTCTGTGCCCACGCGGTACCCGACAAGCCCCAGACGACCACCACCAGCATCCACGTCTTTCGCAGCATGTCTCTCCTCTTACACTCCGATGTCGAGAATCTCATACACCTCGACCGGCTCCACGCGACCCTTCACACGGATGGTGTCATGGATGCCGGTTTCCACTTTCACGCCGGCTGCGTGGACCGCTTCCGCGCTGGCGGCGATCACGCAATTGAGGTATTTGGTTTCGCCCTCCAGCCGCGACGCCACGTTGACGGTATCGCCAATCGCGGTGTACTCCATCCGGACCGTCGAGCCCAGATTGCCGACGACCGCGTCGCCGGTATGCACGCCGACGCCGATGGCGAACTCCGGAATGTGCCGGTCGGGAAATCGCTGATGCATCCAGGCCTGGAACTCTGTCGCGCCGTTCCGGATGCGGACCGCCGCACGCAGCGCACGATGCGCGTGGTCCGGGAACGGATAGGGCACGCCGAACTCGGCCATCACGGCGTCCCCGATGAACTTGTCGATCCGGCCGCCCTCCTCGAGAATCACCGTGATCACCCGTGAGAAGTAGGCGTTGAGGAATTCTACCGTTTCACGGGCCGTCAGCTGCTCGCTGATCGTCGTGAACGAGCGAATATCGGAAAACAGCACCGTGATGTGCATCGACTGACCCTGCAGGTCCAGCCGGCGCTCCGAACCGAGCAGCATGTCGACCACGCTGTCCGACACATACCCCTTGAACATCGTCTTGACGCGCGCCTTGTCCCGCTCCTCGCTGGTCAAGCGCTCGCTGAATGCGAGCAGGTACGCCGTCATCAACCCCAGTTGCAGGCTCGCGGAGGGCAACAGCCAGAATCGCTGGAACGCCGCAAACCCGATGAGCAGGCTCAAGGCGAGCGCACCGGCCAGTTCCACCAGGCCGGTCCATGGTGTGCGCCGCTTGTAGCCCCAGGTCGTGACGGCGATGAACGTGGAGAAGAGCAGCCAGCGCATCCACGCGGGCGCAGGCTCGGTGGCTTTCCCCGACAGCAGCGTCTCGACGATGTTCGCCTGAATCTCGGCACCGGCCATCAGCCCGCTGCCGTTCGCGATGAGGCGTCCACTGTACGGCGTGGAGTGGATGTCGTTCATGCCGCGGAAGTCACCGCCAATGATCACGACCTTGTCGCGCAGCGCGCGCACGGCGGGATCGTTCGCCGCACCATCCGCCAGGACCTGCGACAGGGACACGCGCGGGATGGTGCCGGGCGGCCCGGTGTAGCTGATCGTGCTCACACGATCGGCGGTGATGCTCTGGCTGCCGAGGCGCCAGGTCCGGCGGCCGGGTCGACGCCCGCCGCCCGCGCTGCGAGCAGCGCGCCCAGTGCGTAGCGCGGGGCGCCGCTCGCCAGGTCGGCCGGCAGGTTCAGCTGCGGCGCGACCTCGTAACGCCGGACGCCTCCGTCCTGGTCGGTCGTCAGATCGGCGAATCCGACGCCGGACACGAAGTCGGTGTTGGGCAACGAGAGCAGGTAATCGGGATGCGCAAGCAGCAGACCGTCCTCTTCGCCGGAGCCTCCTCGCGCCGACAGCCCCGACGAGCACGACCTTGCCGTTGTTCAACTCCTGCCTGAACGCGAGGTCGTAGTCGCGCAGGCCCTCGGTCCCCGCCAGATTGCGTCTGCTGATCCAGTCCTCCGGCGTAATCGCGAACAGGAAGTCGATTCCGACGACCGAGGCGCCCACGTCTCGAGCGTCGCCGCGGCTCTGGCGAACAACGGCGTCCAGAACACCATCGGATCGTCGCCGTGTTCGGCCAGCGACTCGATCGTCGACGACCACCAGCGCCGCGTGATGCGCCTCGTACCGGACACCGCTGACGCGATGCCACAGGTCGGAATAGATATGTTCGGCGGTGCCCAGCACACCGGCACGGAATGAGATCTCCGACACCAGAATCGCTGCCAGAACAACGATGAACTGAAAGCGGAAGCGCTTCAGCCGTGCCGCGCGTCGGATACTTCAGACGCTGCCCACGGTTATCGACCGGCCCCGACGAGCGCCAGGTCGCCGAGCACCGCCGGGTACCACCAGCTGCGGCGTCTGTGCGCCCACCGTCTTGTCGCGCAGTTCCTCGACGATCGGCGCGGCGAACTTGAAGGCCTCCTGAAGCGACACGATGAAATCGCGGTCTGAATCGGCCTCGGGGGCAAGCGATCGCATCAGGGCGTAGGTGAACAGCCCGTGCCCGGCCGGCGCATACTCCTGCGACTTCTCCTCGCCCTTCGAGGCGACGATCAGCGGAAACAGCGACGAGGCGGATCGTTTCATGAGCGAGTGCGCGTCGAAGCTGCCTTCAGCGCGCCCGGCATGACACGTGTCGACGATCAGGACGCGCCTGCCCGCCGCGCCGCGCAGCGCGTCGAAGAACGCGGTCCACGGCACCAGCGACTCGCCCTGTTTCGCCACGTTGGACGGCGACGATGTCGCGGCGCTCAACGTCGCTCGGCACGAAGAAGTAGTTGCCCGGCCTGATCGGTGACGCCGTGCGACGCCAGGAAGATGACGACCGTGTCGCGCGGTCCGCCCTGCTGCGCGAACGAGAGCGCCTCGAGGATCGCCTCGCGATCGGGCTTCACCGCTGAACTGTCGGACAACACCTTGACGAAGGTGTGGGCGTAGCGGCCCAACGCCGCGCGTCTCGAGCGCCTCCGCCATCGCCTCGGCATCCTGCGCGGCGAATGCGAGGTTCAGGTTCGACGGAAGCTTTGGAAACGCGTTCACGCCGATGGCCAGCACATACAGGTTTCCCTGCGACCGTGGACGGCTGCACGTCAGCGGGGAGGCTGATGTGGGTTTCAGCAATGCCCATCGAGACGCCGTTGAACGCTTCCACCCTGATGTCGTTCGCACGCGCCGGCAGGTCGACGTCCACCGTGCGCGAGAACCGCGCGGCATCGGCGCCGGAGAGCGTCCGTTCCCGGCTCGGCGTGACCGGAATGCCGTTGACGAACACGGCGTAGTCGCGGATGTCGAGCGCGTTCTTCTCGCCCTCGAGCCGCAGGGTCGCCCTCGGCCGCCCTTCCGCGAGTCCCTGCAGCGCGGATGGCACCAGCCGCAGTCTCGGCGGCGCGATGTCGCGCAGCTGCGAAATCTGGAACGTGGCCTGACGCACCGACGCCGACGTGCTCGGCGATCCGGCGAGCGCCAGCCGGAACGTGTCGGCGACGACGTCAGGACGATAGAGCACGCGATCGAACTGCACCGCACGGTAGAAATCGGGCGCGAGGTCGCGGCCGCGATTGAGGTGCCAGCCGACGAAGTTGTCGCCGTTCACCGACGATGTGTAATACCCGTCCGGCGTCCAGGCCATCCAGTCCACGCCGTTCCGTGCGGAAAGTACGACAGGATCTCCTTGCCGTCCTTCATGCGATACCAGCGCACGGTGCCGTCGGAGAGCGCCGCGATGGCCATCTCGCCGTTCCGGCTCACGTTCACGCTCCACGCCACCGAGGGCAGGTTCTGGCTCCAGATCTCCCTGGCCTGCAGGTCGAGGCGTCGAACAGCCCACTCGGTGCCGAGCAGCACGCTGCGGCCGTCGGGTGCGATCGCGTACGACCGCGACATCTCGTAGTCGTCGAGTTCGGGCTTGCTGCCGTTGATCGTCGGCGCGTAGCCGTCCTTCCAGTCGGCGACCTCCAGCCCGGGTGCCGAGAGGCGCGGCGGAAACACGGGAACCTCCGGCTCGGCCAGCGTCGACTGATCTCCGCCGCCGAGCGCCGCGAAGCTGTGACGCACGCTCCCGTCGTGAGTCAGGGGATAGGCAATCACCGTCCCATCCGCTGACACCTGAACGTCGGTACGGGCGGTGCTGAAGTTCACGATATCGGGTCCCCGGTAGGCGACGACCTCGCCGCCCGGCCCGACGATGCCGACGCCGGGGTCCTCGGCGGCAAACGCCACATACCCGCCGGGCATCTGCTGGATCTCGGAGATGCGGTTCCGCATCAGCGGAATCCGTTCGGGCTGGCCGCGCCCCTTGTCGGGCCAGCGATACAGCGGATTCAGCGCTGTTCCCCTGTGCTCCCCGCCCGCGTAGATGAAGTTGCCGTCGGACGACCACACGACCGTCGTGAAGCTCGCCTGATCGGTGATACCGGCGGTGACTGTCTGATACAGGAGCGACAGGTCGACGCCCGAGGCGACCGACACGATCGCCGCATCGTTGTAGCCAACCGCAAGCAGTTCACCGTCGGGAGAATAACGAATCGAAATCGGCTTGCTGCCGCCGGGAACGACGCGTCGTCCGATCAGGCGGAACGTCGTCCTGTCGTAGAGCCGCACCATTCCGTCGAGCGCCACGGTGACGATACGCCCCTGCGGACTGAAGGCGATGTCCTGCAGCTTGTCGCCGTATTGCGGATCGGTGGCTACGACGCTGCCGGTATCGGCCTGCAGCACGCGAAAGCCGCCGCGGCCCTGCAACCCGACCGCGAGATACTGCCCGTCTGGAGACCAGGCCAGCGCACCGATGGTTTCGTTGAGTCCGCCGAAGCGCTTCACCAGGTCGCCGCTGGCGACGTCGAACAGGTAGATGGATCCCTGGCCTTCCCAGTCCCATCCGGTCCAGCCACCCGCCGCGACCGTTTGCCCGTCGGGTGAGACAGCGAGTCCGAACAGCTGCCCTTCATGCCCGCTGTCGATCGGCACGCGGAGGACCTTCACGCAGACGCGCCTCGGGCATCTGCCAGACGCGGATCGTCTTGTCGTCCGACGCGGTGATCAGACGATTGCGCGCGGCATCGACCACCACCCGACGGATCAGGGTGGTGTGCATGCCCGTCTCGACGCGCAGGATCGGATCGACAGTCTGGCCAGCAACCGCGTTCGGCATCCCGGCCAGCGCACTGCAGCCGACGATCGCCGCGACAAGGATCTTTACCCTCGCCGTCATGGCTGGGCCGCGGGTTCTGCCGGCGGGCACGACGGGTTCTTCTGATCGGAAGCGGCCGTCGTATTCGCGGGGACGACGGCGGCCAGACCGGTTGCGTCGCCCGTTCCGCTCTCCTCGCCACAGGCCTGACCGGCGGTGCGCAGGGCGCTCGCTGTGTCAGCGGTGACGGGGTCGGACGAGCCGCTGGCTGCGGCGACCGAGCCGGGAGCAGTTGCAGGTCGGGTCGCCGTTCCGGTCGCGGTCGGGCGTCGAGCCCGGCGCGGCTGCGGTGCCTGGAGGTGTGCCCGTCGCGCCCACCGATGGGCCTGGCGCGGCAACCGAGCCTGCGGCGAGTGCGGGCGCACCGGGCCCGCCGGATGAACCAGGAAGCACGATCGCGCCGCTCGCCGCGGCGGGCGAGATGACAGCCCCGACCGCCTGGTCGGCGACCGCCACCGGAATCTCGGCAAAGATCGGCGCCCCGGCGGGTCCGTTGCCGGCCAGACCGGGCGCGGTGGGCAGGTTCGCTCTCGGGCCGGGTGCGACGACCGGCGAGACGGATCCAGGCAGCAGTATCTGATTCTGGTCGCCGATCGGAACACTCGACAGATTCGCTCCGCCGCCGGCGAAGATCGACACCGTCCCGTTCACCGACGTGATCTGCTTGGCCGCGGTCAGGGTGCCGCCGGTGGCGATCACGACGTCGCCTTCGGCGCGTGCGCCCTGCATCGTGATCGCTGACGTGTTCGCCGGTGCCGAGATGGTCAACGACGCCACGCCCTTGTCATCTGGGTTGAAGTCCGTCTGACCCGTGTTGTTGATGATGTGCGGCCCGATATCGTTGTTGAGCGTGATGTTGCCGGTGGTGGCCGTGAGGCTTACCGCGCCGAGGGTCTCGATCAGGAACAGCGTCAGATTCCGGTTGGCGGCCAGCGACAGGCTCTCTCCATTCGACATGTGAATGGGAGACGCTGGCCGTGGTGACGAAGTCACGACCGGCCGACAGGGACAGCGAGCCCCCGACTGTCCAGAACAGACTGTTCAGATTGACGTCTCTCCCGGCCGACCCCACGAGGCCGTCGTATACGAACGCGTGATCAAGGTTGAGGTCGCCGCTTCGCGCAATGAGATCTACGCTGCCGGTCGTCTTGAATGCCGGGAGCGTGATCGAGCCGCCGGCGTTCAGGGCCACGTCCGGACCAAGCGACGTATCGATGGCGCCGCTGGTCAGGTAGATATCGCAGGTTGGACAGTCGAGGGTGCCCGGCGTGCCGGTCGTGATGCGCACCTTGTCTGGCGCGGTGACATTCATCGTGATCGATCCACCAGACGATCGCGCGTCGACCGAACCGACATAACCGGTGAAAGAACGACTGGATGCCGTCGTCCGCATTGAGCATCACCGATTGCGGGCGCAGGCCGCTCGTGAACACGCTGTAGCCGATACTTCCCGTCACGATCTGACCTCGCGTGTCGATCGTCACCGTCGCAGACGACGAGATGCCTCTGCCATCGAGAATCGACACGTCACCGACGGAATTCAGGGTCAGGTTGGCGCTGCCGCTGTTCACCGGCGACGTCAGCGTCTGGTCGTAATCGACGATGGGAAACACCGTAATGCCACCGGCGCCCGCGTTGAGCGTGATCGGCTGATTGTCGCTCTTCACCTGATGCCGGACCGTGATGGCATCGGCCGCGGTGATGGTGACCTCACCGGTCGCGTCACTGATGGGCGCTGCGATATTCACGCTGCCCCCGGTCGACGTGATGTCGAGCGATCCGGTAGTCACCATCGGAGAGTCGAGCGAGAAACTGGCTCCGCTACTGACGGTGATCGGTGCATTTCCCGCCGACACGATCCACTCCATCGGCGTGAGAATGCCGGTCTCGACCCCCATCGGGACGCTCACCGCTCCGGCGACGGCGGTGAGGGTGACCGCGCCGTCGTTGGTGGCGATGGACCTGGTGACCGCGAGGTTATTGCCGGCGGTCATCGTCACGGCGCCGCCGGGGGCGCTTGGGTAAGTGATGGGGGATCCAGGTATGAAGCCGCGACCGTCGACCTGCGCGAGCACGTTGATGTCGTGGCCCGCGGACACCGTCAGGTCGGCACCGCTCCTCAAGTTGGTGATCGGCTGATTGATGTTCACGTCAGCACCGGCGCGGATGTCCACGGCGCCCGTTCCGTCGTCAACAGCGGTGTTCACGTTCACGTTGCCGTTCGTTGAATGCAGGTTCAGGGCACCGGTCGTGGACGTGAGGCCGGTATCAAGCGTTGCGCCCGAGGTAACAGAGATCGTCCCGCTCCCGGCATACAGACCCTGACCCGCCGCCGTCGCAACGGTACCCGCTTGCGCGGTGACCGAAATCGGAGCGTCGACGCTGACGATGCTCTGGTTGAGGGCGACAGCGTTGCCGGCCAAGAGCGTCACGCCGCCGCTCGGTCCCGCGAGCGCATCATCCTGGCCGTCGATGGCAGCATTCACGTTGATGTTGTTCCCCGCCGTCACGGTCAACAGCGCGTCGGCTCGTGGATTGGCGATGGCCTGATTCACGTTGACGTCGTTGGCGGCCGCAATGGTGACCGCGCCGGTGCTGCCGCTGATCGCGGAGTCCACATTGACGGACCCGGCCGTGGACCGCAGCGTGAGCGCGCCGGTCGTTGCCGTGATCCCGGTCGACAGCGTCTGTCCTGACTGCACCGAAATTGCTCCGGAACCGGCAAACAGCCCTTCTCCCGCCGCGGCGGTGATCGCGCCGGTCTGCGCTGTCAGGCTGATCGCTCCGTTCTCGCTCACGATGCTGTCGTTCAGGCGCACGTTCTGGCCGGCCGTCAAGGTCACGTCGCTGCTCGGCGTTCCCGCGGCAGTCCGGCCCACGGCAGCATTCACGTTGATGTCGGTGCCCGCCGTGATGGCCAGCGGCGACACGATTCCCGGGTTGGTGATCGCGCTGTTGATGTCCACCTGCGTTGCCGCGGAAATCGCCATCGCGCCGCCGTTGCCACTGATAGGTCCGCTCACGACAGTGGCGCCGGCTCGCGAGGCGACCGTGATCGGCCCGCCGCTCAACGTGCCGGTGGTGACGTTCCCGAGTGCATCAAGGGCGATGGCGCCCGCGCCAGCGAACAGACCCGCGGACGACGCGACCGTGGCGGCGCCATTGGTGGACGAGAGCCGGATGGCACCGTCGCGCGTGGTAATCGCAGAATTGACGTTGAGGTCGCGGTTGGCTGTGAGGTCCACGCTGCCGTTCGCCAGACCGGTCGTCGCGTCGATCTGGGCGTTGACGTTGATGTTGCCGCCGGCGAATGCGGTCAGCGACGAACCGGTGCGAAGGTTCAGAACCGGCTGGTTGATGTTCACGTCGCGCGCGGCGTTCAACTCGACTCCTCCCGTGCTGGAATCGATCACGCCATTGATCGCAATCGACCCGGCGTTCGAGGTCGCCGTCAGCGACCCACCGCTGACCCCTGCCGTCGTCAGGTCGCCGCCGGCCCGCACGACAATCGGTGCGCTGCCGGACGCCAGCGCGGTTCCCTCCGCCATCGTCGCGGCGCCACCCGACGCGGAGATGCCGATGGAGCCGTCGTTCGTGAGGACGGATTTATTGATCACGACGTCATGAGCGGCCGTGAGCGACACGGCACCACCGGGAGCGCCGCCGCGACCGTCGATCAGTGCGTTCACAACGACGTCGTGTCCGGCCGCGGCGTTCAAGGCAGCGCCGGTGCGCAGGTTCAGCACCGGCTGGTTGATCACGACATCAGTTGCTGCCGTCAGATCCGCGCGACCGGTCGCTCCATCGATCACGCCGTTGACGAGCACCGACCCGGCGGTGGACGTCGCCGACACCGAGCCGCCGCTGACTGAACCGATGGTGAGGTCGCCTGCCGACTGCATCGCGATCGGCCCACTGCCGGCGAATGTGCCCTTGCCTGCCGCCACGGTGACGCTGCCGGTGGCAGCGGTGAGGCCGATGGCGCCGTCCTTCGTCAGCACCGATTCGTTGAGGTTCACGTTGCGCGTGGCGTCCAGGGTCACGGCGCCTCCGGCGATGCCGCCCCGTCCGTCGATCACCGCGTTGAGGTTCACGTCGCGGCCCGCACTGACGTCGAGCGAGGCCCCGCTCTGCCCGTTCAGGATCGACTGGTTCACGTTGACGTCGGCGCCGGCAGTGATGCGGGTCGCGCCCGTGCCGGCGTCGATCAGCCCGTTGACGGCAACCGACCCGGCGGCCGATGCAATGGTGAGGCTGCCGCCGCTGATTGGCCCTGTCGTGATCGTATCGCGCGCCGCGAGGGCAACCGCACCCGTCCCGGCCTGCATCGACGCGCCCGGAGCCACGTTGATGGCTCCGTTGCTGGCGGCGAGCGTGACGGCACCGTTGCTGGTGACGACTGCCTGGTTCACGTTCACGTTGCCGTTTGCCGTCAACGCGACGGCGCCGCCCGGTACCCCGCCCCGGCCGTCCACGACGGCGTTCACGTTGACGTTCTGGCCCGCCGATGCGGTGAACGATGCACCGCTGCGCGTGTTCAGCACCGCCGCGTTGATGTTCACGTCGCGGGCAGCGTTCAGGTCGACCCGCCCCGTGCTGCCATCGATGACCTCGTTGACGGTCACTGACCCAGCCGTCGATGTGGCAGAGAGCGACCCGCCGCTCATGCCGCGTGTCGTGACGTCGCTGGCGGCCGTCACGGCAATCGGTGCGGTCCCCGAGAACAGCGTCGTGCCCGCCGCCATCGTCGCGGCGCCGGTAGCGGCGGTGATGCCGATGGCCCCGTTGCCGGTCACCACTGCGCTGTTGATCGCGACGTCGCGCGAGGCGTTCAGCGATACCGCTCCGCCGCTCGCCCCGTTGCGCCCGTCGATCTGCGCATTGACGAGGATGTCGCGGCCGGCCGTCACGTTCAGCGGCGTGCCCGTGCGGAGGTTCAGCACCGGCTGATTGATGCTCACGTCACTGGCCGCGCGGAGATCGACCCGGCCGGTGCTCCCGTCGATCACGCCGTTGATCCGCACGGACCCGCCAGTGGAAGTGGCCGACAACGAGCCGCCGCTGATCGACCCCGTCGTGAGGTCTCCCGACGAACGCATGGTGATCGGCGCCGTTCCGGACACGAGGCCCTTCCCGGCTGCTACCGTCGCGGCGCCGCTGGTTGCCGTCAGACCGATCGAGCCGTTGTTGGTCAGCAGCGACTCATTGACGCTGAGATTGCGCGATGCGTTCAGCGTGACGGCACCGCCGGCCGCACCGCCGCGTCCGTCGATAATGGCGTTGACACTCACGTCGCGGCCCGCGTCCACCACTGAGTGCGCTCCCGCTCTGCCCGTTGACAATGGGTTGATTGACGGTGACGTCGGTCGCCGCGTTGATCCGCGTATCGCCGGTCACCGAGTCGATCAGGCCGTTGACGGCGACGGAACCAGCCGTCGAGGCGATCGAGAGCGCGCCGCCGCTCGTCGCACCGGTCGAGATGTCGCCGCGGGCCGTGAGCGTGACCGAGCCCGTTCCCGACAGCGTCACCGCCTCCGAAGCCACGTTCAGCGCTCCGTTGGTCGCACGCAGCGACACATCGCCGTTGTTGGCGACGACAGCCTGATTCACGTTGACGTCGCGGCTGGCCGTCATCGTGACTGCGCCGCCCTCGACACCGCCGCGGCCATCCACCGGCGCGTTCACGTTGATATCGGTGCCGGCGGACACGTCGAGCCCCGCGCCAGAGACCAGGTTGACGATCGGCTGGTTGATGTCGACGGCGCCCGCGGCGCGGATGCTGATCGGACCCGTGTGCCCGTCGATGGACGCGTCGATGGCGACCGATCCGGCTGTGGACGCGATCGACAGCGCCCCGCCACTGACCAGCGCGCCGGTGTGCAGCGTACCGCCGGAACTGACGGTAATCGGCGCCGTTCCCGCGAACACCGCCTTTCCCGGTGCGATGTTCACCGTGCCCTGCGATGCGAGCAGGTTCACCGCGCCGTCGTTGGTGACGACGAAATCATTGACGTTGATGTCCCTGCCGGCGGCCATCGTCAGCCCGCCCCCAGTGTTCCGATCGCCGCCGTAAGATGGCCGAGTTCACGTTGATGTCGACATCCGCCGCGAGCGTGGTGCTGGTGCCCGTGCGCAGCACGCGCGTGATGATGCTGGCCTCGCTGATACCGATCTCGAGATTGGCGGGATCGAGCAGCAGCGAGCCGCCCACGCCCGATGCCGCTGAGGCATCGGCGCTGCCCTGAAAATCAAGCGTGCGCTTGCCAGAGACTTCCATGCGGCCACCGTTGCCGGCGGTGGCGGCGCCCCGCGCTTCGACCGTGCCGGCAAACGCCGTGTGCCCGTCGGACCAGACGACAACCTGACCGCCGTCGCCCCGCCCGGTGGCATTCGCCTGCAGGCTGGCGCCGCGATCGATCGTGGTCTGCTCCGCCCTGTAGGTGTCGCCCCTGCCCTGCCAGGCGCCACCGACCTCGATGGTCCCGCCGCCCGCGACGCCGCTGGCATCGAGAGCCGCGGTCGACGCCAGGTGCACCTGGCCTCCGAGGACCTGGACCGAGCCGCCGGTCGCGCCCTGGGCCGACAGCGCGCCGCTGACATCCACCCTGCCGCCCTCGCCGAGCAGCAGAATGCGTCCGCCCTGCTCCACCGCCGTGTCCGCCTTGATCGTCCCGCTCATGTTGATCAGGCTGTCGAGCACGTTCTTCGCCGTGCGCGCGGTCATCAGCACGGCCTGGCCACCAGACGCGTCGATGCGGCCGGCATTCGCGACGAGGCTGGTCACTGGCTCGCCGTTGAGTTCGCGAAGTTCACCGGCGTGAACATCGCTCAAGGCGAGGTTGATCAGCGCGTCGCCATAGAGATCCACGGTGAAGGTGTCGGCGGCGCCAAGCGCGACCCTTCCCAGGCGCGCCACGATCACACCGTCGTTGCGCACGTGCGGCGCGACGAGGGCGACCAGCCCGCCTTCTCTCGCCGTAATCGTGCCTGCGTTGAAGACGCCGGCACCGGGCCGGCCTGGTTGATCGAACACCAGCTGCCCGGAGAGAAAATTCGTCGTTGCTGATGTTGGACGTGCTGGCGATCAGGCTTGCGACGTTGACCTGCGCGCCCCCGCCGAACACGATGCCGTTCGGGTTGATCAGGAATACCTGACCATTGGCGTCAAGACGTCCGAGGATCACCGACGCCTGTTCACCGGTGACGCGGTTGAGGGTGGCCGCCTGCGCGGACGGCTGCAGGAAGATGACCTGGTCGGCGGCGCCAATGCCAAAGCTCCGCCAGTCGATGATCGCGCGGTCGCTGAACTGCTCGATGCGTGTCGACCCGCCGTTCTGTGTCGATGCGCGCGTCGCCGGCCCGCACGACGCCGCCCGCAGGGCCCTGCGCCTGCACACCGGCGGTGGCGGTTCCAAACGACAGCAACCCGACGAGCACTGCCTTCGCGCGCCTTGGCGCACGCGCTGAAATGGCGGAAGAAAGTTACGGAACGGTTCGTCGTCACGCGAGTCATCCTGTCCTATTGAATGGAAATGCCGGCGTAGATTCGACCGTCCCGCGCGTCACCGTCTCCGAAGACGCTGGTCAGGGGTCTGGCGAATTCGACGAAACTCGAGAGTCGGCCACCGAGATTCAGCGAAGCGCCGACTCCCGCTGATACGGCCGATTGGGTCGAGTCGATGCCGGGAAACGGCGTGCGCTGCCAGACCTGGCCCGCGTCCACGAAGCCGTACGGCATCAGCGTCGGCGTCAGGTTCCCGGATCCGTGCTGCCACGTATGGCTGTAGCGGAGGTCCAGCTTGATCGCCGCCCCGTGATCGTTCAGCAGTTGCGCGAAGTCGTATCCGCGGCCGAACTGCTCGCCGCCGAAACTGAACAACTCGGGTGAGAGGAGATCGGTGAACGCGTACTGGGCGTTCACGCCCACCAGCACCGACCAGCTCGCTGGAAGAGACTGCATGCGCGCGGCATACAGCGCCGCCCGGCGGAAGTCGGTGCGGCCAGCCTGCCGCGACAGGTACTCATCCCCCGCGGCCGACGCACCCAGACCGGGGATCCCCTGGCTGAATTCGAAATCGGCGATGTTCACGCCGCCAAACGCGTCACCGGCGTCGTAGGTGACGCCGAGCCGCAGGGCGCGGACGCGGTCGGCGGTGTCCTTGATCCCGAAGACGGAGCTCGTGCTGTTGAACGCCGTCAGCGCCGCACGCAAGTACAGATTCGTGGCGCGTCTTCGAACGAGCGGATGCGAATAGGTGAACGTGAGCGTCTGGGAGTCGCTCGTGAACTCCAACGGGATGAACGACAGTTCCTGCGGCCGGGAGTACACGTAGCTGCCCGGACACGCTCACCTTGTCGCCTTCGGCGCCAAGCCACTGATCGTGAGCCAGTCCGACGTAGACCAGTTCCGGATCGCCGGTCGTCACGGTTCTCAATTCGGTCAGTGATGCGCCACCAAGCAACGAGTGGCCGTCGATATCGCCGAACAACCGCTGGCGGCCTTGCGCCGTACTGCCGCGGCTGTCGGCGCTGAATCCCGCCTGCACGGCGTGCTGCGACACCTGGAGCACGAGTTCCGACGCGCCCGGCGTGCTGGCCGGCGCGAGCACGGCACGCACCCGCACGCCAGGGAGGTCGTTGAGCAGCAACACGTAGCGCTCGAGCGCTGCCGCGGTCAGCGGACGGATCGCGCGGATCTTCTGGCCGTACCTGCCGACCCGCGCGCGAAGGTCGGCGTCGCCGCCCTCGACACGTACGTCGGCGATATAGCCTTCGATGGCCTGCAGCCGGATCACGCCGTGTTCCACCGACTGGGCCGGAACGACGACCTGCGAAAGAATGTAGCCGTCGTTGCGGTAGCGCGCTGTCAGCGAATCGACAATTTTGTAGATGTCAGCCAGCGTCACTTCGCGCTGGAGGGCGTCGGCATAGGTCCGACGCACCGCGTCTGCCGGATACACGCTCACGCCGTCGACGGTCATCTGCGTCAGCTGAAACCGGATATCAGCGGCATTCGCCGGCGGCGTCTGCGTGGTCTCGGGGATGGCAATGGGTCCCGACTGCGCGGTGGGTACCGGAGGCCTCTCCACCTGGCGCTCTACCTGACCGGGCCGGGCGCTGCCGGGCCGCACCTGAGCCGACGCGTCCGAAGGTCCCAGCGCCGTACACAGCAATATCAAGACGAGACCGACTACTCTCCACATCACACGTCATCCTGCAGCTGAGTCGAAGTTGGGCCTGGCCGGGAGCGCACTCGCAGCTCTCCCGTTACGGTTATCGACACTCATGCCGAAAACCGTTACTCATCAACGCCAGCATTCCGACTCGTTTCCATATGGAAACAGACGCGACTCGGCTGGGCTCCAAATGTTACGATGACCCCTCCACTCAACCCGTTTCTGCGCCCGTCAACCAGACGCTGATCCTGCCGGGTCAGGAGTGTGTCGTGTCCGGACTCACGTCAACCAACTTCGCCGATGCCATCGCGGCACAGCTCCGCGCGCAGAGTCGCGGGCTTGCTCAACGCTGGCTCGAGCGGCTCGTCGTGCTGTTGCCGGTCGAAGTCATCGAGATCTTCCCCAGCGACCAGCTCCTCGATCACATTCCTACGCTGATCACCGAGCTGGCCGAGTACCTCCGGGTCCCGGAAGATCAGGCGATACAGGGCAACTCCGCGGTCGTCAGCAAGGCCATGGAACTGGGCGAGCTGCGTCACGGGCAACGGGCGTCGGTCCACCAACTGCTGCGTGAATACCAGCTGCTCGGGAACATTCTGGCCGCGTTCGTTCAGGAAGAGACCGAGCGCCTCGGGCTCCAGCCTTCGCCGGTCGAAGCGATGGCGCTGCTGACGCGGCTGCACATGGCCGTGAGCGTGCTCGAGCAGACCACGGTCGATACCTTCATCGCCACGTACACGGAGACGATCGCCAGGCAGACCGATCGCCTCGAAAGCTTCAATCGCCTGGTCAGCCACGAACTGCGCCAGCCTCTCACGGCGCTGCAGGCGGCGGTGTCGCTGATCACGATGCGCCGCACCGCTGATGAACCGGTGCCTGCGCGTACCGTCGCCGTCCTCGAGCGGAACGTCTCACGACTGGTTGAACTCACCCGCCAGCTCGAAGGCGTGTCTCGACTGCGCGAGGAGGACGACAACGCACAGATTCAGAAAGCCGATCTCACGCGCGGTCGCCGGCGACGTGGCGACGGCAGCTGCGGGAGATGGCTGATGCGCGTGGAGTCACCCTGCACGTGGATCCCGAACTGGGCTCCGTGAACATCGACGTCGCACGGGCCGAACTCGTCCTGATGAACCTGATGTCCAACGCGATCAAGTACAGCGACCCGGCCAAAGCCGAGCGGATCGTCGCCGTCGAGCGCGTCGATCCCTCCTCGGACACCGTCGTCATCCAGGTCCGCGACAATGGCATCGGCATCGATGATGCGCAGCGGGAACTGGTCTTCGAGCGTTTCTTCCGAGGCGACCCGCAGCACGACTCCGGACCCGGGTCTGGCGGGCTGGGACTAGGTCTGTCGATCGTGAGGGAATGCATCGACGCGCTGGGCGGGTCGATTGCGTTGACGTCGGAGCCGGGCGCCGGCACCGTTTTCACCGTGCGGCTGCCGTCGGCGTCCTGAGCGCGGCTGCACGGCAGCATTCGCCGCTGCACACGCGGTTGGCGTCGCGCGCTCAGTGCAGGGTACGGCGTCCCGCCCTCAGTGCACGTGCGCCGCGGCGACGCTGGGCCGCCAGCGCAGGAACACGTGATACGAGCTGGAGCCGCCGTACAACGGAAGAAGTCCGGCGGCATCTGGAACATCGTCGCGTCCGCACCGACGCCGACCCGCCCCCAGGACCGCGGCGCCAGGTCGAAGATGTAGCCGGTGGTGAACGCCGCAATCGTATAGAACACGTGCGGATGCGAGAACCCCTTCGGATGAACGCCAAGTCCGAAAAGCTCCTTGTCGGCGAGCTCCGCGCGACCGTACAGCGTTGACCGCCGGCCTGGCCGGAAATCCCATTCCAGCAGCTCGCCGTCGGCGTTTCCGTTGTATCCATTGAATTCGCGGTTGCCACCCCACGCCAATGTCGACGTTGAGCGGCCGGGACGCCACCGTTCCTTCGAAACCGACCGACGCGGTGATTCGCGTCACGTCGTACGGTTCGTACCACTCGGGCTGATGCAGATGGCCGCCGGACACCTGCGCGTGCCAGGCACCGCGGTCGTACCGCACGCGCGCGGCCCACGAATCCAGGTGCGGCTGCTCGAGATTCGTGCGATGGTCGTCGGGCTCGGCACCGCGGAAAGCCGAGGCCTCGATCGTGACTGACGCGCGCGACGCCCCACCCCGCACGACGCCATACGAAATGTGCGTCGAATCCAGGAAGTGATGCGTCAGGGGAACCTGTGGATTGTCGCGGGCGGACTCGCGGTGCATGAAAGGGGTCGGTCCCAGCGTCGGAGCACCGACCAGGTCAGCGCCGATAAACGCTCCGCCTCCGGCGCCGGCGACCTTGTAAGTGGCGCCGATCTCCATCAGCAGGTCGTGCGGATGCTGGTAGTTGACGAGGGGGGTCTGCCGGTAGCTCTCGCCGGTCTGGAACAACTGCGGCGAACCCTGGCCGCGAACCGTGAACGGCTCCAGCGAGAGCATCGTCTCGAGCCGCAGCTGTCCGCGCCCGAGCGCATGATCGGCGCTGCCCATCGACCCAGTTCTGCGACTCCCAGCGCGTGAAGTCGGCGAACTTCCGATCCTGGTAGTTGTAGCCCACAAACACGTTGGCATCCCCGGACCACTGTCCAGCCGCCCTCGCCGGAAGGCGACATCTCGTGATGATGTGGTGGGGTTGGCGGCTCCTGTGCGAACGCGGGCGGCGAGAACGCGGCCGCGACCAGCCAGGCCAGAGCCGTGAGAGAGGGACGCAGGCGAGAGCGACGCAAGCCGGACTGGCGGTGCAATCGGGCTGCCGCTGGTTGCCGAGCGATCGCCGTGCAGTTCATCTCGATACGCTGTGACTCCTGGAACGACGGCGGTAAGCGTCTTACGCGCGCGGTAACCGGAGGATGTCCGCCGCAGGAGCAAATGCCAGCAAACTGAGGTGGCCGTCGCCTTGCTCCGCGTCACCGCGCCCTATGCTGATCGTCGGAACTCAGGCGCAACGCCGCGCTGCTACGACGGTCGCCATCACTGGCGAAATCACGCTAGGTCTTTTGACCTGTCTCTGGAGGATTCACTGATGCCATATCGCCTCTTCTGTGTTGCCCTGGTCCTTGGCCTCGCCGCCGCCGGCTGCGACGACTCGACGACGTCCCCGTCAGCGACGACCGCGCCGCGGTTCACGCGCCATCCTCTCGCCGACCAACGAGGTGCCGGCCATCATCAACGCCGATCAGAGCGGCACCGGAACCGTCTCTGTCACGTTCAACACCACCCAGACCGCGGCCGGCAACATCACGGCGGCCACCGCCGACTTCGTCGTGACGCTGTCAGGATTTCCCGCCAACACGACCTTGACCGGCGCACACATTCACCAGGCCGCCCGCGGGCACGAACGGCAGCATTGTCGTCAACACGGGGCTGTTGAATGGTGAGGTCGTGCTGACGTCAACCGGCGCGGGGACCTTCACGAAAAGCTGGCATCACCGTGGACCCGGCGCTCGCGCAGACGATCATCAACGGACCGGCAGGCTTCTACTTCAACGTGCACACGACGCTCAACAGCGGCGGAGCGGCGCGGGGACAACTGGCGCGCGCGAACTAGAATTTGCGGTCGCAGCACCGCTGGAGCCGACTCGGCGGCTCAGCAGCACTGTCCGCCGCATTCACGCGGGACTGATGTAGCGCGGACTACTCGCTGGCCGGCGTGTCGCCTTTTTTCAGCCGTTCCCGCGCCTTGGCCACGTCGCGGTGAAAGACGAACAGGTGGTCGGCGTTGCCCTCCGGATCGGTGAAGTCGTAGGTCTTGCCCTGCTTCAGCTTGATGCGCAGGTTCTTCTTCAGGTAGTCCACCTCGAACTCGTCGAGATCCACCAGGCCAGTGTTGAAGCTGTCGTTCTTCTCCGTCGTGTCGTAGCGCAGGCCCTTCGCGCGTCGCGATCAGCCGCCCGGTACAGGAGCCCATCCGGTGTTTGTGCACCACGTCGAGGCTCGCATCGAGCCGCACCTCGCGCAACTTGACGACCACCTGCTGCATGCCCGGCTTCACCTCGAGCGGCTGCGCCACTCCCTCATAACCGGCGGCGGACACGTTGAGCCGATGCGATCCGACTTTGACGTCAGTGGTCGTGAGCGGCGCCTTGCCGATGAAGACGCGGTCCACGAACACCTGCGCGTCAGGCACGTCCACCTCGATCTGCACCATCGCCCCGTCGCGTGTGGGCGCGGTGGCGGCGTCAACCGGGGCAGCGGGTGACCGAGCGGGCGCGGCAGGTCGACGCGTCGGGGCCGCAGGTCGAGGCGCTTCGGTTGGCGCTTTTGCCCCCGGTTCCGGGCGGGTGTCACGCGGCGCGACCGGGGGCGCTTCCACGGGAGGTGGCGCACTGGCCACGGGATCGGCCGGAGCGCGGCCGCGGGGTCCTCCCGGTGATCAGGAACAGGCCGCCGAACAGCAGACCACCAGCAAGCAGCACGAATGCAAGCACGCGTCGGTTCACGACAATCGCCCTCGAACGGAGAGTGTGCCACGACAACGGCTCGTCGTGGTCAGATGGTCACAACGGATCCTCACGTCTGGTCACAACGTCGTCACGTTGCGCTATCGACTCGCGACCCTGGTGAAGAGGAACACCACCAGGCCTACCACCACGACAGCCATGAAGATCCCGACGCCGACACCGGCCTTGAAGATACCCTCGACTGCCGCACACCCGCTCGAGGCGGACAGAACCATCACCAGGAGCGCCAGCATCGAGGCGCGAGCCGCGTTCACAGAACCCATTGTTCAACCTCCTCCCTCGAGCTATTGCAGATGTGAGGCCGTACTCGACCTGACACCACCGTGCATCAGCTGGTGCAGATCCCAGGCATTCTCCAGTGCCGCCCCGCTCGCCGTGTTGTCGAACAGGCACCAGCACTCCGCCTCCGAACCCTGCCGTAGCGCGTCCGCAAGCCACGCGAGATAGTCCGGCGCGTAGGCGGACCAGTACTTTCGCGGTGATCCATGCAGGCGGAAGTATGCGAAACCGGGCCAACCGCCTGGGCTGGCGCCGCCAGGAGCTGGTGTCGGGTCCGCCGCGACACGCGCGACACGGTGTGCGACGAGAAGCGAATCGGCCGGCTGCAGGAACCACGATGGATGGCGAGGTTCGCACACCAGAGCGCCATCGTACAGGCCTCTGAGCAGCTGGAAGAACCGCCCCGCCACGGGACGGTCGAACGCCAGCGACGGGGGCAGTTGCAGCAGCAAAGGTCCCCGCTTGAGACCGAGTCCCGCACTTTCGTCGAGGAAGCGCTGGAGCGGGGCCCGCGTGCGGCTCAGTTTCAGGTCGTGCGTGATCGTGCGCGGAATCTTGACGCAGAACCGAAAGTCCTCAGGCGTGGAGGCTGCCCACCTCGCGTAGGTCGCTGCAGCATGCGGACGATGGAACGAGGAGTTGATTTCCGTGCAGCGCAGCAGCCGTGCGTAGCGCTGAAGGTGGGTCCCTTCTCCAGGAAATCCGGGAGACAGCAGGCGCGGAATGGACCACCCCGCCGTGCCGATGAAGGGACCGTGACGCATCACGTGCCCCGATGCAAGATCCCCGCGCAAACTCGTCAAGGCTAT